>CAYXDO010000349.1:0-1515 GCA_964463485.1 uncultured Myxococcales bacterium | reverse complement strand
CGGCGTTCGCCGTGGGGCTCACGTTCGCGAGGTTCGCGACGCTCGTGGCGGTGTCGGTGGCGCCAAAGGGGTCGGTCACCAACACCGCGACTGGGTAGGCGCCGTCATTGGGGAACGTGTGAGTAGGCTCCGCGCCGGTCGCGTCATCGAAGACACCGTCCGCGTCGAGGTCCCAGGCGAAGCTCATCGGGCCGCCTTCTCGATCGGTGGAGCCCATCGCCGAGAGTGCGATCGGCCGGCCCTCATTACCCGAGTAGGGCCCGCCCGCGTGAGCGACCGGCGCTTGGTTCCAGCCGTCTTCGAACACCAAGCTCACGTCTTGGCCGAGCTCCACGTCGCGGCCGAAGAGGACTCCGCGGATGGACGCGTCTCGCCGGACGCGGAGCGTCCCATTCGCTGCGAGGACCAACGCGCGCACCGTCGCTCGTTCACCGAACGTCGCGGCCTCTGGGTTGGCGTCGAGATTCCCGCTCGCTCCATTCTCGCCGTGGACCTCCAGACGAAAGTCCTTTGCAGTCAAACTTCCACCGGGAGCCGCTCCTAGGAAGCTCTTGGCCCCCGGCGACAGCCTGCCGGCAATTCGGACCTCGACCGGTCCGAACGCCTCGACCCGAGACTCTTCGCCAAGATCGAGCTCCGCGAAGTGGTAGCTTCCGCCGTCGAGCTCGGCCACCGCGCGTTGTCGTAGCTGGACCTGGCCGTAGGCGCCGGGCGACAGTCGTTGGCGCGAATTCTGAGGAAGAGTGAGGTCCTGAGCTCCAGGTGCGACCGTGGAGAGTGTTGGGAGAGATGGCAGACTCGCCGGAAACGGGTGGACCTGACCAAAAGTTTCGCCACCGGAGCCGGTCGTCAGCGCTGTCGTGTAGATGTCTCCCGCCGCGGCACGTTGTCGCAGTCGCACGGTGTGAGCCGCGAGGTCGTGGGTCGCGTCCACGCTCGCGGACTGACCCAACACCAGAGCGGCATCGTCACACAACTGCTGACCCGGCCCTCGCCGAATCACGCCGACGTCCCCTCCTCGAACCGAAGCCCCTTGCCTCAGACACGCGCTATTTTCCGCAAAAAGCACAAAATCAGATAAGCTGGGTGCGGCGCTCAATCCTGAGTAGGAGATGCTTGATGTAGGGGGGGGGTAGTGACTTATCTCCCGAGTCACTACAGCCAGCCTCCACGCCAAGCAGGCACACGAGAAGACGGCTGGTTTTGCTTTGGCTTCTTTTCACGGCTCCCGACCCGGCGCACAGAGTCGCACTTCACGAACAGCACGTCAAGACCTCGCGAGTGGCGCTCTCTACGCCGGGAGGCACTCGAAGCGCGCAGGCAACGAACTCGAATGCCAAGGTGAGCGCCGAGACCTGGGAGTCGGCGAATACGATCCGCAAGCGCATGCTGTCCTTACTCGCCTACAACTTCGAGGACGAAGAGGGAACCAAGGACACGCTGGATTACATTCGCTCGGGCGCGCACCTTGCGCTGCTCGATCCATTCGGCCTGGGCGAGCGACTGGCACTTCGG
>CAYXDO010000348.1:0-1519 GCA_964463485.1 uncultured Myxococcales bacterium | reverse complement strand
GGTCCAGCTTCCGCAGCTCTCCGAGCGCCGTCTTCAGCGCTCGGCCCGACCCGAATAGACGCATGAACAGCGTATCCCGACCTTGGGCAGCTCGTGATGGAAGACTTCGATGAGACACGATTCCAAAGTCATCCGTCCCAGCAGGCCGAGCCGTTCTCGATCCGCGCTTCGCGCCGGATCCGGTTCGAAGGCAAAGTCTATCCGCGCCATCCCCGACGTGGAGATTTCAGGCAAGCGGACCACGACGTTGCGCTGAGTTCGCGCCAGGAGCAGGGGAGCAAAGTGAGTCACGAGAGAGTCTACGTCGTCGGCCGCTCCCGGAGCGCGGGCGCCTCGAGGTGAATCACGGCGACGCAGGAGTGGAGGCCCAAGCGAAACGTACCCTCTTTCATCGCCCGCAAAAGTCTCAATTTTGTCGCGGCCACCACGCTCACGTCGAGCCTGACGGTTCGCCGAGACCCGAGCCGCTTGGTCGTCGTCGAGGAAGACCGTGCCACCGTTGCACCTCGCACCCGAAGCTACGTTTCTCGGCGTAGTGCGCATACGCAGGCCAGCGGTTTTCGCCGGCGCTTGGGCCCGTTCATTCTGTCCGCCATGCTAGAGCTAGACTCATCCACAACACGCGCTCCCTATCAAGACCCCGCGCAGAGCAGCCGCAGCTTCTTCTACATCTCCAACGTTGGAATCACCTTGCAAGTCAGCGCGTCGTTGCAGGGAACGTCCCCGACGTTCGGGCTCTACAATCCGAAGGGTTCCGGCGTGAATCTCGTCGTGCTCGAGATCGCGATATGCTTCACGGCCGCGCCGGCAGTGGCCGTGACGATGGCGACCGTGATTTCTCAGCCGATCAACACGGTCTCGGGAGTCACGGCCGGAAACGTGAGAAACGCCTACGTCGGGGGCCCGTACCAAACGGCCAGGGGCGTTCCGTTCAGCGCCGCGACCTGGTCCAACGCGGCCATTCCCGCGCGGCCGCTGGGTTCGATCCTCGCGGCCGGAGCGGTTACGCCGCCCGCGTACGTCGACGAGGTGGGAGGTCGGCTGATCCTTCCACCCGGAATGGCGATGGCGGTGAACGCGACCGCGGCCAACAGCGTGTTGGGGTCCATCAAGTGGGAGGAAGTGCTGCAGTGAGTTTGGGGTTGAACGCGAGCGCTTCGCCGATGGATCGCCGATCGAACTCAACGCGCGGCGAAGGTCTCGACGTGGCCGTCGAGGCCGACGGGCCGATCGCTGCCGAGTCTCGCGACCTCGAAGAGCACGCAAGCCGCGGTGACAACTCGGCCGTTCGGGCGAGTCGATGCTCGTCGGGAGGAGCTCATTCGAGCTCAGGCCGAGCGGAGCTCGCTGTTCGTCCGGGACATCAATCAGATGTACTCACGATTTCGCGGCATCGACCTGGATGACCCGCTCGGCGGTGTGCGCGAATTCATCGACACGCTCGCTGTTCCAAAGGGACGCCGGGGCGACCCGAGCGGAGTGTTCAACTTCGGATCCGCGCCAGGCTTACCAGAGCCCG
>CAYXDO010000347.1:0-1534 GCA_964463485.1 uncultured Myxococcales bacterium | reverse complement strand
TGTCCGTGCGAGCTTGATGCGTGTCCGTGCGAGCTTGATGCGTGTCCGTGCGAGCTTGATGCGTCGTGTGAGTCGACCCGTGCACGTTTGGTCCCGGAGGCTAGCAGTCGAGTGGGGCGGAAGGGTCCTTGCGCTTGCGCGTGGACGAGCGTAGTTTGCGCAGCCATGGATATCGGGAGACGCGTTGCTAACCGGCGGGTAAACAGGGGGGGGGTAGCAGTCGCGTTCATCCTCGCCGCTTGTCACTCCGATTTACCTGAGCAGTCGAATCGCCGCGTGGGGGTCGCCGAGTCCGCGTCCGCATTGAATCCCGCGCCGAGCCTCGGAGACTTCGCGTTGCTCGCCGAGAACAGCGTGTGGCTTCGTTCGAAGTCCGAGGTGGTGGGTGGCGACCTCGGCGTGCACGGCACTGGTCCGACCGCTGTCTTGGCGGATGACGCGAGGGTGGTCGTCGGCCAGTCCGCGCGCACCTCCGTGACCCACTCGATCCTCGCGGACTCGGTTCGGCTCCGGCAAGGTTCGATCGTGGGGGACGTTCAAACCAACTCCTTGGTCGACGACGGGCAGTCGCGAGGGGTGCTGGGTCCGTTTCCGTCGGGCATGCCGTCAGTGCCTTCGATCGACGCGCCGGCCGTGCCCTCGGGCGTGTTGACGGTGGGCCAGGGCCTCACGATGACGCTCACCTCGGGCGCGGGGTTCGACAAGGTCACGCTGCGCCAAGGCAGCGAGCTCCGGCTGCCGCCGGGTGAGTATGTCTTCGGTGAGTTGGACGTCGGCCAGGAGTCCCGCGTCGTCGGGCTCGGGCGTGTGACCCTCAGGATCGGGCGGCGTCTGTTACCCGGATCGAAGAGCTTTCTCGGTCCGGAGACGGGGCTGGGTCTGTCGGCCGATGATTTTCGGATCGAAGTCAGCGGTATCAATGGCTCGAGCGGCGGCATCAACGCCCATCCCGAGGCCGCCGTGTTCGGCGAGAAGGCGTCCGTTCAGGCGATCGTGATCTCGCCCAACGGCACGGTGCACGCTCGGCAGAAGGTGGTCATTCGGGGCGCCGTGTTTGCGAGAGACGTGGTCCTCGGGGAGCAGGCACTCCTGACGTTCGAGGACGGGCTCGGCGACGGCTGCGCGGCTGGGTGCGACGATGGGAGCTCATGCACGGCGGACCAGTGTGTGAGCGGCGTTTGTTCGCACGCACCGGTGAGCGCAGGAACGAGCTGCTCGAACGGGAACGCCTGCGACGGGCTCGAGACGTGCGATGGCGCTGGCGCGTGCGGGAGTGGGACGCCGCCGACGGCGGATGACGGCAACGCCTGCACGCTCGATGGCTGCGATGCGCTGGCCGGAGTGACTCACACGCCGCTGACTGCGGGGACGAGCTGCTCGAACGGAAACGCGTGCGACGGGCTCGAGACCTGCGATGGCGCGGGCGCCTGTGCGAACGGCGTTGCGCCGACGGTGGATGACGGCAACTCATGCACGCTGGATGGCTGCGATGCGCTGGCCGGAGTGACTCACACGCCGCTGACTGCGGGGACGA
>CAYXDO010000346.1:0-1608 GCA_964463485.1 uncultured Myxococcales bacterium | reverse complement strand
TGAGGCGTGGGGCGTGATTCGTAATTTCCGGATTGCGTGGTTCGTGGAGCGTGTTTGGCTACGCTTGTCGAACGGCATGCGCCGAAGATCCTCGGCCGGCCGTCACCTTTCTAACGCGAACTAAAAGCGCCGTCGAAATCCTGCTCGCCCCCTTCAGCAACAAGGACTTCCTCCGATTTACGAAAATATCAAAGTGCGCGAGACGATAGTCTCAAAGAACGCGAGACACGACAGCAGGCTGCTAGATGGACTCCAGTCCAAGCGCAACATGCTCTCGGCAGGTTGCTCGGAACACTCGAAGTGTTCGAAGCATGCTGAAGCATGCTCTCGGCAGCGCGCTCGGAAAACTCGTAAATTTGGGTTCATTCGAGTCGGATCTTCTGCCATTCATCTGTCGTGCTCCCCGTGATTTGCACTCCCGAAGAGCTTCGACGTTTGGTCGATCAAGCGGACGCGATGTTGGACCGAATCGCATCCAACGATTCATGGCTCGTCGAGCGCGCCGACGCGCCTGCGTTTGGCTCGGCGATGACGGCCATGAAGCTCGCCGCGAGGATCGCCGGAGATCTCGAAGATCCCAACCTCCTACCGATCGTCGACCGATGTTTGTCTGCCTTCACCTCCTTCTCCGACAATGAAACGCACGTCCAACATATCGTCGCTCAAGCAGTCACGGACCTCGCGCGGCTCGGAGAGCCTTTACACCCCGACCTTCAACGGCTGAGCAACAGCATCGCCTCCGTTCGTTTGGCGCTGGCGCAACACACTCCGCCTTCAGATCCGGTCGGCTACGAAATCCTATCGAGCTTGCTCGACGATCCCGACGCCGAGGTTCGAACGGCCGCTCGCAACAGCCTGGCGAAAGCGCCTGGTTTTTCGTGGTGGGTAGGGCGATTTTCGCAAGACCCGCTCGGTGGGCTCGATCCGGCTGAGGTCGAGCGGCTGGAGCCCGAGCTGAAGGCCATTCTGGAGATCCTCGATCTCGAGAGCCTGGAGACTCATCCGCGAGATGCGGAGCTCGTCGAACGGGCGAGAGCGCTCCCGGATGATCTCCTGTTCGACTTGGGGCGGCGGAACGTTCGGCGCAATCAGTTTTCGCTGACATGCCCGGCGTTGTTGTCAGTGATTTTCGAGCGGCCACGCGCGCGCCGAGAGTTGTTGGGCTGGGTTCGCGAGGAGTGCTTTGGTGACTATTTGTGCACCCAGCGCGTCATTGCCTTGTTATCAACGCTTGATGCATCAGCGAGGATCGAATTCAGCGTCGGCCTCGCCCGGGAAGCTGTGCGGGCCCCATCGAAGGCTACCTGTTTGCCGAATGCCATCGCCAAGCTGTTTCCGGTCGGAGCGGATTTGTCGGAGCTCCTCGATGTCCTGCTCGAGGCATCGCCAACGGCGGACGTTCCGAGGGCGCAGCTCGCTTCTCCGATCGCCGCCGAGGGCGCCGCCGTGGAGTCGATTCGCGAGCGTGTGCTGGATGCCGCAGTCTCGTTTTGGCCGGGTGTTTGGAAGCAGATCAAGACTGTCGCCTACAACGTGCTCGACACACTCTCCGCGGGGGTCGGGATCGCCGTCGGAGCTGAGGCCTACTGGTGGTCACCCTTTGGTTTG
>CAYXDO010000345.1:0-1654 GCA_964463485.1 uncultured Myxococcales bacterium | reverse complement strand
ATCGAATTGATCGACGCGATGATCGCGAAGGAAAGGACAGCGGCGGCACTTCGACCTGTGGACGCCCCACAGCCTCGATCTCGACCAACTTCCCGAAAGGAACGACGTGCTTCGTAATAGGCTCATTGGTTCAGCCGCAAACTGAGGCCGGACGAGCAGGGTTCGAGGCTAATGAGCTAGCGGCCGGGACCTGACATCCGGCCTCAGACGCCGCTGAGTCTGGGCTCATGAGTCCATGGACAGGTCTATTCGCCCCCGAATCCCCATCTCCACACTGTCGAGAGACACCGCGGCAAGATTGATCCGCTTCCTTGTTCGGTGCCTGCCCTGCGAGGAGAGAGCCGCACACAGCACGACCTCGGCCTGCCATCGCATCTCGGAGTCCGGCGCTTCGGATGGCTGTGACCGGCGAGAGCTCGGAGCTCGGTCGAGAATCGCTGGCGATGGCATTCTCGGACGCCGCTCGAGTAACTTATCCGCCCACCCAGCAAGCGGACGTTGAGCCGAAGCTCGGAGAGATAACGCGGGCACGAGCTGCGTTCGAGAGGCATGCCCAGCTCGTCGTTGATGCGGAGTCACTTGGTGGCTTCCTCATGCGGAGGAGGCACGACGCTCTGCGGGCGACGAGTGATTGTGCCCGCGGCGCGAAGCGCCGTGGGCCAATCACTCTTCGTCTGCAGTCCTGCGTCGTGGGGGGAGCCCCCAGCGGGGGCAGCGGGAGGTCGACCGGCACCTCGTACTTACAAGCGAGTTCTATGAATGCACGAGGCCCGTACTCACCTGAGCGAAATCAACTCGCCAAACCGATGAAATAGCCCGCCCAGTTTACATAACGCTCGGGCGTTATGTAAACCGAAGGCGAGTGGGTGGCACAGGAAGGCCAGAGTCTGATAATTGGGCCAATTATCAGATTCTGGCCGGTCGGGCGACTCGCCATAGGCGAGGCGCACGATCCTGGGACGGGCCCCGCCGCTGGGCGGGCGGTCGATAGAAGGAAAGTCGTCGATCCAACGGGGCCGGACTCCGATAACGAACCAACTCACCTGCTACGGACGCCGGGCGACCGCGGGCGGGCGGGGGCGCCTCTGATCTTCGCGGAAACACGACTTCGAGCACTGAGCCGACATAGCGCAGAGCCCGTCCGCTGGGGAGCTCGAGCTTCGCGCGGAGCCGGCTTTGCACGAAGCTCGACGCTCACGCGGAGCCCTCACCGCGTGGAGGACGATTTCGCTCAGGCCTCTCTGAAAACGTCGAACGCCGCGCAACGTGCGAAACACGAGAGGCTGATCGCGATCAGGGCTTCGTGCTTCGTCGAACGGAACGATTCTCGGAGCTCGATGACCGCACATGCCTGGGACCCAAGGAATCGGAACGATTTTCGGAGCCCAAACGATTGCGCTCCTGCGATCGTTCGTGCATGCCCACTTCGTGCGACCCATCCGACAGAACACCCCCGAAAATTTCTGGTTCGTGACGTCCAGGACTTTGGAGTCCCGCTTCTTCTTGAAGCCAGACCCTCAGGCCGTCGAGATCGTCGGCTTCTTCCTCGCGCGTGCGCTGCGTAGGTTTCCGTCGATCCGACTTGCGGCGTTTGTTTGTCTTTCGAACCATTGGCATATGGTCGTGCAGGACCAAGGAGGCGACCTCTCCGCGT
>CAYXDO010000344.1:0-1756 GCA_964463485.1 uncultured Myxococcales bacterium | reverse complement strand
GGCGACCCGAGCGGAGTGTTCAACTTCGGATCCGCGCCAGGCTTACCAGAGCCCGGCGCCTGGGACTGGGAGAATGAGCTCTTCGCCCGGAGCGCGCCGCGCGAGCGCGACCGCGCCGATGTCGGAGATGAGCTGGCCGAGGGTCTGGAGAGGTCCAATCCGAAATTCCGCCTGTATCGGTATCGCAGCGCCCGCGAGGCGCAGGACGAGACCGAGTCGATTCTGATGGACCTCGCGGTCGGCTTTCTTCGCGAGCAGAAGGGGCCGCGAAGGGAGGGTGAGGGAGAGCAAACGAATGCAGAGTCCCCGTACGAAGCGGCTCAGCGGGAGTACGAGCGAGCTTCCGCTGAAACTCGCGAGGCCGATTCCGCCCTCGCCGAAGCACAGCGGGCTGCGGACGACGCGCAGGGCGAGTACGAGAAAGTGATGGCCAATCCAGATGCGTCCCGCGAGCAGCAAGACGAGGCGTTCGTGAAGCTTCTCGGGGCTCAGTTGGCGGTGACGAAGGCCGAGCAGCGCGCCGAGGAAGCCGCCGAAAGCGAGGCGGAGAAAGCAGCGATCATGGCCTACGAGTTGGACCGGCAAATCAAGAAGAAGGGCGGCTACAAAAAGGACAGCCCGAGGCTGGAGCTCGCGTTCGTGCCTCCAACGGAAGCCGGAGAGCTCATTCGAAGAGAACAGGCACGACGAGAGAACGCCATTCTCGCCCATCGCCCAGGAGGGAACCCGTTTGCGGCCAACGTTGCCGAAGGCGCGCCGTCGAGCGAGCGGCAGGACATTGCGCCAAGGCCGAATCGAGCGGCCGATCCTACCGGACTGGGTGCGAGGGACCCGCGTGCCGAGGCTGAAGCCGCTCGGCGTCCCGACAAGCCAGACTACGTTTCGCGCCCAGCCGGAGAATCGGACGCGCCGAGTGTCATCGAGCCGGGTGGAAGCGGGCGACGTCCCCAGACGCCGACCTCGATTTGGTCGAGGCGAGTCATGCGTTGACCTCGAGTTCACCCGACCTACGGGTCGCGTGCGCACCGGAAACCTACGTCTGCTTGCGAATCTAAAATCCATTCTTCCGCAGGATAAAGCATCCACCTCGAAATCCGAAGGCCGTATGGGTAGCTTCTGCACCCTCCGCCCATCCTCTTGTGGAGGCCCAACCTCGGGTCGATCGTCCACTCCCAGACGTTCCCGACCATATCGAGCACGCCATACGGCGACGCTCCCTCCGGAAAGCTGCCCACGGGAGCCGTCCCTGCGAACCCATCGAGCGCGCCGACCATATTGGTCGTGCGCGACCTCCGCCAGTCGTTGCCCGAAGTCCGCCAATCATTGCCCCATGGGTACATACGCCCGTCGGTGCCTCGCGCCGCTTTTTCCCACTCGAGCTCAGTCGGCAGCCGCTTGCCGGCCCACGAACAGAAAGCCTCGGCATCCGCCAACTCGGCGTAGTCGATGGGATGGTCAGGCCCTCCTTGGTTGCGCCGGGGCGGTGGGCAGACCGCCGCCGACACGCAGGCCGAGTACGCCCTGACCGTCACTTCGGTCCGGTCAATCAGAAAAGCCGGCAGCCAGACCTTCCGCATCCCCCTTTTTCTTTCGCTTTCCAAGCAGTGCTCGTCGACCGTGGCGTTGCAGCCCGAGAGGAACTCGCCCTCCGGGATTTGGACCATTCCCTCCGAATCAGAAGGAGGTTCGAGACTCAGGCCTCCGTCACCGGACCGCGAGACTGCGACAATCGAGCTCGGTCGAGGCAAGCTCGCGT
>CAYXDO010000343.1:0-1825 GCA_964463485.1 uncultured Myxococcales bacterium | reverse complement strand
CTGATCCAGCGCTCTGGCCGAACGGACCCTTCGCGGATCCACCACCTTTCGGCTTGCGTGGTCGAGAATCTGCCCGTTGGTAGTGGGCAGAGTGGAGGTGTACGGTATGGCTCGTGCCGTCACACAGCGACGCTCCGGTGCCGAAGATGCTGCGGGGGACGGTTGTCACCCACCGGCGCCGCTGCGGGAAGCAGAACTGCCGGTGCGCGAACGGCGAGGCGCGCCACGAGGAGGTGGTCCTCAGCTACTCGCTCGCCAGCAAAGCGAGATCGGTGAGCCTCCCCGACGAGCTGATCGAGCCGGTGCAGACCGCGACGGCTCGTTACAGACAGGCGCGCCTAAAGCTCGAGGCCGAGGGCAATGCGGGCCTCGAGGCGCTGGTGTCGAGGCTGAAGCGCCGGAGCTGAGCGAGGCGTTCTTCCGTTCCGATCTCCTGTTCCGGGGCATCGCCTCGTTCCTCGGAGGAGGCGAGGCTGACGCGCTCACCCACGAGGAGCTCGAGACCCGGCTCGATGTCTCGGGGCGCGAGCTCACCCGCCAGCTCCTCCAGGACCACCTCGACCTGCGCGCCGCCCGCGAGGTGCGCACCGCTGTGGTCAGCGACGAGAGCGGCGTTGTGCACAACGCCCTTGAGGCAGGTCATCACCGCCCGCTCGAGACGATCTTCGGCGAGGTCACCGTCACCCGGCTCGCCTACCGGGCGAAGGGGAGGGCGAATCTCCATCTCGCCGACGCGGTCTTGAACCTCCCACAAGAGCTCCACTCTCACGGACTTCGCGAGCGCTGTGCGATCGAGGCGACCCGCGGCAGCTACGAGGAGGCGAAGGCCGCGATCGAACGGGCGACCGGGGTCGCGCTCGGAAAGCGCCAGGTGGAGGAGCTCGCACGGCGCGCCGCGGCCGACGTCCTTTCCTTCTACGACAGGGTAGAGCGGGAACCCGCCGAGGCGACCGACGCCGTCGTCATCTCGGTGGATGGCAAGGGGATCGTCATGCGCCCAGAGGCGCTCCGCCCGGCGACGAGGAAGGCCGCGGCGGCCTCGACGCGCAAGCTGAAGACGAGGCTCAGCAGGGGGGAGAAGAAGGACCGAAAACGCATGAGCGAGCTGGCGGTCGTCTACGACGCAGCGTCGGTGCCTCGTAGCGCGGCCGACATCCTCGCCCGCAGCGAGGGCGAGCCGAAACCGCCCGCCCCGGTCGCGCGGGCGAAGTGGCTCACCGCGAGCGTCGTCGAGGACGCCCGGGAGGTGATCAAGGCGGCCTTCGACGAGGCAGAACGACGCGATCCCGACCACCTCCGCCCCTTCGTCGCGCTCGTCGACGGCGCGAAGCACCAGATCGACGTCATCAAGGCCGAGGCGAGGCACCGTGGCATCGAGATCCACGTCGTCTGCGATTTCGTGCACGTCCTCGAGTATCTGTGGGGGGCGGCCCGCTGCTTTTTCGAGGAGACCGATCCGGCCGGCGAGGCCTGGGTCGCCGAGAAGGGACTCGCCGTCTTGGAGGGCAAGGCCGGCATCGTCGCCGGGTCGATCCGCCGGAAGGCGACGATGCTCAGCCTCGACGAGCAGCGACGGAAGAAGGCCGACGAGTGCGCGAGCTACCTGAAGCACAAGCAGCCCTACCTCGACTACCCGAGCGCCCTCGCCAAAGGCTGGCCGATCGCCACGGGGGTCATCGAAGGCGCATGCGCCCATCTTGTCCGTGACAGATTCGACATTACCGGGGCACGCTGGTCCCTCGATGGCGCGGAAGCGGTGCTGAAGCTCCGAGCGGTGCGCGTGAACGGCGACTGGGCAGAGTACTGGCGCCACCACCTCGCTGAG
>CAYXDO010000342.1:0-1867 GCA_964463485.1 uncultured Myxococcales bacterium | reverse complement strand
GACCAGGCGACCCTTGCGCCTGTGGTAGGTCACGCTCATCCTGGACCCGCAGAACGCTCAGCAGAAAGGACCAGCCTCCACGCGATCGGGGGCGTGGCAGCAGCGGTCATGAGCTGGTCCTTTCTGCCGTTGAACGGGACCTTTCAGCGTCTAATACCGCGTAGTACTCAAAGGCGAGCGTCCGGTTGAAGGATGTGTTCGCGGACGCTCGGGAGGAAGGTCAGGGGCGGTTCTCGAAGACCGGATCGCGGGTCGACACACCACGCGAAGGGTGGAGATCGTATGGGATCCGTGCTCGATCGGCATCGCGGCGCGCACGAATGCGAGGGTCTCTCCGAGGGAAGAGCCCGTTCGATGGGGCGGAAGAGCGATCACGGAGGCCCCCTGGGCCAGCGAATGGGCGAGGCGGAACGGAACGAGATCCATCGGACCGCGCGTTCGCCGCAGGCGGGGCAGACCTCCCGCCTAGAGCGTTCGACGGGCTCGGAGGAAGTCTCCTCGGACGACTCGACAGGCTCCTCCTTCTCGGGCAAGGGAGGGACGAGGCGGCGGGCGGTCTCGAGGCGGGCCTTGGCGTTACCCGGTGCATAGAGACCGTAGTGACGGACTTTCCGGAAACCGTCGGGTAGGACGTGGAGGAGAAAGCGGCGGACGAACTCGATGCCATCGAGTCGTACGGTGCCGCGCTTGGAGTCGAACACGACCTCGGTGTCTGTGACCTCGACGATCCGGGCGTCGCCGATGGCGACGCGCTTGACGTAGCTGGCGAGGTAGCGAGCGACGTCCTCGACGGGACGGCCCTTGGGCGGCTCGACGTGGACGACCCAGCGGTCGTGATGCCTGGAAAGGGCGCGGCTCATGGAACGGAAGGCCTTTGCCGCAGCGACCGGGTCGTTTCCCGGGAGGAGGAGCTTGCCGTCTTCGAAGGCGTCGATGAGGCCCTCGAGGAAGCGGCCGCGGAACATCTTCCCGAGGATTCGTCCGGGGAAGAGGTACTCCTCACGACTCGGGACCCAGCGTTCGTCGTCGAGGGATAGCCCACCGGCGGTGACGAGGCAGTGCAGATGGGGATGGTAGAGGAGTTCGGAGGTCCATGTGTGCAGGACGGCGGTGAGGCCGAGTCGGGCGTGTAGGCGCTGGGCGGCGAGATCCTGGAGCAGGCTCGAGCCGACCTGGAAGAGGAGGTCGTAGACGAGGCGCTGGTTCATGGTCGCGATTGGGCGAAGCTCTGCGGGCAGCGTGAAGACGACCTGGAAGTGGGGGACATGCAGCATCCGCTGCGCCCTTGCCTCGAGCCACTCAGCGGCGGCGATGCTGCCACAACGAGGGCAGTGCCGGTCGTGGCAGGGGTTGTAGCCGAATCCCGTCCAGCCGCATTCCTCGCAGGCGCACGCGTGAGTCCCCATCGCCTCGGTGCGGCAGGCGATGAGTCTATGGAGCACACGCGACCGTGCCGGGACGACCCCGTAGCGCGCCTCGTAGGCCTTCGCGAAGCGCCGGAGCGCTTCGAGGACCGGGGAGGGAGGCGCTCGGAGCTCGGCCCGGCACGGCGGCCGGGCCTGGCTGCACATCTACGGCTACAGCATCTCGAGCACAGACGGCGTCTTGCGGATCAGCTCCGGCCGGACGCGGGTGTAGCGGGTCGTCGTCTCGGGGCTGGCGTGGCCGAGCAGGACCTGGACGGTGCGCAGGTCGGCACCGGCCTCCAGCAACCAGGTGGCGTACGTGCGGCGCAGGTCGTGGGGCGTCACCTTGCGGGTGAGCCCGGCGCGGCGGGCGGTCTCGTGCAGGCGGTCGCGCATGGTCCCGGAATCCAGACCTCCTGACATAGGCGGCGAAGATCAGCCTTATAACTGACTCGCTCTGC
>CAYXDO010000341.1:0-1878 GCA_964463485.1 uncultured Myxococcales bacterium | reverse complement strand
AGAGGGCGCGAAGTCCCCGATAAGCTGCGGCCCATCGCAAAACGTCGGGCGGCAACGAATGGCCCGGCGTGCCCGGCGCCCCCGATCGGCCCCGCATGTAGGCAGCCGTCTGCTTGATCGGCGACTTCGCCGCCCGCGGGCCCATGCTAGCGCCCTGCCTCGGCGCCGGCCCCCGCGGCCCCGACCACTTGCCGTGACCCGCGGCCGGCCGCGGGCGGGCGGGGGGACTTGAGGGCGCGTAGCGCCCGGACAAATGGACCCGGCGCGACGCGACGAACTCGGCGCCGCGGGCGGGGTCTTGCTCTTCGCCGTCAGCGGCGGCGCCGCGTCGAGGAGCGGAGAGACGGGGCCGTACCGATCAGACTGGCCGCCGCTCGTGCAGGGCAGTCGCTCTCACGACCGGCTCTCCCGTTTTCAGCCGCCTGGCTCTCGCCTTTGGTCTCGCTCGAGGTGAGCCGACCGAGGCTCTCGGCCACTGCCTTGCGAAGCGTGATAGCGATCGCCTCGTCGGCCCGCCTGAGTTCGGCCTCCGACCACGTCAGTTCGCTGCACGCGCTGCACTTGTCCGGCATCAGCCCATCGACGCTGACCCTCTTGCCGTCCACGGTGTATGTCCGGGAGACGATGACGCGCTCGACGATGCCCTTGCCGCACGCCGGACATCGCGTTTCAACCTCGTCGACCATCTCTATTTGTACGCGCCTCCGCGTTGCACGATGCCGATCACGCGCACTTTGTGCGCCTCTGTCAGGACCTCGAATAGGATCCGGTAGTCGCCCTGGCGATAGCGGTAGTATCCCTGGCGCCTGCCCTCGAGCTTCTTGATGCTCGGCCCCCTCAGAGGGTCGAGGCTCAGCTCACGCAGGGCCTCGAGAATCCGAGGTTTCTCGCGCGCGGGAAGTGCGTCGAAGGCCTTCTGTGCTCTGGGGACCCACGTAACACGCCAGGTCCCAGCGGTCAAAGACGGACCTCGCTCTCCCGGCCCGCGGCGACGTCTCGCCGCGCCTGCTCGATCAGCTCGTCGACGTCCTCGCCCGACAGCTCCAGCGTCGCAAGCCAGCGTTCGAGACGCTCGGCACCGACCAAGCGGAGAAACTCGAGCCGCTCGTCGTCCGTCATTCTCTCGAACAGATCCGCCGCCAGACGCGGCAGCATCGTGATCACCTGGGCCGGGGGGCTGACCGTCGCCGGCTCGACCGGTGCTTGTCTCTCAAGCAGCTTTCTGGCTCTGGCGTGCTGCACGCTTCATCTCCTCGAGTTCCTCTCGGGCCAGGATGCTGTCGAGGAACATCTTGACCATCGAGCGTTCGCGGCCATCCAACCGGTCAATCCGGCGAAAGTACCCCACCAACTCCTTGTCTTGGATCTCTTCTGTGACCTCGTATTCGTCGAAGAGGAGTCGGTCAATGCTGATTCCGAGGATCCGTGTCAGCTTCTTCAGCACAGCGACGGACGGAAATGTCCGACCAGCCTCGTACTGAGGAATCGCCGAACGCTCCAACCCAAGCCTCGCCGCCAGTTCGGCGCCGCTCAAGCCGAGCTGCTGGCGGGCGTGTCTGAGGCGTTTGCCAAAGCTGACAAGTGACTCCTGAACCGGTGTGCCTGCCACGTTGTACAAAGTTACCTGCTCCTCTCTTGACAGCCCGGATGCGCACCTCTAGGATGTGAAGCATATACCACGCAAAGACTCAGCTACAACATCTACAATTTTCTTGACACACTTCCTCCCAGGAGGCCCCCGATGCCCCGGATCCCCGACGCCCAAGTCGACCGCATCAAGCGAGAGGTCTCCCTCGAGCGCCTCGCCGAAGCCCGCGGCATCAAGCTCACCCGCCACGGCAAGGACCTGCGGGGCCTCTGCCCCTTCCACGAGGACCA
>CAYXDO010000340.1:0-1895 GCA_964463485.1 uncultured Myxococcales bacterium | reverse complement strand
ACGATAGTATGCGACGCGTTCGGACTCATGGCCAGGCGGATCTGCGCCCTATTGAATCCGCCTCCCGCTACTCTCCACGCATCGCCGAATTGGCCCGCCTCCGCTTTCAAGCAATGGGCATCTTGCCTCCGCTGTCATACGCGGCCATCTTCGGCTCGATGTCTCGGCTCCTTCTCCTCATACTCGTCCTCAGCCTTCCTAGCGCCGGTTTGGCCCGATTCCGCAAGCTCGCACTCGAGGTCCCCGGCCAAATCATCGCCGTCGAGCCCGCAGACCTCGATGGCGACGAGCTCGGCGACCTGGTCGTCAGCTTCTCCCGCGGCGAAGGCGCCTCGACCAGGAGACTCATCGGCGTGTTTTTCGGAAGACCCACTGGATTCGAGCCCAGGCCCGACGTCCTCGTCCCTGCGCCCAAGGAAGCCATCTTGTTCGGCCTCGGAGAAGTCACCGGGGCTCGCGGCGTCGACGTCGTGTACTTGTATCGCTATGGCGTCTTCGCCCAGTCGATCGATCGAGCGGGCGCAAAGCCCGTGCAACGAGTCGCACTCCGGCCTCCCTCGACCTTCGCGCTGGTTCCGGACCCAGAAGCGCTGAGCTTCTGGCCCCTCGTCGTAGCCAAGCCGCGCTTCCCGGTGACGCTCGTCGTCCCCGGCGACGACGTGCTCATGTTGTATCGAAAAACTCCCGACGGAACCTTCGGGCGCTGGGCCGAACCGAGAGTCGGTATCGAGTCGAGCTACGCCTGGGGCGCATCGACGGAGCGCCAAGGTGGAGATCAATTCTCCCTCCGATCGAGCACCGAAATCGCCGAGCTGAGCTTCACCGATCAGTCCGGCGACGACGTGGTCGATCTGGTCGCTCACCGTGGAGATCGAGTGAGTGTATTCCTCGGAAATGCCAGCGGTACGCTGAGCTCGACTCCAGCCATTCAGAGGGACTTCCGGCTCCGGACCCGTCAGGAAGAGACCGGCAGAGAGGCGAGCATCGAGCTCGCCGTCGAAGACTTGGATGGCGACGGAGTCGCCGACGTCGCGGCGACCCGCTTGGCCGGCGGACTCTCGAACGCAAAGACGGCGACGCTCCTCTTTCGAGGAAAGCGCGGCGGAGGCTTCGAAGCGGCCCCTCTGCAGTCCTTCGAGGAGAGCGGCTACTCAGCCTCGCTCGGAATCGTCGACGTCGACGGGGACGGCCGGGTCGAGCTCATCCGTCCGTTCGCGGAAATCTCCATCGTGGCCATCACTCGGGTCCTGATCGGCTCCGAGCTCATCCTGGACCTCCGTATCTTTCGCCGTGACGGAAAGGGCCTCTTCGAAGGTCGCCCCGCGCAGGTGCTCGAAGCGAGGTACGCCTTAGACTTCGCCAAGGGCTCCGCTTTCTCTGGCGCGGAGCCCATTTTCGGCGCGGACTTCGACGGCGACGGGAAGCTCGACGCCTTGGTCCCCGACGGAAAGGAGAAGCTCCAGCTGTTCCGAGGCAACGGGCCCAACTCCGAGGAGCTCTTCGAAGACGAGCCGAGTTACACTCTGTCGGCCCCATCCTCCCGACTCACCAAAGCCTTACCCATTCGAGGGTCTCGCTCGGGCGTCGTCGTCGCGTACTTGAATCGACCCGAGCTCCAAGGAAAGCTCTTCACGTTCGACTGGGTCGACGAGTGAGCGTCCCTTCTGGATTTCTGGGTCTTCGATCCGACTTGGACGCTGAGTCCGGTCTCTGCTGACTTTCTGAGCCCGAACCTACCGGCCGGTGCCCGCCTCGCCGCGTCGCGGCCTGCCCGGTCCGCAGGGCCTCCGGCGCGATGAGTCCACCGCGTCCCGTCCCACTCCCAAGACTGAGCCATTGGATTGGGCGCAGATCCGCCTGGCCATGAGTCCGAACGCGTCGCATACTATCGTTGG
>CAYXDO010000339.1:0-2023 GCA_964463485.1 uncultured Myxococcales bacterium | reverse complement strand
GCCCACGCCACTTTCGAACGTCGTCCGAACTGATCTCGATTGCGATGTACTCTCCTAAGAATGGCTTGATGAGTCCGCGACGCACGCTTCGTATTTGAGCCGAGTGCTTCGACACAGATGGAGCTGCTCGGGGTCTTCGTCGTGTTTTCTGGTCGTGATTTCGGCCAGACACTCATCGGCGACTACTCCAGGCAGCCTGGGCGGCTTCGAGCTTCTCACGCTGCCTAGTCCTTCGTCGATTTCCGGCTGGCTCGACGATGACGGACGCCGCGGCATCTTCCGCGCGGTCGTCACACGCGCGCACCGGCTCAAGCGGCCATGAGTCATCACTGGTGATGCGACGGCGAGCAGCTGCCCCGGTCCGACTCATACGCATGCAGAGTTCCTCGAGACTCGTTGCTCGCGAGCGACCATCCCTCTATTCCGCTCTCGCCCATCGCGAGGGAGGGGGGCCCTCGCCAGATCCGGACAAGGAGATCTCCGGTGTGCTTCCGGCAGGAGTGCGTGACTGCGCTCGGCGTCCCCGATATCGTCTTGCCTGCGGCGCACTTAGCTCGCGAGTGATCCGGCCGCGGCACGGGGCGTTCGGCGCTGTGCTCGCGGCGCGGCAGCGATTCTGAGCGGATCGGTCGCCCTTCGATCGCGGACGCCGCAGCACTCGGCGGCGCGCTCATCGGCGCGCTCGTCGGTTGGCGCGTCGCCGAGGAAATGCGTGATTCTGGGGAGCGTGCGGCGTCTGCGTCGAGCAGACGTGACTGTGCGTTGGCGGACTCGGGCTCGCTCGAGCTCTCTATGGCGTGACAGTGCGTCGCCGGACTTCGTCCAGTAGGTTGGCCGGCATTCGAGCCGAGTTATGGCGGTCGCCTACGCGGCTATTTTCGCGACCTCTGAGTTTATGCGATCCAAGGTGGCTTCATAGGTCCACGGCAACCAGTCGCGTGGGTTTTCGGCAACCGACTTCGTATTTCGGAGAAGCTCGGTGAGATACTCCGTCCGGCAACTCCACCTCCTCCGATCGAACCCGCCAAGACCGAAGAACTATGCCACTCGGCTCTTCGATTCATCATGAGCCACCCCGGGTGTGTTCATGGCGGTCCAGAGCGGAATCGCTACAGCGACAAGTATCGTCGGTTCGTGCTTGATCTTCGCACGCGGCATGGAGAGATACCGCTTTCCGCCTTTGCCGCCGCGATCCACGTCCCGCTGGGTACCCTCGAAGACTGGCTTACGAACGCGCCCGTGGCCGAAACGTCCGATGGTGCCGAAGCCGGTCCTGAAATCACCGACGGCGCCGAGCGACCGAGTCCAATCGTCGATTCCGCCGCGGTCGCGCAGACGGCCACGATCCTCGCCGAATGGAGTCGTTGGGAAGGAGGCTTCATCGCGTTCTGCAAGCACCTGGAAAAGGACCTTCGAATCGACCTCGGACGAGAATTCATAGCCGATCTGCTCGAAACAGAAGGCGCCCGACTCCGTAAGCGGCGTCGCGGCCGCTTACCTGACGAGAAGGCTCTCCGCCAGGCGTTCGAAACGGCCTTTCCAGGGGCGCAGTGGGTGGGTGACGGGTCTAAGTACGAGATTCAGCTGAACGGCGAGACTTTTCGATTCAACATCGAGTTGCACGTCGATGCCAAGACAGGGGCATTCGCCGGTGTGTCGATCAGCGACGAAGAGGACTCGGAGGCGGTGATCGAGTCGCTGCGGGACGGAATCACCACGACTGGGGCGGCGCCTGTGGCCGAGTTGCTCGACAACCGACCCTCCAACCTAACGCCCCAGGTAGAAGACGAGCTGAAGAAGACCGACACGATACTCATCCAAGCGACGCTTGGACGGGCTCAAAACAAAGCCCACGTCGAAGGAGCCTTCGGCCTATTCAAACAGACCATTCCGAATCCCATCATCGACGCAAGCACACCTCGAGCCCTTGCGGCTCAGATTGTCACGTTGATCGTGATGACGTGGGGACCTTCACTGACGGTGGATGGCGATCTCGACTGACCTCGGCGCCGACCGCGTGCAA
>CAYXDO010000338.1:0-2076 GCA_964463485.1 uncultured Myxococcales bacterium | reverse complement strand
GCCCATTCGCCATCCAGACCGATAAACCTCAATCACCGGCCACCGACAATGAAGGCAGCGGGGTCGAGCAGGTTCCGGGTCCAGTGGTTGTCGCTGACTCGGGTCCAGCGGAGGCGGGACCACAATCTTCCCCGGATTCCGCGTTGGAGAGTCTCGACTCGGGCAGTGAGCAGCGAGACGCGGGATTTGCTCCCGACGCCGCAGGTCCCCCTCCGTTGACTTTGATTTGCAGCG
This sequence comes from uncultured Myxococcales bacterium, assembly GCA_964463485.1. Lineage (GTDB taxonomy): Bacteria > Myxococcota > Kuafuiibacteriia > Kuafuiibacteriales > Kuafuiibacteriaceae > CAYXDO01. Next base: position 1,842 of record CAYXDO010000338.1, on the reverse strand, counting down.
TTCCACTCGCTGGGGCTCGCGGCCTCTCCGCCACGTTTTGGTGTTGACCGCCTTTGTGCTCCCTTCCGAGTTCTTCCGCGAACGAGGGTCGACCGAAGGTGGGGGCAAGGAGTGCGAGCAGGAACCCGAGAGTGCGATTCATATTCACTCCGAACAATATTGCAGCGACGCCAGCTCCGGAAGAGCGCATGCGCAGGGCGGAGCCTCGCAAACAGGTGGCGATCCGCCTTCTGCGTTGATCAAGGCGATCCAAGCGCAGTCTTGAGAGAGTTCGAGAAAACGGTGTACGAACGCGAGCTGGTCGGGAGTATAGGTCGGTGGGCGATTGCCGCCAGCGGCGTTGTGTTCCCAGGCGAGCGGCGCGACTGGGGTCGGGGAGCCAGGCTTGGACTCTGGGATCGAGCGTGCCCAGATTTGCTCGATCGAGTCCGAGAGGGCGATGGGGTCGTCGAGGTCAGTGAGTAAGCCAGCGATGAGCGGCGGATTCCCGGGAGCTCCCGTTCCCTCGACGAGCCCGTGGCACAGGCTCGGCGAGCAGCCCTCTCGGTCAGGAAACGCATCCCAAAAGTTGGCCTGATAGGCTGCTTTTGTCGGCGGATAGGGCCACGTCGCTGGCATCGGGGGCTTCATTCGAGGTAGGCACGGATTGCTGCCATCGTCGGTGGACGTTGCGTCTGCTGACTGTGCTCCGATATCCGTGCCTGGCTGGGTACCGCCGTCCAAGGTCGACGTTCCATATTCGATTGTCCCGCACCCGATGAGGGCGAATGCGCATGCAGCCGACCTGAGCATGTCTCTGGCTGGCAACTCCGCAAGCGCTGTGCCACGCGGCTTTCGCCCGAGATGGATCCGATTCTGCGCCGCGATTGTCGTGTAGAGTCTCCGCATAAAAATCCCGTGCGTGCTGCGTCGGGCGCATCCCTTCAACAATATTGGAAAATCGCCTGGCGCGACGAGCTGCTGCTGCGGGGACTTTATGTATCAGGGGTTCGGGCTAGGTTCGGGCTGGTCTCGCGCGGCGGCGGGCCAAACTCGGCGTGCATCCTTCCCTCTCGGCAGGACAAGGCGCTTGGGTCGGTTTCTCGACGACTCGGTAAGGCCAGCCTCGGCTGTCCTCAGTCGGGGAGCATTCTCGCGTCGCTCTCGGATGTCATGCGCAGATTTCGAGCTCGGCGAGAGCACCGTCCGCGTTCGGGCTCCCTCGAGGTCTGGGGCCTGAGACCGGGATCGCGGATCCATCGTCGTCGACCTGCAGAATGAACCCGTCTTCGAACTCTCCCACCGCGACGAATACGAAGCGCCGACAGGCTTCGCCGGTGTGGAGCCTCGCGAGCACCGCTGCGCCGAGAGTGATCGCGTGGAACGCAACATCGGAGACGCCAGCCAAGTCGAACCAAGCGCGGATGAGGGAGCCCTTCTGCGAGAGAGTCGAGGAGTTGATGAGTCTCCGTCCGACCCGCAGTTGCACGGACGAGATCGCGAGCGCGTCGTCGAACCCATCGAACGTCACTTCGAGCTCGTCGCGCGCGAGGAGCTCGGGGGGCAGCTCGACGCCGAAGCGAACCTGGCTTCGACCCGGAAGCTCCAGGGCCTGATACCTCTCTTCGTAGGCCACGCCGAATGATGGGCGGCGCGTGACATCCGTCAAGCCGGCGAGAGCAAGTTTGCGGATGACTTCGCCTCGTCGAGTGTCCGGGCGGCCTCGAGACGAAACTCCGTGGCCTCCCCGAAGAGCGGGCGGTCCCCGGTTGGTCTACGAAACGCGAGGATTCCCGAAACGCGAGACGCGTGGTAGTCTCTTTCTCCCAAAGTTCGCGCACGATCTGGCAAGACTTTGGACGC
>CAYXDO010000337.1:0-2107 GCA_964463485.1 uncultured Myxococcales bacterium | reverse complement strand
CTAGCCTGGATTTCCACGCCGGGGAGTTGACCTAAGCCGGTGGGGCGGGGGCAACGGGCGGCTCACGCGGTCAGGACTATATTCTTTGAATTCCACCATGGCACGGGTACGGGGCGGTCGAACATGCCGGAGGAGGCCAAGATGGGTAGATGGGCTCGACGGTGAAACGTGACCACGACGTCGCTTTCGGTGATTCGAATGTTGGCTGGAGTATCGATCAAGTCACGGAACACCTGGCGTGCCTGGGCGTCATCGTAGCCCCGCATTTTGTCGGCGAGGATGCGGTACAGGCCGCTTGCGATGACAAGCAGCGCCATGTCGAAGTCGACCTTGAGTCCCACGGCAGAGGATAGCGCGTTCATGTGGAAGAAGCGGACCGCATCCGAGAGCGCGTTCTCGATGAGCATTCTCTGCGCGTACCGCGTGAGTAGACGCTTGGCGGTTACTTTCCGGGGGTGGTTGGTCAAGAGGATGGTGGGTTCCTCGTGGCCGAGATCCAACACGAAGAGCTGTCGGTACTTGTGCCCCTCGAGGCGCACGGTGGACTCGTGAATTCTCGGGAACCGGAACTTGCGCGTGGGAACGTCAAGCTCGATCGTTCGCCAAGCCGACTTCGGAAGATCGGCGATCTGCTCAAGCAGTGGCTTCGTCCGTCGCCGAAGGGTGAGGAATCGGATCGGCATGTCATCGAGCTGGCCCAAGACGGAGTACGTGGTCAACTTGGAGTCGAAGACCAACTCCTCTGGAGGGCGACGGTGGACCTTCTGCCAGAACTCCAGGAACCGCAGAACTTCTTCGGCTTCTTCACCCTTTCGAAGATCAGCGTTGGAGTAGCAGAACGTGCGCGACGAGGCGTCTTGCGCGAGAAAAGCCAGAACACTCGGCTGACGCCGACTGCGCATCGCGACGAAATGACGTTGTACGCACGGGTCTTCCCCAAAGTATGGCACCGAGTGGAAGTCCAGGTTCATCGACTCTCCCGTGAAGAGCTTCTCGTGGCCGACTGCTTTGTGCCAACCGGTCAAGAGCGCCAGCGTCTTGCGATGGTCGATACGGGAGGAGTACTCCGAGAGGTAGCTCTTCTTGGGCGTGATGTTCAACCCGGAGAAGAGAGCCAGGCCCTGATCGGCGACCAAAGCCATGATGTGGCTTTTCCGTTCGATGGACCACAGCTTCAGCGCCAGGCTGGCCCGAAGCGCGTGGGACGCTGGAATCATCTTCGAGCCGGGCAGGCGAGAAGAGGAAGCCAGCCCATCAACGCCCAGACGGACGAGTTCCGGCACGAACAGGAACAGCCCTCCACATCGGGTAGTGAACTCTCGAGGCTCCAGCGAGAAGTCGGCCACATCGGCCACGGCCTCGACAGTGGGGTGCACGCCAACGGGGCGCTCCTCGTCCAGGCGGCGAGGCAGCGGAGCAAAACCCTCCGCCGCGAGCAACTCCCCGACGGCAGATGGTGACAGCGACAGCCCCATCTCCTTGAGCTCTCGGCTGATGTCGTACACCGAGTAGTTCCGCTTGCGCAGACTTACAGCGATCCCGCGCGCGCTGTCCTTCCGCGGCTGCGCCTTGGGTCCCTTGCGCGAGGCCACGAAGAAGGCAGGTTCGGGATCCCGTCGGAACTGATGACAGAGGACCTGGAATGAGCCTGCCGTGTAGCCAAACGCCCGCGCGGCATCCTGCGAGGACTTCTCCCCCATGAAGAACGCGCGCAAAGCCTCGTACTGCCGCTGCTTCGCACCCTGTGGTTCAAGGAAGAACTGACGGCAATCGCTTAGGTCTTTTGGTCGTTTGATAGCGATGTATGCACAGTATCACCAGGCCAGCATGTCGTCAAGACAATTCCCGAGGAGCGCCGCCCCAAATCCAAGCAACCGATATCCTGCCTGGAACGGGCAGCCCTGTGCGATGTCGTCAGACTTAACGTCACCGCACGGTTGACGATGCCGGAGACCCCCTTATCGGCCCAGACTCACCCTAAGGTGCTGGCGTCCATGACAACACGCTCGCCGCGCCATTGCTACTGGCTTTGCGGCCATGACCGCCCCCCTCCAAAACGGCCCCGACTTCTTAGGTCAACTCCCCGGCGTGGAAATCCAGGCTAGTG
>CAYXDO010000336.1:0-2243 GCA_964463485.1 uncultured Myxococcales bacterium | reverse complement strand
GTCTTACATTCCGCGGATCTCGAACGCGATTTCGCGGTAATATTATGGGGGTAATTTTTCTATGGGATGATCAGGAATTACAACGGAAGGACTCCTTTGGGACGTCGAGCAAGGCCAGGACCTGCTGCTGAAGTTGCGTAAGCTCGTGCTCGAAGAAGCGAAGGTGCTTTCCATCACTTGTAAGAACATGGCGCTGCACCAACGCGAACAACCGAAAGATCTGTTCGGCGGTTGGATGAGGGTCGGGACGCTCCTCGGGATACAACGGAAGCTGCTCGATACCCTCACGCTTCATGGCCAGTCGAAGCTGGCGCTCGATCACTGCCTGCACTAGCAGCGATAAGAAATAAACGAAGAACAGCGCCTCCACTCGCCCCTCGTTCTTGAGAAGAACGGGGGCAAGCTCGAACACGGTCTTGGTCTGTTCGAACCTTTTCTCGATCGTGGGCTGCCTCTTATGAGCGTCGAGCACTTGCTTGTCAGAGAGCGTCCGGTCATTGGTGAGCAGAGGATACATCCCGTCGCTTTTGCGATCGTACTCGAAAGCCTCTTGGTCGATGACCCAATCGATCCGCCAGCGCTGGCGCGTCTTGCGCACGTAGCGGGTGCTAGCAGATGGACGTCCGGGACCGTCCTGCCGAAAGTAGGGATGCTCGTCCTTGACGATTTTCGCCTTAATGTAACGGCTGACTTTGTGCCGTCTCAGGATCAAGTCGAGGCGATCCTGTAGCTGTTGACGTGAACGCTTGCGTGGCCTTGGTCCCGAGAGCTTCTTATTGAGCGCGTCGATGGCTTCGGTGGCGGCCGAGAGCCGGTCGCGGCGCGAGTTGTCCTGCCGGGTCCTGAGCAGCGAGCTTAATACCCACACGGTGGGCCAGCCCTCCACGCTCGGGATCGGGTCGCGGAATACCCACCACTTATTTCTGGGGCCGTGCCTGCGTCGCGGATTCGGCTGGTCGTGGGCCAGCTCCCACTGGGGTTGGTGGGTCTGGATCCACTTTCTGAAGTGCCGGTCTTCAGCTCGGGACCGGGGCATCACGCACACGAAACGACCACCATTGCCGTGCAGGTAGTCCAGAGCTTGCCCGCCGCACAACTTGCTGTCGGCGACGTACAGAAAGTCCTTGCTACCGGTGGCCTTACACAAGCTATCCCAGGTTTGCTCGTGTGTACGCGAATCGTTGCGATTGCCGTCCTCACTGCGGAACTGAACCGGCACCGCTCCGTCGCGGGTCGTGGTCAGGATGAACAAGAGTTGCTTGAGGTCCGGCCTGTGGTCCTTCGAGTAGCCCCTGGTGATGAACGGCGCGCGCTTGCCCCGTATGCTGCGGCCAGCAGCAGCTTGGTACTGCCCGCAGAACTTGATGCTCGTACTGTCGTTGTGCAGCTCCGTCATCGACAGGTCGAATGCCTGCGAAGTGGCGACTACCACCTCGGTTAGAATCGTGCCTCGATCGGCATCAAACAGCCTGTCGAGTGCGCGACCGATGGCGTCGTCACCAACGCAAGACGCGGTCTCGGCGCTCAGGCCGAACGCCTCCGGGGCATATGAGTCTACGGTTTCCTGCTGACGGTAGATGGGCTCGCGCTCGACCATGATGGAACGAAGTAAAACTCCGATTGCCATTTCGTAGCGCAGTCGGGTCCTCTTGTCGTTGGTAGGCACGTGTCGCGCGAGGATGCCCTCGAGACCGATCCTGCGAAGAAAGTGGTTAACGATGGGTAGCGGCCCGAGCCTTTGGGAGCGCAGGGAAAACTGATCCGCATCGTGGGCTTGACAATCGCTCATCTGGCGTTATATATAACGCCAGATGAAACATCATGTCAAGTCCTCTGAGTAAGAAAAAGCGCGACTGGATCCGACACCAAACCATGCGGATCCGCAGGGCCATCGACGCCATGGACCTGGTGTCTTCCGGAACGCTTCTGACTCGCACCAAAGTCTGTGGCAGGCCGACGTGCCGCTGTGCATACGATTCCTCGGCGCGTCACGGGCCCTACTACGAGTGGAACCGTCTGAAGGACGGACGGCTCGTGCACAGCGTCATCTCGGAAGAGCAGGCAGAGCTGGTCGCCTTAGCGATCGAGAATCAACGTCAGATCAAGCGGCTTTTGTTGCTTTGGGAGGCTGAAACCACCAATATCATCTTGGATCTCGACGACCAGAACGAGGACTAACCGATCGATTTCATTGGGGATTTAATTACGAGATATCGTTCCTGAGATCCGCGGAATGTAAGGCC
>CAYXDO010000335.1:0-2268 GCA_964463485.1 uncultured Myxococcales bacterium | reverse complement strand
GACTCCCCACTTCTGCTCACTGAAACTCCCCACCCCCGGGCCCCCGGTGTGAACGAGGTTCCACTACGGAGAGTGGGGCCCCCTCGAAGCTGTTGGTGTCCAAGCCTTCAGCCGAGAGGAGCCCCGCCACATGTTCACACAGGAGGAGTCCGTGGAAGCACATGCGCTGAAAGCCCGGGGGTGGTCGATCTCAGCGATCGCCCGTCACCTCGGCCGCGACCGCAAGACCGTCAGAGCCCACATCGAGCGCGCCCGCGAGGCTGGCTCGCGCGCCCGCGTCGCTGATCCGTTTGGCCGCTTCGAGCCCTACCTTGCTCAACGCTTCAAAGACGACCCGCACGTGCGCGTGATGGTGCTCGTGCGCGAGCTGGTCCCGCTCGGGTTTGCCGCGAGCTACCCGACGCTGACGCGAGAGATCCGCGCCCGCGGGCTGCGCCCGCACTGCGAGGCCTGCGCCGGCGTCAAGGGGCGTGCCACGATCGAGATTGCCCACGACCCGGGCGACGAGACACAGTGGGACTACCTGGAGCTGCCCGAGACGCCGTGGGGCTCCCCGGCGACGGTGCTGGTCGGCGCGCTCGCGCACTCGGGCAAGATGCGTGCCCGGTTCGTCGAGGCGTCCGACACACCCCACTTGATCGAGGGCACCGACCTGGTCGCTCGTGCGCTCGGCGGGCTCACCCGCGGATGGCGGATCGATCACATGTCCGGCGCGGTGATCCCCGCGACCGAGCGTCTGGTGCCTGCCTTCGCCGATGCCGCCAAGCATCTGGGTGTGGAGATCAGGATCTGCCCGTCGCGGCGAGCGAACCGCAAGGGCGTCGTCGAGTCGGCGATCGACTACCTCACTCAGTCGTGGTGGCGCACCGCCGACGTCCAAACGATCGAGCAGGCACAGGTCTCACTGGACGTGTTCAGCTCCTTCGTCGGCGACGAACGCATCCGGGACGGACGGCGCATCGCCGAGACCGTCGAGCCGTTGCGCGCGATGCCGGCAATGCCCTATCCCGCGACGGTCGAGATCGAGCGCAGCGTCACGTGGGCGGCGCTGGTGAGCTTCGAGGGCAATCGCTACTCGGTGCCGCCGCAGTTCGTGAACGCCCGCGTGGGAGTCCGTGCGCGCTTGGGAGAAGGCGTCATCGAGATCGTCTCAAAGGCCGGCACGGTGATCGCACGTCATCGCCGCCACCCTCAAGGCGCCGGCGTCTGCGCTCGCACGACTGAGCATCGCGCAGCCCTGGAGGATGTGGTGCTCGAGCAGTTCACAACGGCGCCGCCGTGCCGTCGCAAGCCCAACCGTCCGCCGTCAGAAGCCGCCCGCGCGATCGCGCGGGCCCTGCGCGAGGAGAACCCCCCGGTGAAGGTTGATCTTGCGCGCTACGCAGAGCTGGTGGCGCCGTGAGTCACGAGGAGGTCTACCAGAGGTTGCGCGAGCACTTGGCGTTCCTTCGGATGCAGGCCGCCGCGGAGCAACTCGCTCAAGCGCTCGACGATGCAGGCAAGCAGAAGCACTCCTACACGGTCTTCCTTGAGCGGCTGCTCGCAGTCGAGGTCGACGCCGCACGGGAGCGAAGGCTCCGCGGCCTGCTGCGCTTCGCCCACTTCCCGGTCTGCCGGCGCTTGGAGGAGTTCGACTTCGACGCGCAGCCACGATTGGACCGTCGCGTGATCGATGAGCTGGCAACGCTTCGCTTCGTCGAAGAGGGCGCCAACGTCGTCTTCATCGGACCGCCTGGTGTCGGAAAGACCCACCTCGCGTTGGGCCTGGCGCACCTGTCCGTGGAGTCCGGCCGGCGCACCTACTACACGACCGCTGCCGACCTGGTCGCGCGCTGCCACAAGGGTGCGATCGAAGGACGCTGGGCGACCACGATGCGCTTCTACGCGGGCGCATCCGTGCTCGTGATCGACGAGATGGGCTACCTGCCGCTGCCGTCCGAAGCGTCGTCTGCGATCTTCCAGGTTGTGAGCAGGCGTGCTGAGATCGGCAGCTCCACGATCATCACGACCAACCGCGGGATCACCCAATGGGGTGAGATCTTCGACGACCAGATGGTCGCCGCGGCGATCCTAGACCGGTTCCTACACCGGGCCACCGTCGTGCAGATCGACGGGGACTCCTACCGCATGCGCGCCCATCGCGAGCGCGTCGAGATGCTCCGGAAGGGGGTGATGGCTACGCGCAGTGGTTAGAATGGGTTCGCACCGGCTGACCCGGGGTGGGGAATCTCGGTGAGCACCTCTGGGGAATTTCGGTGAGCGGCGTCA
>CAYXDO010000334.1:0-2338 GCA_964463485.1 uncultured Myxococcales bacterium | reverse complement strand
AACGCCAGCCCCGCCTTGTCGATCTTCTATGGTACCGGCTAGGCCGGGTTATGTGTGCGGAGCGGGTGCCCAGGGAGAAGAGCAGGGGTCGTGTGCGAGAGCCAAAAGCTGAAAGCTGAGGGCTGACCGCATACATTGCGGGCTTCCGAAAACCCGGGAACCGTCGGCTGACGGTCGAGCAACGTCGACGGCGCCCGAATTGACGGTCGAATGGCTTCGCTCGGACGCGAATTCATCAATCAGTTCGTGACGCCTCCCCGCCTCGTCGGCTGGCACGCTGGCTGCTTCGAGCTCCTCACGACGGCGACAAAGAAAGTCGCTGCAAACTCGAAAAGGAGACTTCGATGATCAACTCAATCAACCACCAGCACCACCTGCACCTTCTCAGAAACCCATACGACAGCCAAGTCTACCGCAACCCATTCAACGGAAACATCACCCTCCAGGCAGGAATCGGGAACGACCAGATCAACGTCTCCAAAGACCCGCTCGGCATGTATCACGTGAACGTCAACGGCAAGGACCACACGTTCACGCAAGATGAGTTCAAAAGACTCCAGATTCGCGGCGGAGCTGGAAACGACTCGATTCGGGTCGACCGCTCCGTGGATCTGCCCGTCCGCGTGGATGGGCAGTCCGGCAACGACCGAATTCTCAACCACGCGGACGGATCCAAGCTGGAAGGCGGAAGCGGGAACGATCGAATCATCAACCTCTCGAACCGAACGACGGTCGCGGGCGGGCTCGGCAACGACTCGATCTATTCGAGGGGCTCTCAGAACCGGATCGACGGCGGATTTGGAAACGACTCGATCGCGTCGCGCGGCTCCCTGAATGACCTCCGGGGCGGCTTTGGGAACGACGCGATCTCGTCGCGCGGCTCGCTGAACTCCATCCAGGGCGGATGGGGTCACGACTCCATCTACTCACGCGGCTTCGGGAACCAGGTGAGCGGAGGGCCTGGGTTCGATTCAGTGCACTCCTACGGGCCCGGTCCGAGCTTCTTGGGTTCATTGGCCGGCGCGGCGGGCGGCCTGTCGCCCGCCGCGCTGTCGCAGCTGTCCCAAGTCCTCGGAGGCCTGCTGCAGGCGTTTCCGGGCGGTCCGAGCTTGCCCGCGTTGCCGGCGCTGCCGTTTCCGCCCGTGCCCCTGCCGAGCCCGTTCGAGAACCTGTATCGCCCGAACGCAGGCTTCGGCTTTGGCCAGGTCGACCTCGCACCCGGCCATGGCGACGGGCTCTTTTCGAAGCTCTTCGACCCGCAACGCCGCGCAGCGATGAAGCTGGAAGAAGCCGTTCGTACGAATCCGTTCATTCGGTCGGCCCTCGAGGGAATGCTCGGCGGACAGATTCTCCCAGACCGAAACCTCGACGGAAAGCTCACCGTGCTCAAGAGCCCCTTGGGACCGGCGGGTATGTTCGGCGGCATCCCCGGGATGGGTTTGGTCGGCGGCCTGTTCGAATCCATGAGTCGCGCGCTCGGTGGGTTGAATCCATCGGCCGGGCCCGCCGGGTTGCTCGGTGGGTTGCTCGGCGGCGCCGGACCCACCGGATGGCTCGGTGGATTGCTCGGCTCGGGCAGCCCGTTCCCGGGCGTGGCGCTCGGCGGGCTGGGCCAGCTTGCCTCCTCGCTGCTCGGCGGACCCGGTGGGAAGTTCGGCTTCGGTCAGCTTCCAGGCGCCGGTGCTGGGTCCATGAACCCGCTCGCGCGACCTGGACTCATCAACAACTCAGATGCCTCCGCCGAGAGGGCGCACCAGGGTCAGGTCGACAGCGTCCTGAACGATCCGTCCCTCACCGTCGAAGACAAAGTCATGCTGATGCTGATGCTCGTCATGAAGAAAATGGACAAGGACATCGAAAACCAGAGCCAGTATATCAACCAGGTTCAGCAACAGCAGGGCAACAAGGGTCAAGGCCAGCAGGGTGGCTTCGGAAAGGTCGCGGGTGGCTTCGGCCAGACCCCAGGCCAAGAAGGCGCGCCTTCCATCGACCTCGAGACTCAGAAGCTCCAGCGAATGGTCACCAAACGCTCCCAAATGTTCGACACCCTGAAGGCGATCATGGACAAATACAACGAGACCGCCAAGGGCGTGATCCAGTCGATGGGTCGATGAGTGCTCGATCCGGTTCCGGCCCCCGTCCCAATGCCGATCGGCTAACTGTGCCGCGCGGTGCCGATCGCCGGTGAACGCAAGCGGTGCGGTCCGCGGTTGCCGTCGCCGTTGCCGTCGCCGAAACTCATGATCCCGTGCATCCCGCCATCGTCACCAACACGGACACGATTCATTCGGGCGCAGATCCGCCTGGCCATGAGTCCGAACGCGTCGCATACTATCGT
>CAYXDO010000333.1:0-2393 GCA_964463485.1 uncultured Myxococcales bacterium | reverse complement strand
CTGCGAACGCTTCGTCATCGAGGATCTCTTCGGCGGAGAATCGTCGCGGGAACACCGTGCCGGAGCGTTCCCGGAGCACGTTGATCTCGCGGGCAAGATTTCCGATGAAATACTCGAGGACGCGGAGAGGTCGCCCCCTAGGTCCTGCACGTGTCTATGAAGCGGGCGAGATTCTCGGGGAGGCTGGGTGCGGCCGTCGCGATTTGGAGAGGAAATCTCGAGTTCGAGGATCTGGACGTAGAGGATACTCGATCCAAGAAAGTGCCTTGTACGTCAACACGGTCTGCAAGGCGGAAGAAACACGATCTCGTTTCATACGGCCACGATCGCGAACGGAATGGGTGCCAGCATTCAGCATTCACATCACCGACCATGAAGCTCGACGACGTGCGACGATGATGACTACTGCAACCCCGTCGACGGGGTCGGGGCGGTCTCTCAAAACTTGGCGTACATCGAGGTCGAGCGCTTTCTGATCTCGGAAAATGCCTCGAGCGGTGTCGAGGCCACCTGGGTGCGAGCGCTGACCTTCGGGACGGCGAAATCTCTGGGAACGTCAACGGAACCGTCGTTCGAGAGCCTGGATATGACCTCACCCGAATTGCTCGCGGCGTGCTGTACCGGGAAAATGGGATCAACATCTTCGCGGCGGAGTGAGCTCGAGTCGTTGCTCTCCACGAGCTCGAACCCGTCAGACACTCCGGATGAGTCCGAGCTCTCTGGCTCTCACGTCCACGACGCTGGGTGCGTAGTCGCGCTCCGTCGAGGCTGGGGTCTCGACGCGTCTGGGGCTCTCCTCGTAGGTCTTGCGCAAGTCATCGATAGGAGCTCGCGGCGTCCAGGTCGGATCTGCGATGAGTTGACGGCCGTCCGACAGAGTGATCTCGAGCCACATGTGATCTCCGCGGAAGAGCTTCGAGTCATCGTTGGCGACGCCGCGCGTCATCCTGGAGTCGACTCCGATGTCTTGCAGAAGCACCTGAAGAGCTATGGCTTGGTGTCGGCATTCGCCGGTGCCGTTTACGAAGTAGTCGCCGATCGAGCCGTGTTGCCTGACGATGTCGTGAAAGCGCAGGTCAGCGTCGATTCTGCTCTGGACCTCGGAGCGCAGCTCTCGGGCCGCTTCGGTCGAGATGCCGGACTTTAGCTCTCGATCGAGCTCGGCCAGAAGGATCGGGTCGGCCTCGGAGCGTGCGAGAGTGCTCACCAACGCCTGGCGTTCGGCCCGGAGCGTCGTCGCGTCTGGAGAAGAGGCTGCGACGAGGGAGCGGTCGATCTCGACGATGCGTGCTCGCATGACTTTCACAGTCTCCGGGGATGCCGAAGGATAGCGGATGCGCTCGTTCAACCACGCATCCGCCGCGCTGACGGCACTCTCTTCGAAAGCCGCCAGAGCGCCCATGGACGGACTCAGCGGGCGGTTTCGTTCGAGCTCTCGATACGCATCGGACTGCCGCCACGAGTTGATCATCGCCTGTTGGTTGGGGTCGTCAGCGTCGAATCGAGCGTCGTAGATCAGATCTCCATCGCGGAGGATGTTGGGATTGTTGGCTGCTCGGAGCTCGGCGTCGCTGAGCTCCAGGATCACGTCTCTGCCACGGTCTTGTTTGACGGACCCATCGGGTCGCGTCAGCGCCACGGACCAGTGACCCAGCCCGTCGTAGGCGATGATCTTCCCGAAGTTGACCACGTGTTCGGGGACGAACCTCTCTCGCTCGACTCGCGTCTCGGGGAGACCCGTGGCGAGCGAGATTTGCACGGAATCACCGACGGAGAAGGGGTGAGCTCTCGGGGCGTGATCGAACTTCGAGACGTCCGGCAGACTCATGCTGAGCTTGCCATTCGAGTCGACCCGAGCAATTGCAAAAGTTGCACTTCCGCGATCGCGCAGGAGGCCTGGTTCGGCCGAAGGGATCTCTCCTTTTTCGAGCTTGGCGGCCAAGTCGGGGCGTTCGACCCAGGTCCCCGAGGAGCTTTCGACGAAGGCGTGGCGGGTACCGGACCGATCGAACACGTGGGCTTGCAGGCTCTCGGGTCGAAAATGACTTGCGACACCCAGCAGCTCGACGGGAGAGGTGGCTTCGAAGAGCTGGGGCGACAGGTGGCCGCGAAGCCGCTGGAGACGGGGCTGGTCGGGCCCCTCGACGATGGAGGTGACTTCTCGAGCGAACGCGCTGGCGCGGTCGAGGATGCGGCCCTTCTGCCAGTGGCCGTCGAATCGAGCCTCTGGAAGGGCGACATCGAGCGCTGAGGGGAGGTCGAAGGGCACTCGCGAGAGCCTGTCCCGTTCGACGTAGTCGCTCGAGGAGACCTCCAGAGTCGCAGCTCGCGGGACACTGCGGTTCATCGACGCAGGCTCGCTGCGCTCGCCGCGGTTCATCGACGCAGGCTCG
>CAYXDO010000332.1:0-2515 GCA_964463485.1 uncultured Myxococcales bacterium | reverse complement strand
CTAAATCGCTATAGGCGCTAGTGGCTTTGAACCGCTGACCTCTACCGTGTCAAGGCATCCTGGGCCCTTTATGGCACCTAGCGTTTCAATGATTTCAATGTGTTAGCCGTGTCGGTGCGTGTCGGCACGACTGGGGGCGTGGCGAAAAACTGGGGGTAGACTGGACGCTGGCAGCATTCAAAAAGGCCGACTTGACTGCATCGTATATGCGTCGTATATACGAAGAGTGCAACACGACGGACCTCGCAACTCGGGAGCGACACTTTGGACGACGACGACTTCCGAGCGCTGCTCGCCGCATACCTTGAACCGCCCGGTGATCCGAACCCCGAGATGTCCAACGTCCGCATCGAGTGGATCCGCGGTGACGATCGTTTCGGTAGCGACCACATTCGAACCAAACACGGCGTCTCGGAACGGGAGGTCGAAGAAGTCCTCCTTGAGATTCCTCCGTTCGTCGAAGCCAAGAGGAGTCCGGAACACCCGACCCGAACACTCTTTTGGGGAGCCACTCGGAACGACCGGGAGTTGTTCATTGTCTGCGAAGACACCATGGAAGGTTCATTGCGAGTCCTCACACCCATCACCGCGTTCGAGCCCGACGGGATCGAATACTGGGAGCGCCTATGAGCACCGATAGACTCACCAAGCTGGCTGAGGAAGCCGCCCAATGGGACGCCGGACTTGTCGATGCTGGAAAGTGGGAATCTGCGCCTGATGCCGTTCCACGAGCCGAAGAGTCCACCGCGATCAGCGTCCGAATCCCCAAGAAGATGCTTTCCATCCTGAAGGAGTTCGCTCGTCGAGAGGGCGTCGGCTACCAAGTCTTGATGAAGCGATGGCTCGACGATCGAATTCGGCATGAGGCGAAGCGCATTTCTCGGGACGTTCCAGAAAGCCGGAGGGGCTCCGAGCCTGGTGGCGATGATCATTACACATACCGAATTACCTGGTCTGATGAAGACAACGAATACGTGGGACTTTGCTCGGAATTTCCGAGTTTGGGCCTTCTTGCCCCGACTCAAGACGAGGCCTTCAAAAGAATTCGAACAATGGTCGCAGGAGTGGTCGAGGATATGCGAGGCAACGGCGAGAAAATCCCAGAACCGATCGCAACCAAGAATTTCGGCGGCAAGTTCGAGGTTCGTGTGCCGCCAGATGTTCACCGCCGCCTTGCGATCGAAGCCGTTGAGGAAGGTGTCAGCATCGATCGATTGGTAAGTTCGAAGTTGGGGGTGTGATGTGTCTTGGGTTGGTTGGCGTCAAGGTGTACTTGCTGTTACCTGCGCTTGTCAAACACCTTCCGGCTCAAAACTCCGAATAGGCCGCGGACCGTACTTCGGGTGATCTCCGCGTTGAGTTGAGGCCATCCTAGAGTTCTTCGCTCGATCGACGTTCTGCGCGCTCGCGCTTCGACGTCCTTTACTCGACCGAATTCCGCTTTGCTGGTGAGGGTGGTGACCTCTCGCTCAGGCTCACGTGCGCGTCTGAGTCCTCACCCCGGGCTGGCTCCGCTCTTCTCGCTCAGGCTTGCCTGCGACGCCGGACGCCTCAGCCCTTTCTAGCTCTGCGGTCGTGCTGTGTGCGACTCCACCCCCGCAGGGCAGGCACCGCGGAATCTAGCGGGCTGGAACGGCCCTCTGCGTCTCGGTGGGCATCGCTGTTTGTGAGCATTGCACCATTCCTCCCTGGGTTCGGTCGAATCGTGGTTCGGATGCTTGGCCGAGTTACTCGATCAGAACGACTTTGTTTGCGATCGTCCGGGCGGCAGCAAGACGGTCTCTGTACGGAATGTGATAGACCGCCTGGATTTGACGCGTCGCCGAGGAGAAGAGTTCTTTGCGCTCACACGGCTGTGCGGAGGCGATGAGTTCGGCGACCGAGTCGATCCAGAACAATCGGTCGATCACTCGTGTTGCATCGGCCACTCGATCGAGGAGCGAATTCACTTTGGCCGCGATAGGTATGCCTTCAGGAAGAATGGCGCCTCGTTCCTCGGTTAGATTCTTGAGTGCGAGGTCGCGCGCCTCGGTACGGAGTCGAATCAACTCGTCGGCAATCTGCTTTGCCTCTTCGTCTTGCGCCACGTTGCGTACGATGCCGAGAACGTAGCGAGCATGATCGTCGATGTCGTTGGGCAGAGTCCCCGACCGCACCTTGGCTGAGTAGATCGCGAGTCCGTTGACGATCGCGTCTCGCGGAAAACCGGCTATGGCCGTACGAGTGTTGCCGGTTGGGTCGAGTAGTCCGAGGCGATCGAATTCCTTGGCGACGAGCTCGCGAATGACTGGGTCCAGTCGGGCTTCGCGTGTCTGTTGGGCAAGTTTCTGCTTGCGAGCGCGCTCAGCCAACATCGCGCGCGCTTTCTTGATCTCATCTTCGCTGGGACGGCCCTGTCGGTATAATTCGACCCTCGTCTTACCTCCCCGATCGGATCGCTTCCTGTTGTTGAGCGTCCGTCCCTTCATTGTCGGTGGCCGGTGATTGAGGTTTATCGGTCTGGATGGCGAATGGG
>CAYXDO010000331.1:0-2571 GCA_964463485.1 uncultured Myxococcales bacterium | reverse complement strand
ACGCCGGGCCAGCAACGGTCGCGGTGGGCTTTCCGGCCAGACCCATACGGCGCGCCAAGGCGGCGAATCGCGGACCATGACCCGCGGCGCGACCAAGGGCGGCGTGGATCATCTCGTGGGCAAGGACGGCGAGGACAAGGATGTCTTCTACCCACTCGCTCGGGTGGACGAGCAGGAGGAAGCGCTCGTCCGTCTCGGAGCCGGCGAGGCGTCCGTAGTGGCACTCTCCTATGCGCCCTGCACGACCGCGGGCCCCACGCGAGGGGAACGAGTAGGCGAAGGCGACCTCCGAGCAGGGCGGCGCCTCCTTCAGCAGCGCGGTTCGGAAGAGCTCGTAGGCATGCTCGAGGTAAGCGACCCGCGAGGTCGAGAGGCCGCAGCTTTTCGGCGTCATGGCTGATCGGCCGGCGTCGCCGCCAGGCCCCTGGCCGAAGGAGAGGGGTCTTGAACCTCGTGGAAGCGGAGTTCGCCCCACGAGCCCCGAGGGGTGACGGAGATTCGCGTACGCAGCGCGGTGAGGTCCCGGCCTCGCACCTTGGCCGCCGCCATGTACTCGAGGAAGTTCCTTGCGGAGGTGAAGGAGAGGAGAAGGCGGAAGGGCCTTACGTCGAAGAGGAGGTCGACGCGGACCTGCGGGGTGCAGTTGCTGCGGTCCTCGCAAGCCGTGCAGAGCTTCTCCGGATCACGAAGGGCGGTCATGCCGTCGAGCGATCGGCATAGGGGCCGTCGCCCCCGGTAAAGTGTACGTGCACCGCCGTGCCCGAGGATGCGGACCTCGATGGCCGGAAGAGGCGGCTGGCCATCGGAGACCTCGATCCCCTGCGACTTGACGGTGAGGTACCTGACCGTCGTCTGGAAGAGGATCTCCTGGAGCGAAGAGAGGGACTTGTGCTGCAACATGTTTGTTTTCCTTGTGTTAAATGATGTCGAAGCGCTGCAGGAGCTCCTCGACATGCTGTGCCTCGAAAGACCCCACTTGGGGCTTCGAGGCGAGCAGAGTCCGGAAGAGGGAGACGATCAAGCCTGGGATCCCCCGCCCATGCTCGAAGAGGAGCGCGATGCCCTCGTCGTCGACCTTCTCGGCGTGGTCGCCGAAGTGGTGAGCGAGGAAGGGGGGAAGCTCATCGCGGGTGAGGCCGGTGATCTCCTCACGCACGACGATCCGCCGTGAGAGAGCGGGCATGCCCTGCAGGCGCTCCCGCAGGAGGGGCCAACCCGCCAGCACGACTTGGAGGAGGTGGGACGAGCCAAGGCTGCTCTCGGCAAGTGAGCGCATCTCTGTGAGCGTGTCGTCCGGGACGTCGTGAGCGTCGTCGAGCCAGACGAGGAGCCGCTGGGGATCGTCGAGCAGCTGCCGGCTCACAGCGTGCGCCGTCTCGGCGTGGCTCCGGCAAGGCTTTACCCGCAGGGTCTTTGCGAGGATGCGGACAAACCCGGAAGGACCGAGCTTCTGGCCGCCGGGGAGGTAGAGGAGGCGGTAGCGGCATCGATCGAGAGTGACGCGGAGATCCTGCAAGAGGGTGCTCTTGCCGACGCCGGTGTCGCCCGTGAGCAGGAGGAAGGCATCGCGCTCGGCCGTGAGGGCGGCGAGCAGTGCCTCCTTCGCCCTCTCGAAGTCAGCGAACGGAAACGTCTCGGAGTGGCTGTCGCGGTTCATGGCGAGCCCTCCTCACCGGCTCTTTGCGCTCTTGCGGCGCGGACCTTTTGGGCTGCGTGGTCGAGGTAGGTCTGGAGCGGGCGCCCCTCGCCAAGGGCGGCGAAGGTCGCTCGCAGCACCTCGCGGAATGGTTCGGCGCGGAGGGGGCCGACGCCGCGGTAGAACCGGGTGATCGCTTCTGCCTCGCGGGTATCCTCGGGGCAGAGCCTCGAGAGCAGGGCACCGATCTCGGCGAAGACCTCCGGAAGGCCGAAGCCCGGCTGCGCGTTTGGTCGCTCGCCGCCGCGCCAGACATCCACGAGCTTCTGCAGCTGGCCGGTGCCTCGCCTTTCTTCGTGTGGCTCCGCCTCGCGGAACGGGTGCTTGCGCTCGAACCGGTCGAGAGCGATCTCCTCGCCCTTTGGCGTGACCAGGCAAGCGAGATCGGTTTCGACCGGGTCGTGGCGGAAGGTGTTGCGGTGGCCGGCATAGGGGAGTGGGACGCGGAAAAGCCCGGTCGGCAGCCGCACCTCTCCGGTCTTGATGTGGCTTCTGGCGGTGACCGTCACCCAGAAAGGCCGGAGGAGATCGGCAGTGGCGACCCGCCGAGACGACATCAGAAATGGCTGACCATTGCGAAAGCGCGGAGTACAACAGCCGTCTCGGCTGTCGACCGTTTACGGAAACCCATGCTTTCGAAACCCTTGCGACCTTGGACGACAGGCGGGACGCCTGTCGTACTTCCCGGTCAGGAACTTCTTGTGCGCTGTACTGAGTGCCGAGCGCGAGATCCGGACCTCGGGGAACTCGACCCCGAGGTAGATCAAGAGCTGCGTGAGTGAGCGCTCGGGCTGCTCGTAGAGCAGCGCCAAGGCAAAGGCGACGTACCTCGTCCGGTCAGAGGCTGTGAAGGAATCGGCGGCAGCCGATCCGGC
>CAYXDO010000330.1:0-2686 GCA_964463485.1 uncultured Myxococcales bacterium | reverse complement strand
GCTTGCGGGTGCGGCGTCGCGGACACGGACGGCGACGGCGACGGAGTCTCGGACTGCGACGACAACTGCTCCGCAGTCTCGAACTCGGATCAGTCCGACGTAGACGACGACGGTGTCGGGGACGCTTGCGACAATTGCGCGACCCTCTTCAACCCGAATCAGCTCAACACGGACGTCGCGACCGACGCGCCGGGAGACACCCTCGGAGATGTCTGTGACAACTGCCCGCTCGTCGCCAACGAGACTCAGTCGGATGGGGACGGGGATGGAGTGGGGGACGCCTGTGACCTTCCGGACCTCGACGGCGACGGCGTGGCGGATGGCTCGGACAACTGTCCGAACGCACCCAATCCGACGCAGGGGGACGCGGACGGCGACGGCACCGGCGACGTCTGCGACCCGTGCCCGTCGGTGGTTGGCACGGACCCCGCGGCTTGCTCGGGCACGGACACCTGCGCGGGCGCCGCGCCCGACGTGTGCCCGGACCCGACGACCCAGGCCGCGACGGACTCGGGAGTGAACACCGCGCTGGCCACGTGCCAGGGCCCTGGCGGCGGCGGCGCCTGCGCCGCGATCGACGCGCTGTGCCCGCTCGCGCCCGAGGGTCAGGATTGCTCGGACGTCGCTGGGACTTGGTTCCTGCAGGCGACGCCGAGTCTGTACCACGGTCTTGCCGCGGTGAGTGACCACTCAGGCTGCGCCGAGTATGGACCAACCGTCTCGGATCCGTACGGTCACGCTTCGTTCTCGCCGTGTTTTCCGGAGAACTTCGCGCTGAGTCTCTCGGCGGCGGCCGGCCAGGACGGGGACGCCGACGGCGTGCCAGACGTGTGCGACAACTGTCCGAGCGTCGCGAACCCAACTCAGGCGGACGCCAACGGAAACGGCAAGGGCGATCCGTGCGAGAGTGATCCGACCTCGGAGGCCCTGGTGGACGCGCAAGCTGTGTGCGCCAACCGGAACTTCGGCGCGTGCGAGGCCTCGGCCACGCTCGGTTGGGAGACCGTGCAGAGCTCGGCGCAGAAGGTCGTGATCGCAGCGGACTGCCGGGCCTGGATCTTCGTCGACGACGTTCGCGACGCGGCCGGTCCGAGGATGGATTGCGGAACGGTCCAGCTCACGGGCCCGGGGACGTGGGGGCTGTATAACGCCGACGGCGCAGTGTTGACGGACGCTTGCGGTTCGGAGGGGACGGTCACGGGGACGTACGAGGGCTCGCCCGCGACGTCGATGTCCGTGAGTGTCTCCGGGCTTGTCGCCGATTGCGACAATCCGACCGCGACGGTCAGCCAAGAAATGAGTCTCCACATGACGGAGGCCACCGAGTGCCTCGGAGCGGGCTGTCCGAACCTCGCCGCTGGGGTCGACTTCGTCGGCGACTGCAGCGCGAAGTCTCTCTACCCCGGACTCTTGCACAAGGATGGCGTGGCGACTCTGCTTCACGTCGAGCCGGCGCTCCGGCCCTCGGGATCCGGCGATTGCGCGAGCATCTGCCCCGTGGGTCCGCCAGCGATCCGCACCGCGTGTTTGTCGGCTTGCACGCGGGTCGATCAAGCGCAGGCGGCGGCGGACTCGATGTCGTCCGACTTCGCCTCGACTCAGCTCGCCTGGGTGAGTCCGAGCGATCCGACGCTGGGTATCGACCTCGGCACGGTGAAGGTCGAGCGGAGCGGCCTCGAGTACGTGCTGACGTTGCCGAACGAGTCGGTGCCGCCGGCCGTCGCATCGCTGCTCGCCGACTTGGATCTGCGCCAGGCGGACGCGAGCGACGTCGGCACGAACCTGTACGGGTACTCGGAGCTCAACGCGAGCCCCGCGCTGTATCGACACGGCGAGACGTTCCGCTGGTTCAACGAGAGCATCCCTGCGAGCACGATCGGCTTCGATCTCCCCCTCGCGGTGGCCAACCTCGACGGAGGCGCGGACGTCGTCGTGAACCCGGCGCACTGTATGGTGCTGCAGACGGACGCCGGCTTTGCGGCGGGCGCGCTCGACCCCAACGACGGCGTCGAGCTCTCGGTCGCGGCGGACGCGAGCTCCGACCCGAACGTCGCGATCGTTACGACCATCGAAGGGTGGACGCTCAACAAAGCAACTCAGACGCTCAGCAACGGGACGAACGACCCGGCCTGCGCTCCGCTTTCGCGCCGCGCCGCGCCGAGCGACTTCAGCTTCGTCCACCAGGGGACCTTCCACGTGAAGAGTACGGACGCAGGGTGTGAGTGCGACATCGGCCCGGCCAACGGCTACGACGCCAGCGCGTGCAACCTCGGGTCGCAGGCTTGCGCAGGCGCTGGGTTCGACTTCGGGCTCACCGCCGCGGAGATCAACCAATGGCTCGACTGCCGAGACTTGGAGGCCTCACCGATCGAGCAGCTCATGCTGGTCTTCGCGGTGACCCGGACTCACCTGCGGTTCTTCCTCGGGTGCGATGCGTCGTTCATGAGCTGTCCGGACGATGGGTACACGTACGACGCGGTCGTGTCGGCGGTGACCAACCAGATTCTGATCTGGGACATCGAGCCGCAGAGCATCGCGCGGTCGGCCCTGTTCAACTGCGCGGTACCCTAGACTCGACTCATAGGTGGTCACTTTAGAGGCAGGATTAGGATTAGGATTAGGATTAGGATTGGGCACGGGCACGGGCACGGGCACGGGCACGGCATTTTCGGGACCTCGGCGGCTG
>CAYXDO010000329.1:0-2762 GCA_964463485.1 uncultured Myxococcales bacterium | reverse complement strand
CCAAAGACCCGCGCCTCGACGAGCTTCGAGCTCTCGCCCAGGCTCGAGATAGCGAGCATGATCGGGCCCACCGCTTGTTCTACGGCCTCTGCGTGACCTTCGCGGAAGCTGGAGACACCGATGGAGTTCGCGCGGCTGCTCGAGTCTTGCTCGACGCTCTCTACCCGCGCGGTCTTACCGTCGTGAACTTCTCGTGGCTCGGCCAGGTCGCGGCGGCCCAGAAGTTGAGAGAGCGCTTCGATCGACCCGACGTCCTAGCGGCCCTTTCTGCGGTGGGCGAGTACGTTCCAAAAATCTCCGCTTTCGCCCAACGCGCGGTGGAGGAAGCCGACGAGCTCGATGCGATCCTCACCCAGATCAGCAAGCTCGAAGCCGAGAAGGCCGGACAAACGAACGATCAAGCGCTCTTCCAGGCGCGAAACAAGGCCCTGAAGTTCTGGAGCCTCTTCGTGCACACCGCCGAAGTCTTCTACTCAGGACGATCTTCTGACGACAACGCGGCGCTGGAGGCGCTGCTCGGCCGCTGGCGACGCCTCCTGGCTTCCGGAACCTCCGCGAGTGTGTCCGGGAGCGCCCCCGTCCCCACACCGCCCGCCCCCGAACCCAAAACGATCGAGGCAGGGACGCCCGCAGGGCCCGCCGGGGATCCGGGGTCGTGGCCCTTCATAACGCCCAAGCCCGAGTAATACGACTCCAAGAGGAGCGTTCGGCGCTCTATAGCCTGACCTTGACCGAGGCTTGCGCGCGAAGCTCCTCGATCCACTCTCGCATCTGTCGCTCGACCTCCCGCTGATAGAGCGCCTGATAGATTTGTCCGCGGAGCTCCTCGAAGCGCGGCGCGTCCTTGCGCTTCAGGGCGTCGAGCCTCACGACGTGCACGCCGTTGTCCGTGACGATCGGATCCGAAATCTGGCCGGCCTTCATTCGCTGCACGGTTCGAAGGAGCTCGGGCAACAAGCTCCCCTTGCTCATCTCCCCGAGGGCTCCGCCCTGCGCCGCCGTCGGACCTTCGCTCACTTCCTTTGCGATCACTTCGAAGCTCTCTCCCCCAAGGACTCGAGCGCGGGCGGCTCGAGCGCGTTCGAGCGCGGTTGCGCGATCGCTCGCGTCGGCCGAGCGAAAAAACAGGTGATGAAGCTCCACCAGCTCCTCGCGCTCGGAACCCACCTTTCGCTCGTACTCCGCCTTGATGTCCGCGTCGGCGATGACGACCTTCGATCGAACCTTCAGATCTACGAGCTTCAGCCGCTCGAGCTGTTTCTCGAGGTCGTGTTTGTACTGGGACAACGACATGCCGCGAGATCGTACGGCCTCCTCGAGCTCCTGGCGGGAGAGCTTGTTCTGTCGGGCGATGTCGTCGATCGCGCGATCGACGTCATCCTCGCTCACTTCGATCTTGGCTTCTCGAAGCTGGGCCTCGAGGAGTCGATCGGCGATCAGCTGATCGAGGATGTCCTTTCGGATCTGGTCGTTTCGCGACGTGTCGTTCGGGTCGGAGAACAGAGCTCGGGCCGCCGCATCGAGCTCGGACGCAGTTATCACATCGTCGTCGACGACGGCCACGACGCGGTCGAGCAGCGTCCTCTCCGGCGCCGCCGCGAGGACCAAGCCGAGAAGCACCACGTGCATCGTGCGACGCTCGCTTGACGTCCTCTCTTGGTCAACAACTCCGGGAACTGGAGGCCGAGGATGTGGCGGCCCGAACGCCGAGAGCTCGACTCGAGCCTCAGCGGAGCGAGTGCAGGGCGGCCTGGCGGATCTCGACCAGGTATCGGTCCCTGACTCCATCGACGTACGCGCGCTCGGCGAGGTCGAGCTTCTGAGTCCAAAGGTCGCGTGCGAGTCGGTCTTTTAGCTCGTCGAACGAGAGCGCTCGCGCACCCTCCCGAGCTTCGACGAGGAACACGTGAAATCCGTATTCGGAGGGCACGAGCGGAGAGGGCGTTCCGATGCTCAGTTTGAAACACTCCTCGAACACGGCCGGCATGGTGCCCCGCTCGATCCAGCCGAGGTCTCCTCCCGACGCGGCTTCCGGAGCGATCGAGTGAGCGCGGGCGAGCTGCGCGAAGGAAGCGCCCTTCTTGAGCTTCTCCAAGATGAGGTTCCCCTCCTCCCTGGTTCGCACCACGATGTGCCGCGCGCGTGCGCGCTCGTTGCGCAACTTCTGATCGGCCGGGAGCTTCTCGTAGGCTGCGGGGATCTCGTGATCCTCGACGCGAACGGAAGCATGCGCGTGTGTGGTCAGGAGCTGTGCGATCGCAGAGCCCTCCACCAAGCCTTCTCTCACTTCGCTCTCCGTGTAGTGGCCAGCGATCAGCGCGGAAGCGAACGCGCGGTCGCCGCGCTCCTCTTTCATGCCCAGCACGCCGCGATCCGCCGACGTCGTGGAGCCTTTGATCCCGAGGCGCGCGGCCTCCATGAGCAGGACGTGGTGCTCGATGTGACGCAGCAGCACGGCCAAGACGACTCTCTCCGGCAGCTTCGCGTCGGCGCGGTCGCCGCGTTCTTTTCGGATGCGGGCGAGGGCGAGCTCGAGCTCGTCGCGCTCGACGGTGTCGACAGCCTGGGAGGGGCCGGTGATCTCGACGATCGTGTTGCGATCGCGAATCGAGAGCCGATCACACGCGGTCACCAGCGCGATCAGCGCGGTGAATACGTGGGCTCGAGTCATTGCGGCGGAGGTTGGGCTGTTCCTTTCGGAGGCGGAAATCCGGGAGGCGGCATGACACCCGGGGGCATGGAACCCTTGGGCGGCATGCCTC
>CAYXDO010000328.1:0-2764 GCA_964463485.1 uncultured Myxococcales bacterium | reverse complement strand
CTTTTTTCGACCAACTTTCCCGCAGCGCACTCAGATCCAGGCCCGGCTGCACCCAAATCAAATCCGGAGCCTTCGGCGGAGGGCTCCCAAGATAGTCTTCGCTTCTGGGATGCCGAAGACGAGCACGAGCCCGGCGTAGCCAGCGCCGAAGGTGGTCAGCACCAAGCCACCGAAGACGACCGGATGACCGGCGAGCGGGCTCGCGGCGAGTTTCACGGCCCAAGCCAACGCGGCACCGACCGCAGCAGCGAAGCAGAGTTTCGCGACGAGCGCGGTCGCCACGCCGCTGACTTCGATGCGATGCCGGAGCGCGCGACGCAGCAGCAGCAGCTCGAGGAGGGCGCCGGCGCTCGAGCCGAGCGCGAGGCCGGCCACGCCGTACAGCGGACCGACGCCGAGAAGGTTGGGGCCGTAGAGCGCCAGCAAGACTCCGAGACCTATCGACACGGAGACTCGTGCGATGGCGAAGCGGAGCGGGGTCTTGGTGTCTCTGAAGGACGCGAACGCGGACGAGACCAGGCGACCCTGCGTGCTGGCGTAGAGGCCGACTCCCGAGGCGGCGAGAATCGACCAGACGACCACGCCGTCCTCCCGAGTGAACTTACCGGTTTGAAATAGCACCGCACAAATGACGTCGCCGAGGAAGACGAATGCCGCCGCTGAGGGGATGATGAAGAACGCGATACGGCGAGAGCCCGCCTCCACTCGCGCTGCGAAGGCCTTTCGATCTTCGTCGGACATCGAAGCGACGCGAGACATTTCGGGGAGCTCGGCGGCGGCGACGGACATCCCGAACAAACTCACCGGCAAAGTGTAAAGCAACTGCCCATAACCCAGCGCGGCGATGGCTCCGGTGGGCAGGAGGCTCCCCAGCAGACTCTCGACGTACGCGCTCACTTGAACGACCCCGCGACTGGCGGCGACCGGGAGAAAATTTCGGAGGATGGCCTGGAAGTGCTCGTTCTTCGTGTCGAGGCTGGGTCGGAGACCCCGGACGAGCGGCACGACAAAGGGGAGCTGCACGATCAGCTGCAGCAGACTCCCGACGACCGCACCGTAGGCGACCCACTCCACCGCCGAGTAGGGGTCGCCGTTGTCGGTCCACAAGATCGCGACGATGATGGCCGCGTTCCACGCCACCGGTGCTACGTACGAGACGAAGAGCTTCCGGTGGCTGTTGAGAATACCGAGGCACCAGGACGAGAAGACGAGGACGCCGACGCCGGGAAAAAGAATCCGCACGAGCCGAACCGTGACTTCCCGTTTTTCACCTTCGAACCCAGGAGCGATGAGATCGAGCAACCACGGAGCGGTCAGGACACCGATGACGACGAGGATCGACGTGACGATCGACAAGACGGCCAACACGGCACCGGCGATGCGGGTTGCGGTGTCGCGGTCCCTGTCGGCGAGCTCCGAGTATACCGGAATGAACGAGGCTGAGAGCACGCCCTCTCCAAACAGGTTCTGGAGCAGGTTCGGGATTCTGAGCGCGGCTCGAAAAACGTCCGCAGCGTCCGAGCTGCCGAAGGCATGGGCGAACGCTCGCTCCCGAATCAGCCCGGCCAGGCGGGACAACATGATCCCGGCGGCGACGAGGAGCGCACCGATGCCGGACGAGCGGGGCGAAGGGCTCGGCATCGTCGCCCTATAACATTTCGCAGATCATCCCAGCATCCCAAGCTCCGCGCTGCCGCTGGGAGGCTGCACTTGACCGAAGCCCGAGCGACTGAAAACGTGCCCGGAGGTCGGCTCGGACGACCGCGCGATGCCTCGTTTCGTTCTCGTCGTCCCTTGTTACAACGAAGCCGGCCGGCTCGACGTCGCCGCCTTTCGAGCTGCATCGACGCTTCAACCCGAGCTTTGTTTCATTTTCGTGAATGATGGGAGCACCGACGGCACGCTGGCGCTGCTCGAGGCCCTCGCGCGCGAGCTCCCCGAGCGCGTCCGTGTCGTTGATTTGCCCAAGAATGTCGGCAAGGGGGAGGCCGTTCGTCAGGGCATGCTGTCCGCCTTTTCCGAGTCCGTCGAGGTCGTGGGATTCTGGGATGCGGATTTGTCGGCGCCGCTGTCCGAGGTCGGCCCCATGCGGGATTTGCTCGTTTCGACGGGCGCAGAGATCGTGATGGGGGCCCGCGTGAAGCTGCTCGGCCGCGAGATCTCGAGACTCCCGTCGCGTCATTATCTCGGCCGAGTCTTTGCGACGGCGGCGAGCTGGGTGCTCGAGGCGCCCGTTTACGACACTCAGTGCGGGGCCAAATTGTTTCGCAACTCGGAGCTCAATCGATCGCTGTTTTTGGAGCCTTTCGAGTCTCGGTGGATCGTCGACGTGGAGATCTTGGCCAGACTCATCCGAGCGCTCAGCGCTCGGGGTCGTCCTGCCACGCTCGAAGGCGCCGTGGTCGAATATCCGCTCCACGCTTGGCGCCACGTCGCGGGGTCGAAGGTGAGGCCCAAGGATTTCGGCAGAGCGTTCTTCGACCTGGTGGCTATCAGGCGGTCGCTGAAGCGACGAGCCTGAGCTCAGCTCGCGCGATCGGCGCGTCGCCCGGAAGGAGTGAAAATGGCTCCGTCCACCGCGAGCTCTGCTTCTCCCCGGCGCCCCATCATTCGACTTGGAGGAGAAAGTGGCTGATTCTGCTTTGGCTTCTGTTCACGGTCCCCGACCCGATGCCCGAGTCCGATGTCCGAGTCCGAGTCCGAGTCCGAGTCCGATGTCCGAGTCCGATGTCCGAGTCCGATGTCCGAGTCCGATGTCCGAGTC
>CAYXDO010000327.1:0-2828 GCA_964463485.1 uncultured Myxococcales bacterium | reverse complement strand
TCGCGTCCAAAGTCTTGCCAGATCGTGCGCGAACTTTGGGAGAAAGAGACTATCCATGCCAATCACATAGGTCGGATCGGGATCAGGATCGCCACGGGCAGGGCACGGGCACGCCATGAGTTTCGGAGCCTTCCTCAGCGACTAGGCAGCAAAATGGGGTGTGCTCGGAAAGCCGTCGCTCCGTCGAAGCTGCGCCTCGACCGAAATCATCACCGCCAGCACCGCCGCGTCGCCGTAAGGCCGCCCGATCACCTGTACGCCGACCGGAAGACCCGTCGACCCGAGCTCCACACTCCGCGCCCGCGCGTCCACTCGGTCGGAGGCCAGGCGGGGATCGTCCGTAGCGAGCACCCGGGTCACCGGCAGGACGCCCGCGGGAAATTGGAGCAAGTTGTAAATCATCGACGGAAATCCGCCGATCGAGAAGTCCGCTGAGTCTCCGTGGCGCAAAGCGACCGTCGCATGCGCGGGCGCGATGACGACATCGACGCCAGCTTGGCGCCAGTGGGCGAGGGCCCGTTTGCGGAGCTCAGTGCGCTTGGCCGCGAGCTTCCAGTGCGTCGCGACCGAGCGTTCGTGTACGAGGCCCACGATCCGCGACACTCGACGCTCCCCCTTGAGCCCCAGAAGCTCCCGCATCACGAACCGCACGGGGTCGGGCAGCCTGGCCACTCGCCTGAGTTGCGCGAGCTGAGCTGCGATCGCCTCCCCCTGCAGGTGCTCCTCGATGGTCGCCCCGCCGTCGCTGGAGATGGCCCCGAAATAAGTCTCGAGGATCTCGTCGGCGAACGGCACCGAAAACTCCACGACCTTGGCGCCCAACGCCTTCACCGCGTCGACGGCCGCGCGTACGCCCCGCGCTACGGAGCTCGAGGGGGCTACGACCCCGTCGTCCACGTAATGGCCAATCGTGAGCCGGCTGACTTCCACTTCCGCCGCTCGGACCGGCTCGATCGGGGCGACCAGCGGATCATACTCAGCCATCTGCTTGGGGCTCAGCGCTTCGAAGAGCAGCGCGACATCCCTCGAGGCGCGCGCCATGGGTCCGCACTGACCGCGCACCACCTCCTGCCCAGCGAGCGCGGTGTTGGAACCCAGGTTCGACCACCGATCGAGCGTGGGCTTCAGACCCGCAATCCCTGTGAAGGCGCAGGGCACGCGGATGGATCCGCCGATGTCGCCCCCAATGCCCATCGGCGACATACCCGCGGCGATCGCCGCGGACTCTCCGCCGCTCGAGCCCCCGGGGACCCGGGCGAGATCCCAAGGGTTGTTGGTGACTCCAAAAAGAGGGTTGGCCGACTCGTGAAAGAGGAGGAGCTGGGAGACGTTCGTCTTGCCGAGCACGATCGCGCCGGCCTCCTTCGCCAGCCTGACCACGACCGCGTCGGAATCCTGGGGAGGGTGCGACTTCTTGTTCACGACCCCCAACGTCACCGGCACCCCGGCGGTCGCGATCGACTCCTTCACCGTAATCGGCAGCCCCTCGAGCGGCCGCGCCCGACCCTCGCGCCATCGAACGTCCGACTCGACGGCGGCCGCCCGCGCGTGGGCGTCGAAACGGTGCACGATAGCGTTGATCCGCGGATTCGTCGCGTCGATTCGCCGAAGGTGGGAGTCGACGAGCTCGACCGCCGAGAGCTCCTTGCGCCTCAAGGCCTCCAGCATCTCCGTGGCAGTGAGCTCGAAGGGCTCCACCTCGGCACGATACAACGTCACGAGTCGCCAGTCGACAGCCCTCGTCCGTGCCGCCCGTGCCCCCGCGCCCGACTCACCACGTAGGCACTGGGATTTGCTGTCCTGTGCCGATCACGTGCAAGGTCGAGGTCGGAGAAATCGACTTTTTCATCGACCTGCTGAGTAGGTATTGAGGTCTCGGACGTACTCGGCACGAACTCGCTCTACAGAGCAAGAACACTCATGGCGGAAGACTTCGGGAATGACTCGACCTCGCCTTGCGGACGGCTCCCTCCCGTGCCTTCCGTGTCTGCGGCTTCTTTCTCCATGCGCTCCGGGGTTATCTTTGGTTGCCGACCGTGCGCGCCCGAGGCTCGAGTTGCGCCGTCCGGTCGCACGCGACGTGGCCGCCTGGATCGTCCGCGGCTGCGCGTTGCTGGCGTAGTCGGACCGTGGAAATCAAACCCACACTGAGCGGATCCCGTTTTTCGGCGCAGGAATCCGGCGGGTACTCCGCGGATCTCGATCGCGCCTGCGGATCTTCGCCTGGCGCCTTTGCGCGAGCCGATTCCGGCGTCGGAACTGCAAGCGGCAACGCGCCCCGAAGCCATCCTGCAGACGGGATTGACGCCAGGTCGGGGTCCCCCCGCGACCTCGTCGGCACGACCCTTGGCGGGAAATACTCTCTGCTTGAGGGAACTGGCGTTGGAGCCATCGAGCCGATTCAGGTCGGACGGACTCGGGCCAAGGGACTGGCCGAAGAAAGTCCGCGCCGCGCTGGGCCGCTGTGGCGTCGCTGATTCTCACCCGGAGTCGCGCTTGGGCAGTGAGCTCGCCTATGGCCCGAGTGCGACGTCAGGCTGCGCTCGACCAGTCGAAGACGGAGAATGTGCTCCTGCGAGAGGAGCCTCGCCTCCTGCATGCTCGCCTCGAACGCCTCGATGCGAGGAAGCGTCCGCACTGCAAGCCCCACGAGAGGCTGGCGATCCTCGAGCTCCGAGCAGCTCGACACTGGTCCATGGCCCAGACGACGACTCATCTGCTAGCCGAGGCTGCCACGGTCTCCGAGTGGGAGCGAAGTCTTCGGCGAGAGGGCACCGAGGCCTTCATCGGGCTCCCGAAGCCGGTCAATCAGTTTCCTGAGTATGTCA
>CAYXDO010000326.1:0-2882 GCA_964463485.1 uncultured Myxococcales bacterium | reverse complement strand
GATCCATCGGTGGGCGATCGCGTTGGTCGACACGCACTCGCTGCCGACGATCGCGCAGTCGCCGGAGGCAGAGCGTACTCCCAACTCACAGTCACGTCGCTCCAGAGCCACACTCCGGGTGCCGCACCGGAAACGTCTCGGCGAACCGTCTGAGACTGACCCGCGGGGAGTCGGGTCAGTCCGTCGGTGGTGAGCTACATGAGCGCGACGATATCCTGAGCGGACCCGTTTCCGTGGTTCACATCCCGAACTCAGCTCAACCTCGTGAACGCCGGGCCAGAGCGGGCTGGACTGAGTCCCCTGTTTCGGCCGATCAAGAAGCTCGGGCTTCGCAGGGGTGATTCGCAGCACCATGACTCACTCGCCTGCATCACGCACTCTGTCTTCGTCGCCCATCGGTTTCCGTCCGTGCTCGTCTGGCTTCGGAGGCGACCAGGCGCACCGGAACCCTTCGTAGTCTCCGTCCAGCCCGGGTGAGCCGGTGTATCTTCGCCAGATGGGTATCCAAGTCGCCGGAGCGCCTCGTTGGAGCCGGTTTCCACGGCGGCGGGTCGGCTCTTCGTCCTCGGTCCACTCGAAAACGCTTCCGGCCATGTCGCGCACTCCGTAGGGCGACACGTCGGTCGCCGACGATCCGACCGGACCGATTTGATTGACGAAGCCTCGAGCGTCATTGCCCCATGGGTACTTTCGACCGTCTGCACCTCTCGCCGCCTTCTCCCATTCGTCGGTGGTCGGAAGGCGTTTGCTGACCCATCGACAGAAGCGCTGCGCTCCGTACCAATTCACCCTGACCACGGGATAGTCATCTCCAGTCTCTTTCCTCGACACTGGAACAGGATCTCCGGGTTCGGTGCATGCTCGCGCCCTCACACAGGCAGAGTGGGCCTTGACGGTCACTTCGGTCCGATCGATGAAAAACTCGTCAAGCCAAACGACCCTCAATGGAAGGTCGGCCAACCCACGAGGCGGGCCTTCGAGGCAGGTGCCGAGACTCGGGTTGCATCCCCTGATGAAGTTGCCGGCGGGAATCCTAACCATGTCCTCGGGTCCTGGCAACTCGGCGTGAGACAGAGAACGCGTCTCGTCGCCAGGAAAGGGGGCCTGCGAACGAGGATCGGGCCACGGAGGGTTCGGAGCTTCGTTGGTGGTGGCGGATCGATTCGATTCGGGTTCTGAGCTCGAGCCGTGCTCAGTCGAGCTCCGGAGAATCCGATGAGTCCACGGTGACTCGCTGTCGGTGCCGGAGTCGTCGCTACTTTCGGCCGCCGTACCCTGAGGGCGTCCGAATGGCGACGGCGAGGTTCGCTCCCGGCCGACAGGTGGGGCCGCCGAGCTGGAGAGGTCGCGCACACGCGCGTCGGAGTCGGAGAGAGGTGTGCTCTGGGTTTCCGAATTCGCGCGCAGGAGCGACACGACGGCGCGCGCACCGACGATGACGAGCGCCATCCCAAGGCCGGCAAGGGTGAGAGCGAAAGCGAGCGATGAGTGGTGCCGTGTCGTCCGGCTTTTCACCGAAAACCGCGCGGAGCCGGGCCCTGGGACCAAATCGACATTGGAGTGTTCGGCCGGCGCGCTGAACCGCCGGGTTCGAGCGGGTTGGGCGTGTCCGATTCTCCGGCGGGTCGTGACACATAGTCCGGGCGTTTGGGTAGCCCAGCGGCTTCGGCCTCCGCTCGGGGGTCCCGCGCACCCAGGCCCGTCGGGTCGGCGACCCCGGTTCGCCCAGGTCGGCCCACACCTTCGGCTCCGGAAGGCAACTCTCCCCCTTCCGCGAGGTTGATCGCAAACGGCTCGAGCGGGTTTTGGTGAGCTTCGATGGCCGCCCTCCTGCGAAGCTGTTCCCTGCGTATCAGCTCGCCGGCCTCCGTCGGAGGCAGGAATGGCAAACTCATTTCCGGGCGATCACCTCCGGACCGCTTGGGTTGAGGCTGCCTCTTGAGCTTATTCTTCTCTGCTTCGCGTGCCTCGGCCTCTCTCTTGGCCTTCTCCTCGGCCGCTTTCTTCTCTGCTTCGGCGCGCCTCTTGGCAGCGAGGTAGTCGTTCGTTGCCTGCTGTGCAATGTCATAGAGCTCGTCCAGCGTCTTCTTGACCTGGGTCATGGCTTGCCGGCTGTGAGGAGCGGGACGGCCATCGTTTCGCGCCGCCTTGTTCTCCCGCCTCATGCGGTCCAGAACTCGAAATTGCTCCGAATACTCCTCTGACCGCTCCGCCGACTGATCTTTCAGGTCGTCGATAGTCTGCTCTCCGCCGTAGCCGCCCTCGCCAGCATCTGGGTGGCCCGCGCCAGCATCTGGGTGGCCCGCGCCAGCATCTGGGTGCGATACGCTGCTATCGACAGGCGAGCTCGATCGTTGTCCGGACGGTTGGCTCGAACCCGATTCCCTGCTGTCGGAGCTCGTTCCTCCGTCCGAGTCTTCTGGCGAATGCTGCGTGCCCGTTTGTCCCCAGTCCGTCGGGAACTGCGTGGTCGGTGTGCCGGCCCAGTACGTGTTGTCGGACCGGATTGTGTCATCTGGCGCGAGGGTCTGTGCCGTCTTCCTGTCCGTCTGGAAGTTGCCGCTCCGTTCGAAGATCGCGCCGGTCAGGTTGCCTTCGGCGTCGCGGTGAACGACCTGTAGCCCTTCGGCCACCTCGAAGATCTGCCAGGCCGGCCCGGTGCCGACGTCGGCGCGATTGCGTTCGCGCCGAGGGCCCCTTGCCAGGAGTTCGTTTTCCCAGTCCCAGGAACCGGACTGAGGCAAGCCCCGTCCAGAGCCGTAGTTGAAGACTCCGCTCGGGTCGCCGCCGCGGCGTCCTTGTGGAACGGCGAGCGTGTCGATGAATTCGCGCACACCGCCGAGCGGGTTGTCCAGGTCGATGCCACGAAATCGTGCGTACAC
>CAYXDO010000325.1:0-2921 GCA_964463485.1 uncultured Myxococcales bacterium | reverse complement strand
AACGCCAGCCCCGCCTTGTCGATCTTCTATGGTACCGGCTAGGCCGGGTTAGGAGAGTACGACTGTGAGTTTGGCGGGTATGTCGAGCAGGGCTGTTACGGGTCCTCGTCCATCGACCTTCGTGGCCTCACGATGCCAGATGGCCGCGTCGTGGTGACCATCGCGAAGGTATGGCCCGACGGAAAGGCAGGCCAGCACTTCTACACGGTCGAATACGACCGGGAGGAGTTGGACCTGGATCACGACGACCTCCGCTTGTCCCAAGAGCGAATGCTTGGAACGTCTGATTTCGACCGAGACTCCGACGGCGGTGGCTCCCTCGATGGATTCGAAGCGAACGTCGAGCACACGAGTCCTGCGGATCGAACGGACGACTCCACCGAGGCTACTCGCGCCCGTCCATTTGCCTACTCCGTCAGCTCCTTGATCCGTCGGCGGCTTCCCGGCGATTCGATCGTCCCCAAAGGGATGCGGCGTTTTTCGATCCGCGGGCCGTTGTGCCTGGGCCGGAGTTGCTATGGGCCCGACGGGCGTGTCGCTCTGGAGCTCCCCACTGAACGTGCCGCCGAGCTCGCGCAGGTGTCGATGGACGGGACCTTCGTCGCATATCCCGTCGCCGGCCAGGGACTTTTCAGGACATTCTTCGAAGGCGGCCGGACTGAGCTTTATCTTCGAGAGTCGATCTTCCATACTCAGCTCGGGTTGGATCCGTCGAGCTTGGTATTACCGATCGACGAGCACCGAACCCTCTTGGTGGACGAGCAGGGGAGCTCCAAGGTCGTGCTGTTCTCGGGAGGCGAGCCAAGGGTCTTGTTCGACCTGGAGAAGGCTCGCTGCGATTCGGGACTGGGACCCTGTGACTCGCGTCCGCGCGGACGAGTCCCGAACCGACACTACCGTCTGGGGCTGCCTCTTGGCGCAAGCGAGCCGAGCTCCGGGTACGAGGACCTCCCTCTGTTCGACCTCGCACCTCGCGCGGGCTTCGAGCTCCTGGGCTACGACCCTTCTCTGGAGGCGCTCGAGCTCTCCGTCTTGGGAACCTGGGAGACTTGGTCGGTTCGCGTGCCGCTGGATGGGGAACCGGTGATTCTGAAGTCTGCGCAGACTCTCATGGGTACGATGCGCGACAGCTACTTGATGTTCCCGCCCGCGGTCGGCGTCGTTCCGGAGCTCGACCTGCCTTTCATGCCCAACGGCCAGGGCGGTCGGGTCGGCTGGGCTCCTTACGTCGTCGGAGCCTGGGGCGACTCACTTTTCTTTTCGATCGATCCCGACTCTCGACTCATCCAGTACGAGACGGGGTTGTTCGAGCTCGTCCGGTACGAACAGGGACTCTCGAGCGGCGACGTCGTGATACTCCGCGAGGAGGTCGAAGCCCAGCCGGGGGCCCTGTCGGTCCGCCGGGGCGCCATGTTGTTCAAGAGCGGAGCTCGCGGCGGTCTCGTCCCTCTGTGGCGCTCCGTGGATCAGTCCATCGGCAGAGTCTGGGGAATCGATATTTCAGCGGATCATCGGCTTTGTGTCGCCGAGCGCGACCGCGATCGACTCGTGGAGCTCTTGCCGACCGGCTCGAGCAAAGGGGTGCCCATTCGGGTCTCGACGCTCATCGAGGCCAAGGTCCGCGACTGCGACTACGACTCACAAGGGCGCCTGATCATCCTCGTCGCGGACCCCCCGAGCATTCACCGCTGTGAGCTCGCCGGGACCGAGTGCATCGAGCTGGAGTCGCTGAGTAAGCCAGGCCATCAGCTCGTAGAGCGCCCGGACGGTACCTATGAAGTCTTGTTCGACGGGGATGAGGCCAGCGGAGCAACCCATCTGGCCGACGGACGCAGAGCAACCGTCTTCGCAAGCGGAGATCGCGCGGAGATCCGAGTCGAAGGAGTGCCGGTGGCAACTCTCCCTCGACGCACGTGGGTATCGGCCGGCGCGACAAGCCCAGGGGCGAAGGCGAAGGCACACTTCGTAGCGCGGCCGGACGGACTGCTGGTGGTCGTGGGTCACGATATTGTGCTCGAATATCCGCCGAGCGACACACCGTCCGCACTGGCGGGGACTTTGGCCCCGCAGTTTTGGTATCCGAGCGCCATCGACCCGGTCGGTCATACTCAGCACGAGCTTGCCCACCAGATCGCCATCGAAGGAGGGCTGGCCATCGTGCCAGGAGGTCTCGCGGTCGATCCGTGGACATCACAACCCCTGACAGGGAGCGCCTGGCGAGATGACTTGGCTCCACCGGGGGCACCCATTCCACCCAACGCAGGTCAACCCGCCGTCGCGCAAGCGTCCTGCACTTGCCGGGACTCGCAGTCGCGACGAGCACCCTCGACGTTGATCGGCCTAGCAACGCTGGCAACCGTCTGCTGGGTGCTGAGAAGGCGACGCGTCGGTGCGCAACGCAGTCGGGGTGACGAATGACGATGGAGATCGAGGATTCGTCGGCGGCAAATCACGGACAGGCGTTGGCTTAGTTTGGCTGCGGCGTTGAGTCGGATCGTCCGCGAAAGCTACGCACAAGCCAAGACGCCTGGAAATCTCGCTCGTGAGATCAACGTGCTCCGGGGACGCTCCGGCACCGTGTTCCCGCGGCGATTCTCGGCCGAAGAGATCCTCGATGACGAAGCGTTCGCCGGCCGCATCCGCTACTCGCTCTTGAATCCCGCGGACGCCAGGTTGGTGTCGCGAGTTTGCTCGCGTCCTGCGAAAAGCCGAGCCTGGGCTCGAGCCTCGGCGCGAGGACTTCATCGAGACCGAGATCCTCGAGCTCGCGCCGCTGCCGGCGGGCGTCGACGCCCAGGAGATCGAGCGCGAGGTCGCCGAAGAAGAGAAGAGACTCCGCGCCAAGAAGCCCCACGTCCTCGGCCGCGACGCGATCCTCGCGCAGCCGTTCGATGGCCAACCGAGAAAAACCGATCGGAGCA
>CAYXDO010000324.1:0-3046 GCA_964463485.1 uncultured Myxococcales bacterium | reverse complement strand
ATCTGACGCAGACGCAGACGATCTGACGCAGACGCAGACGATCTGACGCAGACGACGATCTGACGCAAGTACGGTGCTCGCCTCACCGAAAGTCGCAGTCGCCCAACTCACCGCACCGCACCCACCTCGAAAATCGTCGTGGCCGATCTCGGTCGGGACCGCTTTGCGCTCCCTCCCACGGCCCGTCAAAATGGGTGATCTCGAGCGACATTCGTGGGTCTTCCAAATCGGGCGATGCAATCAGCTCCGCGAGCTCCAGACTGGGTTGCGCCGACAACCAGGCGATCGAGTGAACGCCGGGGCGCCGAAAATCGACTCGAAGATAGCCACTCCGGGGTGGGTTCGAGAAGACGAGACTCCGCCCTGCCGTGTCGAGGGTACCGTCGAGGTACGCGAGGAACTCCGACTCGACCCGGTGGTCCGGTCCGATTGGAATCGGGAGCGGTTCGACGATCGAGCTCGAGCGACGGGTCCTCACGCGAGACCGGTCGAACACCGTAAGCCAAACGAGTATGGGACTCAGGGCGAGCTCGGCCGTGAGAGGCGGCAGCGCCAGCCCGAGCGTGGACGGGTCGATGGGATCGCTATTCTGCCCGAACGGCTCTTCCACTTCGTCGGTGACTCCATCGGCAGGCGCGTCCGAGCCAAAGATTGGGTCGCCGTCCCAACCGACGGCGCGCGCCACCGGAACGAGGCCGAGGGGGCTCTCCGCGGCCACGACCGCGAGTACCCTCGAGCAAGTGCTGGTTTCGGGAAGCGCCGGAATCCGCAGCCGAGTGAGTATCAGAGGCCTCTGACTCGCCTTCAGCTCGGGCGGGACTTCGGGCCTCGCCGTCAGGCTCGTACCAGAGTACAGAGTCGCAGGTGCCACGATCGCAGCATCAAAAACGGTTTGCCATTCCTCGACGGCGGTCGAAAGCTTCCCAACCCACGGAGTCACCGTCGATAGTTTCTCTTGTGCTCCGAGCGTCCAGAGCCCCTTCGACTCGGGCTCCGAGCTTACTCGAAAACACCCGAGCTCGGAAACGGCAGGCGTCCACGGGCCGCACCTCGTCGAGGTCGTCGTGAACTTGCTCGACCCAAGGCTGATCATGAACCCTCCTGGCAAGTCCAAGCGCTCATCGTCGAGCCCGAGCTCCGGAGCGTTCACGACCACCGGATCGAGCGCCCCTAGCGATTCCAAGCCGAAGTCTTCGAAGCGTCGGATCGGTCGCCCAACCCAGGCCAGCTGAAGGTCGGCGCGCTTGATCTCCGACAGGTCGACGAACCCTCGAAAGTTCGCCCGGCTCGCCTCGGGCAGCAGCGGGAGCCGCACGAGGAGGTCGTTGGCGCTTGGTCTCAGGACGCGCACCGTCGCACGATCGGGCGCTCGGACGATTATCGAGTCAGGCGAGTGCGACAAATACACGTGCCCCCGAGCATCGGAGACAACCGTCTCAGTCGAGGTCTCGACGAGCGCTCCCGAGATAGGGATGCCATCGACCGTTTGCACGATGACTCGACCTCCGTGGCTGAGCGGTGCGACCGATTCGACCTCGGTCGAAGCTTGGCATTCGAGCGCGCGGACGCGCGCTCTGACAGTCGTGACACCGGGGCGCAACCCACGAACCGTCGAGCCTGACACGGAAATCGAGGCGCTCGAAGCGATCCAGTCGAGCTCGAAGCCTCTCTCCAAACCCAAGCTTCCCACGACGACCGCCGCAAGCTGCGCCTCTTCCCCCGAGAAGAGCGTCTGTCGCGGAGAGATGACTTCGCATCGCTTCACGTCGACCGCCGCCAGCGGCGCCCGGCACTCGCCGCCCAGGCACGCGAGCCCTCCGCATTCGGCGTCGGTCTGGCACGGGAGATGTCGACAGATCCGCTCGAGCGTGCAGCGCTTCCCGCCGTGGCAGTCGGCGTCCGTGTTGCACACGACTTTGATACACAGGCACTCGGGGCGCTCGGGGTCGAAGAGCTCCTCGGCAGGCAGGTTACATATGGCGCCCGCAATGCAGTTGATCGAGAAATCACAACCCGAGCCGTCGGCAATGCACCCCGAGCAACCCGCAGCTCCGCTCAGGCCGGAGCATCCACCGCGGACGTTGGGAGGTGAGCTCGCGGGAGTCACGTCCGACGCGCAGCCGACCCATGCCAAGAGCGGTCCGAAGAGAAGACTCCGTAGCGCAAAGACCGACCTGATGCGCTCGACGTGTTGCACAGGTCAGTCTACCACCCACGGATCGAGCACAACCACGTACGAGCACGATCACCTGCGACAAATCGCTCCTCCTTCAACCCGCGAATCGATGGAACGAAGACCTGTTCCTGTTCCGCGCTCTAGATCTAGAGTCATCGACACGCGGTCCGAATCGCGATTGCTCTTGCCCTGCTTTCGCGGGATGGATCCAGGATGGCAAGGAAGCCGAATACAACCCCGCGGCCTCGGAGCTCGATCAGAAAGGCGATGAAGCGCGGGCTCGTCGCATTCGAACGCGGGGATCTCGAGACCACCTGGGAGCACTTCTCCGACGCCTGGGGCGCCATGCGATCATCGTTCGACGGACGCAAGGACGTGGAGGACCATGAGTTGGTCGACTACACGGGCCAGCCATTTGGGCGCTTCCTCGACGCGCTGCAGATCCTCACCCTCGACAGCCCCGCGAGGACGCCCGAGGTCGAAGCGATTCTGGACGAAATCGTGAGTATGACCGAACGGAGCCCGGGGCGGACGCTCGGAGTCCGCAAAGACACCCTGGAGACCCGCTTCTGGACCACATTGCCCAGGGACCGTTCCCGCGCGCTGGAAGCTGCGGACGAAATAATCAAGGAGTATCCCGTCGACGCGAACGGCTATCTGCTCCGTGCGGAGGCCTTGGCCCCTGAGGACGCGTCCGTGTTCGACGACGGCGACGATGACGACCTCGACGACGATGACGACTTCGACGACGATGATGACTTCGACGACGACGATGACTCCGACGACGATGATGACTCCGGCGACGATGATGACTTCGACGACGATGATGACTTCGACGACGATGATGACTTCGACGACGTTGATGACTTC
>CAYXDO010000323.1:0-3051 GCA_964463485.1 uncultured Myxococcales bacterium | reverse complement strand
GTCGAACGGAACGAATTTCGGAGCTCGATGACCGCACCAGACTGGGGCCCAAGGATTCGGAACGATTTTCGGAGCCCAAACGATTGCGCTCCTGCGACCGTTCGTGCATGCCCAATCCGTGCGACCCATCCGACAGAACACCCCCGAAAAATACTGGTTCGTGACCTCCAGGACTTTGGAGTCCCGCTTCTTCTTGAAGCCAGACCCTCAGGCCGTCGAGATCGTGGGCTTCTTCCTCGCGCGTGCGCTCCGTAGGTTCCCATCGATCCGGCTCGCGGCGTTTGTTTGTCTAACGGATCATTCACGCTGCCAGTCATTGCTATCCTCCTGAATTTACTAGAACAGCGACGTCTGCCGAGTCGCCACATCCCCCTCTCGGGGTAGCTCGAGAGGCCCGCCCCTGCGGACCTTCTCGAGGAGCCGCTGCACGTTCGGCGACTCCAGGTCGTCGGCCCGGATCTCGAGGGGGGCGAGGGGCACCTTCTGCTCATTGCGCACGAGGCCCGCGGCGACGAGTCGCTGGATTGTCCGGTTGCAGACCTGATACTTCTTCGTCGCCTGCTTGAGGTTGAGTAGGCCGTCGAGCGATCCCGCGATCTGGTTCCCGATGTCGTTCCTCCGGCGTGCAGTCAAGACCCGCCCTGCGGTCCACCGCTTTCCGGCGCCCGTCGGGATGCCGTTGCGATTGAGTACCGCCGCAATCAGGTCGTCGTCGTACTTCGGCGCCAGTGTCCGGATAATCTCGATGGCCTCGTCGGACGTCTTGCGTGCGTTACGTTTGCTGCGGGCGAGGCTACCCTTCGTGTGTTTGCCGCCAACCCAGTGGACGACCCAAGTCAGCTCCTTCTCGTCCCGCGTTACGACAACTTCGACGACCAACTCACGGACAATCTGCTTCCGAGTCATCGGATCTGCTTCGTTCCAGACGCATGTGAAGTCGCGGCCCAATTCCCGAATCCGGTCCACCACCTCGCGATCGAGCTCTCGTCGGGACTCCGCACGCTTGTGCAATTCGTCTTGAGCTTGTAGGCGCCGCTCGATGGCCGAGTTCCACCTGCGCTCCAGCTCGGCCGCCACGAGACGGTTCTTCGGGTCGACCGCGTCGTACTGCTCATGCGCGCGATTCGCCTCGTAGGTGAGTTGCTCCAGCTTCCGCTCGAGAGCGTGCAAACTCTCCGAGCCCTGAGCGCGCATTCTGTTCTCGGCCTCAATGCTCGCCTCCACGCCGAGCGGCGAGATCGCGGCGCACACCAACTTCTCGATCTCGCTCTCGATTCCAGCTCCGCTGAAGCTCTGGCAGTACGTTCCACCCGCATCAAACTCACCGTGGCACTGGTACCTAGGTTGGCCCTTCGTACTCCAGTAGAGTACGTTCACCTTGCGCCCGCAAAGTCCACACCTGATGAGTCCGACGAGGAGACCTCGGCCGGATTTTGGTGCAGTCCTCTCGTCGCCCCGAACGCGTGCTTGGTTGTCGGCCAGGATCTTCTGGGTCGCCTCGAAAGTCTCCCAGTCGACGTAGGCCTCGTGGTGATTTGGCAGGCAGACCTGGGCGTCCTTCGCCTGCCTCAGCTTGCCCGCGCGCTTCGCCACGACAC
Source organism: uncultured Myxococcales bacterium (assembly GCA_964463485.1). Classification (GTDB taxonomy): domain Bacteria; phylum Myxococcota; class Kuafuiibacteriia; order Kuafuiibacteriales; family Kuafuiibacteriaceae; genus CAYXDO01. The sequence continues at coordinate 1,453 of CAYXDO010000323.1, read as the reverse complement.
CGTCGACGATCTTCCGCTCCAATGGTCGCCGCCCATACGTGTACGCTCCTGCATAAAATGGGTTTTTGAGTATGCAGGTGACTTGGACTACGGTAGGAACCTTCCACTTCCTGACGAGCTTCCCGCCGACGAATTGATGCACGGGCAGCTCGAACTTCTCGTCCACCATCCACAGATAGACGCGCCGCGCAACCCGATACTCTTGGAACTTTTGGAACAGGATTTCGATCGCCTCCCGCGATCGAACGTCTGGATCCTTCACGGGACGGCCGTCCGCATCGTAGACGTACCCGGCTGGGAGCCGCATTCGGTACTCGCCCCGCGCCGCCTGCGCCTCGCGTGCAGCCTGCATCCGCGCTCTCATGACTCGCACTTCGGCGGCCGCCATCGTAGCCTTGATGCCAAGGATCAGTTGGTCGTCCAACTGATCAAGATCGTAGACTTGCTCCGCATCGCCGATGAGTACTCCCGAGATCTGGCAGAACTCGATCAGCCTGCAGAAGTCTCGGTCGGTGCGTGACAGTCTCGAAGCCTCGAGGGCCAATACGATCCCGACTTCCCGGCGCGCCACCATGGCCAGGACGCGCTCGAACCCGGGCCGCGTTTTCGACGCCGGGCCTGCGCTCATCCCAAGGTCCGCGTCGATGACCTCCGCCTTTGGCCATCCCAATTGGCGCGCCCGTTCTACCAACTCATACTGGAGTCGCTGGCTCTCCAGGTTCTTGCGGACCTGCCCCGGGCTTGACTGTCGCAGGTACACCACGGCCGCGCGCTCCAGATGTTCGGAGCGGATCTTCGAACTCAGCGACTGCTGGTTACTCATTGCTCGCCTCGCTTTGCTCGACGGGGGGCCTCGCCGTCGTCCCTTTCGCGATTGCCGCCGCCGCGATGGCGTCCGCCATGATCGCCAACAGCCTCTGCCTGCCCTCTGGCGATAGGCTCAGAACCTCCGGGCCCTCGGGCACGCTTCCTTCGAGCGGAAGATCGAGCTGACTCATCGCTCCCATCCTCGATCGAGCCTCGAACGCCGCCAAGCACGGAAAGGAGCTCGGCGAGTCGCACCAGGGATGACAACGGGAGGAAGAAGTCGGAAGTCTCGATCTCGAGTTGCGCCGCCTCCGGCTTAGTCATCCACGCCGGGATCTGAATCCGGCGCCCGCCACCCACGTGGAGAGTGTAGACGGCGTTGCCAGCTCGCGCCTCCCAGTACACTTCGAGGGATTGCCCGCACAACGGATGGAACTTGTAGTGGACGGTCACCCGCTCCGCCACACCGGTCTTGTGGCTGCCTCGTGCTTTCGAACCATTGGCATATGGTCGTGCAGGACCAAGGAGGCGACCTCTCCGCGTTCCTCGAGTATTTCATCGGAAATCTCGCTCGTGAGATCAACGTGCTCCGGGGACGCTCCGGAACCGTGTTCCCGCGACGATTCTCCGCCGAAGAGATCCTCGA
>CAYXDO010000322.1:0-3191 GCA_964463485.1 uncultured Myxococcales bacterium | reverse complement strand
GTGAAGATGGCGGGATAGATCATGAGTTTCGGCGACGGCGACGGCGACGGCGACGTAACCGTCCGGCGGACCCAGGTTTGACGGCAACCGGCTCGGGGACCGAGTTTCGGGGGCATGTCGGAATCATATTGGAGCACCGAAGAGGCGCGGGCGGCCCTGCGTGAGTGGCGAGCGTCGGGCCTGTCGCTGAGTGAATTTGCGGAGGCCAAGGGACAGTCGCGAGGCCGGCTCGAACGATGGAAGAAGCGGCTTGAGCAGGAGTCGGTCCCGGTGCTGCCGGTCCGCGTCGTTTCCAGGCCGACGTCGAGCTCAGACTTCGAGGTCGTCCTCGAAGGTGGTCGACGGGTTGTCGTTCGTGGCGGATTCGACGGAGGAGAGCTGCTCCGTCTGTTGGAGACGCTGGAGTCTTTGTCATGCTGATGCTTCCGCCCTCAGTTCGGGTGTTCGTCGCGGTGGGTGCCGTGGATCTTCGGAAAGGCTTCGACGGGCTCGCTGCCATCGCGCGGCACTCCATGCCCGAGGACCCGTTCTCCGGGCACTTGTACGTCTTCTTCAACCGGGTTCGCGACAGGGCGAAGTTGCTGTGGTGGGATCGCAGCGGGTTCTGCATCTTCTACAAGCGCTTGGAGAAGGGTACCTTCAAATTCAGCTTGGAGCCCGAGCTCGGTCAGAGTCATGTCGAGATGGAAGCGCCCGACCTCGCGCTTCTGCTGGAGGGGCTCGACCTGAAGGGCGCACGACGGCGCCCTCGGTGGTCTCCGGGCGTCTCGAGCGCTCAACAGCATTTTTCGTGAATTTTCACGGATCGTCGGATCGGCGCACCCGAAAACATAGCTGTGCGCACGGCGCCAGCAACGACGATCGACCCGGTCGTGGTTCGTCGTCAACTTGGCGAGATGCTCTCGGCCGGAAAACAGGAATCGGCGTTGGATGCGGCGGCTGCTGTCATCAGGAAGCTCGTCCGTGAGAACAGCGAGCTTGTGCTCGCGTGCAATCGGCTCCTGAAGCAGCACCTGGGCCAGACGAGCGAGCGAATCAGCGAAGAAGAGCTTCGCAGGTTTCTGAGTCTCGCTGGCCTCTCGGAGGCGGCCGCGAGAGACCTCTTAGGGACGCGAGCGCCGGATTCGTTGCCGCAGCGAGCGGTCGGACTGGGCGCCTTCTTCGGGTCGTCTCCGGTCGCTCTCGTTGCGGTCGCGCTCGGCGCAGGTCATCGGAACCTGATTCGACCGGACCGCCGACGGCGCAAACGAAAGGGTCCGAAGCCGCACGGCCGCAAGCCGCTTCCGGCGAATCTCCCTCGTTTCGAGCAATTCTTGGAGCCTGCTGCCATCGAGAAGGTGTGCCCGGACTGTGGTCGAGCCAAGACGTGCGCTGGCCACACCTCGACCGAAGAGCTCGAATTCGTACCAGCGCATTTCCGCGTCATCGTCTACAACCGGCCGGTCTTCGAATGTCGGCCGTGCGATAGCGAGCGAACCCAAGCTCCTCCGCCCGCTCGCGTCATCGAGAAGGGCCGTCCAGGACCGCGCCTCGTCGCCGATATTCTGATCAATAAGTTTCGCTTTCACCTCCCCCTCCATCGCATCCGACACATGTATCTCCTCTCCGGCGTCGAAATCTCGGTCTCGACACTCGCCGACTGGGTTCGCCGCGCTCACGAGCTCCTCGCGCCGGTGGCGACACGGCTTCGAGCTCTCGCGCTCGACTCCTACGTACTCCAGGTCGATGACACCCGAGTGAAGGTGCTCGATCCCTTTGCTCCGCGCGGGGCACGAAATGGGCGGTTGTGGATCTATCTCGGCGATGCCAGGTACGTCGCTTACGTCTACACGAAGACTTGGGAAGCCTCGGGCATGATGGACATCCTGCGTGATCGCAAAGGTTGGGTCTGCGCAGACGCTTACAAGGGGTTCGATCAACTCTTCAAGCTGAAGCTCGCTTTCGAAGTCGCGTGTTGGGCCCATACCCGCCGGAAATTCTTCGATGCGCTCGAGGGTGGACACTACGAGGCCGCTCCGGTCGTCGCGCTGATCGCGAAGCTGTATGAAATCGAAGACCGAGCGAACAGTATGACCGTCGCCGAACGCCTCGCCCTGCGGCAGAATGAGTCCAAACCGATCCTCGAGCAGATCTCCTCCGTCGTCGCGGCCGCGGGGACCGTTGCGAATCCGAAGTCGCCGATGGGTAAGGCTGTGGGCTACGTCATCAACCAGTGGAGTGCGCTCCAGCGCTTCGTAGAAGACGGAGCCCTTCCCATTGACAACACAGCCTGCGAACGCGAAGCGCGACCCATCGCCGTAGGCCGACGAAACTACCTCTTCGTCGGGGCCGACAGCGGAGGCGAGCGCGCCGCGACGATCTATACGATCCTCGGGACCTGCAGGCTTCAGGGGATCGATGCGGCAACCTATCTGACCGACGTGCTCCCGAAGCTCGGCCGCGAACCGAGCCCAAGCCAGATCGAAGCGCTCCTTCCCCATAACTGGAAGGCGGCTCAAGCCCGCCCGCCCTGAGTCAGAAAAGTCGACGCCCTATCGTGTTCGAACGAAAATGCCGATGTGTCACGGACCGCCGCATTCGAAGGCCGAACCGACCTCTCTTCGGCTTCGATTTCCGAGACCATTCTCGATTTCGCCGAGCCCTTGCTCAAAAGCGCACCTGACCGTGTCACCGTGGCCGCCGTCGAAGAGGCCCTCGGAATCGCGATCGCTGTTTGGAACGCCGTCGTGCTCGAGCAAGCGGACCGCACGAACGCCAAGGAAGGTGCGCGCGGAGCTCCGCACGCACCTCGCCGAACTCGAGGTGCGAAAACGAGCTCGATTCGAAGACGACCGTCGGCTCATCGGGCGCTGGAGGATCTACACCGACCAAGCTGGAGAGTTCCGACTGGAGGTAGAGGCACGCGCCTCGCCACCCCGAAAGCCGTCGGCTGGTGCCAGCGAGTAGCGCGACTCAACTGGGGCTGGTCCCAGCGAGTAGCGCGACTCAACTGGACGCCGCGTCCGGCGGCTCAAGCGGGCCAGGGGGGAAGCCGCGCCGACCAAACCGATGATTCGGATGGGAGTCCGAAGCAGCAAGGCCGCTGCCACAAAAGTTCCCGCCGAACAACCCGACTCGGCCGGACGGTTACACGGCGACGGCAACGGCAACGGCAACGGCAAACCGCGCTCGGCCCCCTCTCTCTGCCAGGA
>CAYXDO010000321.1:0-3244 GCA_964463485.1 uncultured Myxococcales bacterium | reverse complement strand
ACCCAGGCCAGTACGCTCGTCTCTGACATCGTGCTCGCCAGCGGGCCGGGACACGGGCATCGCCCGCACCAAGGCGAGGGTCCCGCGTGTCAGGCTTCGGTGGATCGACGACGCCGGTGTCCTTTCTGCGAGCCCCTGCTGAAACGACCGTATCCGAGGATCCTTCTGCGATGTTCGCTGCGCGCGGATCGTAGCCGTGCTCGTGTTTTCTGGCGATGGTTCGACAACTCGAGCCGAGGCATGACCGGAGAACTGAACATTCCCCGCCGTGGGCAAAGTAGTGAGGCTTACCTGCGACACGGCCTGGCCAAGTCGCGAGCTCGTGCTTTCCGAGATCCATCGCTGGGCGATCGCGTTGGTCGAAACGCACTCGCTGCCGACGATCGCGCAGTCGCCGGAGGCAGAGCGTACTCCCAACTCACAGTCACGTCGCTCCAGAGCCACACTCCGGGTGCCGCACCGGAAACGTCTCGGCGAACCGTCTGAGACTGACCCGCGGGGAGTCGGGTCAGTCCGTCGGTGGTGAGCTACATGAGCGCGACGATATCCTGAGCGGACCCGTTTCCGTGGTTCACATCCCGAACTCAGCTCAACCTCGTGAACGCCGGGCCAGAGCGGGCTGGACTGAGTCCCCTGTTTCGGCCGATCAAGAAGCTCGGGCTTCGCAGGGGTGATTCGCAGCACCATGACTCACTCGCCTGCATCACGCACTCTGTCTTCGTCGCCCATCGGTTTCCGTCCGTGCTCGTCTGGCTTCGGAGGCGACCAGGCGCACCGGAACCCTTCATAGTCGGAGTGCTGCTCGGGTGAGCCGGTGTATCTTCGCCAGATGGGTATCCAAGTCGCCGGAGCACCTCGTAGGAGCCGGCTTCCAGGGCGGCCGGTAGGCTCTTCGTCCTCGGTCCACTCGAAAACGCCTCCGGCCATGTCGCGCACTCCGTAGGGCGACACGTCGGTCGCCGACGATGCGACCGGACCGATTTGATTGACGAAGCCTCGAGCGTCGTTGCCCCACGGGTACTTCCGACCGTCCACGCCTCTCGCCGCCTTCTCCCATTCGTCCGTGGTTGGAAGGCGTTTATGGACCCATCGACAGAAACCAGCCGCCTTGTACCAATTCACCCTGACCACCGGATAATCATCTCCAGTCGCCTCCGAGACAGGCGGCGGAGCTAGAGGTTCGGTGCAAACTCGTGCCCTCACACAGGTGGAGTAGGCGTTGACCGTAACCTCGGTCCGATCGATGAAAAACTCGTCAAGCCAAACGACCCTTAATGGAAGGTCGGCCGACCCACGCGGTGGGCCTTCGAGACAAGGCTCGAGATTCTGGTTGCATCCCCTGAGGAAACGGCCGGCCGGAATCCTCACCATGTCTTCGGGTCCTGGGGACTCCGCGTGAGGCTGAGAACGCGTCTCGTCGCCGGGGAGGACCGGCGAACGAGGATCGGGCCCCGGAGGTTTCGGAGCCTCGCTGGTGGCGGAGCGATTCGATTCGGGTTCTGAGCTCGAGCCGAGCTCAGTCGAGCTTTGGATTTGGAGGGTCCGTTGACTCCAAGGTGACTCGCTGTCGGTGCCGGAGGCGTCGCTATTTTCGGTCGCCGTACCCTGAGGGCGTCCGAATGACGACGGCGAGGTTCGCTCCCGGCCGACAGGTGGGGCCGCAGAGCTGGAGAGGTCGCGCACACGCGCGTCGGAGAGAGGTGAGCTCTGGGTTTCCGAATTCGCGCGCAGGACCGACACGACGGCGCGCGCACCGACGATGACGAGCGCCATCCCAAGGCCGGCAAGGGTGAGAGCGAAAGCGAGCGATGAGTGGTGCCGTGTCGTCCGGCTTTTCACCGAAAACCGCGCGGAGCCGGGCCCTGGGACCAAATCGACATTGGAGTGTTCGGCCGGCGCGCTGAACCGCCGGGTTCGAGCGGGTTGGGCGTGTCCGATTCTCCGGCGGGTCGTGACACATAGTCCGGGCGTTTGGGTAGCCCAGCGGCTTCGGCCTCCGCTCGGGGGTCCCGCGCACCCAGGCCCGTCGGGTCGGCGACCCCGGTTCGCCCAGGTCGGCCCACACCTTCGGCTCCGGAAGGCAACTCTCCCCCTTCCGCGAGGTTGATCGCAAACGGCTCGAGCGGGTTTTGGTGAGCTTCGATGGCCGCCCTCCTGCGAAGCTGTTCCCTGCGTATCAGCTCGCCGGCCTCCGTCGGAGGCAGGAATGGCAAACTCATTTCCGGGCGATCACCTCCGGACCGCTTGGGTTGAGGCTGCCTCTTGAGCTTATTCTTCTCTGCTTCGCGTGCCTCGGCCTCTCTCTTGGCCTTCTCCTCGGCCGCTTTCTTCTCTGCTTCGGCGCGCCTCTTGGCAGCGAGGTAGTCGTTCGTTGCCTGCTGTGCAATGTCATAGAGCTCGTCCAGCGTCTTCTTGACCTGGGTCATGGCTTGCCGGCTGTGAGGAGCGGGACGGCCATCGTTTCGCGCCGCCTTGTTCTCCCGCCTCATGCGGTCCAGAACTCGAAATTGCTCCGAATACTCCTCTGACCGCTCCGCCGACTGATCTTTCAGGTCGTCGATAGTCTGCTCTCCGCCGTAGCCGCCCTCGCCAGCATCTGGGTGGCCCGCGCCAGCATCTGGGTGGCCCGCGCCAGCATCTGGGTGCGATACGCTGCTATCGACAGGCGAGCTCGATCGTTGTCCGGACGGTTGGCTCGAACCCGATTCCGAGCTGTCGGCGGTCGTTTCTCCATCAGAGTCTTCTGGTGAATGCTGGGTGCCCGTTTGTCCCCAACCCGTCGGGAACTGCGTGGTCGGTGTGCCGGCCCAGTACGTGTTCTCGCGCCGGATTTCGTCATCTGGCGCGAGGGTCTGTGCCGTCTTCCTGTCCGTGTGGAAGTTGCCGCTTCGTTCGAAGATCGCGCCGGTCAGGTTACCTTCGGCGTCGCGGTGAACGACCTGTAGCCCTTCGGCGACCTCGAAGATCTGCCAGGCCGGCCCGGTGCCGACGTCGGCGCGATTGCGTTCGCGCCGAGGGCCCCTTGCCAGGAGTTCGCTTTCCCAGTCCCAGGAACCGGACTGAGGCAAGCCCCGTCCAGGGCCGTAGTTGAAGACTCCGCTCGGGTCGCCGCCGCGGCGTCCCTGTGGAACAGCGAGCGTGTCGATGAATTCGCGCACACCGCCGAGCGGGTCATCCAGGTCGATGCCGCGAAATCGTGCGTACACCTGACTGATGTCCCGGACGAATAGCGAGCTCCGCTCGG
>CAYXDO010000320.1:0-3275 GCA_964463485.1 uncultured Myxococcales bacterium | reverse complement strand
CTTTTTGCGAACAACTTCCCCGCAGCGCACTCAGATCCAGGCCCGGCTGCACCCGGATGAATCGAGCAAGAAAGATCGCGTGGGAGCTCAGTACCGATCCACGACTTTGAGTCCGGCCCTCGAGCGAGCGCCGAGGCCCGGGCCGACGCTGAGGCGGCTCGAGCTGCGCGTGCGCTTCCTCGACGACGAACGTACTCTCCCGGTCGTCGAACTGAAGCAAGCGGCGTAGGTTTCGGGCAGCGAGACCAAACTGATATTCGGGCCTGGCGCTCGAAGGCCGAAGTATGCGCGAGCCCCGAGAGGCCGGCGGAATTCCGTGCAGCGGCGCGATTTCGACGGCCGGAGCACGCGCGAACTCATCGGGCGCCGACTCATCAGATCTCCCTAAATACGACGTTTCCATCCACGAATACCGAAGTCGCTGGACCCCTACCCCACGTCTTGATCTTTCGCGCGGCTCCGTTGCAGATCGTGAGGTGTCGCAGTCGTCGAAGGCCACAGAGCTGGAGCTGCCGAGAAGGTGCGCGCCGCGCTGGCCGCGATTGCGTCGCTGATTCTCACACGGAGTTGCGCCTGGGCCGCGAACTCGCCTATCGCCCGCGTGCGACTTCAGGCTGTGCTCGACCAGTCGAAGACGGAGGATGTGCTCATCCGAGAGGAGCTTCGGCTCCTGCATGCGCGCCTCGAACGCCTCGATGCGAGGAAACGTCCGCACTACAAGCCCCACGGTGGCATCGAATCGAACGTGGATGTCGTTCTCAAGTATCGCGGACGCGACGTGACGTCGACCGAGGTCGAGCGCATCACCTGTCTGATCAACGACAACCCCCGAATGAGTCGACGGAAGCTGTCGTTCAAGTTCAAGCTCTGCGAGGAGTGGAACTGGACGCAGGCAAACGGCCACCCTCGCGACATGGTCTGTCGAGGAATGCTGTTGGCGCTCGATCGTGGCGGGTACATCCGGCTCCCTGCGGCGAGACTTGTCTTCACTCAACCGCCTCGAAGAAAAAAATCCACGTCCATAGAAATTGAGGAGACACCCCTCGTCGCGCCGCTGTCTGAGATCGGTGAGATCGAAATTCGTCAGGTTCGCCGCACAGCCGACGAAGGTGTCGTCGAGTCACTGATCGAGCGACATCACTATTTGGGTTACACGCGAATCGTCGGCGAGCACTTGAAGTATCTCATCACGGCGCGCGGGGTCCCGATCGGCCAATCAAGTCGCGCTGTTTTTCACGAGTCGCGCGCATCAAGGCGAGAACCTCGCGGCGGTTCTCAGGCATCGTGACTTGGAACTTCCCAAACCCACTCACATGAGCGACGCGCTCGCGAGCAACACGCCCGAAGGTTTTGACCTGGACTTGGCCAATTGCCTTGGCCACGCTCGTCGGGGCTTTGTCGGTGAAATCGAAAACCATCCGGATGAGTGCGAAATTGTCCTCTCGGCCTTCTCCGTAGTCTTCGCGAAAGAGAAAGAGGCGATTGAGCAGAAAATGTCCCCTGAGGAGCGGCTGCGTTTTCACCGACAAGAAAGCGCTCCGATACTCATCCTGCTGCGCAAATGGATTGGAAGGCAATTCCGAGAACATCTCGTCGAGCCAAACTCGGAGCTCGGGCGGTGCATGCGATACATACTGAGGCACTGGGCGGAACTCACCTCGTTCCTGCGCAAAGCCGGCGCTCCGCTTACGAACAATATCTGCGAACGCGCACTGAAAATGGCGATTCGATACCGAAACAACTCCTACTTTTATCGAACGCTGAAGGGCGCAAAGGTTGGCGATGTCTACATGACGCTGATCTTCACCGCTAAACTCAATGGAGTGAATCCGTTTCACTATCTCACCGAGCTTCTCCGAAATACGAAGTCGGTTGCCGAAAACCCACGCGACTGGTTGCCGTGGACCTATGAAGCCACCTTGGATCGCATAAACTCAGAGGTCGCGAAAATAGCCGCGTAGGCGACCGCCATAACTCGGCTCGAATGCCGGCCAACCTACTGGACGAAGTCCGGCGACGCACTGTCACGCCATAGAGAGCTCGAGCGAGCCCGAGTCCGCCAACGCACAGTCACGTCTGCTCGACGCAGGCGCCGCACGCTCCCCAGAATCACGCATTTCCTCGGCGACGCGCCAACCGACGCGCCAACCGACGCGCCAACCGACGAGCGCGCCGATGAGCGCGCCGATGAGCGCGCCGATGAGCGCGCCGATGAGCGCGCCGCCGAGTGCTGGGGCGTCCGCGATCGAAGGGCGACCGATCCGCTCAGAATCGCTGCCGCGCCGCGAGCACAGCGCCGAACGCCCCGTGCCGCGGCCGGATCACTCGCGAGCTAAGTGCGCCGCAGGCAAGACGATATCGGGGACGCCGAGCGCAGTCACGCACTCCTGCCGGAAGCACACAGTCGAAGACGGGTCGATCGTTCGCGACGTCGAGGACCTCGAGGACGAAGGTGGCTGAGTCCGAGAGTCCGCCTGAGTCGGTCACGGAGACGGTGACCGAGTGCGGGCCGACGTCCTCGTGGAGCGTGAGCCAGCTGAGCTCGCCTGAGTACGGCGTGATCGTGAGGCCGCCGGGGCCGGAGATCGCGAAGGTGTTGATCTTTCCCGCGGCTCCGTTGCAGATCGCAAGGTGTCGCAGTCGTCGAAGGCCATAGAGCTGGAGGTGCCAAGGGGCTGGCCGAAGAAGGTCCGCGCCGCGCTGGTCGGAGTGGCCGCGATGGCGTCGCTGATTCTCTCTCACCCGGAGTCGCGCTTGGGCCGCGAACTCGCCTATCGCCCGCGTGCGACTTCAGGCTGCGCTCGACCAGTCGAAGACGGAGGATGTGCTCATCCGAGAGGAGCTTCGGCTCCTGCATGCGCGCCTCGAACGCCTCGATGCGAGGAAACGTCCGCACTACAAGCCCCACGAGAGGCTGGCGATCCTCGAGCTCCGAGCGGCTCGACACTGGTCTATGGCCGAGACGGCGACTCACCTGCTCGTCGAGGCGGCCACCATCTCCGAGTGGGAGCGAAGTCTTCGGCGGGAGGGCACCGAGGCCTTCATCGGGCTCCCGAAGCCGGTCAATCAGTTTCCTGAGTATGTCACCTACGTGGTCCAACGGCTGAAGGCTCTTTGTCCGCGCCTCGGAAACAAGAAGATCGCTCAGGTGCTCGCTCGCGCCGGCCTTCATGTCGGAGTCACTACTGTCCGACGGTTGCTCGAACGACCCACTCCGCCGCAAGGAGAGGCGACCGCCGTCGACGCGGGCCAATCGCAGAACGTTGACGAGGCCC
>CAYXDO010000319.1:0-3332 GCA_964463485.1 uncultured Myxococcales bacterium | reverse complement strand
TCTGCCGGGCTACGGGTAGTTGCTATATTTCCGATTTGGTTGTCACAAACCAAATTCAATCTCCCGCAGGCTGGTAGAGCGCCGATCGCGTTGAACGCCCCAAAGTTTTCCGGCAGTTGAAGATCGATCCAAGCCCGGACTTTCGTGCTCGTGCTTTCGTGCTCGTGCTCGATCCGAAGAATTCCGAGCACGAGCACGAGCACGAGCACGAGCACGAGCACGAACGAGCACGAGCACGAACGAGCACGAGCACGATTTCATTGGAGTTCCAAGCCGATTGGCGCTCTAGCTTGCTGACTCATTTCAACGACTCGGGCGAGCGCAGAATAACCAGGTCGAAGAAGGCACCGCTTGGTCTTGCTGAGAGCTTACGGCTGATGGCCGAACGCTCGATCGCCGGCGGTCACTCGCCAACCCCATACCTTCGAGCTCCTCTCGCACTCAGCCGAGCCGTCTCCGTTGCGTACCCCGCCAAGCCTGCCGCCACGCCGAGGAGAGCCGGCCAAGCGAGGCCCGCTCCTACCCCGAACACGATCCCGAGCAGAGGCCACACACCCAAGTGCGCCAGGGGCGCGGACTTCACGATCGGCCTGGACGGCTTCAGCCCGTCCGCCTCGAGGCGATTCGAATATTCCGAGCGCAGCCATCCGCTCAACTTCGCCTCGACCGAGCGACTCATCTCTGCGGTTCGGCAGCTCGAGTCGATCGCCCGAGCCTCCTCCTCGGAGAGCTTTCCTGCGACACGCCGCGTCTCGCGAAGATCCTCCATACTCATCCTCCCCCGCCGAGAGATCGAGTCGATTCTTAGCCGTAGCTGATCCGAAATCATGGGATACTCCGTAGCGCGGCGCTGGACCAATTCGGGAGCCCGAAGGTCACCGAACATAGATCGCGGTGGCTCGAAATCGGTTGAGTTGGATCTCCGTCTCGGACTGGCCGAACACGGCGTCGATGAGACTCCCTGCGCCTGCCATGACGCCGCCGGCAGCGGCCAAGAACGCTCCGAGCGGAATCAAGGGCGGCGCTAGGGCGAGCGCGCCGCCAGTCAGCGCGGTGGCGCCGCCAGCCGCCTGCAAGTAGTGACCGAAGGTGCCCGCGACATCACCTCGGGCGATCGATCCGTCTGCGCCACTCAGTCCATGAATGCCCATCGCGATGTCGAGCACGGGGACCAACTTTCCAGCAAACCCTTCCGCCACATGCGCCGCCCCGACGAGCTTGGTGTATTTGGCCATGGCTTCGCTGCGGGTCGCGAACTTCGCCATGAACTCGGTCACCTCGGCCGCACCCTTGCCGGCGGCCAGCGCGTTCTTCGCGTTTGGATCCTGCGCCAGATCGAACCCCGCCGCGATCGCGGCGAGGCTGGTCATCGTGTTGGAGGCGGCGCCGAGCACCTTTCCGAGCCTTCCGAGCGATCCCGCCTCGAGCTTTCGGACGGCCTCGAGCTCCTTACCCGCGTTCTTGAGCGCGATGGCCTCTTCCACGACGCCGAGCTGGTCGGGGCGGATTCCGAGCGCCGTGGTGACGCCCTTGGAGCAGAGCTCGAGCGCTTTGGCCGCGTCTTCCTTGCCCGCAGCCGACGCAATCCGATAGCCCCCGAGAGCCCGAACCGTGTCCAACAGAGCGGTGGACGCGTCTTCCGAGCCCGAGGCCGCGTCCTTCAGGTTTTCGAAGATCGGATTTCCGTTGGGCTTGCCTTCGAAGACCGGAGCGACTCGGGACTCGAAGAACTTCTGACCCTCGACGGATCCGGCGAGAGTCTGAGTCATTTGACTCAGGAGCTCGCTCCGCTCCTTCTCGGGCATGAACGCGAGCGCGTCCTTGAACGACGGATCCTCGAGTGTACTGACGAGCTTCTTGCCGGTACGCTCGACGTTCCCATTCACCTTGGCCAGCGCGTCGGTGGCCATGCGATGGTTACGTTCGGCCTTGTAAGTGTCGACGTGGCTCCCGTCGAACTGACCTGACTTCACGCCGTCGAGGACGGTTTTGCTGGCTTGTGCAGTCTCGAGGAGGATCTTCGTCGCATTGCTTCGGGACTCTGCGACCGCCTCGGACGCGTTAGCGAGAGCGGACTTCGCGGCAGTAATTCTCTTCTTGGCCTGCTCTTCGAGAGTCAAAGTCGCCTGGGTTGCCCGGCCCGACAGCGCTCGGTACGCGCCGGCGTCGCGCCTCGTCCTCTCGAGACTCTCCGAGAGTTGCGCGAGCTCGAGCTGCTTGTTGAGCTTCTTCGTCAGATCGGGAAGCTCCGCCTTCGTCTTCTCGGACTGTTCGATCGCTTTGGTAGCGTCCCCGATGGTCCGCTCCAGATCGGCTCGGCGACTGGGCTCCTGCGCGAGGAGCTTCACGCTGTCTTCGTATTTCTCAGCCTTGCTCGAAGTCGTCGCGAGGCGCGCCTTGGCCGCGTCCAAATCGGACCGCGTCTTTTCGCTCGGATTCTCGGAGAACACCCTCTCGAGCCGTGCGACTTCCCGGCGGCAGTTGTCGACGATGGCGCCGCCGTTCTGGTAGGCGGATTCGTTCTTCCGCACGAACTCCGCCGCCGCCGTCCGGTCGTGCGACAACTGATCGAGCTCTCGCCTCGCCGACGAAATCTCCGCCTTCTTCGTCACGATCTCCTGGTCGAGCGACTTAGCGGTCGGCAGCGCGGCAAGCTGCTTGCGAACGTCTCCTGAGCTGGTGACTCGGCCGGTCGCGCCGAGGCTGTCCCGAAGTTTGTTTGCCTCGGACTCATCCTTTGCGATCTTGGACTCAGCGCCCGCCAAGAGAGTCTTCGAGCGCGCCGCCAGCCCGTTGTTCAACGCTTCGCGGTCCGAGAGGCCAAAGCCGCCTCCAAGGAGCTTCCGAAAGCCGTTGAGCTCGTCTCCGGACACGAACCCATCCCCATCGGTATCTGCAGTCTTCGCGGCGGCTGTAGCCTCGTCGTCGGAGACGTCGCCGTTTCCGTCGAAATCGATCTGTTTTCGCTCGGTCGCACTCAGCAAGTCGCGGAGTGTCTGGGGGTTCACTTCGAAGGGCTTTGCTACGAGGACCACAAAGCGAAGATGAGCAACACTCGTGCCGCCCTTCGCGAGGATCCGGGATCATTGCGCGCCAAGGGTCTCAGGGGGCTCGCCGGTCCGCCCGGGTCCACGCTCCCGCCGCTGTGTATGCTCCAGCATCCATGGGCTGTAGGGCGCGGCATCGCCCTCGCAGCCCGAACGGGCGACACGAATCGACGACTACCTGTTCACCGATTTTCGCCGAGGTCCCGAAAATGCCGTGCCCGTCCGTGCCTGATCCTAACCCTGCCTCACGATCCTAATCGTGCCTATGAAGTGCGGCTAAGGCTC
>CAYXDO010000318.1:0-3347 GCA_964463485.1 uncultured Myxococcales bacterium | reverse complement strand
TCCGACTCCGATCTCCGACTCCGATCTCCGACTCCGATCTCCGACTCCGATCTCCGACTCCGATTTCCGACTCCGATTTCCGACTCCGATTTCCGACTCCGATTTCCGACTCCGATTTCAGGGCCCTTTCGGACGGTGCCCGGCACCGCTCGGAATCGCACCGGCCGCCAGCTTCGGTCGCTCTTCTTGGGCTGCGCGTCGAAGCGCTTCGCCAGGATGGCCTCGTGGCCGAGGACTCGGGGCTCCTGGCGCGCAGGCGCTTCTCCTCTTCCTGCACTTCCGCCTCGATGTTCTGGGCGCCGACACACTCGGGCAGAGGCGCGACCTCGAGGGTCTCGACTTCGACGAAGTCTACCGAGGCCGGGCTCTGCTTTCCGGAGCACGCGGTTGTAGGCGCGGCGATTGAAGCGTGTGGTACTCATGCTTCGCATTGAACAAGGACCAGCAGATCATGCGGGGCCAATCGCGATATGCGGACACGAGTGTTGCGTCGGCGGTCAGGGCCTCTGGCAACGCGAAGAGTTTGTGCCCGCTTGAGCTTCGCACGGGAATTGTGGGAGGCTCGGCGACTCCTGTTCTGGCCAGGCAAGTCTGCTTTCTCATGGGCCACTGGACCACGAGCCGCGCCGCCGACTTCAGCCGGGCCGAGTTCGAGCGTTCTCACGGCCGGGAGGCTGTTCTGAAGTCGGGCGTAACGCTCACGCTGACCGCCGACCAGGCGCTCGTGCTCTTCGATTGGCTCGCGCGCGAAGACGGCAAGGCTGCGCTGCCCACCGAGCATCAGGCCGAGCAGAACGTGCTTTGGGAGATCGAGGCGCAGCTCGAGAAGAGCTTGGTCGCGCCGATCCAACCGGACTACGAAGTACTGCTCGCTGCAGCGCGCGAGCGGCTGGTGGCGGGCAGCGAGTGACTCCGCTCACCCCACGCCCTGCCCGCTCGCTACGTGCCTGGCCCGGCAGATGCCCGCTGTTTGCGATTCGCTAACGGATAGCCGCGGCCGGCACCAGACCGCCTCCCGCTCGCCTCACCGCTCCACAAGCCCGGCGTCGCGCAGCCTGCGTCGCACCGCTCGGAACACGTCGTCGAACGGCGGCAGCATCGCCATCTGTTGCCCAAGGCGAACGGCCCAGAGCTTCTTATACCGCGCCTCCTTCGTCGCGAGCTCGGCGGTCATCGCGTGGCGCGTGCGACCGCGGAAGGCGAGCTTCGCCTCGACCTCAGGGATCAGCGTCGAGAAGTCGATGAGCCGCTCGCTCGTGAGGTGCCAGAGATCATAGAGGTCGCGAGGCTCGTTCCTGGCCTTGTCGGTGAGCGCGACGAGCTTCTCGACCGCGATCTCTTCGAGCGCGTACACGCGCAGCAGGGCGTCCTCCGGCAGGTCGGCGTACTCCGCGTAGCCGCGCAACACTGGCCGGTCCTCGACCGGTCGCACGAGCTGCTCTCGGATCGTGATGTCGACCTTGACCTCCTTCGGTGACGCCGCCGGAAGTGGCCCCTCGTAGGAGAGGTAGAAGGTGTGGCTGTTCTGGTGGTTCT
Organism: uncultured Myxococcales bacterium; assembly: GCA_964463485.1. GTDB lineage: Bacteria > Myxococcota > Kuafuiibacteriia > Kuafuiibacteriales > Kuafuiibacteriaceae > CAYXDO01. Next base: position 1,811 of record CAYXDO010000318.1, on the reverse strand, counting down.
TGCGATCGGCGCGGGCGAAGCGCACCACGATGCCCGATGCCCGCTGGACCTCCGTGTACACCTCCTCGAGCCCGGCGAGGATCGCATCGAGCTCGCGCGGCTCGGCGAGCGTGAAGTCGAGGTCCTCCGAGAACCGGTAGCCGCCGAAGTAGCAGCGCTTGAGCGCCGTGCCGCCCTTGAACGCGAGCGCCTCGCGCAGCGGCGACCGCGACAATCCCACGAGGAACCAGGCGAGGCAGTAGTCGCGCTCGAGTACCGCCTCAACGACGCGGCGACCACCGCCGCGGCTTAGGCGGTTCGAGAGCAGGGACAGGTTGCGTTGCGGAATCATCGGTCAGGTCCTCACGAGCGCGCGCAGCTCCTCGGGTTCGACGTTGACGCGAACACGCCACCGCGCGTGCCACGGCCCCTCCGCGGGCATCAAGGGATCGAGCGGCGCATACGTCGCGGTCAGCGCTGCGCGCAGCCGCTCGATCTCGGCGGGTGCGTCGATCTCGAACGTCTCGAGCAGGAAGCCGAGCCGGCGCGCGACGGCACCGACGCCGAGGCGCAGAGCGTAGTCGACGAGCTTCGGCACGGCGATCGCCTCCCGGCGCATCCAGAAGCCCTTCGCGACCTCAGTCAGCCCGCCGCAGTGCTCCGACTGCTTGAGACCGTCGATGACGGTGCGCTCGAGGTCGCTGACGCGAACGCGCTCGGTCTTCGTGGCCCACAGCTCGACGATGCCGAACAGGTCCTCCCGCTTGCAGCGCACGAAGCGAAACTCGGTGCCGAGCACCGTGCGCGGACGGATCGCCTTGGGCGACGTCACGAACACCGCGAGCTGCGGCTGCGTGACCATCTGGTGCAGGTCCATCGCGGAGGCGTGCGATACGTAGTACTCCGGCGTGTCGGCGAGCTCGCGTGCGACGACATAGGGGTTACCAAGGTACTCGCGTTCGCGACCGAGCTCGAAAGGCACGAGGATGAACAGGCCGGGCTTGAGACGGGTGGCGAGGCCGCGGTTCACGAGGCCGGCGACGAGGTTGCGGGCGGACTTCGCGGACAGGCCGGTGATCTCCTCGACGTCCGCGTGGGGGAACAACGCCCGGCCCCGCTCGTGCAGGATCGCGACAAGCCGCGCGGCTTGGGGGCCGAGGGTCTTGGTCGGCTCATGGTCTGCGTGCGGAGTGCCCACGTTCAATGGGCATTATGCGCGCGGCATCGGAGGAGCGCAAACGGCTGGTGATGTTCATGCTGCTTGGTACCCTTCTAGAGAGGGTGTACTGCACGCAAAACATGAGGCGCGACGCCGGGCTTGTGGAGCGGTGAGGCGCGAGCGGTCTGGTGCCGGCCGCGGCTATCCGTTAGCGAATCGCAAACAGCGGGCATCTGCCGGGCCAGGCACGTAGCGAGCGGGCAGGGCGTGGGGTGAGCGGAGTCACTCGCTGCCCGCCACCAGCCGCTCGCGCGCTGCAGCGAGCAGTACTTCGTAGTCCGGTTGGATCGGCGCGACCAAGCTCTTCTCGAGCTGCGCCTCGATCTCCCAAAGCACGTTCTGCTCGGCCTGATGCTCGGTGGGCGAACTGGAATCAAGCCGTGCCCCGAAATTCAAGCCGTGCCCCCCTCTGACCGATTTTCGGTGGCGGTCGGAAATGTTCCCCCCAAATTCAAGCCGTGGAAATGTTCCCCGCAAATTCAAGGGGCGCAGATCCGCCTGGCCATGAGTCCGAACGCGTCGCATACTATCGTTGGAATGCTCACGAAGATGTGCCACTTTTGAGGTTTGAGAGTATCGGCGGAGTGTTTTCGTCCACCTCCACGAACCTCCA
>CAYXDO010000317.1:0-3419 GCA_964463485.1 uncultured Myxococcales bacterium | reverse complement strand
CTAAATCGCTATAGGCGCTAGTGGCTTTGAACCGCTGACCTCTACCGTGTCAAGGTTTTGCTGGACCCATTTCAGCCTGGGACTTCTATAGATTTCGAGCAGTTGGCCGTGTGGTTGCGTGTCGGAACGACCGGGGGAGCGGAGAAAAACTGGGGAAATCGGACGATGCCGCCCGAAGGAAGGATGGCTGAGGCTCCGACTACTTCGTCGAGCCGCGGTCCGACCGACACCGGGGATCCATGAGAGCCTCGGCGACGGTCCTCGGCTGCACGGCGATCACAGCATCGATCGCGACCTTCGACATGCCGGAGCGCCCTTCGAGGTCCGAGCGGAGGATGGGTCGGTCGGCCAATGGTCAGATCAGCGGGCGCTCTTCGCTTCGTCCTGCTCTGAGGCAATCAGCGCCCGCACCTTCGACACGAGGTTCCGGGGGACGCCCATCATCGTGTTCTTCGGGTCCGAGTCCACGAAGGCGGCCTCATCTTCAGCCACGGCTTCGTCTTCGGTTTGGCCCTCGTAGTGAGCGACCACCCCGAGGACACGCCTTTCATCCCACCCTTTGGGAAACTTCGTCGGGTTCGTCACTTTCGACCTCGTCTTCGACGGTAAGCCGCCAGCGGCTTGCCGGTCAATTGGTACGCGGTGATCACGAAGACGGTACCAAATCTCGTGAATGTTGTACGAAACTGCGTCAGGGCGGGACAAGATCTTGGTGCGCGGACCTTGAAGATCGAGGAACTCAGCCTCGACAATGTGCGCCAGCCGATCTTCGAAGCTGGCCTCCGCCCACCTGGGATCGTTGAACTGAGCGACGAGCGCATCAGCCATCGCGCGGAGTCTCAACGCATGCAGTTTCTGAATCGTTGGCTCGCTCAACACGGCAGGCCTCCTTTGGCCTCTTTGGCCTTCATCGCTTTGAGGACTCGGTCGACCTCCTTCTGGTAGTACTCAGATCCACGCACGTTCTGGTGTTCGATCGGCACAGCGGGTCTCGTTTCCGGCGCGCTCTTCTCCCTCCCGTACTTGAGAATACGCTCCACCGGCTTGTAAGTCTTGGCTCCGAGCGAAACCGCGGTTTCGCAAGCGGCCTCGAGCCGCGTCGCGCCCTGATCGCAGAGGCGACGCAATCCGCGAGCGGATCGCCAACCCTGCTCCGGCATGACACGAGACTCGAAAATCCGGTTGACCATCTTGAAAGTCCAGGGACCGATAGTCCCCGCCCAGTTCTCCAAGTCATCGCGACTACCGAAGTACGCTCGGTGCGACTCCGGCATGTGGTTCGAAATCGTCGTGTGTTTGAACTCATCCAAACTCAGCGTGTGCCCCGCGATCCGATTGAGACCCTCGAAGACCTCGACAGTTGTCGCAGTGATCCGAAGGTGAACTTTGGACCCACGATATCTGTACGGTACCCAGTAGAAGTGATTTGCATGTGCTAACTGATCGTCAGGAGCTGCCGTCGCCATCTTCCACTCGGCGATCACGAAGCGCTCCGAAGGCAACGGCCTCAGGAAGGGCGTCTCGATACTTTCGAACAGCTCGCGCCGGCTCTTGTCGCCAAAGTACCTCCGACGTCGATCGTTGAGTTCCTCGATCAGCTCCCGAATCCGTAAATTGAGGGAATGCACCGAGTCGTGCCGCTCATTTCGGAGTCTCGCGAGAACCCATCGCTGACACACTTGCACGGCGACCTCCACTTTGGGTTATCGCGCGGCTTCCTCGGTCGAGCCGGAACGATCGCGGTGTTGTAGTGATTGTCTTTTTGGCCCTTCCTTTCCTTTCCTGTGGAGCCCGAGGATTCGCTGGTCTCTCCGCTCGCGATGCTCTCGTCGACGCTGAGTGCGCTCACGAGTGCTCCAAGAGCGTTGCTGACCTTTTGGACGGCGCGTTGGCTCGCTCGTAGATCCTTCTCGAGCAGCCTCGAATCCTCCGGTCTCTCGAGCGCCTTCAGGAGCCCCGCTATTCTTGATGCCTCCGAAGTCAGGCATCGAAGTGACCGCTGCACCTTCTGGCCCGTTGGCGACAGACGCGGGTCGATCGGGAGCGACTTCGTCTTCAATCCGCGCAGGGCCTCCTTCGGGTTGAAGAGTAGGGTCTGCCGCTGAGTCGGATCCTCGAGCTTCTTCCAAAGCGAGACCAGAAGTTCCGTCTCCTTCGCTCCCAACCCATGCTTCTGGATCGCTGCCGCCATCTCGAGTTGGTTGCGCGGGGGCAACACAAGCAAACGGCGTGCCGTTCCCGGATGGAGCAAACCGAGCTTCATCGTTTCGATCAACTCCGGATGCAGTTCCTCGACCAGGCCGATCCTTCGCGACACCCACGTCTTGTGACGATCGAGAAGCTCGCCAATCTGAGTCTGATTCAGTCCGAGCCTCGCTATTTCTCGAAGAACCATCGCCTCCTCGAAGATAGTCATCGACTGTGGTCCCTGATTCAAATGGACCATCGCAGCCCACTTCCCGACTTGGTCGAACGGTCGGACGATCATGTCGAGACGCGTCCACTTCAAGGCCCTGGCTGCTTCGAGACGCTTGAACCCGTCCACGATTTCGAGCGCTTTCGTTGTCTCCCTCATCGCCACCAGAGGAGTCAGTTGGCCATGCGTTCTCGCAGCAAGGCCGCTGCCACAAAAGTTCCCGCCGAACAACCCGACTCGGCCGGACGGTTACCTCCAAATCAGTCGTCGGAGAACCCATCAAAGTGGACGGGGCGGTCATCATTCCGTTGGTGAGTGTTGGCGTGGGCTTCGGCGTCGGCGAGGGCGCCGGAGACGCGAAGAGCGGCCCGGGCGCCGGAACCGGGGGCGGCGGTGGCGTGAAGCCGATCGCCGTCCTCATCGCCGACAAGGACGGAGTGCGGCTCGAGACGGTCAAAGGCGCCGGCTCACAATTAGGCAAGATCGCGGAGAGCTGGTGGAGGTCGCTCGAGAGAAGAAGTTGCTGCCCGAAGGAAAGAAGTCGGAGTGACGTGCCGTGGGGCTGGTCCTCGGCCTATCGATGCTCGGATTGGTACTGATCCTCGCCGTCCCCCTTTCGTTGATGGTCGAGGTTCACGCCGCCGAGCACATTCGCCGAGCGCGAGTCGTCTGGCTGTTCGGCCTCGTGAAGGTCGCAGTTCGGCCCGAGACCCGCGGCCCCGACTCACCCGAGCACGCTACGAGGCCCGAGACGGGTTCGAAGAGTCGATCTCTTCGAAGCGGAATGGCCCTGCTTCGCTCCAGGGGCTTCGCGAGAGGAGTGATTCGTTACATCGCCCGAGTCATGAGCGCGATCCGAGCGCGAGACGTCTCCGGTCGACTTCGGATCGGGCTCGGAGACCCTTCGGCCACAGGAAGACTGTGGGCGTTCTTGGGTCCGCTCGGGGCGCCGGTCCGAAGGTTGCGCCGACCGCCCGGACCAAACGAAGACCGCCGCTGGGCG
>CAYXDO010000316.1:0-3461 GCA_964463485.1 uncultured Myxococcales bacterium | reverse complement strand
GAGACTCAGATGCACGCACGGATTCAGACCGCCGCGAAGCGGCTTCGTTCAACAGACTCTCGATCGCGTGTTTGGCTCTTCGGTGAGCCCGTGGCGAGTCGGTTGGGCTCAGCTCGCTGTCAGCCGCTTGCGTCTTGGACCGCCAGGCCGACGACACGCGCCCGCCGTTGCCGTTGACGTCCGACGTCGCCGTCGCCGACCGAGCGGAGTGGCATGAGCGAGCTGACGACCAACCAAAGTGGGCAACTCATCCGCCGCAGACGCTGTTGCACCGAATCGTGTCCGTGTTGGTCAAGATGGCGGGATGAACAGGGTCATGAGTTACTTTCGTTCGGCGACGGCAACGGCAACGGCGGACCGCACTCCTTGCGTTCACCGGCGACCGGTCCGGGCTCCCGGTCGTCAAGGGTGTGATGTCGTCCGCGGCAGGCAGGACAAGGCCGCACAGTCAAGGCGGCGATGTTGGTCCGCGCCGGGCAGGACGGAACGGCTAGGGCTGCGATGTTGGTCCGCGCCGGGCAGGACGGAACGGCAACGCGCCCGGGAACGCGTCGGAAGTCATCGAGGCGATGACCGCGCGGGTCGCTTCTTTTTCGGAGCGCCTGAGGACTCGGGCACAGCTTTACCTTTTTCTTCGGCCCGACCTTGGTTCGTCCTCGGTCGTCTTCTTGGGTTCGGCTTGGGATTTGGCACCTGGCTTCGATTCGGGCCGCGGCGCTCGCGATCTCGGCTTGGGCCGTTCACCGCTTGCGCGTCCTGGAATTTCGTCACTCCGGGACGATCGAGCTGAGCTTCGCCGGAGGCACCGCGCTGGCCGCACGCGCGCTTTGGAGGAGCGCGACGAGCTCTTCGCGGTCCGGATCGGTGTTCTTGGAGTCCGCGAGCAGATTCAGCACGCGGTCGAAACTCCAGGCCTCGGCATAGGGGCTGTTCCGCAGCAACTCGGCGGCTCCCATGACGGCCACGGCGAACCTGAGGTCCTCCGGTGCGCGATCGATGGGGCGTGCGACTCGTGCGACGGTCACCCGCCGGCTGGTCTCCGATGCGGGCTCGCCCAGACGCCGCTTCGAGCGAACTCTCACGGTGGCGAGCTGATTGCCCGGCTTGGCGTCCGGACGCAGCGTGAGCTCATAGATCGCCGTGACTTGGTGGCCGGAGCCGATCTCGCCGGCGTCCACGCGGTCGTCGCGAAAGTCCTCGTCGGCGATGTCCCGGTTTTCGTACCCGACGAGCCGATAGTCGTGCACCGCGTCTGCGTCAAACTCGACCTGGATTTTCACGTCCTGGGAGACGTCTTGAATCATACCGTCGAACCCAAGCCCGAAGACCCGCTCGGCCTGCCGTGGGCTGTCGATATAGAAGTAGTTTCCGTTCCCGTCATTTGCGAGCTGCTCCATCATCTGGTCGCGGTAGTTGCCCGTCCCGAAGCCGATCGTCGACAAACGCACGCCTTCCGACACGTACCCTCGGACTCGCGCGAGGAGCGCTTCGGGGGAGGTTGCGCCGATGTTCGCGTCCCCGTCGCTGCACACGATGATCCGAGAGATCGTGCCCGGGCGAAGCATGCTCGCGGCCTGTTGGTACGCCAAAGTCAACCCGTCCTCCATCGCGGTCCCACCCGAAATTCTGAGGCTCTGCAGAGCCGCCTTGATTTCGCCCGATCGATTCGCCGCGGTCGGTGGAAGGACGAGACTCACACCGCCCGCATAGGTCGTGATTGCCACTCGGTCTGCGGGGGTCAGGTGGTCGACGGCGATCTCCAGGGCCTGAACCGCGAACCCAATCTTGTCGTCCGAGTACATCGAGCAGCTCGTATCCACGAGAAACACGAGGTTGGCAGGCATGCGTGTGCGCTCGTCGACTGTGCGAGCTTCAAGTCCCACGCGAAGCAAGTGTCTCCTCCCGTCGACGGGGGACCGGGCGCCATCGAGCTGGATGGAGAAGTCGGCTCCGTTTGGTGGATCGTAGTCGTAGCGGAAGAAGTTGATGAACTCCTCCACGCGGACGAGCGACGGGACCGGGAGGAAACCGGCGATGAGCGATCGCCGCGCGATCGAATACGCGGCCGTGTCGACGTCCACCGCGAAGGTCGAGACCAGATCGTCTCGCACGCGAACTCGGCCACCCACCCAGCTCGCATTCGCGACGGAGCGATCGCGCAACTCACCTCCAGGGCGAGCGCCGGGTGCCTGGCGCTTCAAGATGCCGAGAAGACCAGTGTTCATCGCGACTTTGCGGTCGCGTTCGCGCTGAGTTCGTGTGTGACTCAGCGACTCCGCCTTGCTAGCGTGCTTGGCGAACCCCTTCGGCCGGGCCCGCATCGATTCGTGCTCCGGACCGGGGGCTCCGGTGAATGTGGGCATGATGAGATTCGTCGGCGAGGGCGGTGGTGAGGGCGGCGAGAGAGCGCTGGCCACGAGAACAGAGGTGAGCACCAGGGCCACGAGCGCGAAGGTCCGAGGGAAGCTCCAGTCGACGGCCGGACGCGGGAGCGCATCCGAGCCGTCGACGTACGAAGCGACCAGGGTCAGTGGCCCGATCGTCCAGGCAGCCCGGTCTCCGGGCTCGAGTTCGATGATGCGGGCGGCATATCCCGGCCAGTGGCTCTCGACGGTCGGGGGCGCGGTGTCGATGAACCCGCTCGCGCGATGCACGACTGCGGCGGCCTCGCGGGGGATCACGGCTTCCGCGCCGTTCTCCCGGCGAACGGCCACGACGATCAGCTCCGCGGGCAGGTCGACGTCGACTCGAAGGTCGGCGCGATCGCTCCTCTCCGCCAAGGTCACGACACGTGCTTCGGTGACCGAAACGCGGGCGACGATGTCATGCCTCGAAATCACCGCGACGTGCACGGCCGGTACGGCGCGGTGGACGGCGGGCGCGGAGCCAGGAGCAAGGTCGAACGCCTGGAGGAGGTGGGAGTGTCGATCATCGCGAGGCGCAGCCATCGGATCCCGAAAACTGCTCGAGAGGGGCCTCCGTCTTCCATTCGCAGCGGGACATCGGAAAGACATCCGACGGTCGACGACCAGCTCCACTGCGCCCGACGAAGTCGATCGGGATCCATAGCGCGGCCGACGGGCCGCGCTATACGACGCGGAGGTCATCGACACGGATCCGAGTTCGAGTGCATCGATGGGAGCGAAATCGCACGAAGGTCTCGAGAGACTGCTTGGGACGGTGGCTTTGGGCGAGGTCGGAATCGTGTTCAGCCATAGACCGCCACTCTTTTCCGAAGGTGTTCAGGCGTGATCTCGTGATCGATCCAAGACGGACTCATCAGCTCCCTCCTCCCGAGTTGAACGGTGTCGAGGCTCTCATCGCTTGCCGACTGCATCTACTCATCGTGGTTCCGGAAGTCATAGACGAAATCATCTGGGCGCAGATCCGCCTGTCCATGAGTCCGAACGCGTCGCATACTATCGTTGGAATGCTCACGAAGATGTGCCACTTTTGAAGTT
>CAYXDO010000315.1:0-3496 GCA_964463485.1 uncultured Myxococcales bacterium | reverse complement strand
GCCTGGCTATGAGTCCGAACGGCAACGCGTCGCACACCGATCGATCGCCGCAAGTTGACGTTCTATCTATTCTTTTTTCGACAAACTCCCCGCAGCGCACTCAGATCCAGGCCCGGCTGCACCCAAATGAATTTCGCAGACCGCCGTCCGAAAATCGGAGCTTCGTCCGAAATTCGGACATGGGTCTTGCAAACTCACTTCGCAGTCTCGGCACGTGATTTGCTTGGCGGCCCCGCGTGTTGGCACTCATCCTCGTCGCGCAGGTCTCTCCGCTCGATCCACCCCTGCCTGTGTACGTGCGCTCGCCGATCGGGCTCGTGGTCACCTTTCGCGCCCAGGAGGTCGAGACGGTCGGTGCCCGATCGCCCGAGGTCCTCTACGAAGCCTTCCTTCGCCTCGTGATTTCTCCGGAGGCCTGGCTTCGAACGGCTCCCGCGCCTTCCACGCCTCCCGCCGAGCTCCGCCGCCAGCGCCGCTGTGACCGGATCTTCGCGGCCCCGATGAGGTTCGAGCTCGAGCGCGAGGCGCGCCTGGGCGCCTTGAGCTGCGGAGGCGAGCCGTGAGCTTCCCGCTGTTGCTGATCGGCTTCTCGGATCCGGCCGAGACCGAAGGGTTCGTGCGCCGCGTCGTCGCCGGCCACGACGTTTTGCCGAGCCTCTTGGCGGTGCAGGAAGCGGCCGAAAATCGGCTCGGGGTCGAGGACGAAGACGACGCCCGGAGCGCGGGCTCCCGGGCGCGGACGCGGGGCTGGATTCCGCGAGTCGATGTGGCCGTAGGCACCGACGCAGGCTTGGACATCCGGGACTCTCTGACCGGTGCCACGAATCGGATCGCGACGACCGACAAGCGCGGGTTCGGGGTGGAGGTCGGGTTGCGCTTCGAGCTGGGCGAGCTCCTGTTCTCCGATTCGGAGCTACGAGCGAGCCGCACATCCCTGGCTCGCGCAGCCTCCGTTCGTCTCGTGCGCGAGCGCGCCACGGAGCTCTACTTCAAACGCGTCGAGGTCTTGCTGGAACAGAAGCGCCTCAAGGAACGCTGCGCGCGAGGCGACTCCACCGACGAACCGCGTCTCCTCGAGCTGGCCATCGAGGCGGCCCGGCTCGACGGACGACTCAGGGCCCTCACCGGACCCATCCGTCCTCGACCCCAACAGACCAAAGGAGACAGAACGCCATGAATGCCATACTCACTCGCCTCGCGCGAGTATCGATCCTCTCCACTCTCTGGGCCTGCTGGCCGGCACCCGAGCTCGGTCCGCCCGTGGAGATCGTGACCGTGGAGCCCGATCATGGTGTGGGTGTCCACGACGCCGTGCGGCTCACCTTCTCCGATTCGATCGAGATCGTCGAGCATCCGACCGCGACCGCCGAAGGAAGAAACGTCGACGTCGGCTTCGAGCTCGGAGGCGACGATCGCACGGTTCGCTTGTGGCCCAAGCCTGCGTGGCCGAGCGGAGCCCGCGTGTCCGTCGATCTCTCCGGGTTGGTCGACCCTTTCGGGCGCTCCGTCGAAGAGCCGATCGAGTTCTTCACCGTGACACGCACGGCATCGATCAGCGTGTACTCGCGGTCGCCTGCGCTCGGATCGACGGCGCCCCTGAACCTCCGCCAGATGGCTGTGTCGATCTCGCCGCCGACCACGAGGGCGATGAGCGCGGTGCTTCGGTCCCAGATTCACACGGTCCCGCTGGCGCTCGACGCCCAGGACTCGCGGGGCACGATCTTGTTGTCGCTACCCGAGCAGGCCGCGGCGTGCCGGCCCCTGTGTCCCGAGCAACGCTACGAGCTGGAGCTCACGCTCGCTGACGGTACTCTCATCGCGAGCGAGCTCGCGAGCGTGAGGACGTCCACGATCGTCGACACGGTTGCGCCGACGATCGGCGACGTCGACGTGGATTTGGCCGGGTCGTCGCTCCTGCTTCGCGGACACGCGTCCGAGGGCGTCCTCGTTCGCGCGACCTTGACGTCGACGAACGCGCGGCGGGTCGCGATGGGCGAGCCCTTCCTCGCCGAAGACTTCGAGATCTCCTTCGACGAGCTCCAAGCGAACGTGGGTTACGACGTGACCTTGGAGGGCGAGGACATGTGCGGCAATCCATTGTCGCCCAAAGTGATCCGCGTGAGCTCACCTCCGGAGGTCGCGGTGTTCATTTCCGAGGTGGTGCCCACCCCGCTCCACGATTGGAACGACAGCGTGACGGCCGGAGCTCCCTTCGACTCGGCCCCGGGAGGAGGCGCGGTGACCGACACCGACGAGTGGATAGAGCTCGTCAACGCGTCCAGTGACGCCATCGATCTGGACGCGGTGGGGCTCACCGTCCGAACGCTCGACGCGACGCCTTCGGAGACTCGAATGGCTCACGCTCAGGCGCTCGCGTTCGGATCGGGCGGAAGCACGTCCCGGTGGCTTCCAGGAGAGGCCCTCGTCGCGCGGCTGCGCGGGTCGATGTCGCAGCGAGGGCTGATCATCGAGGTCTACGCGGGCCGAACGTTGCTCGATCGCGTCGAGATATCGGACGCAGTGACCTCGAGCCACCCCGGCGGCCGCCCTCCGGACTTCCTGCACGAGTCGATCGCCAGAGACGCGCGAGGCGGATGGGCGTGGTGCGCGCCCACGCCGGGGGACCCGCTCGCCGCATCGGACTGTCTTTGACGGCCACAAATCGAAGACGAAGAAGGGGACCAACAAGCGAGGTCTAAAGGCGAAGCGAGCGAAGGGGCGCTCGCAAGATCGTCGCCCCGCGCGACGTCGGGCTCACTGAGTCAGATCGTCTGCCTCGGATCGTCGAATATCGACAAATATATCTGCCGAGCCGCACGGGAACGCGCTCGCCTACGACGTTCTTGGGCGAGGTTTGGAACTACGACTAGGTGCGGACCCATTCGCGTGTGAGCGAGGACTCGCCGTGACTTGCGGGCGCGCACGCGGTAGAGTTGGATCCAGGGCAAGCCATGAGTGATGACTTGGCTCGCAATCCCAGCGATTTCGAGATCTGGGGAGTCGTCTCGACCCCGGCCGGCTCTTCAATGTCCGATGCCTTCGTCAGTCTGCAGCGGATGGATCGAGCGCACAGCGAGCAGGTCTGCTGCACCGTATCGGAGGGACTTTATGCCTTCTCGGTCGAACCTGGCGAATGGAAGATCAGGGTGTGCGCGCGGGGCTTCGCCACTCAGTGCGAGGTTGTCAGGAAGGAGACTCATCGCGCTCTTAGGAGAGATTTCGTCCTCGGCCCCGGTAAGTCGATCGAAGGCAGGGTCGTTGACGAAGGAGGTGCTCCCGCGTCGGGTTGGGTCGTCTCTGCCAGGCCGGACGTCTCCGCGCATCGAGGCATGTCGAGATCTGACGATCTGAGAAACCGGTGGGTCTCAGGTGAGTTCGTCAGCGCGCTGGATGGAACCTTCGAGGTCCGCGGCCTGGTCGATGGCCCATACTGCTTGATCTTGATAGTCTCTTTCTCCCAAAGTTCGCGCACGATCTGGCAAGACTTTGGACGCGA
>CAYXDO010000314.1:0-3584 GCA_964463485.1 uncultured Myxococcales bacterium | reverse complement strand
CGACTCCGACTTCCGACTCCGACTTCCGACTCCGACTTCCGACTCCGACTTCCGATCCAACGTACTCGCGGGGATCTCAGCGGCCGTCGGCGCGTTCTTGGTTCGCTCCGGCTTCGAGACGCTCCGCACGGTCAAAGTCTCGTCGAAAGTGGATCATCGCTAGACCGCGGATGACACGTCCCTGCGGGCCGCGCAGACCGTTGGACGCCGCCAGGATTGCGTTTCCGGGTTTGTTCTGTAAAGTAAGAACGTGCGTATTGCGCTGTACCCCTCCCTGATGTTCCTGAGCCTCGCGGCGTGCACCGAAAAAGGACCTACGATCGTGTCCTTCTCGAGCTCGCCGTCGACTGCCACCCTGGGAGATCGAGTCAAGCTTTCGTACGAGGTCAGGGGCGCGGACGCCGTTCACATCGAGGATTCCTCAGGTCACACTCTGCTCGGCTCGAGCCCTGAGTTGGCTGGATCCGTACGTTCTCTGCCGATCGAGTCCGAGGTCACTTTCACCTTGCTCGCGACCCGAGATGCAAAACAGGCAACCGCCTCAGTCACCGTCGGCGTGCAGCCAGGACCTCTGCCCGTCCGAATCATCCGATTCGAGGTCACGCCCAGATCGATTCGGCCCGGCCAGTCCGCCACACTCCAATGGGCCGTGGAGAATACGGAATCGGTCGAGGTCAAGCAGGCTGGAGGCGAAACGCTCGTGCCCGCCGGACGAGAATTTGAAGGTTCTCTGAGTGTCTCGCCCGTTCTTGATTCGACCTACCGGCTCATTGCCAACTCCCTCGGAGGTCCCGTCGTCCGGGAAGTCACTCTTCAGGTCGAGGATACGTCAGAAATCATCTCCTTCTCGAGCGCTCCGCCCACGATCGACGCGGGCGAAAGCAGCATTCTTTCCTATGAAATCATCAACTGCGCGCGGGCTCGAATCACGGGAAAAGACAACAGGCCAATCTCGGATCAGGCCCTCACGAGCTCGATGGCACGAGGCCAGGCGACGGTGACCCCCGATTCGACGGAGATGTTCACGCTCACCGTTTGGAACGGCGCCGGTGAACAGAAAACACGGGGAACACAGGTAACCGTCCGTCCGGCTCGAGCTGCCTCCATCACCAGCTTCACGCCCAATTCAGCCTCCGTCGAGATCGGACAACCGGTGACGCTCAACTGGGTAGTACGAGATGCCCGATCGGGTATCGAGATCTCGAGCGACGGATCGGTGCTCCACACGTCCAACAGCCTGGAGGGATCCTTCACCACCACCCCCGAGAGGACTGGTCCCATCCAGTATCAGCTCCTCGCCAAAGACCCGAGCGGGAACGCTCAACAGTCCATCACCATAGGCGTTGATCCGCTCCCGGTGACTTTCGTGTCGTTTTCGGCGAACCCGATGGATGTGCCGTCCGGAGGCTCCTCGACGCTCTCCTGGGAAGTTACGAATGCCGACAGCGTCGAGATCCGAGCAAACGGCTCCTCGGTGTACAACTCGAGCGCGAACATAGGATCGACCGAGCTCACGGTTTCGGCGACGACTTCCTATACGCTGGAAGCGTCGAATTCGCGCGGCCGCGTCGAAGCCGCTGTCCAGGTAACGGTCTGGAGAGAGCCGAGCATCGCCGAGTTTCGCGTACCCCCGACCTTCACCGGCTCATCGATCGAAATCAGTTGGGTCGCCCTCGATGCCACTCGAGCCGCGCTCTATGTGGATGGATCGACCGTCGCAGGATTTCCTGGAGATCCAGAAGGCACTTTCCAGCTTACCCTGCTTCAATCGGCGAGCCTGCAGTTGCGCGCCGTGAATCCGGTCTCGGAGGTTTGGTCGCCGATGTTCTTGGCAGAACGAGTCCCACGGTGCGGAGACGGAGCGACCGAGCTTCCCGAAGAGTGCGACGATGGCAATATCCAGAGCGGAGACGGTTGTAGCTCCACCTGTTTTCTGGAGGTGCTTTGTGGAGCGAAGGTCTTGGGGTCAGTCACCGGGGAGAATCTCGAGAGTGGCATCACTTTCGGTAATCCGGATAATCTGACTTCGAGCTGTGCTCCTGCTACAGCCTCGAGCGAGGCGACCTTCGCCTGGACCGCACCGCATGCAGGAACTTTCTGGTTCCAAGCGCTCCGCGGATTTTATGCGGTCGCAACGATTTATGACGATCCGTGCCAACCCGCCGAGCTGGCGTGCGCGACTCAGACATCGAGATCCAAAGCCGTAGTAGCACTTTCGGAAGGCCAGCGAGTCCTCATCGCGATCGAGAGCGAATTCAACGGCTCCTCGACCGGGTACGAGCTCGCCATTGGAGAGGTCTACTGCGGCTCCGGCTATGTCGATTCCGGAGAGGTTTGCGATGACGGAAACCAGAGCGATGGCGACGGCTGTAGCTCGACGTGTGAGCTCGAGTGCCCATTCGTCGATGGTTGGTTGGACACCCATCAGACACTCCAAGGGACCACGACCGGAGCTGACGCTCGACATTCCCTGTGTGGCGAGTCCCCTGATCGCTCCTACCTCTTCAAAGCACCCCGCGACGGTGAATACATGTTCGAGGTCGACCCCCAGAGTTGGTCGGCCTTCGAGACGATAGCGATCCAGGTTGCCGAGCCCTCTTGCGTGCTGGATCCTCCCTCTCGAGCCTGTGAAGGCGGAGACGAGTCCCGTCCACCGCGCGTCTACATGCACATGGAGCAAGACGAGCTCGCGACCGTCGTGGTGGATGGATGGGGAGAAACCGGCGGCTTCTACGTGAGGGCGAGCCAGTTCGAGTGTGTGAACACCGACTTGGGCTCGGCTCTGGGCATTGGAGTGTGGGCCGGATCCAGCTACATCGGACAGGACTTATATCGATATTGCGATTATCGCGATCCGGACGACGATTTCAACACGAGCGACATAGCGGCCAGGTGGGTCGCTCCAGCAGCCGGGAATTACATCTTCGACTTGCGCTCGACCGGCGGCGATATCGAGAACAGTGATGGTGTTCTCGCTGTCTACGATGGCGTCTGCAACCTCGACAGCTTGCGGAGCTGCAGCATCAGCTTCGCCGGCTTCGGAGAGCCGATCGCGATGAGTCTCGTCCAAGGCCAGGTGCTGACCATCGTGGTGGACTCAGGGGAATGGTGGGACGGGCAATTTTCGATCGACATCTACGAGGCGAATCGGCCGACTTCCTGCCCGGTGGCCGATCTCGGATCTGCTTTGGGACTCAGCGTCGTGCAGGCAAGCGCAATAGGCGGAACGAACAACTTCACGGTCTGCGGGGCTCGACCCGACGTGTCTTATGTCTGGACTGCACCGTCTGCGGGAAACTACGCTTTCTATCCGGATCACTCGAGCGATCACTATAACTCATCGT
This sequence comes from uncultured Myxococcales bacterium, assembly GCA_964463485.1. Lineage (GTDB taxonomy): Bacteria > Myxococcota > Kuafuiibacteriia > Kuafuiibacteriales > Kuafuiibacteriaceae > CAYXDO01. The sequence continues at coordinate 240 of CAYXDO010000314.1, read as the reverse complement.
GTATGGTGGTGCTCGACGGAGTCTGCGGAGGCAGTCCGCTCGGATCTTGGAACGGCTTCGATCCGGTCGTCGTACCTCTCGACGCGGGTCAGCAAATCACCATTGTCGTAGACGGTGGCGGCGTCTTCGATCTCGGCATCCGATCCGTACCCTGACGCAGATCGGCGCTCGATCGCTTGCGACCGATGATTTGGGCGCAGATCCGCCTGGCCATGAGTCTTGGAATGCTCACGAAGATGT
>CAYXDO010000313.1:0-3594 GCA_964463485.1 uncultured Myxococcales bacterium | reverse complement strand
TTTTTGCGAACAACTTCCCCGCAGCGCACTCAGATCCAGGCCCGGCTGCACCCAATACATTTTGGACGGGGAGTAAATCTCAAGCCCGGTTGATCTCTACATGCGTCATGTTGAGCAACTCGTTCCAGGCAGTCCCGATGCTGTTGTTATCGCCTCCAGACTCGGAGACCTTGGCGTTTTCTGGAGGAGACCGACCGACTGCTGAAACGCGACGACCGTGTGTCGTGCGCACAGCGCAAATCCGAGTTTGACCGAGATCCAACCTCGTTCCGGTCAGTCTGGTAGCATTTCTTGCGGCTCAGGGGCCGCAAGAATGTCGCCATCCGAGTACGAGATCGTCGAGCACATCGCCCGCGGGGGCATGGCCGAGGTTTATCGGGCGCGCCGAAAAGGGACCGCTGGCGAGGCCTCTGACGTCTGTGTGAAAAAAATTCTGCCTCACCTCGTCGAGGACCCGAACTTCGTCCGGATGTTCATCAACGAGGCCATGCTTGCCCGACGGCTCTTCTCCAAGAACATCGTCCAAGTCTACGACCTCGCTGTCGCGGGCGACCAGTACTTCATCGTGATGGAGTACGTGCCAGGAAAGGACCTCTCCGACATTCTCCGGCAGCTCCAGGCCGACGACAGCTCGCTCGGCGCGAGCTTGGCCATCTACGTGACCCGGTCGATCGCGCTCGCGCTCCACCACGCGCACAATCTCGGAGACTCCGAGGGCCGCGCGTTGGGGATCATCCACCGAGACGTGAGCCCGCAAAATGTGCTCGTTTCCTTTCGCGGCGAAGTGAAGCTCACCGACTTCGGGATCGCAAAGGCTGCAGGCAGCGCCACTCACACCGCCGCGGGCATCCTCAAAGGGAAGTACGGCTACATGTCCCCGGAGCAAGCCCGCGGAGAGCGCCTCGATCGTCGCAGCGATCTCTTCTGCTTGGGGATCGTTCTGTACGAGATGCTCGTGGGCGAGCGGTGCTTCGTGAGCGCGAGCGATTACTCGGTTCTGCAACTCATGCGCCACGGAGCGGTCACGCCGCCCAGTCGAATTCAGGCAAACATCCCTGAATCCCTCGAGGCAGTGGCCATGCGCTTGCTGGCCAAACGCCCCGAAGATCGTTACTCGGACGGCTTGGAGTTGGACGAGGCGCTGCGAGCAGTGGCCGAGTCGGAAGGGCTCGTAGCGGGTCCCGACGAGCTCGCCGCGCTGATGCGGTCCTTCTCCAAACCCAACTCATCCGGGCAGATCGTTCGCTCGGAAAGCCTCCTCCTCAGCTCCGTCCTGTCCTCGGCTCACCGAAAGTCGACGCCGCCGCAGTTGGACGGCGACGCGCCCACGCAAGTGGCCGACGCAGTCTCCTTGCGATCCACGGGCGGCAACGGGAGGCCCGCCCAAACCCAGGACCCTGCCGAGACTCACTTCGACGAAGTCGAGGACGCCTCGATCGAGGCGAGTGAGCGAGACCAGCGTGACAAGCCGTCCGACGACGATCAAAGCAAAGTCGCCGACGGCAACTCCGGCTCGGCGACCGGCGCCGCGAGCGAGACTCCCCGCGACCCGAAAAAGAGCGCCCGCTCCCCGAGGGCCGTCGCTCGGTCCGAGCACCCATCCCACCCTTCCGCGCACCCGAGCCCCTCGGCCCACGAGCGCCGCGGCTCGATTTGGTCCCAGCCTCCCCGCCTCGCAAGTGTGTTGTTCGCGGTGGCCTGCGTGCTCGCAGGCATGTTGCTGGGTGTCGCGGGGAACTCGATCTGGGCTCGCGACGCCGACCCACCCCGTCCGAAGGTCGTTTCGATCTTCGTCGAGTCGACCCCCAAGAGCGCGCAGATCGAGTTTGACGGTGAGCCCATCGAAGGTGACTCCCCGACCTTGTTCGAGCGTCCGTACGACGAGCGCCCGCACGAGATCCGGTTGAAGCTCCCAGAACACGAGCCTTGCTTGGTCACGGTTCGGTTCGACGGGCGTGCGCTCATCCCCGTACGGGGAAGGCTGAAACCCATCCCGCAGCCCGCAAAGACAAGCACCCCGACGACCTCGGTCGCGCAGCCCGATCCCGAGCCCAAGCCCGAGCCCGTCGCCGATGCGCGCGTGATCTCGGCCCCGAGCACCGACGATGGGGTCGAGGAACCCAGGCGAGATCGGCCCAAGACCAAGCGTCGTGGACCGCACCGCGCCGGCTCTCGTTCTCCGCCCGTGGAGCGGAGGAAGCCTTGAGTGTGCTGAGCACCCTCCACGACGAGCATCGTCTCACACGACTCATGCTGGAGCGACTCCGGCAGGCTTCTCAGAACCAGGACCCGACCTCCATGGCTGAGGTCTTGGTGTTCCTCGACGACGTCGTAGAGTCGCTCCACCATGCGAAGGAGGAACAGGTCTTGTTCCCAGCGCTCCGCAAGGCCGGCCTCGCGCCCGCCATCATCGGCGGACTCTCGGCCGAGCACGAGCGCCTGACCCGGCACGTACGCACGATTCGCGCCCATGAAGAGCAGGCCAAGCGCGGAGACCTCGCCTCGAGGTCGATCATGGCGGAAGAAATCGCTTCGTATCAGCGGCTGAGCCTGCTTCACCTTCGGAGGGAAGAACAAACAGTCTACGCGCTCGCGGAGCAGAGCCTCGGACCGGGTCAACTCGCCGACGTGGAGGCCAAGGCCGACGCGCTGACCGCGCGCCTCCTCGGGGAGGACAGATACGCCTGGCTCGTCTCGAGGGCGAATTCCACCCCGGGTACCGGACCCAGCAAAGCCACCACGCCCGCGCCCGGCGAGGTCGTGAGCGCGAGGTCGCTCCTACCGTGGGCTCGCGACTCGGCCGAACCGAATCGCTGCCCAGAGACGGAAGTGATCCATGACAGCCGAGCGCACACCGTGGCCGTCATCAGGGACGCCCAAAATGGTCTCTCCCTGGGCTCCAACCAATACGTCATCGCCCACGGTGGACAGGGGCTCATCGTGGACCCAGGCGGACCCAAGGTCTACCCAGAGGTCTTCCGAAGAACGACGAGCATCCTCGATTCCAAGCGGGATCAGCGGGCAAGTCTGCGCTATCTATTTTTTTCTCATCAGGATCCCGACGTCTGCACATCGCTCAATTCATGGCTCATCGATTCGAGCGCGGACGCGCTGATTTCTCAGCTTTGGCTGCGATTTCTTCCGCACTTCGGCCTGGACGGTCTGCTCTCCCGAAGACTCAGGCCGATTCCCGACGAGGGCATGGTCATCGACCTCGGCGGAGAGTCGCTGTGGGCAGTCCCGGCACACTTCCTTCACTCGCCCGGCAACTTTCAACTCTTCGATCCTGTCTCGAAGATCCTCTTCACCGGCGATCTCGGTTCGTCCGAGGATTACGGCACCTCCGCGGCCGTGGACCCCGCCGAGCGCATGCTGAGCTTCCACCAGAGGTTCATGGCATCGCGCGCCGCCGTCACGAGGTGGGTCGCGATCGCACGTCGCCTCGATATCGAGACGATCGCGCCCCAACACGGCTCGCTTATCCTCGGCCGAGACGCGGTCCAGAATTTCTTGACGTTCTGCGAGTCGACACCTTGCGGAGCGGACCTCCTGGGCGAGCTCATCCCGCCTCGCCTCCGTTCCACTCCCCAGCTA
>CAYXDO010000312.1:0-3622 GCA_964463485.1 uncultured Myxococcales bacterium | reverse complement strand
AACGGGTCCTGCGCCAGCTCGAGGGTCGCGGGACGGTTTGCGAAACGGGTCCTGCGCCAGCTCGAGGGTCGCGGGACGGTTTGCGAAACGGGTCCTGCCCCACCCGGAGGGTCGCGGGACCGTTTGAGAACCACGGCGCGAGCCACCTCGAGGGCCGCCTTCCATCATCGGGTGCGGCGAAAACGACGCCCGGGTCCTTCGTGTATTCTGCTGGACCCTCGTTCGCCGGTCTCGACGAGCTCACTACGTCGCCGAGGTCGCCGGAGCTCCCTCTGCGCCGGCCACCGTGCGCCTCATGTGCGTCTGCGAGAAAGACCACGACTCTGAGCCCGCTGGGGCGTGGCACCGAGACATTATTCGACCCGTGTTCCAGGGACATTGCCGGTGAGTTACACGTATGATTCGCTCGGACGAGTCGAGACCGTGAGTCAAGGGAGCACGATGAGTTATGACTTGGCGGGTCCCACGTTTTCATTCACCTTCGCCTACCCTGACATATGAGTTGCTGCTCTGGTCATGTCGAACGAAGCGAGCGCGAGGCTTTTCGTGCTCGTACTTCCTAGGCGCTGACCCCACCCCGAATTTGCGCTTCAATCAAATCTGATTCATCCCCCTGCTCGTGACGGATTCCGGCGGCCAGACACAAGTCGTGTTGAGTATGGGAAAGACGGCTGCGACACCGGCTTCGACTCCGCCCTAGGTCGCAAGGAGATAAAGTTATCGAGCTCCACGTTTGAGCTCGAGGACTTGGCGCCTGAAGGCGCGATCGGGCGGTGACGACGCAGCTGCGTCGGGAGGATCTGATGAGAACGACTCTATTGATATGTCCTTTGCTGGCCTTGACGGCATGCGAGGGTGTTGACGCGAAGGGCCTTGGGCTGCGCGAATCTGGGATGGCTGCCGCTCGGCCGCCCCTGTTGTTGAATTGGGACGCGAGTAGAGTACCTTCCAGCGATCTCATGCTCATCAAGCTCGGGCCAAAGTCGGCGACCTTCACCGCGGCTTCAGGAGTCGTGACCGAAGGAGCCACCGGCACTGGAATCCGAACCCTGGGCCTGGGTCCAACTCAAATGGGCGACCAAGATGTCGTGAGCCGGATGATGGCGACGTCAGCGGCTCCGATCGAGGTCGTCGCCGCTTTCAAAGACGACTCCGAGTTCATCGCGTTCGCCTGGTTCCCGACGGACCAGCGGATCGTGCTTCGTTCGGGAGGAGTCAATCAAGTCCTCGTGACACGCACGGCCGTCCGAGCGCTCCGGACCTGGCACAACCTGGGTCTTCGAGTTCGACAGAACGGCACCGACAGTCTGGAGATCGAGGCCACGATCAACGGCGTACCCGTATTGAACACCGTGGCGAACGGGATCGGACTCTCGTCGGAAGGGAGGGGAGGCTTTGGGGTGCGAGGACCATCGAAGGTCGATTATCTGAAGCTCTGGGGCTGTCCCACCGACCAAACCTTCGACGGTTCGGCTTGCGTGCCCGGGAACGCCCCGCCGCAAGTCTCGTTGCTGAGCCCGCGCGACGCAGACCTCGTCTCGGGTGCGGTGGAAGTTTTGGCCGAACTTACCGATGACCACGGGGTCGATCACGCCGACCTGCTGGTCGACGGCACCTTGGTGCAGACTCTGGCGACAGCCCCCTTCAGCTTCGCGTGGAATTCGTGCGACTCTGGAGACGGTCCCCACACCCTCACCGTTCGCGCCACCGACACGGGCGGGTTGACTCGGGAGGCTTCCATCGGAGTCACCGCCTCCGCCATCCTTCTCGCGGGCTGGCCCGGGGACGACAAGGCGGTTCTGAGTTGGTCTGCGAACTGCCCGGGCACGGTCACCTCATTCAGGCTCTATTGGTCGAATGCGCCAGGAGTGAGCTCCGCGAGCACCCCCATCGACTCGGTCAACTCACCCTCGAGCCACAACGGGCTCGTGAGCGGCTCGCCAAGGTACTTTCGGATCGCACGAATTTCTGGCACCTCCGTTGCGGGCCTATCGAACGAGGTCGTCATCACACCCCACTCTTGTACGGATGGGGTGCAAGACGGGGAAGAAACGGGTAAGGACTGCGGCGGGCCTGCCTGCCGACCTTGCGCGCAAGGTGAGTGGTGGAGTCGACCCGCGACGTGGAGTGGCTCGGGAAGCTGGTCGACGACGACCGACGTTGCGCTCGACACAGTCAAGGACCTCCACTGGCAGCGGGTGCAGAGCTCTTCCTCCTATACGTGGACCAACGCCATCGCTTATTGCGACTCCCTGGTCTTGGGAGGCTACTCGGACTGGAGGCTGCCAACAGTGATGGAGTTGATGTCTATCATGGACTATGGCCGGACCCCGAAGGTCAACCCGACGCTCTTCCCCAACACGTCAGCCACGACGACGTGGACGATTGCGCCCTACGCCCAGAATCCTGAGCTCGCCTGGTTGATTCTCTTCGACAGCGGCCTCGTCGGCACCGGCTACAAAACCAGCCCTCGAGCCGTTCGTTGTGTCCGCTAGGGAGTATGAAATGAGCACTCGCCGAACCAAGTTCCAGTTGGCCCCGATCCTGATTCTCACGATCTCCGGACAAGCCTCCGCGGATGCGCCGGTGGGCCGTTATGTCATCGAATCCGACATCGTCACGGACGTCGAGACCGGCCTCGTCTGGGCCCGATCAGTCTCGCCAAACCTCCTGACTTACACCAACGGCGTCGCATACTGCAGCGGGTTGAGCGTCGCCGGCCGTTCCTGGCGCCTCCCGACCGTCTTCGAGCTGATGTCGCTGGTCGATCGATCGCGCTCGGTGAGTACGATAGACCCCGCCGCCTTCCCCAATACGCCGATCGCGGACTCCTATTGGACCTCGACACCCTACGCCACCTCCGGACGGATGCTGGTTCGATTCGAATGGGGACATGGAAATGGCGCTCAGCCGACCGAATCCAAACGCGTTCGATGCGTGAGTGACTGTGCGACCGCCCCGGAGACCGACGCCGTACTGTGCGCCAACAACCAAAAAACGTGCGGCGAGACCAGCACGCGACAGGCTTGCGGGCCGACCAAGACGGTCTATTGCGGAGGATGCGCTCCGCTCGAGCTCTGCGTCACCGAGCGTGGACCGTCCGCAGATAGCTCCTGTCGCACAGTTTGCGACTCCGATCAGATCTGCGGCTCGAGCCGGGCATGCGCAGGGTCGGTCGCCGGATCGGCGCCGGTATGCGGCACGCTCATCTCCGAGAACGGCGCCTGCTCAGCGACAAGCTCGAGTGACGACTTGTGCGACTCCGGCCCGCGCGCCGACGGTCAGGCGGCCCTGGCGTGCATCGGCTCCACGTGTCAGTGGCAATGTGAAGACGGAACGACGTGTTCGGACGGTGGCTGCATGTGCCCGGCGCCTTGAGATCGGCGTTCGCTCGGTTTGCATCATACTGCGGTGGAAATAGACCTTGAGCTTCCGTACCGTAAGCCCTCGAAATCTCACGAGCATGAGCACGAGCACGAGCACGAGCACGAAACTCCGTGCATTCCACCGCATCTCGTCCTCGTCCGATTCTAGAAGTCGACGAGTCTCGGAATTCGCTTGTGGCATTCGTGCTCGTGCTCGTTCGTGCTCGTTCGTGCTCGTTCGTGCTCGTTCGTGCTCG
>CAYXDO010000311.1:0-3740 GCA_964463485.1 uncultured Myxococcales bacterium | reverse complement strand
CTACGGCGTCAGTCCTCGGTTGTCCTTCGCCAACCTGTTGATTTGAAGCAGTGTTTTGTATCGGCCTGACGCCGTGCAGTCTCAATTGTTCAACCGAACGAGTTTGAGCAGGTACATCGTGTGGGCAAGGGGCTGAAGCAGGACGCCCTGGGAAAATGGCTGCGGCGTTTGCCCAGGAGGCGGTCGACGTCGTTGGTGCTCGCGGGGCTCTGCTGTGGGCTGGCGGTCGCCGATATGAACATTTACGACTTCAGTGTTACAACAAGTCGTAAATGTTCACATCGGCAGGAGACGCTCACGTCCACGCGCTCGAGCAGTTCTTCAAGCGCAGCCTCGCCGCCCAGCTCCCAGAGCTGCGCGGCGCGCTGAAAGTGCGGTCGCGGACCACCGTGTTCTTCGCCCTGAAGACCGTGGGCTACTTCACCAGCTACACCCACGCAGGCCGCTACTACACCCTGGCTCGCATCCCCCGCTTCGATGCTCACGGCCTGTGGGCTCACGGCGAGGTCCGCTTTTCGAAGCACGGGACCCTGCGCGCTACCGTCGTCGTGCTGGTCCGAGGAGCCCCCGCTGGTCACACCCACGAAGAGCTGCACCTGATGCTGGGACTGCGCGTCCACGACACGCTGCGCAGCCTGGTCAACGACGTCCTGCTCGGCCGCGAGCGCGTCGAGGCCGTCTATGTCTACGTCGACGCCGACCCCGAGCGCGCGGCGGCACAGCTGGAGCAGCGACGGCGCGCGATGGCTCCCAGTGCCGCGCCTGCCGTGATACCGTCGCCGCCGTCAGCGGACCTCGCTCTCGTGGTCGACATCCTGCTCGCCGTGATCCACAGCCCCAAGGACAATGCAGCCACGATCGCGGCCCGGCTTCGTCTCGAAGGCATCGGCGTACCCGACGAGCAAGTCCAGGCGGTCTTCGCGCAGTACGGGCTGGGAAAAAAAACAGCGCGCTCCCGCTCGACGCACTCGCGGCGCTGAGAAGGCAGCTGCTCTCGTCGGCGGAGCAGGCGAGGGAGCGGCTGCGCGGGCTCGGGGCGGTGAATGTGTCTGCGTCCGAAGCCCCGGGGTGCTGCCCGCTCTGCGGCGGAGCGATGGGCGTGCAAAAGACAGGGCCACGGTTCGGCGGGACCTTGGCTCATGGCGCCTTCGAGGCCTGGGAGACCGTTCACCGGTGTCTCGCCGGGTGTCGCCGGGCATCGGGGGCGCTCGTCACGCGGCGAGCGTCGTGCCTTGCCGAGGCGCTGATGCCCGGCTGCGTCGTCGGCTACGACGTGATGGTCTTCGTCGGGCTTGCGCGCTTCCTGCAGCACCAGCAGCGGGAAGAGATCCGGGCGGCGTTGCTCAGGGACTACGGCCTGTCCATCTCCACGGGTGCGGTCAGCGCGCTCGCGCGGCGGTTCGCACGCTACCTTGGCCGGCTCCATCGCGCCCGCTCCGGAGAGCTGAAGGCTGCGCTCGAGCAGGACGGCGGCTGGCCGCTGCACGTCGACGCCACGGGCGAGGCGGGCCGGGGCACGCTGCTGATCGTGATGGCGGGCTGGCGGCGGTGGGTCCTGGGCGCCTGGAAGATCTCGACCGAGCGCGCCGAACTCGTCCTGCCCTGCCTGCGAGAGACGGTGCGGCGCTTCGGCCCTCCCTGCGCCGCCATGCGCGACTTGGGCAAGGCCATGACCCCGGCCCTCGACGACCTGGTCGCGGAGCTGATGCTCGGAATCCCCGTGCTCGCCTGCCACGAGCACTTCCTCGCCGACGTGGGCAGCGACCTGCTCGAGCCCGCCCACGCGCAGCTCCGAGAGCTGTTTCGGCGAACCAAGGTGCGCCCGAAACTGCGGGCGTTGGTTCGAGACCTCGGCCGCCAACTCGGTGAGGAGATCGACACAGCGCGAGGAGCCGTGCTGAGGTGGCAGTCGCTGGTCGAACGGGGCCATCAGATCGAGCCGGGCATGGACGGCCTGGCCGAGGTCCGCGCGCTGGCCCGGTGGGTCCCGGACTCCAAGGCCCAGGCCTCCGGGCTCGACTTCCCCTTCGACCGGCCCTACCTCGACCTCCACGACCGCTGCCTCACCTCCCTGCGCGCCGCCGACGCCTTCCTGCGCACGGCGCCAGCAGACAAGGATGTCACTGCCGCGCTCCGCCGGCTCCATCGCCACCTCGAGCCCGTCGACTGCGAGGTCCCTTTCAGCCAGGTCGCCGAGCGGCTTCGCCGCCGCGCAGCCTTGTTCGACGAGCTGCGCGCCGTGCTCCGCCTGGCGTCCTCGATGCCCGAGGACGAGACCGAGCAGGACCTCGAACAGATGCGCACGCGGCTCGACCGGCTGGTCGCCTCGCTTCGCCAACGCCGGCCCGCGCGAGGACCGGCACAGGACACCCGCGAGGCCATCGACCTCATCCTCGACCACCTCGACACCCACGGAAAGAACCTCTGGGGCCACGCGATCCGATTGCCCGAGGGCGCCGGCGGCGGCGTCCGCCTGGTCGCGCGGACCAACGCCCTGTGCGAGAACTTCTTCGGGGACCTCAAGCACGACGAGCGGCGGCGCAGCGGGCGCAAGAACCTCGGTCAGGACCTCGAGCACCTGCCGGCCGAGGCCGCATTGGTCCGCAACCTCGGGCACGACGACTACGTCGTCATCGTCTGCGGCTCGCTGGACCAGCTCCCTGCCGCCTTCGCGGGGCTGGACCAACGCGATCGCGAGCTGCAGCTCGACGGCCAGCCCGTCGAGCCGCAGGACGAGGATCTCGAGAGCATCCTCCAACTCGCCAGCGCCTCGCTCTCACCGGCTGACCGCCGCGTCGTCAGGACCGAGCAGATGGACCGCCGTATCGCCGCCGCTGCGCTGAGCCGGGCTCCTCGGTGCAACTGCTGACCCAGCTCCGACTCAATCCAACCGAATACTGACGCCGTAGGAGAAATCAGTGTACCTCCGGATCTGTCCTCAGCGGCTTGAGAGGCGTTCGCGGGTGTTCGTTTCTTCGACGTTATCCACTCGAACGGTTCTCTCGCTTCAGGGTTGTATAAGGAGAGCTTTGCACGCTGCTCCCTTTCGTTATCATTGAAATCGTTGGTTCTTCTGCCGCTACTGCGACAAGCTTTGAGTGAGGTATTTGTTGGCGGCCCATTAAAACCCTCAGTGGTGGCGTCAATGCCCACTCCGCGCCGCAAATCGAGGTGTTTTTCCAAGCTCAGCACTGCGCGGCGCGGAGCTCGTCGGATTCCGCAGAGGCGAGCTCTGCATAATCCGCCCGAGCCAGAGCTGACGGCAATACGACGATGAGAGGGGACAACCGGTCGAACGCGAAGCCAATGGGACCAAAGGTGCACGGGACCACCATGATGGCGCCAAGAGAGGTTCATGTCGTCAGCTCCCGATCGGTCGGAGGGTTGATCCGAACCGCTCGAGGAGGCGAGCCCACCGAGGGAGGACCATTGACGAAACGCTCGGGGTGAGCGCGATAGGCGGCCTCGAGCACCTGTAGTCGCCGAGCAAGGACCGCCCGGGCCTCGCCGTAGCGGAGTTGCTCAGGGGTCAGCATGGCGATACCGCTGTGACGATGGTCGTGGTTGTACCAAGAGAAGAACACCTGACAGAACCCTTTGGCGTGTTCGAAACCCATAAATCGATCCGGGAAATCCGGCCGATACTTCAACGTCTTGAACTGGCTTTCTGAGAAGGGATTATCATCTGAAACGTAGGGTCTGCTATGGCTCTTTGTAACGCCGATGTCGGCCAACAACTG
>CAYXDO010000310.1:0-3789 GCA_964463485.1 uncultured Myxococcales bacterium | reverse complement strand
CATGGTCCAAGCCCCGAAGCAGGAGGCGCAACTGAGGGTCTATGGGCCCAGCGAGCGCCTAGTCATGCCTGGGACGCGCTTCGAGATCATCGAAGGAGAAGTTCGCTACGTGAACGCAGCCGGGCCGGTCCACGCCACGTACCACAGCAAGCTCGCCGCTCTCCTCGAAGCCTGCGTCGCGGAGGGCTACGACGTCGCGGCCGACATGCTCACGCGGGCATCGGTCTTCAGTGACTTTGCCCCAGACGCCAGCGTTTTCCGAGAAGGCATCGATCCGGACACCGAGGACCGAGCCTTGGAGGAGCTCGCGTTCGAGATCATGAGCTCCCAAGACGACTCCGATGCCGCCAAGAAGGCCCGCGGCCTGAGTATGCGGGGCGTTCGGCGAATCTTCGGGATCGACGTCGGTGAGAAGCGATTCCTCGAATGGTCGCGCGCCGACGACAGGTGGTTCCAGTACGCGAGGTCCGAGGAGCTCGTGGATCACATTCTTGCCGCGCCGTTGTCCATCAAGGACGTGCTCGAAGCGGCGCGGGCCGACGACGCGATGGCCCGCGCGCTGCTCGCGAAGAAGAACCCGGTGCTCATCACTGCCATCGCGGCCGGTGAGGCGAAGGCAGAAGCGAGAGGCGAAGCGAGAGGCGAAGCGAGAGGAAAGGCCGAGGGGCTCGCCCGGGCCGTTCTCCAGTTCCTCGATGCACGACAGCTTGCGGTTGCGGAGCTGGATCGGGCGAGGATTCGGGACACCTTGGACATCGAGTTGCTCGAGACATGGGTCCGCCGAGCGGCGACGTGCAACTCGGCAGCAGAGCTCTTCGACGGGAAGAAGCGGAGGCACAAGCGCAGGCCCAAGCAAGTCCGCGAGTAAGTAACTCCTCCCGTCTGTTCCGGTCCTAGCGAGGCTGTCGCCACAACCAAAGATGACCAGAGAACACGGAGAATGAACACTGAGTCCGGAGAAATGGTCACCGTGAATTACTGCTTCCTCCTCGCTGTGCCCCGGGTTCTTGCTCGTGACCGTGACCGTGACGCATGGTGAGTAATCCACGATGAATATTCGTCCGCCCTCGTTCCGATGGCGCGGCCAGCGCGGTCCCAGGGGCGCTGCGCTCAGGCGGCGTCTGCACCCATTGACGTCCGGGCGAGCGCTGAGCGGCGTGGGCGTGCGGCGCGAGCTCCTTCTGATCGCGCTCGTCGCGGGCTGCATCTCTCAGGCAGCGCTCGACGCTCGGGTGCCGCCCGGCTCGGTCGTCGTGGTCGCCCACGTGGATGCTTCCGGTCGTTTGGCCTCCGTCGGGCATGGGTTGGACGGTGTGGGCTTCTCTTCGGACGCAGCCGACGGGCTCTCGAGGGTCGCCTGGGTGATCTCTCCAGGTGACTATGTCGATCCGGCGGGGCGGCCGATGCGCTTGGCGGAGCTGACGGTCTCGGCGGCAGACGAAGACTCGGGGGTCTCGGGCGGCTGCCGAAGGTGCTTGGTTCCCGGCGAGCTGCGCCCCGCCGTAGCCCTGCCGGGAGCTGGCTGTCCAGTGCCCGCGTGGACGTTTTCGGCTGAGCTCTCGTCTCCGGGCGCCGCTGAGCTCCAATCGGCGGCCCGCGCGGGGGTGCGCGTCGCGTGGCCTGGTCCCTGTCCGTGCGATCGTGAGACGGGGTTTCGTGCGCCGCCGACGGTCTGTCCTCTGTTGCCCGAGGGCGGGCCCGTGGAGTTCTGGCACACCGTCCTGAGTCCGGATGGGACCGTGTTTGGTTTGACGGAGACTCACCGACTCACAATCTCTCCCGACGGTGATTTGAGTCTGGAGCGTTTGTCGCAGGCCTTCGGTGGACTCGCAATCCAAGATATCGCCGTCGTGAACGGCGCACTTCTGGCCGCCATCTCTACGAAGAGCGGCACCGCGCCCGAGGGCCTGTACCTGATCGACGACACGCGGCCGCGCCGGCTCAGCGAGCCAGTGGAGACAGCCGTGCATTCGATTGTCGCGCGCGAAGACGGAAAGTTCGAGCTCTACGGACGCTGGGTCCGCGCCCCGACTCCGCGCCAGTTCCTCTGCACGCTCGGGGAGGGCGTCTCGTGTGTGGAAGAGTCGCTGCCTTTCGGCGACCAAGCGTGCCCGTGGGCCCAGCGGGAGCATTCCCATCTGGTGGGGGGCGGTGAGGTCGGAGGGGGGCGCGCCATAACGGTGGCGGCGAACGCAGGCCTCTTGGCTCGATCCTCTGGGGGCGTTTGGAGTTGCCTCGCGGATCCAGCGTCGGACTCAGACGTGGAGCTCGCCGGGGCGATCGCGTCAGGATCGAGAGTGTTCGGTTGCGGTCGCGACCGGAGCGCGAACATGAGTGTCCTGTTGACTGCCTCGCTCACCGGTACGGTCGCGCCGGACGTACGACTGGAAAGGATTCCATACGCCGGGGGGTGTGAGATCGAGGCGACGGGCGGCGGTTGGGCGCGTGCGAGCTTTGCGCTTGGGCGTGCGCACGATCTCGGGCCGAATGGTGAGACAGTCGTGGCGCCCGAAGTGCTCCGTGGCCACATGATCCAGGGAGCGTGGCGCTTGACGCAGCGTGAGGACGGATCGCTGTGGCGGCAGGCCCCCAGCGAGTCGGAGGCCGAGGAGATCTATCCCGGAGCCTCCGGGACTCGTGCGCTCGCGGTGAGCCTCGACCCATCCAGGGTGTGGGTATGGCTCGATCGAGGGCGCGCGCTCGAGGTTTGGACGGATTCGAACGCGAGGAGTTGCGAGCACGTCCAAAAGCGATTCGTGACGATGGCGGCGCCGTCGGGGTTCGAGTCCGCGCGGGTGTTGGCAAGTCAAGTCGTGGACGATGGGCTCCTGATACTCACGACTTCGAGCGTCGGCTCCGTGGTCGAGTGGGTCGCAACCGAAGACGAGCGCGCGGAGGCCCTCCTTCGAATCGGGTCGAGTTATGTCAAGGCCGCGCCGATCGGTGGCGGAGGCTTCCTCGCGTTGACCCACGACGGCGCGATCGACCGAATCGATGCGGCGGGGTCGTCCCGCGTGGAGCTCGAAGCTCTCGAGCCGTTGGTGGCGGGTAGTCGAGCGGGGCCGCCGACCGTACTCACCGGGAGCCTCGGCGTTGGGTGGCTCGGCGGCGCTGACTTGCTGGCGCGAGTCGAACCGACCGACGATGGGTTCCACGCTCGCGCCGTGGGGTCCAGGCGACCCGACGGGGACGTTTGGGCCCAAGCGAGCTCCGCCCGGGCGGGCTTCGCGGTCTACTCGATCGGAGCCTCGTGTCCGGATCGACTCTTCGTCGCCGGTTCGATGTCGTTCCGTTCCTTGGCAAGCCGCGACGAGATTTGGGAGCTATCGAGCGAGTGTGGCGAAGGGCTGGGGCTCGGGTTCTGTCCGAGCGAGTTTGGGCCGCTCGAGTGGGGCTCGGAAGACAGCGTGCTGAGTATGCAGGCAGAGGGTCCGACGCTCGGGCTCTCGTCTGGGAAGGCGCTCCGGGCAGGTCAGCCCGAGATCTTGTTGCCGTTCGAGGACGTCGATTCGATCGCGGCCGGCACTGTCTCCGTACTGACCAACCTGCGAGGGTACGTGGCGGCCATGGTCGAGCACGAGTGACTGATCGACTCTCGGCAGTTTTCGCTGCGAGTGGGTCTCGTGACTGGCGACGAGGCGAGGCAGGATCCGAGTCCGTCACCGGTTCCGAGTCCGTCACCTAGCAGCCTGCGGGAGCTTGGATTTGGTTTGTGACAACCAAATCGGAAATAGAGCAACTACCCGTAGCCCGGCAGAGCCGGAACCACAAGCCGCAGGCGAATCCACG
>CAYXDO010000309.1:0-3895 GCA_964463485.1 uncultured Myxococcales bacterium | reverse complement strand
CCTGAAAGGCTTCGCCTAAAGGCGAGGGGTTTACTCCCCGAACGGGACCCTAAGCTGAGTTTGCCTCCGATGGTCTCGGGTTTCGTGGCTATCTCGGTGGGCGGCGAGACCCGCTACTGGGCCACGGACGCGGCCACACCTCTGAGTTTGGAAGCTCCCCCGAGCGATTCCGTGCTCGTGGAGGTCGCGGCGTTCACCGAACCACTGACAAGTCACGAGGTTGCCCCAGGCGAGCTGGAGGCGTTGGCGACCGGCCGACAGGTGTTGAAGCTCCGGGGACTCGAACGAACCTATTCCGCTTCCTTCGACGCGGGCGACGACCCACCGGCGTTTCGCTCGACCGCCCCGGACTCGCTCACTCTGCTGTCTGCCTTGCGTCTGCCGCCCCTTGCCGGACCCTGTCAGCCGATCGTCGCCGAGACCCACGAAGCGCCGTCAGGCGCGGACGCGCGGCTTTCGATGAGTGTCGGAGAAGGGCGTGTCCTGGTGAGTTTCGAGGACGGAGTGCTCGTGCTGGTAACTGCGGACGAAGTCCGAAGCCTGGGAAAGGCTCCCCATGACTCGCCTCTGACCGACGGCTTCGCGCTCGACGGCGAGATCTGGGCCGCCAACATGGACGGAGAGATTTGGCGCGGCCGCCTCCAGGAACAGTCGTTCTCCGCGGACTTGGTGACCACGACGTCCGCCGCCCAACCCATCAGCGACCTTTCGGGCGGCCACGGCGCTCTTGGCGTGGAGCTCGCGGCGCTGAGTATGTTCGGCCGGGCCGAATGGTTCGACGGGCAATCGTGGGTCCAAATCCATGACTTCGGGGTGGTCGAGCGCGACTCCGAAAAGGGCTCCGCTCTGTGGCTTGGGCCTGGCGAGGTCCTCTTTGCTTCGGGCTTCTCGAGCGAGCTCGTTAGAGCAACGGACCGCGAAATACGAACCGAGACTCCGTCCGGTGTTGGCATCACCCGGGTCCTCGCCCTCCCGAATGGCCGGTTCTTCGCCGCCGACGCGGAAGGGGGGCTCTACTCCAAGCTCCCCGAAATGGGTTGGGTCGACCTCCTTTCTCCGTACAAACTTCCCTCTCACGTACTCGTACCCATCGAACCCGAGGGCGTCGTGTTCGGTGGGCCCTTCGGAAGCCTGTCCCGCTGGTTCGAAAGCTCCGGCTTCTGCGAACCGGAACGACCCGTCGCCTTCGACGTAGGCGAGATCGTCCCCCTCGGCGACGATTACGTCCTGAGCGGAGGGCTCGCCGCCCGCGAACGAGCCTCCGTGGGGATCGTCGACTCGTTCTGAGCGCCTGGTCTTACTTAGAGGTTCTGTCCTGGAATCCCTGGCAATCGGTATTCTTCCGGCTGGCGCGTGCGAGGAAATCATGAGCACGAAATTCGGGTCGCCGCCGGAGACTCTCCGGAACGGGCGGGTCTGAGTATGGAATTTATCGACGAAACACGCAATATTTGGGCCGATTTCGAAAAAATCATACACTTGTTTTAGGACTAACACTAACGTAAGTGAGGTCAAGGGATGATACAGAGTGTATCGCAACTACCCATGGGTCAGCAGTTACTGGAACTTGTTTTCAATGTCCTTCGCGGACCCCGCATCTTGCGCTACCGGGTCGTCTGCGCGACTTCGACCGGAACTCCGAAGGATGAGCTGAATGGAGTGGAGGTGTCCATGCCTTCGACGCCTTTCCAGGAGCTTTCGCTCGCAACGCGCGAACGGGCGTCCCTGACGCCGGAGTCGCAATTCGGCGAGATTGTGCTGGAGTATGACGATGCGGCGCGGCAGATCCGGGAGCAGGAAGTCCGAGAGAACGTACGCAGACTCGGGCTGGACAAGTTTGGCGAGGGTCGCGGCGAGCTAGGCGCGGAGATCGGAGTTCGCGCCGTGATCCGGGTCGAGTTCACTCAACACGAGGGAATGGACGCGATCTGCTTCGCCCGAATAGAGCCTGGCGGGGTCGCGTGATCGAATCGAAAACGACCTGCCTTCCCCCCAAATTCAAGCCGTGCCCCTGTGACCGATTTTCGGTGGGCCGGCGCCCCCAAATTCAAGCCGTGCCCCCCAAATTCAAGCCGTGCCGGTGCCGTGCCGGTGCCCAAATTCAAGCCGTGGACGACCGGCGGACGTTCTTTCCCCCGCAAAGTCCACCCCCTAACTTTGGGACAGCGCCGATCCCCGGCAGTATTTTGCTCGAGGCACCGCAAGAAACACGCGAGGTCGCTCCCGAAACGACCTCAGCCCAATGGGTTGGCTTCGGCAGGCTTCGTAGGCGTGGGCGTGAATCGTGGGCGTGAGCGTGGACGATTTCGTGGACGTGGGCGAGATACGTGGTCGTGGAGGTGGACGAAAACACTCCGCCGATACTCTCAAACTTCAAAAGTGGCACATCTTCGTGAGCATTCCAACGATAGTATGCGACGCGTTTGGACTCATGGCCAGGCGGATCTGCGCCCAATTCGTTCCGTTCGACGAAGCACGAGGCCCCGAGTGCGATCAGCCTCTCTTCGAGACTTTCGTCCAGCGAGAGACAAAGCCCCACTTGCCAAAGGCGACGTTGCCGCGCTTTCCCGGTGGCAAAATATTCGAGGAGCCGGGCAGCCGTGAGTTGAGTGAGTTGATCTTTGGGGTTGACGGACACGAGCAACGTGACACTCTGCTTTTAGGACTTCGGTCCACGATCTAGCTCGGGGCAGTCGCCACTTCCGTTCGCGGACGTGGCTTCTGCCCCTATTTTAATAATTCCGACGTACGAGCCGCCGTTCAGCTCGGCAGCCCGGTTGTCGATATTGAAAAAATCGAGGCCGCTCTCCTGAATGGGAAAGGCGATCGACTTGCCGCTGCCAGGGCATCCAGCCACGACGTACATGAGCGGTGGTGGCGCCTCACGATTCCGAGCGGTGCCGGGTACTGTCCGGCCTCAGAGCCGCACTGTCCAGCCTCAGAAAGCGAGGTTCGAGTCATACCCATCGCGATGACTCGTGAGGAAAGTGAGTGACTCAGGGAACGGTGGGTGACTTGGGAGTCGCCTTTGCGGCGCGGCGCGCGGCGCGCTTGCGCCTCTCATAGGTACTGGTCGCCTCACGCAGCACCTCGGGATTGGCCTGAAAGACTCGCCGGGCCGCGCTACGGACCATACCCACGCGATTCATCAGCGGAGTCAAAAAGCCGTTTCGGAGGGCAGTCGCTTCTTCGGCTGCCTTCGAGACGACTTGCGCCGAGGCAACCGACAGGGTCGCAGCGAGCGCCTTGGCCTCTTGAATCAGCGCCGAATCGAAGTCTTCGTCGACCTCCACCAACCTCTCTTTGAGTGACTCTGCAAGCTCGGCGTAGCTGCTGAGAGCCTGGTGAAGGCCGCTCGATCGTTGGCCGCTTTGGGCGTGAAACTCGCGGATGGCGGCGAACTGGGCATCGGCGGGCTCTTCGACACCGTCATCCAACAAATACTCAATCGCGGACTCCAACTCGTCGATGAGCTGTCGAGCACGCTCTCCTTTGTCCAGGACGACCGGATCGACGAGGAGGAGCAACTTGGTTTGAGGCTCCTGGGTGGCGTGAATCAGGTCGACGATCTCGGCAGACGTGGACTCAGGCAGTCTCGCGCGAACACGTTTCAAACCGGAGAGTCCTCCGGAAGGCTGCCAGTATTTGGCCGCGAAGGCCGCGACCTGGCCGGCTTCCCGAAGAGCGATGTCGTAGGGTAGACGAAGCGGGTTTATGGAGCTTGCCGCGGCCGTTGCGGCGGCCAGCCATCGATCGTGTGGGGTGGGCATGAGGGGTTCTTGCCTCAAAACGGGAAACGCGCAAGTCCCGCTCACACGGACATGAAAACACCCTGTAGGCTGTCCGTGCGAGCTTGATGCGTGTCCGTGCGAGCTTGATGCGTGTCCGTGCGAGC
>CAYXDO010000308.1:0-3954 GCA_964463485.1 uncultured Myxococcales bacterium | reverse complement strand
CAAACCAAAGGGTGACCACCAGTAGGCCTCAGCTCCGACGGCGATCCCGACCCCCACAACGCGGAACAGGCTCTGCTCGATGAGCGGGTCGCGCTCGACTTGGCCGTGTACCACAAGGTGCTTCCGCGCTTGCAAGGCGGGGAGGAGATTCGGGATCTGCTGGCGGCGGTTCACCAGCTGCTGTCCAGCCGGGGGCTCTCCCGCTGCGTCCAGAAGATCGACGAGATGCAGCAGCGGCTGGAACGGGCCGGCTTCACCGCGTTCTGGGCCTGACCATGCCAGAGCTCCGCGTCGTCGCCGCGTCCTGGGTGCTCCAGCTTCGCTGGGCAACACGGACCCAGGTGCCGGGTCTCGAGCCCGAGCCCTCGTCGGTTCTGGTTGAGGCGGCTTGCCCAGTAACCGTCGACGGGCCTGGGCTTCACCTCGAGGCCATCCGGCGCGTGGAGCGCGACCTGCCCGCACCCTTGTTGCGGGAGACCAAGGCGCTGGAGGTTGTGTGGGAGCACGATGGGGCGGGTCCCGCCCTGACGCTGCACCACGCGGATCCGTCCCTTCGCGGCGCCTTGCGCGACGCCTCGGGCCGAGGCCGGGTCCTCGCGGGTACGCTCGATCTGGAGAGCCGCGTCGGCTTCCTGGATCTGGATTTTCGGCGTGGCGGCGTGCCTGTCGTGCGGCTTCGCCTGGAGGTCTTCCCGTCCAAGCTGGGTTTCCGAAGAGACTTCGAGCGGATGCTGTTTGAACTGGGCGGCCACCGCGTCCCCCATGTCCTGCGCCTGCTGCCGCCGACGTCCATCGCCCGGCAGCTCGAGCACCGAAGTGGGCTCACCCTGCCCGAGCGATATCAGTTGTTCGACGCCTTCTTCGAGCCCATCGACCAGGCTCTTCGACAGATCGCCCAGCAGCCTCATACCGGGCTGACCCGCGTGGCCATACCGCGCGCCGTCGACCGACTACGCAGGCCCGATGCAGCCACGCGCCGAGCAGCTCTTCGGGCGGGGGGGCCCCAAGCCTTCGTGGGCTCCCGCGTTCTCCCGGCGCGACTGCCCGACGGTCACCAGGAGACCACGTTCAGCACGCCGGCCAACCGGTTCGTGGCGCGGGCGCTGCGAAGCCTGTTGGGGCTGCTCTCCGTTGTCCGTGCCCAGCGCAACCCACCGTGGGATGACCCGCAGCTCCGTGCCCTGTTGGATGAGCGGCAGCGGGTGCTGCGGCGCTGGCTCGATCAGGACTTTCTCCGCGATGTGCCCGATCGCGTCGAGGCGCCAGACCTCGTAGTGCAGCGCGCGCCGGGCTACCGCGACGTGCTCAAGTGGTACCGTCGCACGCTCCTCGCGTTCTCCGTCCTGGCCGGAGACATCCGCATGGGTCTCAAGGACCTCTGGTACCTGTACCAGCTCTGGTGCGCGGTCCGGGTCGAGCAGGAGGCAACGCGACTCCTCGGCGCGGGCGAGGGCAGCCTCGTGCCGCCGACCACCCATCGGCCTGCACTTGGCGGGCGCGTTCTGTTCGCCGACGGCACGGTACTCACGGCCCAGCACCGCTCGGACACGGACATCGGGGGCGCCGTCCACCAGCCCGATCTGCTCCTCGAACTGCGTCGGCCGGCGCCACGCCGTGCGGGAGACACCGGTTTCCAGCTGGTCCTCGACGCCAAGTACAGGCTGACCTGGTCAGGAGGACAGCCCGGGCCGCCCCAGGAGGCTCTCAACGCGATCCACCGCTACCGCGACGCCGTCCTCGCCCAGGGCGCGAACCGCGTGGAGCGAAAGGTCTACGGCGGCGTCATTCTCTTCCCCCACCCGAACGAGGAGGCCTACGCGCAGTCGCCGGGCTCGGCGTGGCACGATTTTGAGCGCATGGGCGTCGGCGCGGTGCCCTTGGTCCCGGGGCAAGGCCAGCTCCTCCGCCAGTGGCTGGCCGGGCTGCTGCATGCAAGCGACGTGCGCTTGGACCGCCTGGGCCCTCCGTACCCGGCACTGCCTCCGCAGCGCCGCTCGGGCACGGTCATGGTCGCGCCCTTGCGCTACGGCGACGCTCAGCTTACCCAAATGCTCGAGGACGGGTGGTACCACCTGCCGACCAGGTGGCGCCTGGACAGCCACCGTCCGACGCACCTCGCGCCTTACGAGAAAGGGGAACGGGCTGCCATCCGCCACATCTGGACCATCGAAGGTTGGGAGCGGATCGATGACGACCGGATCGCCCGGGAGGCTCGGTTCGGCGGAAATCGTGCGGGTCGCACACCTCCCTACTGGCGCATACAGCTGGGCGGGCACGCCAACCTGGACCCGTCCATCGAAGGCTACGACTGGGGCCCCCGCGGCCCTATGTTTGTCCCACTCGAAGTGTTCGACCTCGCAGAGTCGGTGTTCTTGCTTCGCGGCGACGTGCGACACATCGAGCTACTGCGGGTCCTGCACCACCTCCGCGTGGGCGCTCGAAGTTGGGAGCCAGGCTGGCAGGTCCGAGAGCCTCTCGTGCTCGATGGTCGCAACCTGGGAATGCTCGTCGGTACCGCTGAGGGCATACGATGGAACGTCGCCTCCAGCGAGGGTGCCTTCGCACTGGCGGCCTTGGAGCGTCGAGCGATCGAAGAGGTGTTCAGCACGCTACGCAGCGAGCTCGAGGCCGCTGCACAGCAACAGTGACTCGACGACGTGTCCGAGAGCGCCTCGTAGCGTCTCGGCTCTCGCCCCCGCCGCTGGTTCACACGAGGCGCTCTCGGAAGCCCCCGATCTCCGGGACACCGGCGAGATCCACTATTTGCGCCCGCGTCTACTTCCTTGCAGCTCATCGTGGAGGGGGTGATCGTCGCCCGCCTCCCTCGGGTTCGTCGGGTGTCGTATCGTAGCGTCGGGGGCCGATTCCCTCGCGCGAGCTTGCGACGTACTGGCAGAGCGGCGGTGGTCGAAGGCAGTCCTGCCGATTTGGAAGCGTTGATCCCCGACGCGCTCGATCCGCAACTCGAGACCATCGGAGCGCTGCCGATCGATCAGCACATGAGCTCCGGACGTCGCGGTGAGCTCGCGGCCGATCTCACAATCTTCTCGCGTCTCCAGCGCATATTTCTGTGAGAAATATGCGCTCCAGCCTTTGGAATATGGCGCAAGGGCGAAGACTTGGATGTGGGCCGGTGGATGTCGAAGGTCGACGGGAAGACACCGGCCACGATCGTCAGCGTTGCGCACCTTCCGAGAACATCGAGACTCCGAGCGATGATCGTATTTGACGAAGTTTTCGGCTTCATTCCGCCGCACCCAAAATCGCCTGCAACCAAGCGTCCAATGGTCGCTCTGATGAAGCAGGCTCAAGCCTACGGAGTTGGGTGTGCTTGGCTCTTGTCGTTGGCCCAGCGGCTGTCGCAGCTCTACGTCGAGGCGGAGGCGCACCTGTCGAAGGATACCAAGCGGTACAGGGCCGACGACGCGGTGAATGCCCGTAAGGCCGCGGACCGGATCATGAGTTTACTCGGTCCGCAGCGAGGCAAGGGTGAGTGGAGCGAGCTGAGCGCGCGCGCGTACACGCGCCTGAAGGAGTCGTACGACGAAGTCCGAAGGGTCGCGGAGTGGCTTTTTCGCAATGAGCCGAAGGTGCTCGCGTCGTTTCCGTCTCCGTTCTCGGTGAATGCCTCGCGTTCGCGAGCCCCGACGAGCGAAGGCGAACCAGGCAGGCCCGTGACGGCGTGACCTTGCCAACGGCGCGATTTCGCCCCTGCAATACGCAAGTATGACGAGTGGCCCGGGCTAATCGGTTGGCAGCTGTTCAGCGCGAGGCGCGAGGTCAGGCGATTCAATCGACGAGCGTACGCGATCGCGCTGCGCCGCGCCGAGCCTGGCCTCGAGCCCCGCCGCGAGG
The DNA here is from genome assembly GCA_964463485.1 of uncultured Myxococcales bacterium. GTDB lineage: Bacteria > Myxococcota > Kuafuiibacteriia > Kuafuiibacteriales > Kuafuiibacteriaceae > CAYXDO01. The sequence continues at coordinate 99 of CAYXDO010000308.1, read as the reverse complement.
AGTTCATCGAGACCGAGGTGTTGGAGGTCGCGCCTTTGCCAGCGCTCATCGACGGTGACGGCGAGCCCATCGACGCCCAGGTGATCGAACGCGAGGTGC
>CAYXDO010000307.1:0-4303 GCA_964463485.1 uncultured Myxococcales bacterium | reverse complement strand
GGCCGATTCGAGCAGAGACTCAGATGCACGCACGGATTCAGACCGCCGCGAAGCGTCGTTCAACGCATCGGAGCGTGAGTATTTCAGGAGCGCGCGCGTCTTCTTCGGACGGGCGCGGCAGAGCGTGAAATACAGGCCTGCAACCTACGCGTTCGGCCGTCAGCGGTCAGCTCTCAGCAAAACCAAGCTCTGGAGCCGCTGTTCGTATTGGCACGGCGCCTACTCAGGACTCGTCGGATTCGGACTCGTCGTCGACCTCGGTGGCCTCGCCTTCGTCGACCACAGTCTTCAACTGTTTCTTGGTGTATTTTCGAAAATAGCGGTCTGCCCAGAATCGATTCCTCGATCCCCACGGTCCGATGGCCACCAGGGACCCATGCACCGCGGCGCGAACCGCGTTGGCGTCGGTCTTGAAACGTCGCAGCGCGCGGCTGAGTTGAAATCGCTGCTCCTCGGCCTCATCGAGGACTCGCTGGGCGGCGTTCCCTTTCGCGAGCAGCTCCTCGAGCCTTCCGAGGTGTTTGTCGCGTAGCGCCGTACTCCTCGTGTGCCGCACTCTCGGAGTGCGTGAGGTAGCTGTGAATGACGTAGCGCGTGGCATCGTCGATCTGCGACAATAGGTCTTGCGAATGCTGCCGTCGGGAAGGATTGCGAGCGGACCGTGCAGGGAGTCGCCTACCCAAAGGTCACTGGCATGCTCATAGATGAAAGAACGACGCTCCATCGCGGGCCCACGGACGGGCCGTGTGGACGCACCATGAGTCTTGAGGAGGCGATGCACCGAGGATTTCGACAGATCGCCAACGTGAACCTTCTTGGCTCGCTCCAGCATCTTGATGATGCGTCGAATCGAGCGACGAGGTCTCTCGTGCTTGATTTTCAGGATGAGTTCAGGGCGGGTTCGATCGCGCGGCTCTGGCCGCGATCTGAGCGATCGCGTGGGTGCAGCGCTTCAAAACCTCCGGCCCGATAGTCGGACAGCCAGGACTCGGCGGTCTTGGCCGCCACCTCGATCGGTGTGCCATCGATCGGGTCTCGGTGAGTACGCGCGCCTATCTCTTCGAGATGCCTCGCGCGGTCGCCGTGCTCGAGCCGCGTGCTGATCAGCGGGCCCAAGACAGCCAGCCGCCACAGCGCGATCGCCCGCTTCGTCTCTTCGTCCACGCCCCAAGCAAAACTCCGGTCGAACCGCCGAATTCGGGGGGATCTCAAGCGACCGAGCGTTACGCGAGCCCGGCCGCACCGGACGCCTAGGGTTACATGAGACGCACTCCCGGAACGAGGCGATGAAGAAGCACGGCCGGGAGATAGAGGCGATGCCCTGGCTTTAGCTCGTAGATCTGAGCAAAAGCGTCAACGAATGCCTCACGGGTAGAGTCGAGGTTGAGCGATCTCAGCAACCCCTCGAGAGCCGGGCCTACGACGACCGAGACAGTAGCGAACACCTGGAGGATGAGGCGAGCCTTGGACATGAGACGCGCCCTCCAACGCTCCTGTGTCCGCTTCGGAACCCGCGGTCGATTCGGCTCCGCAGGGCCCACCGACACTCGCTCGACGACCCTCCACGACCGCCAAAGATATCGGGCGATGAAAGCCGGCAGAATCTGCCAAATTGCGCCGCAATGTGGGCAATCGTGCCGCACGACGATGGTCGACGGCGCTTCATGGTCGGCCCGGAGCAGCCGTCCTCGATAGTCATGAACGTGCAATCGACGATGCCCACACCCCGGGCAGCATGGCGGTCGATAAGCGTCGGGATCTTTGATCATCCGCAGATGCGTTGCGAGGTCGACGACCGCGTCCGCGATGAGAGTTCCACCTTTCTGGTCGACGGATACGGTCGCATAAGGCAAAGTGGTGGGTCTGGAGGTGGATCTGACATTCTCGGTGTTTTCTCGACTAAAATAACACACCACCAAGTATGCCAGACCCCTCCACTTCCTGCACTTTCCAAGAGCGGTCTGTCCCGAAATCTGGGAGGCCGCTCAACCTCGACGGGCCCACACGATTTCGGGACAGAACGCGCAGAATGGCCTGCTCCTGCCCGAGATGGAACAGCTCGGGACCGAGTTTCGGGGGCATGTCGGAATCATATTGGAGCACCAAAGAGGCGCGGGCGGCCCTGCGTGAGTGGCGAGCGTCGGGCCTGTCGCTGAGTGAATTTGCGGAGGCCAAGGGACAGTCGCGAGGCCGGCTCGAACGATGGAAGAAGCGGCTTGAGCAGGAGTCGGTCCCGGTGCTGCCGGTCCGCGTCGTTTCCAGGCCGACGTCGAGCTCAGACTTCGAGGTCGTCCTCGAAGCCGAACCGACCGACCGCATTCCAGATCTGTCGAACCACTAGTTTACCCACGGTACTGAAATCCGCCCTGCGTAACCAAGAAGCCCCGTGATTGGCGGGAGTTCCACGCGGAGCGGACCGAAATATCACGGCAGGGCTCACAGCTGCACAGTCACCGCGACGATACTGGGTGCCGCAGGAGCGCGCGTACTGCGTCGCTCCATTCGAGATCCAAACTCAGCAGCCAGAAGATGACAGGGACGACGAGAAGCCAGTGCGTGGCCGTCAAGAAGCCAACTGGCTCGAAGGCGGGGCACTCGGCGTACTTCAGTTGCCACCACCGAATCTCATCGTAATCATCGAAGGGCTGCAGTCGGAACACGTTCGCTCCCTGACGTTGCTCGAGGAAACACCGAAACAGGTGCAAGGTATCCGGTTCGGCCTCGTAGAAAGCGCTGAAACCCTTTGTCTTGTACCTAGCTCCGAACTCCGCCCCGACCCAACGACTCGCTGAACTCTCCGGGCCCCTCAGGCGCGCCGCGAACCTCTTGCCCCTCTTCTCATCCTCCGCAAGCCCAGCGTAGTCCGCCTCTGAGAACGGATCGATCTCGGCACCGCGCACCTTTCCCAGCTTCGCTGCGCGCCGATCGCGTTCAGCATCTCGTTCCTCGCACAGGCGGGCCTGCTCAGACAGAAAGCGCAGCCACTCAGCGCATAACTCTTGAACCAGAGACTCCGACCGACGCCGTTCCCTGGCATACCAAACGCCCAACACCAGCACGAGCGACCCAACGACGAGGAGCGTCATCGCGGCTATCATAGTTCACCCATGACGCCTTGAGAAGACGCAAGGTGCGGTCGCGTGCGGTCGCGCGTGCCTTAGCAGGCTGCAGAAAAAGGCACCCCGACTTGTCTCTGGCTTGACATGGTCTGGTCACCCTGAGCTTGTCGAAGGGCCTCAATTACTCATCTCGCTACCGCACCGTGGCACGTGAAGCCCCTCGACAGGCTCGGGGTGAATGGGTCGTTTTCCGGTCACCCTGCGGTTCTTCGGGACGTTGCAGAAAACCGACTTTTTCAGCGACGTGTTAGCAACGAGACTGCCGTGCGGCAGCGTTGGAAACTCTTGAGGCGACGCGACCTCGGGACCGACTCAGCCGCCCGTCGCCGCATCAATCGCGTTCGACGACCTGACGCATGCACGCAGCAACTCACCGCAATCAATCGCCAGACTGGCTCGAGAGCCGCTTCCGGAGCGCCTCGTGCTCTATTTTATCGAACGCCGAAGGGCGCAAAGGTTGGCGATGTCCAGATGACGCTGATCTTCCCCGCTAAACTCAATGGAGTGAATCCGTTTCACTATCTCACCGAGCTTCTCCGAAATACGAAGTCGGTTGCCGAAAACCCACGCGACTGGTTGCCGTGGACCTATGAAGCCACCTTGGATCGCATAAACTCAGAGGTCGCGAAAATAGCCGCGTAGGCGACCTCCATAACTCGATTCGAATGCCGCCAACCTACTGGACGAAGTACGGCGACGCACAGTCACGCCGTGGAGAGCTCGAGCGAGCCCGAGTCCGCCAACGCAAAGTCACGCCTTCTCAACGCGGACGTCGCACGATCGGCGACGCGCCAACCGATGAGCGCGCCGATGAGCACGCCGCCGATGCTGCGGCGTCCGCGATCGAAGGGCGACCGATCCGCTCAGAATCGCAAGATCCTCGAACACCTCGGCATGGATTCGACCACGCCGCGCTTCGCTCCGTCTCGCGGACCTCCGTGAGATATCGTCGTCTCCGTGTAGCTCAACGCGTCCCGAACTCGGCGGCCTTGCGCACGCAGTGCACTCGCCTGTTCTTGGCTCCCCAACACGGTCGTTTCCGACCGACGCAGCACCTTCGCCCGCCCAAGTACGAATGTCACGGACCTCAGCCTCGACGATTCGGGGCCCTCGACCCTCCGGGATGCTCAACTGGCGTTCATAAGCCATAACCCGGCCTAGCCGGTACCATAGAAGATCGACAA
>CAYXDO010000306.1:0-4363 GCA_964463485.1 uncultured Myxococcales bacterium | reverse complement strand
TATATTTCCGATTTGGTTGTCACAAACCAAATCCAATCTCCCGCAGGCTGCTAGGTCTCACTCATCGAGAGACGGCTTGGGTTCCTGAGGTGGCTCGCGCGTGGCGCCGACCGCCGTTGACCGCCGAGGTCCCGAAAATGCCGTGCCCGTGCCCGTGCCCGTGCCCGATCCTGAGGCAAGAGGCTCACAGGCGAAAGTGGGGCCCGATCACCCACTCCACCGTGCCCGAGGCGGCGATCGACGGAACGAAGCGGACCCCCACGTCCGGCATGACGACCTGCATCGACAGCCCCCCCCACGGCGCGATGAACCAATCGACGCCGCCGATCAACCGGGCGGTAGCGCCGATGTTGGTCTCTCGGGTGGACCCAGCGGCGAGCCGCGCACTCAGCCCGCCGCCCACGTACGGTACGAGCCGGGAGCCGATGTCGAAGCGATAGTGGAGCTCGGCCGCGGGGGCGATCAAAATGACGCGGTCGCCCGAGCCGAGGTGCAGACCCAGCACGAGCGCGAGGCCGGTGGGTTGGCCGAGGATCCAGTCCAGGCCGAAGAGGAACTTGTTGCCGCCGATGGTGGTGGGTACGTCGAGGTTGAGGAACGCGCTGATTCCGGCGGTCGGCCGAAGCCCCTGGGAGCCCGAGATTTGGAAGGGCTCGGGCGGGGGTTCCTTGGCCGGCGCCGCGTGGGCGGGGCTCGAGGCCCCGAGACCCGAGACCAAGCCGATCGAGGCGAACGAGCCGAGGAGCGCGCGCGCGGCGCCTGACGTTTTCACACTCAGAACCATCCGTGGACTTGCAGGATCCCTTCGTTGTCGTCCCGGCTGCCGGGCTCCAGGTTGAGCCGATATTGCGCGATGACTTCGACGAAAGTATAGGGGTGAATTTCGAACCCGAAGGTGAGCCGGTGGCGGTGGTCGTCTAGGTTGCTCAGGTTGGCGTCGCGCCAGTCATAGCGGAGCTTCAGGTTGATGCCGCGATGAGCTTCGACGTCGACCTCGTGGAAGGCCGACAGCGCGGTCACCGCGTCGCCGCCCTCGGGAGTACGAGTCTGGACGTCGAGCTCGCCGAGATAGATCACCGGCGCGAGCTCGAGGCCCTTCCAGTCATGAGTAGCCTCGTGGAAATTCAGGCCCCAGTGCGCGCCCGCCCAAAGCTCGGTGGCGTCCTTTCGGGCCTGAGCCATGAATTGGCCACCGAGCTGCCACAGGAGCTCCCGGTAGCCGCCGCTGGCGGCCACCCCGATCCCTCGGTCGCTCTCGATCGGCTTGTCCCATTCGAGCGCCGGGTTGAAGATGGAGAGGTGGCCGAAGAGATAGTTCGGATTCAACCCGACCTCAAGGCCGGTGACTTGGGCCTCGTTGTCGAAGCCCTGGCCCTGGCGAATGAAAGGGGTGTGATCGTCGAGCCTCCAACCGTACGCCGGAAGGAATCGTCCGAGCTTTCCGTAGAGCTGGTACGGTAGATCGTGGGCGAGGGCCCAATACTCCTTCACGAAAAATCGGTCCGCGAAACCCGAGAATTCGTTCGCCCGCCTTCCTTCGAAGCCCAGCGTGGCCAACACGGTGACGCGGCCCTCGTTGAGCTGCTCCGGGTTGTACGGCCGCACCGCCAAGTGAAGGTCGGTCTGCATGGGAAAAAACGCGTTCGTCCCGCCTTCCGGAAAGTAACCCATGAGTCTGAGATCAGCGCCGAGCTGCACGATCGGGAAGGGTTCTAGCCCCGCGTAGCGAGCGCGGTGGCCGGGGATGTGAGCGCCGGAACGCGCGGCTTCGAAAGTCGTCGGCCCGGAGGAGGGTCCGGACGCTGGCCCCGCCGAGCTCGTGAGCACACTCTCGGCGACCCACTCGCTGGGACGGCTGCCGAAGAGGGGGACCTCCTCTCGCCCGTAGTAGCGCCCGCTTCCGCCCCTCATCCCACCGCCCGATGGGTTCACGTGACAAGTCCCACAGTTGAGGCTGCATTTTCGCAGCTCGATGCTGGGATTTTCGAATTCGAACGGCTCGACGTGGCAGTTGTTGCACGTGCGAGACGAGCGAATCGCAAACTGCGGCAGCGCCAGGGCGTCGGTGCCGACGAGCAGGCTGGCCAACGCGAGCGCTCCGATCGTCCGCGCATCGTGAAGATGCCTCGTACCTCTGCTCAGCCAACTCATTTCTTCGCTCCCGCCTCGATCCACCGCTCGAGGAGTTGCTTGTTCACGTCGGACAGCGGCGACGGGACCGGCGCCGTGCTCGGAGGCATCGGTTTGGGCTCGTTTCGAACGGCGCGTGCGAGGATGCGTTCTCGCTTTTCGAACGCGCCGTCGTGCGTACCGCCGGCTTCGGCGCGGTCGTAGCGATCGAACCGGAACCCCTCGGGCGCACCGTTTTGAGGTGGATCGGTATGGCAAATGGCGCAGTTCGTAGCCATGAGCTCGCGTATTTCTCGAGTCCAAGTCGGATCGGTCTTCGGAGCGCCGGCGACGATCCACGCCTTCAGAATCGCTTTCTCGCCGTCGGGAAGCGGGGGGCCCCCCTTGGGCATGACACTCGGGGTGTTGTCGACGGCGCGCGCCAAAATTCGGTCGCGCTTCTCGAAGGCACCGTCGATCGCTCCGCCGGCTTCTGCGCGGTCGTATCGATCCAGCCGGAAGGTGTCGGGCGCGTCGTTCTGCGGCGGGTTGGTGTGGCAACTCGTGCACCGAGACTCGAGCAGCGCTTGCACCTCCCCGTCCCAGGTGGGCACGGATGGTACGCCTGGCACCTCGCTGCCGAAGCCGGGACAGCCGGCCGTGGATGTCGCGAGCGCGAAGGCGCCGAGGTGAATCCTGAGTCGGAATGGACGGGCCACGCGAGGAAGAGGCAAACCGAATCCGGCTCCCCTGTCAAACATCCGAAGTCGAATTGCTGCGACGAAGGGCGTCCGACGCGGTGCCGCCGCGGCGGATGGCGGCTGCCATCGCCTCGAACGTCGGCAGGCTCCGCGAAAAGAACCGCTTGTACCCTTCGCACAAGTAGGACGGCCGGTCCGCGCCGGGCCGACGAGCCGGACACCCTCCGTAACAAAACTCGACGAAGGAGCAGCGCCGACACTCGGCCGGCAGCGGCTTTGACTTGGCGTCGCCAAAACCGATTTGCTCGGGAGCGGCGACGAGCTCGGACAGAGAAGCCTCGCGGAGGTTGCCGGCGCGGTGAGTAGGAAATACGAAGTGATCGCACCGAAACACCGAGCCGTCGTGCTCGACGGCGATGTTCCGACCGCAAGTCTCGGCGTGTACGCAGAGCGAGGCCGGAAGTCCGAGCAGGATCCCGATCATCATCTCGAAGGCAGACACGTACACTCGCCCCACGTCCTGCGCCTTCCAGCGCTCGAGCACCTGGAGCATGAAGTCTCCATACTGCGCCGAGGGTACCGAACGAGGAGACCACGCGCCCGAGGGCTCTCGCTCTACGACCGGGATGAATTGCATGAAGTCCGAGCCGATCGACCTCAAGAACTCGTAAACTCTCCGACCGTGGCGAGCGTTGGCGCGGTGAATCGTGGTGAGCGTGTTGAATTCGACGCGATGTCGTTTCAACACCGCGAGGCCGCGCATTACTTCGTCGAACGAACCACGACCGGAGTGATCCTTTCGAAAATGGTCGTGGAGCTCCTTGGGCCCGTCGATGGAGAGACCCACCAGAAAATCGTTGCGCGCGAGAAACTCACCCCACGAGTCGTCGAGCAGAGTTCCGTTGGTCTGAAGCGAGTTCAGGATCCGTAGGCCTGGCCGAGAGTAGCGGGCCTGGAGTGTCATGGCGCGCTCGAAGAAGGCGACCCCGAGGAGCGTCGGCTCGCCCCCTTGCCAGGCGAACTGGACCTCGGTCGCTTCTGGGGGCTGTCCCCCGATGTACTGAGACACGAGCGCCTCGAGCGTCGCGTCGGACATCCGAAAACCAGGCTCGTGAGGCAGCTCCTTCGTCTTCTTCGTGTAGTAGCAGTACGTGCAATCCAGGTTGCACACCGGACCTTGCGGCTTGATCATCGCGTGGAAAGGCGAGCGTGCAGGCACGGAGCCCAAGGATCGGGGGCGCGACCACCGCGGTCAAGTCATCGCGCTTGATTTGTGCCGCGTTCCGTGGCCGATGGAGCCATGTTGGTTCGCTTCGTTGGCTTGGCTCTGGTCGCCTTGGCGGTGGTCGTCTCCGGCTGTGAAAACCGGAATCGCAGGTCCGCCACGGGCAACCGTCTGACTGCGGGGAACGGCGGGATCTCGTTCGGCGTCGACACCGGCGTTGCGCCGCCGCGCGTCGACGCGGGCTTCGTCGACACCGGAGTCGGACCGTCGAACAACAACAACAACAACAACAACAACAACAACAACAACAACAACAACAACAACAACA
>CAYXDO010000305.1:0-4438 GCA_964463485.1 uncultured Myxococcales bacterium | reverse complement strand
CGATTCAGACCTCCGATTCAGACGTCCGATTCAGACCTCCGATTCAGACCTCCGACTCAGACGTCCGATTCAGTCAGACGTCCGATTCCCAGCCAATTCCGAGCAGTGCCGGGCCGAGAGCTTGGGGAGATGCGTCCCCTGGATCGGGCCTCGCCCGCTACTCGTCCGAGTCGTCTCGAAATCCAACCGGTCGAGGCGCGCGGTAGGACCGCGCGTCGTCGACTGCGCCGATCAGATGTGCCTCGGACACCTCGCCGCAGCCATCGAGGGCCGCCCGCAGGCGAGCTCGCACCGAGATCTCCTGAATCTGCGCTCCGGAGAAGCCTTCCGATTTCCGAGCGATCTCCGCGAGCGCGACCCGGGACACGCCAAGAGGGGCCAGAATGTGCTCCAGGTGTTGGAGTCTAACCTCGTAGGGCGGAGGAGCGAACGCAATCACTCGATCGAAACGGCTCGGTCGGTCACGCAGCGCGGGTTCGATGGCTTCGAGGTCGTTGGTCGTCGCGACCACCAGGATTCCGTCGTTGGAGTCGAGGCCGTCGAGCTGCACGAGCAACTCACCGAGCGTCGCATTGTTGGGACCGTACGCGCGGCGGGACGCGTAGAGGTCGAGGTCCTCGAAGAACAAGACCGCCCGCCGACAGCAGCGAGCGATCTTGAACACCGAACCGACCGCCGATGCGCTTGCGACGTCCGCGGCGGTGACCCAGATGAACACGCAGTCGGCGAGGGTGGACGCGAGGATCTTGCCAAAGAGAGTCTTACCGCACCCAGGCGGTCCGTGCAGGAGGAGGCCTCGCCGGTGGGGAAGCGACAGTTTTCGATAGACTTCGCCTCGGTCGAAAAAGCCCCGAACTTCGTCGATGAGTAGCTCTCGCGTGCGAGTCTCGAGGAAGAGATCTTCCCAGCCGTACTTCTTGTCGAGCTCGAGCTCTCGACCGGAGGGCGTCATCGTCCGGGCGCTCAGCGCGTGGCCTTCGGTGAGACGCGTCTCGATGCTCTGGAGCAGGCGCGCTTCCCAGCCCGCCTCAACCCCGGAGGCGGCCACGGAGACTCTGAACTGCGGACCCTCGTGTCGAGGATGAGATAGCTCGAGTACCAACCATGAGTCTTCTTTTCGATAGTAGGCGCGCATTTCGGTGAAGACCGAGACCGAGCGGCCCCGCGCGTCCAAGACCGTGGCCCGGGTGAGCGCATTCGCGGAGCGGGGTCGCGCGTGCTTCACTAGCGTCCAATCCGCCAGGGCGCGGTCGAGCTCCTCATGGAACGAGGCGATGAACAACATTGGGAGGGTGCCTTCGTTCCACGCAAAATCCTTGGGCAGGCCGAGGAAGTGTTCGACCCCCAAGCAACCGAGTCGCCTTTCCTCCTCGAACCGAGCGAGGAGCTGCTTCATGAGTGCGAAAGCCAGCTCAGTTTCCTCACTCTTTGGAGTCAAGGTGACTCGAAGGAAAGCTCCCGGTCGAAAGGACTTGATCGGAGCGCCGATGGAATCGATCGTCACGTCGATCGAAGTGTTCGGAATCGGACCCACGTGTTGCAGAGGCACGCCGTCCGGAAACTCCGGGAGAAAGAACCGAGGTGCGTCGGCCGACGGACGGAGACCCATTCGCTGCAGCGCGTTCCAAAGATAGCCGATGTCGCTCGCGTCAACGACGGTCTGGGCGTGCATCGAACGCCTTTATCATGAACTTCACGCGACTCAGACTCCGAGCGGTGCTCCCCCGATTCGAGCGGCGCCTCTCAGATTCCCCGCGCCGATTCCGAGCGGTGCCGCGCCCCGATTCCGGGCCCCTGCGCAGCCGGCCGAAAACACTCGCTTTCGCTAGCGCCAGAGCAGCGAGCAGGTCATTCCGCGACCCGGCCGGTTGAACGAGGAGCGCTCCGTCCTCGTGGCTCGTGCTTTGGGTTGGCTCTGGTCAGATCGTTCGTTCACGTTATCTTGAGGGCATGGAGATCTCAAAGTTCCACGCCCAGCACGAACCGTTGGTGGACGAGATTCTCGCCGAATGCCGTGCGGAGCTCGTTCGCCCTGACGAACGCCTCGTTTCAGCCTCGGACCGACGCTCTGATTCCGAGGCCGACCCGTTGCTCGTGGCTCGCGTAGCCCTCAGCGACGGAAGAGTCGCCGCATACATCGAATGGCAGCTGGACGCGTCCGATCCGGAGCTCGCCACGCTCTCCACGATCGCCGTGGCCAAACCGTTTCGAGGCCGCGGCCTCGGGAAAACGCTCCTAGAACGGACGCTCGCCGAGCTCGCGTCGGACCGCCCGGCGCTGCGGGTCGCCGCTGGCGTTCACAGCGACAATCGAGGCGCGGTCGCGTTCTTGACCGCGCTCGGCTTCGAAATCGTCCGGCGCTCGAAGGGCGTGCTCGATCTTCAGGCGAGCGCCCAAAGCCTCGCCTGAGTCGCTCTATTCGCCGCAACCCACGAACCGGAGATAGGGGCGGCGCGACCCATCACCCTTCACGCCGACCCAACTGATCGCGAATCGATCGCCGGCCCAAACCGCATCCACGAAGACTTCCTGAATCGACCCGGGGTCGGGATCCAGCGCGAACCGATCGAGGATCTGGCCACTCTCCGCAACTCGTATCACCTCCGCGGAAGGCTCGTCGCTGAAGCTCGGACCGAGCGACTCGGCCCCCGCGAGCGTAGTCAAGACCAGGAGATAGTCGCGCCCGGTCCACATGATTTTCGCCTCGGCCAAGTTCAGATCGTGATCGTATGGAATCAGCTCCACCGGCGTCCCAACTTCGCCGCTGTCACTCAGCGTGAGGAATTCCAGGCGTTTTCTGAGTCCCTGAAATTGTACGAAACGCCTGGTTTCTCGAAGCACGCCAAATTGTCCAGCTCCTCGACCGATACTCACCGTGTCGTAGTCTCCAGCGGAGTGCTCGATCGTCGAGACTAGGCCCAGCGGAACGAGCGCGTCGCCGTACCAGCTCGCCTCCAGCCTGTCGCGCGGCTGCCCGTCGTTCTTCACGATCAAGAGCAGGCTCCTAGCGGAATCGAAGTCGAAGGCGCTGGCGGCTAGGTATTGAGTCCTCGCAGGCTCCTGGTGAGTACCGAGCAACGAGCCGTCGGCGGCGAGGTCGCAAATAGCCACTCCGAGAGTCGTCGACTCGCAGTTTTCGTAGCTCTGAACCGCGCGAAAGCCGTCGCCGCGAAGAACCAGGTCGAGGTGGTTGGCAAAGCCGTTACAAATCGTTCCGAGCCGAGACTCGGCCGAAACGCCAGACTCATCTACCCAGCTCAGCGCGACGAATTCGCTCGGCTGAGTCGCGGGCGCCACGAAGACCGATCTTCGCGACGTCGGCTCGACGATCAGCCGAGTCGGACCGTGGATCAACCTGCGGCCGCTCGTTAGGTCCTTGCGTTCGATTTCCCGGGTAAGGTCCCCACTCAGGCTCCGTCGTTGTACCAGGACGCCGGCGGACTCTGCCGGAGGCCGATAGCGGGCGTCGGCGATCGCGATCTCGAGCTCCTGCCCGTCGAACGCGAGCGCAGGCGTCGACCAGAAGTCCGTCCCGCGAGTCTGCGGATCGAGGAGCTCAATGGGGTCGGAGCCCGAGAGGGTAGGGCACGCGAGGACCGGGCAGTCCGGGTCGGACCCTCCGTAGCGGCGTGAGAGCGGGCAGCACCCGTCGGCCAGACCCAGCGCGCAGTCACGCCTTCCTCCTCCGTCCCTGGTAGAGCCGTCTCCCCGGCCGAGGTCCGTGGCGCCCGAGTCGGGCGAGTCACCTTCGGCGGCGTCGAAATGCCCTGCGTCTAGAGCGCCGCCCGCATCGAAGGGCGCGAAGACCCGCCGCGCGCCAGGTCCGGGCTCTTCGGAGCAAGAGCAACCCGGCGAGACGAGGACAGCGAAGATCAGCCACCGCACCAAGGGAGTCTCCGATCGGTTCAGCCTGGTGTCTATGGCTCAACTTCCAAACTGCATGCGTTCAGCCCTCCTCGGCTTTCGGCGCTTGCTCGGTCAATCTTTTTGACGACTTGCAGGCGTGAGTTGACCATCTCGAGATAGAAAAACGTAGCCGATTGATTGATTGATTTGGGCGCAGATCCGCCTGGCCATGAGTCCGAACGCGTCGCATACTATCGTTGACTATCGTTGGAATGCTCACGAAGACGTGCCACTTTTGAAGTTTGAGAGTATCGGCGGAGTGTTTTCGTCCACCTCCACGACCAGGTTCCACGCCCACGTCCACGAAATCGTCCACGCTCACGCCCACGATTCACGCCCACGCCTACGAAGCCTGCCGAAGCCAACCCATTGGGCTGAGGTCGTTTCGGGAGCGACCTCGCGTGTTTCTTGCGGTGCCTCGAGCAAAATACTGCCGGGGATCGGCGCTGACCCAAAGTTAGGGGGTGGACTTTGCGGGGGGGAAAGAAGGTCCGCCGGTCGTCGTGAGCGTGAGCGTCAATCGTGGACGTGG
>CAYXDO010000304.1:0-4447 GCA_964463485.1 uncultured Myxococcales bacterium | reverse complement strand
CGTGGGCGAGCGCGTGCTCGTGCGGGTGAGGCGTGATTCCGTGATTCCGTGATTCGTGGATTCGTGGATTCGTGAGTTCGTGAGTTCGTGAGTTCGTGATTCGTGATTCGTGGATTCGTGGATTCGCCAGCGGCTTGTGGTTCCGGCTCTGCCGGGCTACGGGTAGTTGCTATGTTTCCGATTTGGTTGCCACAAACCAAATCCAATCTCCCGCAGGCTGCTACTGCTAGGCGCCGCGACGGACACCCCACCACCCGGGAGCACGGAACGGCCGGGCGATCGCAGTCAGTGCGCGACCGAGGCGCGAGTTGCGCCGTCCGTTGCACGCGCCGTGGCCACGAAGATCGTCCGCAGCTACGCGTTGTGGACGTCGTCGTACCGTGGAAATCAAACCTTCACGGAGCGGATCCCGTTTTCAGGCGCAGGAATCCGGCGGGCACTTCGCGGACCTCGATCGCGCCTGCGGATCTCCGCCTGGCGCCTTTGCCCGAGCGGATTCCAGCGTCGGAACTGCGCGGTGCAGCCACGAGCGCGAGGATTCGCGAGTCCTGGCTCGTTCCCTCACAACCCTAGCCGGGCCGCGAGAGACTCACGACGCAAGCTGCTTGCTCAGTCCCATTCAAGCAACAGCGCCGCGCCCACCGACGCCGCGGCAACCCCGACGGTCACGAGAATCAGCCCGACCGAGTTCGAAGTTGCCGCCGAGTCTCGCTGATCGACGGCCTCCGAATACGACACGCCGACGATGCGCCCAGCTATGTCCCGAGTCTCGAGTCGGTCCGAGAGCTCCGAGTAGCTCGCGTGTGCGAGCACCGCCAGGATCGCACCGGTCACGACCGAGGCGCTCCCGCCAGCGACCAAAAGCAAGCTCGCAGTCGAGTCACCCTCAGGCGCGCGCACCGGCTGCGGCACGAGCTTCTCCGGAAGCGCCGCGGTCATATCCTCGGTAGGCGCAGCCGTCTGCAACACCGCACGGACCATCTTCGAAAGCTGAGCGCCCCACTCCGATCGCTCCGTGGCCAGGTCGAAGCGCGCCGGCTCGAGCCCGGCCCGTTTCACCACCACGCGTATGACCGTCACGGCCTCGAAGACCCGAATCGACCAAGTCTCGTCAGCGCCGACGCGCTTCGCCAAGGCGCGCAGACACTCGTCTTCGTCCTCACACCTCGGCCCTTCATCGAGGCGAGCGGCCTGACCTTGGGCGTCGAGGGCACTTCGGAGCTCCTCGACGAATCGAGCGACGTCCGGCGGCGTGAGACCCGAGGCTTCCTGCACCTGCAAGACGACCGATCCAGCCAGCATCGCGACCAGGATACTCATGACTCACCCCGGGGGCGGCGTCGCCTCGCCGTCATCGTTCTCACCCCAACACTCGACCGATCCGTCCGTTCGGATCGCGCAGCTGTGACCCCAGCCCATCGCTATCTTCAAAAAGCTCCCGGACCGGCTCTCCACCACCGCCTGCCAATCCCGTCCGTAGCAGGACACCGAACGAGGTCGTGGGGGGGCCACGACCCCGCACACGACTCCGTTCCTCCCAGCGAGCGTGGAGAACAAGAGATTGCCGAGACGCGTCGACGCAAGGCCGATTTGACCACAGAAAGCCTCCCCGGTGTCGCGAAGCTGGCAAGTCTCGAGCCCCTCCACGGGAACGACCTGGGTCAGGAAGATCGCGCTCGCCGACTCGTAAAGTCGCCCGCCTGCGTCCCCACAGGACGCGATCCAGGCGTCGCCGCCGGTCCCGTCGACTCCGAACCGAATCGTGCAAATCAAATTCGAGCCGAGTGCGACAAAATCGTAGGGTCCGGGAAGGTGAAGCGGGGAGCCGGGAACCGCACCCCAACACTCGATCGCGCCGGTGCTGTCCCGCGCACAGGTCCGCGCTGCATCCGAAGAGATCTGAACGTAACGCACCGCCGGCGCCGGCGCCGCCAACTGACCTCCCGACGAGCTGCCAAAACACCTCGCCGCGCCGTCCCTTCCGACGGCGCACGTGAAATCGACGCCGGCCGAAACCAAGACGAACGGGCCCGGGGGCGGCGAAGACTGGCCTGCGGAATCAGATCCAAAACACTCGAGCTCCCCGTCGTCGTACAATACACACGTGTGATCGCCCCCTGCGGCGACGTCGATCGGCCTTCGAGGCAGGCCTGAGTCCGGCAAGACGAGGGCGTCCGGTCGAAAGCCCGCATCTGCCTCAACATCAAGCCTCGGCGCGTCGCCGGCCGCCGCATCCGGAAAGTTCGAAGCATCGGCGTCGGGCCGGCTCGAATCGAAAATCCCGCCGTCCATCGACGCCAGGCCAGCGTCATACTCATCGCACTGATTCGGACTCTGGCAGAGGAACTCGGTTGGACCAGGCCCGAGCGCTGGGATGCAGCCAACCAAAAGCGCAGCGAGCCCGACCGCCCAAGCGGTCGACGAATACCTTGCGCGGCTGAACGGGAACGTCATCGGAAGTGTTCCAAAGTCTGGTTTATCACGTCCCGAGCTCAGCAGGTCGCTGAAAAAGGCTCCGAAACTCATACCGTCCCCCTGCCCCTGCGCGAGCCCGGGCCCGGGCCCGCGCGTGAGCCCTGCCCATGCCCGATAGAATCTTCGCGCGTTGCCGGACGGCTTCGAAGCGTACACTGAAAACGTGCTCCTCGAGGTCGCGGACCTGAGCGCGCGCGCCGGCTCGCGGCTCATCCTCCGCTCCGTCAACTGTGACCTCCGGGCCGGAGAGATCCTCGGACTCTCCGGCGCGTCAGGCAGCGGGAAGACGATCTTCGCGCGAGCGCTGCTCGGCATCGCGGCGACCGGTATCGAGCTAGAAGGCCGCGTGCTCGTGGCCGGCACGGACATGCTCCTCGCGGATCCCGAAGAAATCCGAAGGCTCCGCGGCGCCACCATTGGCCTCGTGGGCCAAGAGCCGCTGGCTGCGCTCGACCCCCTCGAGCGAGTGGAGCGCCAGTTCGAGCTCGCGTTCAAGGCACACGGCCATAGCGACGCCGTCGAAAGACGCAAGAGAGCCGAGTCCGCCCTCGCCTTCTTCGGGCTGAACGCCGATCGCGTGATGAAGTCCTTTCCGCACGAGCTCTCCGGAGGCCAACTCTCTCGCGTCGCCATCGCCCTCGGCGCAGTGCTCGACCCGCGAATCCTCGTGCTCGACGAACCCACCGCCGCGCTCGACGGACTCTCCAGCAAGAAGATCGAGGACATCGCGCGACGCCGCGCCCAAGCGAAAAAATCCACGATCGTGATCTCCCATGACCAAATCCTCCTCGCTCGACTGGCGACCCGCCGTATTCACCTCAAGGAGGGTGAGCTCGTTGCTCCGACCCGGGGGCCGTCCATCTTGGCTCCAAGACCGAGGAGAATTTTGACTCCCGTCGGCGACCCGATCCAGAGCCTCGAGGCCTACCAACTCTTCAAACTCTATCGGTCCCACCGACGATGGCCGTTCGAACGCCCGACCTCGATCCAGGCCATCGCCGGCGTCGATCTGGCCGTGCTCGAGGCCCAGCGCATCGGGATCCTGGGTGAGTCAGGGTCGGGAAAGTCGACGCTCGCCCGAATCCTCGCAGGACTCCTCGCTCGAAGCGGAGGCGGCGTTCGGCTGGGCTCGCTCGAGCTGCCAAACGTCCCACGCCAAGTCCCCCGAAGCGCGCGCAAGGACCTGCAAATCATCTTCCAGGACTCCACTTCCGCGCTGAATCCGAACCGCACCATCCAAGAAGCCGTGGCCGAGCCCCTGATCGTCCACGCTCTGGCGGCCCAACCTCAAAAGCGCGTCGAGGAGCTCTTGGAGGCCGTCGGGCTCGATGCGTCGTTTCTGAAACGATACCCCCGGGAGCTCTCGACCGGACAGCGCCAACGGGTCGCGATCGCCCGCGCGCTGGCGCTCGAACCCAAGGTGCTGATCGCCGACGAACCCTTCGCGTGCCTAGACTCCGATATCGCCGATGAAATCACGAGACTCTTGGAGAGAGTTTTAGACCAGAATCGGACAGCCCTGGTGCTGGTCAGTCACGATGTCGTTCGCACCCGAAATCTCACCGACCGGATACTCATCTTGCACGAGGGTCGCGTGATCGAGTCGTTGCCCTCCTCCCAGCTCGAAACCGCTCAACACCCACAATCCAGGGCCCTCTTGGGGCTGACTCAGGCGGAAGCACGCGGCGATTCGGGAAAGGACCGCCAACGGCGCGATGGGTGACGGTCGACAGGTGGATCGAGGTGGACTGCGACAGGCATATGGTCTTGCAGGACCAAGGCCGCGACCTCTCTGCGTTCCTCGAGTATCTCACCGGAAATCTCGCCCGCGAGATCAACGTGCTCCGGAGACGCTCCGGCACAGTGTTCCCGCGACGATTCTCCGCCGAAGAGATCCTCGATGACGAAGCGTTCGCGGGCCGCATCCGCTACACGCTCTTGAATCCCGCGGACGCCAGGTTGGTGGCGAAAT
>CAYXDO010000303.1:0-4487 GCA_964463485.1 uncultured Myxococcales bacterium | reverse complement strand
CGAACGCCAGCCCCGCCTTGTCGATCTTCTATGGTACCGGCTAGGCCGGGTTATGGCAGGATAAGGCAGGATTAACTAACTAAGCCTAAGGACGAGCGGGGCGGTTCAGCTCGATGATGACCGCAAAAGTCTTCGATGCGAAAACTCCGGCTGAGCTATCTGACAAAGTCGCAATTTTCGATTCGCTCAGCCACTCTATCCCTTCGAGATTGGGAATGGCGTCACCCAAGCTCGGGGCGAGGTCGATGATTTCGCCGACGCGCACGACTCGGGCCTTCTCGGCCCTGCCGATGACGAATCGAATGACCCGAGAGATGCCGTAATGACGTTCGATCCCGATGAACATCACACCTGACTCGTTAGGTCGGCAGGCGAGGGCCGAGAGCTTCCCTTCGTTCGAGGTCAGCTCGAGCTCGAACGGAGTCACCGACCCGTCGGATTCGAATCGCAACAGGGGCGCCCGCCGTGGGTTCGCAAGCACGGGCTCGGCACCCGCGAAGATCGCGCCAGGGACCGCACACAGGGCCTCGACGCCGGCGTTGGGTGAGGCGCTCATGCCAAATCGAGAGTAGTCGAAGGCGAGCGTCGAGCTCCTCACGACCATCTCTTTGCCTTTCTTCTCCAAAATCAGGATCGGATCGGAGGCCCGCATCGGAGTCAGACTCTCGGTCCCCACCGCAAAGCGAGCTCCGCCGAGGTAGGCGAGCGACTCGAGGTCGAGCCCGGGCGGCACGCCGACGATCTCGTACTCATCCGAGACTCTCCGCGACTGGAGGCTCAGCACCACCATGACACGTTCCCGCTCCGCCACCGCGAAGAGCTTCCCGTCGAATCCAAAGCTCAGCCCGGAGAGACCACTCACCTTGGAGTCGAGCTCCATTCTCGAGACTCGTGAGTCCGAAAATCCCGACTCGGGGACCAACGAGAGGGTCGCGCACACACAAAGCAACTTCCACGGTCGCACCGAACGCATACTACGACGATTCGCTCTCCGCTGCCGACCTGGGCCTTCGGGCCGACCAGGGCCTTCGGGAACCGTGTATGGTTTTCCGGGCTTACGACAGACCGACGACGAGCGCATCGTGACTTCGTGAATCGCCCTTCGCTCTGCTTCGACTACGAGGCCCAGATCCCCGAGCTTCGAAGCCTGATCGCGAGGTCGGAGCGAAATCAGTGGGTGGTTGGCGACATCGATTGGGGCGTCCCGCCCGGAAACTCCGGATTCGGGCGCGCCCTCGAATGGCAAGGAGTGCTCCGATCGGAATACGTGCGCGAGTTGCCCGTCGCTCGCCGAGACCAACTCGCTCAGCAACTCATCGCGTTCGAGTTCTCGCAGATCCTGCACGGCGAGCAGGGGGCGATGCTGCTCGCCGGGCAGCTGGTCAACTCGCTCGAGGACATGGACGCCAAGCGATTCGCAGCGATCCAGACCAAGGACGAAGGGCGCCACGTCGAGGCCGTCCACAAGCTCGTCGGTCGAATCGGGCCTATTTATCCCATCGGTGAGACGCTCAAACTCTCTCTCGACGAGCTCCTCTCCTCCGACCTTTGGGTCAAGCAAGTCATTGGGCTGCAACTCTTCCTCGAGGCGCGGGCGCTCCTGTCGTTTCGGCAGAGTCTCTTGTACGTCGATGACGCGGTATTCTCGAACGTCATCCGGCGCATCGAGCGCGACGAGGCGCAGCACGTGGCCTTCGGGGTTCGGCACGTGGGCAAAGGGCTCGAGGAGATGAGTGAGCACGAGCGCGCCGAGATGGTGCGGTTCGCGTCCTTCGTCGACGACAACGTGTGGTTCATGACCAAGTCTCCCGAGTTCCGCCAACCCTTCGAGGAGTGCGACTTGGATTATGACCAGTTCCGAGCGACCTTCGCGCAGGCCACCCGCTGGAATCTCGCCATGGGTCGCCAAGCGCGCAACGAAGGCGACCAACTTTACCTGGAGTTCCGGCGATGGTTCGAGCGAACGCTTCGCAAGGTCGGTCTGCTCGGGCCTGGCGAGAGCCTGAAGGGTTTGGAGCGCGCTGGGCCGCGAGGCAGGCTGGAGGAGTCCGAGGGCGACACGGCGGTCATTCCGTGGCTCGAGGACGAGCGTGAGATCGCCCGCGAGCTCGAGGTCGCACGGAGTGCCGATTCTCGAGTCGCCCCGAAGTGAGCGAGCGCTCCTCCGTCGGCGCGACTCACTACGATCGCGTCACCGCCGCATGGGCCAAGTGGATCATGGGCCAGGAGCTTCACTTCGGGCTCTTCGAGCACCCGGGTGAGGAGCTCTCGACGGCGACCAGAAGACTCACCGAGCACCTGATCGAATTGGGTGACGTTGGACCCACCCACGCGTTGCTCGACGTCGGCTGCGGCATCGGGACCCAGGCACGTGTGCTCGCAGGGCTCGGGTGCAAAGTCACCGGCATATCCACCAGCAAGGTAGGCCTGACCCAAGCCCGGCGCGCCGCGCGCCGCGAGGGTCTGGCGATCGAATTCTTGGAGCGGGACGCCATGGCCAACGGGTTGGAATCGGCCCGCTTCGATCGCGTTTGGGTGATGGAGTCTGCGCACGTCATGCCCGACAAGCGCTTGCTCTTCTCGGAGTGTGCCCGAGTGACCGTGCCCGGCGGACGGCTCGTCCTGTGCGACGTGACGGCGGCGGGCCCGGAGACTTCGCTTCGCGCGATTCACGAGCAACTCTCGAAGCTCGGACACTCTCGCGCGGTGGCCGCGCGAATGACCGAAGCCGCCGTGGCCCGCGGCCGCCGAGTCTGGGGAAGCGCCCCGCCCGAGCACATCGCGGCCTACGGCCGAGCTGCCCGCGACGCCGGGTGGGCGGCTCTTCGAGTCGAAGATCTCACGGAGAAGACGCGACCCACCCTCGAACGATGGGCCCGTAACGCGCACGAGCGTTGGGACGAGCTCGCGAACGAGCTCGGCGAGGACTACCTCCATGACTTCTTCGAGTCCATGCTTCGGCTGTCCTCGGCGTGGGGCAACTCAGCCGGATACTTCGCAATGACGGCGACGCGCGGGTGAGTGGGTTCGCTGCTCGAGAGTCGTTCTGAGGTCGCGATGGAAGCGGGCGCCCTCCGACTACGAGAGCCGCAACGGTTGGATCGTGCTCGTGCTCGAAATCCCTGTTCGGACGCGGGCAGCACCGCGAAGCTCCCAATCCTCGAATTGCTTCGCCGCTTCAGACCCAATGAGCGGGTCGCGCGCGCTCCTCGACCGCCCTGCGGGCGTCGGCGTCCGTGATGAGTACGAGACTCGAACCCACCTGGACCTTCTCTGCCGAAGCGGGGTTGAAGAGCACCCGCCCGTCGCCTGACTCGATCGCCACCAAGAGCGCGCCCGGCGGCAACTCCGCGCGTAGGCTCTCCACCGTCAGCCCGGCGAACCGCGAGCCCTCCTCGACCTTCACGCCCTCCACCCGAATCCCTTGTTCATGGTCCCTCAGCATCCGGTCGAGAAAATTCACCGCGGCGGGTCGAATCAGCTCCGAAGCCATTCGCAGCCCACCAATGTGATTGGGCGAAACGACCGCGTTTGCACCGGCTCGCTGGAGCTTGTCCTTGACTCGCTCGTCGACCGCTCTGGCCACGATTCGAAGCTTGGAATTCAGCGCCCTCGCGGAGAACACCACGACCAAGTTGTCCTTGTCGCTGCTCACAGAAGCCACGAGCCCAAAGGCACGCTCGATCCCTGCGTCGCTGAGTATTTGGTCCTCGGTGGCGTCGCCCTCGACGACCGGGAACTCATGCCCGAAACGTTCGTACAACGCGCTGATCCGCGCCGTGTCTCGTTCGATCAACACGAACGAGCGCTTGGTCTCGGTCAGCTCTCGAAGCACGTGCTCTCCCGTCCCGCCGCCTCCGCAGATGATCGTGTGATTCGACAATCGTGAGATCTGAGCTTTCACCTTGTGCCTCCAGAGCCAGCGATCCAGGGTGCCTTCGAGGAAGAAGGCCGTCACGTTGGAGAAAAAATAGACAAAGGTGCCCGCGCCGAAGAGCAGCAGGAGCACCGTGAAGACTTGCGCTTTGGGATTCGAAGATATCGGGATCGTCTCCCCGAAGCCCACCGTGGTCAGCGTAATGACCGTCATGTACACGGCGTCGAGCCAACCTTGGCTGGGTCCGGCCAGCGAACGGAAGCCGAGCGCACCTAGGCCGATCACCGCGCAGATCAGCGCGAACGATCGCAGGAGCGATCGGAGCTCGCGACGCTCCTGGGATCCGGGCGGCAGGCCCTTGGCGTCGCTCATTCTCGACCGTGACCGAGAACCGCAGGGAAATACATCCGCGCCAACTTATCCAATCGAAGGCAGCTTGGCATGGGTCAGTTTCCCTTGGGTACACGACCGACCTGCGGCGATTCAGTTCAACCTCCGCATGAACCACGGAGAGCACAGAGAAGGAACACGGAGGGCACGAAGGACTTTTCTCCAAAAATCCTCTGTGTTCTCTGCGTTCCTGCTCTGTGTCCTCTGTGGTTTGCCCAGC
>CAYXDO010000302.1:0-4518 GCA_964463485.1 uncultured Myxococcales bacterium | reverse complement strand
AGAGCATCCACCCCGATGACCGGGATGAGATTCCCAAAGAGCGCGACCCGCGACAAGACGTCGCCCTCGAGGCTCGTCAGAAACTCGTCCTGGTCGAACCAGACTCCCCCACACGCGAAACAGACGTCCAGGACCAGACCTTCGTAGGATCTCGCGTACAAAGTCGCTCGGCACCGGGGGCAGCTCACGTGAGCAGACTAGCCGAGGTGGATGGCGAGTGCCCGAAAATTCGCCTCACTTCCCAGGGTGCGATCAGTCTACGTCGAGGATCACGGTTGCATGCAGCGACACCCCGCCGACGACCATGAACGACCCGCAGTCCGCGAGCTCGAGGGCTTCGAGGGTCTGCTGCAACGTCTCCGGCCCGCGAATCAGCCGCGAACCGGCCGCCGCAGTCATACGTCCCCCGACCCCGGCGAAGTGTAGGCTAGGTCCCTTGAAGGCCGCGAGCGGGCCTTGGTCCAAACTCGGGACGAGGATGGGTCCGTTCGAACCTGGCTGAAGCTCGAGCAGCTTGTCGAAGGTCTCGAGCCCGGACGCTCGCACCGATTTTTCGGTGACCTGGAGCCAGGCGCGGTCGGGCAAGGGTGCGTAAATCGACCTGATGGTCCGAGTCACGTCCACATCGCTCGGAAGGGCCGTCAGCTCGGGACTCTTGTCGCCGATGGCGAGTCCGGTGTCCGTGATGGTGATTCGGTAGAGCGCGTCGACGCCCCCGGCCCAAGCGACGCCGGTTCCGCCTCCGAGCGACTCGATCCGGCTTGGCAACTTCACTTCGGTCGTCGTGCCGTCGAGAAACACGCGCATGAGTCTCCCCCCAGAGAACGCGACCAAGACAGAGGTCGGAGTCAGCGCCAGCGCCTCCAGGTACGACGCCCGACCGGATGACCGCGCGATGCGGCGGGTGCTCCCCTCGGAAGAGAGATCGAGCGCCCACTCATCTCCGCCGATATCGGAGACGAGCGCCATTCCGTCGGACCATTCGAACCCATCGAGCACCGTACCATCGAACGCGGGCATGGGTTCGACGAGGACGGAGAGAGCGCCGCAGCCATCACCGTCTTCTCGGTCGAAGGTCCACAGCCGACCCTGGGTGGCGCCTAGGCATCGGTCCTCGACGCGAGCGACCGCAAGCATGCGATCGATCCCCTCGATGGCGCTTCCGTAGACGAGCGCGAAGGGGTCTCGCTCGCGGCGAGAGTATATTCTGCGGGCGGTGTCCTCGGCGATCTGCCAGCCCGTCGTGCTGGTCTCGATTCGCCCCAATCCATGCTCCAGGCCGGGGAGGAGCTCCGGGGCGTCCCGTCTTCGCGCGCCGAGCACTTCGCCGTTCGCAGTCACCTCGAATACCTCGGAGCTGCCGATGAATAGTCCGTGACCTTCGAAGGCGACGAGATCGATGATCCGTTCTCTCGTCTCCCCGACGTAGGAAAAGGGTCCGACGCGCCCATCCACGATGTCCGCTCGGAGAAACAACTCCGGCACAGGCGCTTCGTCCGCGTGTCCTGCGGCGAGCAGGGTGTCGCCGAGGCGAACGAAGGGACCGAATTGGTTGATCTCGGGACGACCCTCGACTCTTGGCTTTTGGCAAGTCGCTTGTCGATCGGGCGCCCAATAGACGAATCCGGCCGGAAAATGATTCGAGAGTAGCCATTGGTCGTCGAGGCCGACGATCTCTTCGAAGATCGATCGGCTCGCGAGGAAGTCGCACTCGGGGTCGCCGGGTGAGGGCATCATGATGGCATCACAATGAAGCTCGGCGCCGCGACACACGTAACCACCCGGGCCCGTGATCCGGCCGAGGAGGAGCACCTCGCCGGAAGGGAGCGTGAGTCCTGCGGAGCCTCGAGGCATCGTGAGAGGAAGCCGCTCGAGGATGCGCTCGGCCACCCGGAGTCGGTAGAAGTGGGTGAGGTTGTCGGAGATCGCAATGGGGATGATGAAGTCTCCGCCCGGGACTGGAGTGAGTTGATCACACTCTCCCGCGGGTACGGCGAGCTCGTAGGTTCCCTCTGCGCCCATCACGCGAATGGCGTCGCGCGCGACGCCAACGAAGGTGCCCGTGGCGGAGATGGAGATCTGTTGGAAGACGAGCGGCGCATCGGGGGGCGCGGCTGGGCAGGCCAACACTTCGTGCCGGCGAGAGTCGGTTTCCAGGGGCACGTCGCAAGGTCCTCGAGCGCTGAGTCCGACGAGCTCCCTCGCCACCTGCACCTCGGGCGCATCGGTGGCGTCGGAGGTCGTCCCATTTCTCCCCAACCCTGCCGGCTTCACCCACTCTGGAATCGGACAGAAGTCTCCCGCCCCGAACACGAGCGGCGGTCCGGAGGAACCGGCGCGGCACCGTCGACAGGAATCGGCGGGAGGCGTTTTGGAGCTTGCGGCACCGAGAGCGGAAAAATCGAACGGTTGGCCGTCCGGCCGAATGAAGTCGGAGCTCTCGAGCGGAAACGCAACCACGGTCCCAAGCGCATCGAACGGGACGCGCTCGAGCGCTCTGCCGACGGCGATATCTGTGACTCTGCCGTCCGCCACCGCGACGAGAACGACCGCGTCCCCCTCGACGCGCCAGGTTGGTTCCGAGCACGCCCCGGCGGCGATCGCGCAGAGAGCGCCGAGCCGGCGCGATCCGTCGAGTTTGCGCATGCAAGAGAAGCTCATCGGCCGGCGCCGTCATATCATGGACGAACCTCGTGCTTCGGCTTGTCTCTCGGGCTCCTGATCAGGTTCTCTCGAGCCATGGCGACAGCGGCCCCTCCTCCCGTCTCGCGGCGAGTGCGCGACGGGCTGGCGGCCGAAACGTGCGGGGCCGGGGGACGTCCGGGCGTGTTGCCGTTCTTGCTTTGCGTGACGGCCGGCTGCGTGCCCCAATCGCAAGAGGTGAGTTGGCCCGATCTTGCCGGCCTCGGCTTTCTCATCTTCGCAGAGTCGAACGGTGTTCCCGTCAAGATCGTTCCGACGAAGCTCGACGGGCGCGAATCGATCTCCGTGATCGAAGACCACGAGGTCTATTTGGTGATTCTTCGGGACGAGGACGCGGCGGCGCTGCATCCGGAGGCCGAGTTCGACTCCTCCGCCACAACCTCGCTGATGATTACACCGCCTCCGGCAGAGTGTCCCAATCGAACTCGAGCCCAGGAAGCTCAAGTGAACGGGCCTCTCCCCTCATCGGCGCCCGTCTACGAGCTCACCGCCGATGGGTTCGTGCCGCGCCAAGGATCGCTCCCGTTTCTCGACCAACTCTCGGTCACGGCTCCGCTCGGGAGCCCCCGCTGTCCGAGTCGTGAGCTCGTGAGCTTCGGCGCGACCAGCGATGTGTTCGCTGGGATCTCGGCGCTGCGAGGCGTGCCCATCGGGCCTCGATTCGACCGATCGTATTTCATGGCCGTCACCGCGATCGACGACGACCACCTGTTGGTCCTGACGAGGTGGGCCGCGCTGACGATCGAGCGAGGGGGGAGGTTGGAAGATCGCCCTGATCGCACAGCGCTCCTGGCGGAGACTGACCTGTCCGAGCCGAATTGGAACTACGAGCAGGTGTCGCTGCTCGAGCACGCTCCGCCCACGTCGGCGTTCGTCGCCATCGTCAATCGGCTCGACGGCGCCACCGGTGTTCCGTCCGGCGCGATTCAGACGATCACCATCGAAGACGGTCTCCGAATGACCGCGGTTACGACTGCCACGGTGGCGCTCGGCCTACGGATCACGTCCGTTCACGCCGATCCGAACACCGGCCGAATCGTCGCGCTGGGGAGCGGCGAGCAAGGCGGCTTCGCGCTGACACGGTCCGGACCGCTGGCTCGATTCGAGCTGAGTCCATTGCCGGACGCTGACACGCCTGCCTTTCGATCGATCGAGAGGCTCGACCCAGAGCTCCCGGGGTTCCTGGTGATCGGTGACCGTGGAGGTCAGGCGTGGCTGGCCGACGGGGACCTTCGCAGGCTGCGGCCGCGATTCGCGCCCGACGGGCCGCGTTTGTTCGGGCTTGAGCCAGGACTCGACGCCGATGGCCGATTCCTCATGAGCGCCGGATCGAACGCTCGAGTGCTGAAGTTTCGGACGAACCAGGAGGACTGGTTGACCATTCACCCAGACCTCCCACGGGAGTTGTTCGGATGCCAGGCGATGAGTGAGGAGCTCTGCGGGCAGGTATCTCGAGTGAGTACGGACTTCAAACGGATCGCCCTGACCGACCACCCGAGTGCGGCGGCCTTCGTCGCGTTGGGGGCCTGCACGGCGGCGCTCCAGGTCGAATTCGGGGGCTGCACTTCGACTTGGCACCGGCCGGGCCAACCTATCGAGCAAGTCAGCGGCGACAGCGGCTACTTTCGACTCGCGACGCTGCCCAACTCCAACGTGGTCCTGGCCAGCACACGCGGAGAGATTTATTTGGCCGAGCTGCCCTGAGCCTCTTCTTCAAGAGGTTTTTTTTTTTTTTTTTTGCGCAGATCCGCCTGGCCATGAGTCCGAACGCGTTGGCGTCTCTCGTTGGTCGACTCCCGCCGGCCGGCGCCTTTT
>CAYXDO010000301.1:0-4793 GCA_964463485.1 uncultured Myxococcales bacterium | reverse complement strand
CGGCACCAATCGTTCATACCATTCGGCGACGGACGGCGACGGCGACGGCGACGGCAACGGCAACGGCAACGGCAACGACTCGAACGCCAGCCCCGCCTTGTCGATCTTCTATGGTACCGGCTAGGCCGGGTTATGAGTGACGAGCTGAATTCGACAACCTTCGAGCACCCGCTTGGATCGCCCAGGAGCGGGTGTGCTATCGTGGGCCCGAATGCCGAACTCGCTCATTCATGAAACGAGCCCCTACTTACTTCAGCACGCCCACAATCCCGTCGACTGGCTTCCCTGGGGCGGCGAGGCTTTCCGGCGCGCGCGGTCCGAGAACCGACCCATCTTGCTTTCGGTCGGGTACTCCGCTTGTCATTGGTGTCACGTGATGGAGCACGAATCGTTCGAGGACGAGAACACGGCCTCGGTCATGAATCGGCACTTCGTGAACGTGAAGGTCGACCGCGAAGAGCGCCCCGACGTCGACGAGATCTACATGCACGCGGTTCAGGCCTTCACGGGCGGTCACGGGGGGTGGCCGATGACTTTGTTCTTGCTGCCCGACGGGCGGCCGTATTTTGGGGGGACCTACTTCCCGAAGGATCGCCGATTTGGTCGTCCGACCTTTCTGGACGTGCTCGCGCACGCCTCTCGCGTGTTTCACGACAAGCCCGCGGAGGTGCTCGAAGTGGCAGCGGAGGTGCTGGAGGTCGTTCGAAACAGCGAGGAGCTCCCGCGGCGGTCGGAGCTTCGCGCCGGGTGGCTCGCGGAGATCGCGAAACACGCAGAAGAGACCTACGATGCGCGCCACGGGGGGTTCGGGGGGGCTCCCAAGTTCCCGCCGCACGGTACGCTTGCCGCGCTCTTGGCGTACCATCAACGGAGCCATTCCGATCGAGCGCTCGAGATGGTGAGTGCGACATTGAATGCGATGGCCAGGGGGGGCATGTACGATCACCTTGGGGGTGGGTTCGCGCGGTATTCAGTCGACGAACGATGGTGCATTCCGCACTTCGAGAAGATGCTTTACGACAACGCGCTGCTGGCGCCGATCTACCTCGACGCGGCGCGCGTGTCCGGGCAGCCCCGACTCGAGCGAATCGCGCGGGAGACTCTGTCCTGGATGAGCTCGATGCGAGCTCCGGAAGGTGGGTTCTACGCGGCGACCGACGCCGACAGCGAAGGCGAAGAGGGGAGGTTTTTCGTATTCCGGCCTCGAGAGCTCATCGAGGTCTTGGGTGAGTCGGAGGGGCGTCGCGCTTCGGAGGTCCTCTCGGTGAGCGAGGACGGCTCTTTCGAGCATGGCTCCTCCGTGCTGCGTCTTCGTGGGCGCCTGGACCAAGTCGAGGGTTCCGATTTGGAGCTGCTCGATCGAGCGCGACCGCGACTCTTCGAAGCCCGCGAGCGGAGAGTCCATCCGAGCCTCGACGACAAGATCATCACGTCTTGGAACGGCCTCGCGATGGCTGCGTTCGCCCGCGCTCATCGCGTGATGCCGGGCGAAGGGTACGGGCAGATCGCGGAGACGTCGGCTCGCTTCATCCTCGAGCGTTTGGTCGTGGGCGACAGACTCATGCGCACGTTCAAGAATGGGCAAGCTCGGCATCTCGGGTGTGCGGACGACCATGCTTTCGTTGCGCATGGGTTGGTGGAGCTCTTCGAAGCGACTCAGAACACCGAGTGGCTCGACAGAGCGGTGACGCTAGCCGATCAGATGATCGAGCGATTCTGGGACGAGGGGGAGAAGGCGCTCTATTTCACCGGCCACGACGCAGAGAAACTGATTGCGAGGACCCGGAGCTTCGTCGGAGGGGCGCTCCCGTCGCCCAACGGAATTGCCGCGCTGGTGTTCGTTCGGCTCGGGTTCATTCTGGGTCGGTCGGAGCTCCTGGAGAAGGCCCAAGCCATCCTCTCGGCGTTCTCTCCCTTGTTGTCGAA
This sequence comes from uncultured Myxococcales bacterium, assembly GCA_964463485.1. GTDB lineage: Bacteria > Myxococcota > Kuafuiibacteriia > Kuafuiibacteriales > Kuafuiibacteriaceae > CAYXDO01. Next base: position 2,867 of record CAYXDO010000301.1, on the reverse strand, counting down.
GGCGCCGAGGGCTCTCGGGATGGAGGCCATCGCGGGGGAGTGGCTCGCGAGCGGCGGGCACGAGCTGGCCGTGGTGGGTCCTGTGGCGGCCCGAGAGCCGTTCGTCCGTGCGGCGCTGAGTCGCTACCTTCCCTTCTCGGTGATCGCATCGGGTGAGGACGGCGAGCGCCCGGACCTCGAAATTCTTCGGGACCGACCGTCTGTCGGCGGAAGGGCCGCCGCGTACCTTTGCTCGCGAGCGACCTGCCAACTCCCTGCTACCGAGCTCGTGGCTTGGAACGAGCTGCTCGCTACCGTGGACTGAATTCGGGGCCACGGTTTGCGCGCCGCGTGAGTTGCCGCCGCTTGGTTGCTGCGCCAGGTTACTCTACGCACGAAATGCGTGCTGTGCCGCGAGGATTCTCGCGAACGGAGGGTGCGGGATGAACCCTGCCCGAAAGTTCCGACCTCCGGGCGAAGGGAAGATGGGCTCATTTCGTTGGACCTTGACTCGGTAGGTTGTGGTCCACTCACATGCCGCGGGATGAGGCCGTGGCTGCTGCTCGCCGTGATGTTTTGCGTCGGGGACGTCTTCGCCGGGCCCGATCGAGCTCGCGCGATGGTGGTGTTCGATCCCACTGCTCGCTCCGAGGCGCTCGCGCTCGTTTCGACGCTGGGCGGCCGAGTGATTGCGACCTTTCGCGAGCCCGCGGTGATCGCAGTGATCGATGACGAGGGAGCCCGAGAGCTGCAGCGAGCCTTGCGACGGGGGATGGTCGCGTTGGGTCCGGTCGACGACCCTACCTGGCTCGCGCGCGCCCCTTCGGCGCTCGGCTTCTGGAATCGCCAGCTCGGACTCAGCTCGGGCGAGCCTGATCTCTCCGGTTTTCGTCAGCATCCGAAAGGCCAACCCAGGAGGCTGGCTCCACAGAAGGCGCAAGTCGCGATCAGCCCAGAGCTCGACCGCGCAGGCCGGGAGACCGGCCGGAAGCTCCTGCGGTGTTTTGCGACGGGGAGTCGAAGCTGCGCGGGCGCGTTGGCGGACTCGTCGAGGCGGGCGGAGCTCGATTTGATCTTTGCACACGAGATCGAGGTGGTTCGACGTCGTGGTATCGACGTCGAACGATATGAGTTGGCTCTTCTCGGCTTCGATGGGGCCGAGGCACGTTACGAGGTGACGCTGACCGGTCGACCGACCGGAGCGCTGAGTCTCATCCGGCGCGGCGACAGTTTTGTCGTGAGGGCGGTCGATCCTTGAGGTTCCTCACTGTTCTGTTGGCGTCCCTGTGCTTGGCGGGCGCGTCGCTTGCGGCCACGCCGCAGTCCGCGACGGGATCCTACCGAGTCACGATACTCTTGCCCGAGAGCAACGGCGCGACGGACCCGAGCAGCGAGGACTGGACGCCAGCGATGTTGGCCGAGGTCGTCGATCGTGTGCTGAGCTCGTGTCTCTATTGGGCCGAGGCTGCGCCGCCTTGGGCCGAGCTCTCCTGCGACGTTGGATTCTATGACTTCCGCGACACGCCGACTGGGTACGAACCCATCACGCACCCGAGCGGTGCTCCTCTTCTGGGGTTCTGGGGCGGAGACGAAGACCTGTGGATCAACGAGCTGATGGACGTATTGGGACACTCTTCGGTTCTTTTGTACTACTACTTCGAGGTGGAGGACTTCAACGACGCGGCCGCGGCGGCCGCTGGGACCCAAGGGGCGTACAGCGCCTTCGTCGTCAACAGCCTGAACGATACCGACGGCGCGTTCTCCGACGGCTCGAGCGCGTATGCTCCCGTCCTGAATGCGCCCTACCTCGTGATGACTTGGGACAATGGACGCTGGCGAGACCTCCTGGGTGCGGAGTCGCTCAGAAAAGTCGCGAGCCACGAGACTGGGCACCTGTTCGGGGCCGAGGATGAGTACGCGTCCTCGGCTAGCGAGTGTGGCGATACTCATCATGGGTATGCGAACGAGAATCACGAGGGCTGTCCGGGTGGCGCAGTGACTTCGTGTCTGATGCGAGCGGACGCTCCATGCGGCTACCTCCACCCCTATCCGATCTGTTATTGGACCCGCGGAGCGGTGGGCTGGGCGCCGGAATGCGCACCCACCGGGATCTGCGGTCAGGAGAGTCCAAGGAGCTGCGCGAGCCGACGTCAGTGTGTCGACGTCACCGCTTTCTGCGACGGGTCCGCTGATTGTGACGACGCCTCGGACGAGCTCGGATGCGAGCGCTGCCCGACAGACCGCTATGCCTGCGCCGACGGCACATGTGAGGCGGCGTGGCCGCTCTGTTCTTGTCCGGACGGTGATCGCGACGGGCACCGCGACGCGGAGTGCGGAGGAGACGATTGCGACGATCACTTTGGAGCGGTCCACCCGGGTGCTGTCGAGGTCTGTAATGCACGGGACGACAACTGTGCGGGTGGCATCGACGAGGGGTTCGACCAGGACATGGACGGCTGGTCCACCTGCAACGGAGACTGCGACGACTCGTCCGCTTCTGTGAGGCCCGAGGCCCAGGAGACCTGCGGGAACGGTCTAGACGAGGACTGCGACGGAGACGACGCCCGCTGTGAGTACGAGGACGGTGGTCAGTACGCGGACGCAGAGGGGATCGAGCTCGACGCGACGGGCCCGGACGCGGCGGGGGCTCGAGGAGATGCGGGTCCAGCGAGGGAGTTGGTCGGGGGCGAGAGCGCCGATGGGTGCGGGTGCGAGGTCACAGGCCAGGGCACGTCGTCGATCTTCGTGCTTGGGTGCCTCATCTCGGTCTCGCTGCGACCGCGTACTCGAAGGAGACCCAGCTATAGCCCCGTAATCCTGCCTAATCCTCATTCTGCCTCAGGATCGGGCACGGGCACGGGCACGGGCACGGCATTTTCGGGACCTCG
>CAYXDO010000300.1:0-4949 GCA_964463485.1 uncultured Myxococcales bacterium | reverse complement strand
CCCTTTGAGCTACTAAGAAATCCGACGAGACTAGCCCGATCCGCATCGAGTGGGCCACGACCACGTTTCTCGCCCACGTCCACGAAATCGTCCACGCCCACGCCCACGATTCACGCTCACGCCCACGAAGTCTGCCGAAGCCAACCAATTGGGCTGAGGTCGCGGTAGCGCCCTCGCGTGTCTTGCGGTGTCTCGAGCAGAATAGTGCCCAGGATCGCCCCTGACCTAGAGTTAGGGTGGATTCTGCGGAGGAAAAAATGCCCGCCGGTCGTCGTGAGCGTGAGCGTCAATCGTGGACCTGGGCGTGGACGATTTCGTGGACGTGGGCGTGGAACCTGGTCGTGGACGTGGACGATCCGGAATGAAATGGGCGCAGATCCGCCTGGCCGTGAACGCCTGCGACAAAATTCCCCGGTTTTCGCGCGAGACCGATTTTGGATATCTTTCGTCCGCGCGGGCTCCTGCGGCGATTGGGAATCTGTTCTCACACACCGACCGAGCGCCGCAAGTCCTCGTTCTGTCTATCCTTCTTTCGAACGACTCTCCCGCAGCGCACTCAGATCCAGGCCCGGCTGCACCCAACTCGTTTACATCCTCTGGAGGCACAATGTCGCACCAGTCGAACAATCCTTCTGGAGAGCATTGCTGGGGACAAGCAGCCATTGGGTGCACGCGAACGCATTGGCCGCCCTTGAATCGGGCGCTCACCCTGATTTCGCGAAATTCTGGATGAATGCCCACGGCTGAATCTGACTTTGGAGAGCGGGCACCTGTGGACGTCGCCAGAGCCTGCTTGACTTGGGCTTGCCGCCCCTTCCGAATCTCGTGATGGTCCTTGGACGTCCCCGCGCGGCGCGACCCCGCGGTCTCCTTTTTCTGGGCGCAGGCCTCGTTTCCTCTTCGCTCGCTTGTCCCGAGCCCCCCCGAGAACGGACCCCACAGGCTGAGGTCAGGGCCTCCGACCCTCCCCGCCCTGGCCCGGTCGCCCCGGTCATTCCGGTCAACGCGGTCGCCGGGGTCGCCCCGGTCGCCCCGGTCGCTCCACCGGCCCTCGACGGGTACCGGCACCACACGTTCTACGATTACCACTTTCACGGGAAGAAAGTCGGATACCTCGAGGCGAGAGACGAACCCACGACGTACGAGGGTCAGCGCGCGATTCTTTCCGTCCGCCGGACGGTCATCACGGTCAAGCGCGACACGAGCCTCATCAAGATGGTGTCCGACATCGAGTCGTGGTCGACGCCCGAAGGTGTGCCGCTGGCTTTCAAACACCTTCGTGACGAAGGGTCTGCCATCCGTACACTCTCCGGCAAAAAGGTGGGTGCGACATTCGAGATCGAGACGAACGTCGCAGGAGGCAAGACGAAGTCGAGCGTTCCACTCACTCGGCCAACCTACCTGAACGCGGCCTACGACGCACTCACGAAGCCCGCGTTCATGCCCTGCGCACCGAGACCCGCGGAGGCTTCGCCGGCGGACGCTGGCGCTTCTCCTCCGCCAAGAGCCCCTAAGGCAAAGTGCCCGGAAGTCAAAGGCCGGACCATCGTGGAGGAAGATGGATCGGTCGGAGGCTTCCGCGTCGCGCTGAGTGGCACCGAGGAGTATCGCGGGCGGCCGTTGATGGTCTTGACCGGAACCCTCTCGGTCGGGGGCACGCAACTCACCACGAAAGAGTGGGTCGACGCCGAAGGAGTGCCCCAGCGTATCGTCTTCGTGGAGCTCGGCGCCGAGTTGACCGTGGCTTCCGAGGCCGAGGCGCTGCGGATGGAATTCATCGATGATATCTTCACGCGCGGCCGACTCTCCTCGGGCGTGAATCTCCCCAAGCCGAGTGACCATCTCGCCGCGCTCGAGGTCGAGTTGATAGCGACGGCGGGAGCCCCCCCGAATCCCGTCGCCGACGTGACTCAGACCGTGAGGCGGATCAGCGCCGATCGTGTCTCTCTCAGGGTTCGGCGGGTGAGCGCCCCAACAAAATCCGAACCGCTGACTCAGGCGCCGAGCGCAGAGGGCTCGCGGTGGCTGGCGAAGACTCCGTACGAGCAGCTCGACGATCCCAAGATCATCGCCGCGGCCAAACAAGCCACCGCCGGAGCCAAGACCAAGTGGGACGCGGCCAAGGCGATCATCGCGTTCGTCTATCGACACATCGAGAAGAAGAGCCTCGCCCAGGCGTTCTCCAGCGCCGTCGAAGCGCTCGACGCCCGCGAGGGCGACTGCACCGAACATGCGGTGCTCGCTTCGGCCCTCGCAAAAGCATTGGGTATTCCTGCTCGGATCGCGACAGGGCTCGTGTACGTGGGCGGGCCTGACGGTGGTTTCGGGTATCACGCCTGGGTTGAATTCCTCATCGGCGGGGCGTGGATCCCGATGGATCCGACGTTCAATCAGGAGCTCGCAGACCCGAGCCATCTCAAATTCACTCGAGGATCGTCCGATCCGGAGGGCCTGAGAGAGGCAGGAGTTGCGGCCGCTGCGCTTTTCGGCAACATCGAGCTCAAAGTCGTCGAATTCGAGACGCTGCGCGGAGAGCGCAAGCGGCTCGCGGAGCCGAAATGACGGAAGACGTAGCCGTACATTCGATCGCCCTGGTTCTCGAAAACGGACACCACCTGCCAGACCTGCTTCGGCACGCCTTCACCCATCCGTGGGTGTCGACGTATCAAGTCGGGTTCGGCCCGCCTTTGGTGCGCGCCAGCGACAAGCTCGTGGACCGCCTGCGCGGCGTGCAGTCGACGTTCGACAAGCTTCGCATCTATCTCGAGTGCTGCATTCTCGACGGCGACGAGTGCAAGCGGCTGGCAGAGATCCACAGCAAGAGCTTGACTCGGCGCCTCGGGCAGCTCGAAGCCGAGGACGTCGATCGCTACTCGGCCGACGCGCTCGATCTGTCGTTGCGCTTGTATGACATCCATCGAGCGCCTCCACAGGTCGTGGAGAGCATGCGAGGTGCGCACCTGGACACCAAGTGGCCCAAGGAGGTTGGCTTCGAACAGCTCGGTGCGCGATTCCTCGTCAGGCTCTCCGACCCGCGAAACGAGCGCCTGCTGGAGCTCCCGGAGCTTCGCTCGGCGCTCGGAAACCGGCCTGTCGAGGCCGTCGATCCGAAGAAATCGAACGGAGCGGAAGGCCACGCGGAGCCGGCCGACCCGAAGAAGCCGCCGCCCCTTCCTTCGAAGCGCAAGAGCTCGAACGAGTCCCGTCCCATCATTGGCGCTCTAGAGTTCGCGCTCGATCTGCGAGCGCCGGTCGGCGCCGACGAGGTCTTCGCGGCGTGGGCCGAGTCGATCGCTGCGACTTCTCCGGTCAAGGTCGTGTCGGTTCCGCTCGAGCGCCTTCCATCGCGCGTCCGAGTGCGAAGGAACGGCGAGCACCTGTGACGCTCGTGCTCGTGCGAGTGCCAGGCATGACTCGCGCGTCGTGGAGCGCCACGAAGGATTCCGACCTATCGCCCGAAGTCTGAAGCTTCGCGCCTGGTCGTGGCGTTTCACAGGGGCGCCGACCGGGCGTTCCTCCAGTTCCCCGGTCAGCGTGAGCGTCTCCGCGCGGTCGAACGCCGCTTCAACGTCGTACCAGGCCGACCCGCCTGGAAGTCTGCGGGGTTGCGCCGGGTTTTGACAAGCGGTAGCCCAGCGATCATACTGGGGGGTTCGGCAGCACCATGGCCGCGAGTACCGTGAGAGGCTCGACCGCTGCCTTCCCGGCGCGGTGAGCGCCGCCGTTCGTACCTCCGTGAAGCGGTTCGGGAACGCCACCAGCGATCTGCTTCACTACGTCTACGGCACCGGTCCCATGCTGCACGCCGCTCCAAAGGAGATGCTGACCTTCTCGATCGTGCGCGAAGGAAGATGACCGCTCCAAGGCCGAGGCCACCAGCGAACCGTTGCGCACCAAGGCCGTGAAGCGCAGGCGAAGAAGCGCTTCCAGGCGCAGGAGCGCATCGCAGCACGCGCCGCGGTCGCGAAGGATCAGGAGCCCCCGCGCTTCGACGCGGTGTTCGAGGATGGCGTGCGGTGGCTTGACGAGCTGGCCGGAGCGCCGCTCGAGGGCCGCTCCGGTACGCTCGACTTCGCGAGGGCCGCTATCGCGCTGTCCCGAACGGAGATCACTCCGGAAAACCGAGTCATCGCGTACTCACACCGGGAGGCGCCGGACGCCTGCCCGGGTCCGCGACACCGACCACGACAGCCGGCACGGCGCGAACGAATAGGAGCGCTCCAGAACCCGGGGCGACACGCTCGGCGCCATACTCTTCCACCGCGCCGCCGCGCGAGCCGGGTACGCCTTCGACCCGAGCGCCCATGGGTTGTTCGAGGAAGGACTGATTCGGGTGTGGCCCGCGTCGGAGGGCGACACCAGCGTCATCGAATCTTCGATGACGCGTTTCAGACCGAACTGGAATCGATATACTCGGCGTCGTACGGCCGCGCGTAACTCGCGAAGGCGATCGCGATCGTGGCCTCGTGCTCCGTCGAACGGAACGAATTTCGGGGCTCGATGATTGCAGTAGGCTGGGGCCCTAGGAGTCGGAACGATTTTCGGAGCCCAAACGATTGCCCTCCCGCGATCGTTCGTGCATGTAGTCTTCGTGCACCCCATCCGACAAAACACCCCCGAAAAATTCTGGTTCGTGACCTCCAGGACTTTGGAGTCCCGCTTCTTCTTGAAGCCAGACCCTCAGGCCGTCGAGATCGTCGGCTTCTTCCTCGCGCGTGCGCTGCGTAGGTTCCCGTCGATCCGACTTGCGGCGTTTGTTTGTCTTTCGAACCATTGGCATATGGTCGTGCAGGACCAAGGCGGCGACCTCTCCGCGTTCCTCGAGTATTTCATCGGAAATCTCGCTCGTGAGATCAACGTACTCAGGGGACGGTCTGGCACCGTGTTTCCGCGGCGATTCTCCGCCGAAGAGATCCTCGATGACGAAGCGTTCGCAGGCCGCATCCGCT
>CAYXDO010000299.1:0-4952 GCA_964463485.1 uncultured Myxococcales bacterium | reverse complement strand
ACGCAGACGATCTGACGCAGACGCAGACGATCTGACGCAGACGCAGACGATCTGGCGCAGACGCAGACGATCGGGACGCAGACGCGGACGATCAGTTGCGGGTTGGGTTGGTGGTCAGGGGCAGGTGGGGTTCGGCGCTCCTGGCGTGCCTTTGTCGGTCCCGTTGTACGTTGCTGCGGCTGCGCACCACACTCGGCCTTCGTCGTTCAGGTCGGCGTCGAGGCTGGCTCCGTCCAGGCTGAGGCTTGCTCCGGCTCGATCGGGAAAGTTCGTCTCGTCGTAGAAGACGAAGTCGATGTCGACGTCTCCTTGCGCCGTCGGGCAGGCCAGCATCACCTCGTCGCTCGTGTTCGCCAGGTTGAATCCTGAGTACACGTGGCTCGGCGCGAACCCGGGCGTCGGCGACTTCGCGAAGGTCTTGAACTCACCCGGCCCGATCACCACGGAGCTCGCTACGAGGTAGTTGTCCGTGCCTAGGTCATATACGTAGCAGCCCTCCAGCTCGAACGTGACCGGAGTCGGGTTGTGGACCTCGAACCACTCTCCGAGGGTGTCCGAAACGGCGCTCGGGTCCTTCATGATCTCCGTGATCACGAGGTCGCCGCCGAGCTGGGGCCTCTGGGGCGCAATGACTCCCCCGTCCATCGGCGCGGCGTCGGCCGAAGCTCCGTCCGGGGCGCCCGCGTCCAACTCCGCCGAGCTCGCGTCCGCGCTCGCGTCCGTGCTCGCGTCCGTGACCGCCGGACCCAAATCCGGTGTCGCCGCATCGGCGGTGCCGGCGTCGGTCGACGGCGCACCGACTCGCTCGATCCGCCCGTCCGTCAGCGGCGTGAGGTCGCCGACCTCTCGGAGGTATTCGGCGAGCACGACGGCGTCAGGCTCCCGAAAAGAGCCGAGCCCGTCTGCCAACATCGAGTAGCCCTCGTTGCCGGCGTTGACGAAGTCAGTCGTGGCCAGAGAGTAAGACGCGGTGTCGTTGGCGATGGCGGTTCCGTTCGCAAGGGTCACGGAAGTCACCCGCGAGCCCACCGGGTTTCGATCGTCGAATTCGAACCGAACACCCGAGACCTGAGGAAATCGACCGGCCGCAGACGGCATGTTACTCACGCCGTGTTCGAGGAGGGCCCAGACTTGCTGGCCTGTCACGGTGCGCGTGACGACCGTGTTGGTGAACGGGTGGACGGCGTAAACGTCGCCGAGCACCAAGTCGAACGGAGGCCCGATGCCGTAGGGTGCGGCGGTTCGCAGGAGCGTCGTGTCCGCCGGTGAGTAGGTCGAAGGGAGGCCCGAGCGAATCGTGCTCGAGTTGAAGAAGGCGATCTGAACTCCGTATCGAGCGCGCATCGCGTCCGCGATCAAATCACCGATCGCGACCTCCCCGAGACGCTCCGCGTTGCCAACGCGAGTGAAGGCCTGAGTAGCCAGCGCGATCGGTTCGTCGAGCTTCGCCGAGCGCTGCGCACGATAGCCATCGAGCATCGCCGTCACGGTCGCGTCTGGGCTCACGTTCCCGAGCGGAGTAACGAGGTCGACCGAGTCCACGGTCACCACGGACCCATTGACGGTGAGCCTGACCCTGCCATACGTCCGCCCTCTGCTCCGGTTCTCGAGCACCACGGCTCCGTTCACGAGTTGATTGAGCTCGACGTCGGTGTGCCCTCCAAAAATGACGTGAAAGCCGCTCACGCCGCGGGCAAAGTCGAGGAGCGGCCCTGAAGGCGTAGGGCCGCCCAGGACTCCGAGCTGGACCAACGCCACGAAGACCTGGGCTCCCGTTGCACCGGCGGCGTTCCGCGCGGCCATGGCGGCCGCGATCGGCTCGTTCACCGAGAGCGTACCCATTCGCCCAGCAAGGCTGAGTTGGACCGCGTCGGGATTCGTGATGCCCACGAACGCGACCTTCACACCCCCCACCGACTCGAGGTGAAATGGCGCGGCGACTCCTGAGAGGTTGGCAGACAGGTTTCCTAAATTGCTGGCGACCAGCTCAGCCGAGGAGAGATCGATCATTCGCTGGAGCTGCGTGATCCCTCGATCGAAGTTGTGATTTCCGAGAGTGTCGACCTTCAGGCCGAGGAGGTTGAGCGCCTCCACCGCGGGTCGCTCGTCGAATATGGTGGAGAGTTGCACGCTGGCCCCAAAGGCGTTGCCAGAGGAGACGAAGATCGTGTGAGGACTCTCAGCGCGCTCCCGCCCGAAATACGTCGCGAGCACCGCTGCGCCGCCAATACCCACGGTGCTTCCTTGGGCGGGCGGGAGCGGGTCGACATGCCCTCGCCAATCGGAGAGGGACAGAAGTTGAAGGTGCACACTCTCGACCGCACCCGAGTCACCTGAACCCGCGTCGACCGCGGCGTCGACCGTGGCGTCGACCGTGGCGTCCTCCCAGCCTCCCTGATCGGCCGGGTCGCTGGCGTCGATGACCGAGCTGGAGGCGTCGCGGGCCGCGCCGGAGTCTTCGGTGGTACCCACGTCCTTCAGGAATCCGGCGTCCTTTTTGGGTGAGCCTAGGTCGAGTCCGGCGCTCCGCTCACGACACGCCACGAGCGCGAACGCGCAGGCGATGGCTCCGAAGTTGGCGCTTCTCATGGCGGGCGCTGCTTGCATGGATCGACGGGACGGCGTCAATCCGCAAAACGGCGCTCGTGGGCCTGGTCAAGGCGTCAGGCTTTCCAATGAGTCCAGGCCGATCGGAGAAGGGTTCGGCGAATCAAGGCGGTTCCGCTCGAAGCAGGTTCCGCTCGAAGCAGGTTCCGCTCGAAGCAGCACTCGGGTGCCGCGAAGGTTCAGCTGGCCGTCCCAGATCCTTACTCGCCTCTCTGGGACGAGCAACTCACTTGATCGTGAAGTTGCCTCCGAGCGGGCTGAAGGCTTTGTCGAGGAGCTCGTTCTTCAGGAAGCCCTGCCCATCGAATTTGATGGCCTGCGCGTCAATCTTGACGGCACCTAGGCCTCCGCTTGCCGCCTCCAGCTCCTCCGCGCTCAGCTCCGCGGCTTGGACCTCGGTCGCCGCAGCTCGGGCGGGCTTGTTGGACTTCGCGGATTTTTTGGAGGCGGTTTTCTTGGCCATGGCCGACCCTGCGATCCCTCGGCCTCGGAGTCAACAGACTCAGCATCAGCTCGCTGGACTAACCAGAAAATCTCGCGCCCAATCGCCGCCGAAGATCGTGAGGGCTTCGTCACACGCCGCGTGGAGACTTCGGCCCGGGACCCTCGCCACGCAGGATCCCGCGCGGCCCGACAGAGTCTTGGTCTTTCTCTCGGAGCTAGGAAAGAGCAACGTCCTCAGTCCCGTCGGCTGGGAGCTGGCGCAGGTCCTCGACGGCTGCCGGACCATCGCGGGCGCCCGCGCGCGCTTTCGACGTGTATCAGGCCGGACGATCGACGCGGCGCTCCTGCGACAATTTGCCGCGCGGCTGGTCGAGCTCGAGATCCTGCTCTCGCCCGAGTCTCCACGGCCTCCCTTTCGGCGCCGCCGAAGGGTGATCTCAGGGCAGCTCGAGTGGGTGCGGACGGTCGATCCTTCGTGGGAAATCTACGTTCACCCGGCCAGTCGCTTCTCGTGCACCGGCGCAGGAGATTGCTGTCGAAGTGGGTACCGAATCCTCCTCTCCGAGCAAGAGGCGGACCGAATCACGGCCGCCGCCAGGCGTAGGGACCCAACTCGTAAGTCGCCTGTCGCGATCCTCCCCGTCCTCGACCTACACCCCCCTCGGTTCGCGCAGGTCCTTCGTGAGGACGAAGGGGGCTGTCGGTTCCTGAGCCCGGACCGGCGCTGTGAGTTGCACGGTCAACAGGCCCATCCCGTCGCCTGCCAGGTGTACCCCATGCGGTTCGTCGCCGCGCTCGGCCGAATTCACGCGGGGCCCGCCCACCGGTGCTTGTGCGGCGCGTTCGGTCAGGGAGAGCTACTCACAGAGCGCCTCGACGATCTGAGTTCCAGAGCTCGGGCGCTCCCCGCCATGTCGCAGGTGCGAGAGTCGGTTCAGATCTCCAGAGGGCGGTCCACGGGCGCGCGCGAGTCGGTCGAGGCGCTCGTCGCTGCCTCGCTGGAGAGCTTCGACTCACCCTGGGCGCTCCTCGAGGCCGCGGCCCGAAGACTCAGCCCGAGCTCAGCGGGTCGTACCTCGAAGGTGCTCATGCGCACGCCTTGGAGACTCGCCGAGGTCGCGCAGGGACCGGTACGGCGCGCCATCTCCGGTGACTCCCATCCGACCGAGGCTCGTGCCCGGGAGCGACACGCTCACTTGGATCCGAAGCTCGGCGCAGGCGAGATTGCTCGGTTCGTGAGAGATCACTTGTTCACCCTCCAGCCCTTCCGGTTCCCAACTCTCTTCGAGGGTCTTTTCGCTTGCGCGTTGGCCGTGCGGGCCGCGAGCGCGCGGCTGCGAGCCCACCCGAGCGACCCCTTGGGCCTGCGACTCGAGATCATGTCCTGGGAAGACGCACTCACCGACCCAAACTGGCCGCGCCTCCTTCGGTCCGCGGCCGGAATCAGCGCTCAACGACCGGCCGCCGTCATCGGGACGATCCGCGAGTGGGCTGGCGAAGACGAGTAGCAGTCTGGCTCAGAATCGAAGCGCCCCGAACGCCGCGCCGATCGATAGCACGACTCCGGCCACGGTCATGAGCGTGAAGATCAACATGAAGATCGCGCCGGTGCGATTTCGGACATTTACAGTCCACCCTGGGCCCCAATACTTCGGAACCCATCCGCGGGGGTCGTCTGGGTTGCAGTACGCGATGCCCCAGAGGAGGTGCTTCCTCATCTCCGCTCTTTCGATCGGTTTCTCGCCGGGCCGGAGCTTGCGGCCCAGCGAGGCCAGAATGAAGGAAGTCACCAGCAAGGCGCCAGCGGAGCCCATCGTGAATGGCAGCGCCCATTGGAGCATCCGGAGATCATAACCCGGCCTAGCCGGTACCATAGAAGATCGACAAGGCGGGGCTGGCGT
>CAYXDO010000298.1:599-4998 GCA_964463485.1 uncultured Myxococcales bacterium | reverse complement strand
CTGAGTCAGTCACCGGTTCTGAGTCAGTCACCGGTTCTGAGTCAGTCACCGGTTCCGAGTCAGTCACCGGTTCCGAGTCCGTCACCGAGCCTGAGTGCGTTGCCGGGTCTGAGTCCGTCATCGGCGGCATACGAGTCGCCGGCTATGTCCGAACGCGGCGGTCGGGAGCAGCGTCTCGCAGCGATTTCCGGGGGTCGAGTCGAGGACGCGGGTGACGGCCTTCTTCGAGCCATGCCGCCTTCTTCGAGCCATGCCCGCCTTCTTCGAGCCATGCCTGACCCTGTGCGATTTTCGGTCGTCGGCAGATACTTCGGAATCTTGGACGAGGGCACCTGAACCGCGGCGAGCGCAGCGAGCCTGTGTCGCTGAAGCTCGCCTCGTTCGCCTCGTTGGCCGCGCCGCCGCGCCGCGAGGGTGCACGACCAAGTTGCGCGAAATGTCGACGATCATCGCTCGGCGCGAACCACAGAGGACAGAGCAGGAACGCAGAGAGCACAGAGGATTTTTGAGAGAAGTCCTTCGTGCCCTCTGTGTTCCTTCTCGGTGCTCTCCGTGGTTCGTGCGGAGGTTGAACTGAATCGCCGCAGGTCGGTCGAGCGCCCGCGCCGCGACGGGCGGTTGACGCGAGGGCTCGCGAGGGCCGATCGTCGAGACGATGGGCATACTCACCGCCTCCCCGACTGACCCGCGCGCGCCCGACCGGTGTGCGGTCGAGCTCTCGACCACGAAGGGTCCCGTCCTGATCGAGCTCGACCGAGCGTTGGCGCCCCTCGGCGTGGATCGCTTTTACTCTTTGGTCCGGCTGGGCTTCTTCCAGCGCGTCGCGTTCTTCAGGGTGGTCCTCGGCTTCGTGGCCCAGGCCGGTATCCACGGTGACCCAGCGGTGTCCAAGGTGTGGCGTAAGGCGCTCCTCGAGGACGATCCGGTTCGTGCCAAGAACCTCGAGGGCACCGTCACCTTCGCGACCTCCGGAAAGAATTCGAGGACTACTCAGTTCTTCATCAACCTGAAGGACAACTCCCGGCTCGATGGGATGGGCTTCGCACCGATCGGGCGGGCTCGAGACCTGAGTGCAGCGAGGGCGCTGAACTCCCAGTATGGAGACTCTCCACCCAGCGGCCAGGGGCCCCTTCAAGGGAGAATTCAGAGGGAAGGCAACGGCTATCTGGAGGCCGAATTCGAGCACCTCGACTATATCCTCGGAGCCAACATCGTCTGATCAGCGTCTCTTCGAGCACGACGCCAGACCAATAAATAGCCAGGAGAGCCCGCAGGAGCCGAGCAATGACAACGATGCAGTCGAAAGGGAGGTTCGACGGGGAGAACGTCTTGGTCGAGGCGTCGAAACCCACTGAATAAGCGAAACCTTTTGGTCGAGGTCTTCGAAAGCCTCAAAAGTGGGCCGAGGGGAGGGAAGAGGTCGAGGTCTTCGAAAGCCCCAAAAGTGGGCCGAGGGAAGAGGTCGGGGTCTGCGAAGGCCACAAAGGTAGGTCGAGGGAAGAGGTCGAGGTCTTCGCAAAACACAGAAACGGGCCGAGGGAAGAGGTCGAGGTCTTTGAAACCCTACTGATCGGGTCGTTGTCGATGCTTGTCGTCATTCAAGCCACCACCGGTAACTGACTCCACGTCTTGCCCTGCAAGGTCCTTCCAGCCTTCTTCTTGTTCGTCCCGCCCCATTGTTTGAAGAAAAATGGAACATCGGCACTCATGCATTGATCCCGGATGTCCGTGACCCACTCTTCGTTTACGGGTCGAGGTCGCCGGCCCGATTCCCCGCCGACGATCACCCAGTCGATTTCTTGAAGGTGAAGATTTGGCAACGGCCCGATCAAGGGTTCGAGCGACAGGAATTTCAGGACGGCGGGGGTTCGTCGGAGATGATCGATTCGGAACTGGTAGTCGGCGTTCTCGACGCTGACGCCCATCCACAAGTTGTCCGGCCAAGGCAGTTTGGGTGCCAAGGCCTCCAGTCGCTCAGCCCTTTTCGTGAGAACCTGATACTGGTGCCAGTGAGCCTGTTTCATGACTCCGAAGACTCGTTGGATGTATTCGAGCGGCACGTCATCATGGAAAAGGTCGGACATCGAGTTCACAAAAATCGTCCGTGGCTGCCTCCAGGAGAGTGGCCGATCGAGCATGTGCGGCTGAAGCGTGAGCTTGAACCCGTTTTTGTAGTTCGCTTGCCCCATTCCTTTGAGGCGCCTCGCCATAACCTCCGCGTAGCAGAACTTGCAGCCTGGGCTGACTTTGTTGCACCCAGTCACCGGGTTCCACGTTACCTCGGTCCATTCAATGTTTGATCTTGCCATGCCTCTACTACTCGGTTCCGTGCTTCGCGAAGATGTCTTTTACGATTTTGTCGGCAACTGGCTTCTGGCTCGCGAAGAACAGGTAATAGACTGTAGCTCCGATAGAATTCCTCATCGGCATCGGATCAAGAACATGTCCAAATCCGGCAATGTCTTTGAGTCTCTTCTGGAACGCCGCCGCGATATCTTTGTTGGCGAGCTTTTCGTCGTCAGCCCCACCAAAGAGTCCCATCTGTTTGCTCTTCGTGAAGGCGATAGATTTCCACGACTCATCTCCCCAGAACCGAGTCATCCGCTTCACACCTTCAGGAGGGACGCTGGACTGGTCCTTCCACAAGGCGTTGCGGTTCATGTCCATGATTGGGAAATTCAGAAATACGTCCAGGGTTCCGAGTTTTCCGGCTGTCTCCAAGACCTTCCAGTCAAGGTGCAACCCATACGGGTCGAGGACACAAAGTCCTCGCCGAAAATCCTTGTACTGAACCTTCGGAAAGACTTCTCGAAGAAGGATCTCGTTGCAGTCACCCTCGAACAAATGGACGTCGGGGCGATCGCCTACGAGACCTCGAAGGTGCTCGACTTTGTCACCGTTGAGGTCGATCAAGAAGTGTTCATTGAACGGCGGATCGACCGCAAGCGCATTCAGCGGACTTCCGGCAACCATCTCGCCGTCGCTCTTTCGAGCGTGGAGCCCGGCTCCAGAGAAGCCGTCGATGTAGACGAAGGAAAACCGATGCTGAGCATTGAGTATGGTCGTGTACGCCTTCGCGTAGTCTCGGATGATGTCGAGCTTCACCTAGGACCAGATCCCGATTTCGTCGAACTTCAACTCAGCCATGCTCAACCCTTCGGTTTGTATTCGCGGGTTGGGCGCAGATACGTGACGTGACCAAATCCTCGAGATGATTCGAACCCTTGGCTTGGCGCCGAAAAGTGGTGCAGATGGCGCGTTCTCATGGGACATTGGTGGGTACCAAGCCAACCCAAGACCCCGGGAGACGCACCATGACCGTCAGTATGCGCTTTTCGGCGCCGCGATCAATCGACAAATCGAGGATCGCCGATGATATCGCGATGGACCAAGCCCCGAGCCCCAATCGCACTTTGCTGCTCGATGGCGACGGTCGGGGGAACGGTCGGCCAGCCAAACCAAGATGCAGATGAGTTCGGGTTGGATCAGGACAGCCGGAATCGTCGTCACCGAGCGATCCGAGGCTCGGCTCCCGCAGGTCTGACGAATTCCGGAGCTCGTGCGCCAAATTCGTCCAAGCGCCCGAGCCCGTGGTCGCCCACGAGGGCAATCTGCTCGTGAACTTCCAGCCTGGCCGTGGTTACTCGATCGAGCGTGGGAGCTCGGATCAAGAGCTGACACACCCGAAGGTCGCAAACTGACCTGCGCTGGCGGTCGTTAGTTTCTCGCATGCGCCAGCATGGCGCGGTCCAGCTCCCGCCACTTGTCGATCCGACACTCCATCGGGTCGCGAACCTCGCCGAGCGCTGTAACAATTAGCGTGACGGCCAGCTCGTCTGCCGCACATACGTTGGGCAGCCCGTAGTGCGAGGACGCCCCGGCGACCAGCGCCAACAGGTGCGCTTCGGGCCTCAAATGAGGCTCACCAACGGGCAGCCACACAGGTCTGTCGGTTCGTCCAAAATTGGCTGCGCCGCGTAATGTGCGTCTGGCGTTGAAGGCACTCGCCGCGCTCGCGGCGAGTGCTTCTTGACTGACGTAGTCCATCACATCCAATGCGACGACCTTATTATCGACCGATTGAAGGAGAGACTTCCGACGTTGAGTCGAGAGGACATAGACGCGGCGCTCACTGGGATAGCCTGGCTTCTCTCTAGGGGGCACTTCTTTCCCTGCTTGGCACCGGTAGAAGTCAGGCGCGAACACGTCACGGTGGAGGACTATCTGCTGAACTACCAGTCTAAGTTCGACCTCACGTGAACCCAGTTGGCATTTCACTCCGTGCCCCGCCGTACCTGCCCAAGTCACTTCGAGCCATGCCCCCAAGTCACTTCGAGCCATGCCTCACTTCGAGCCATGCCTCACTTCGAGCCATGCCTCACTTCGAGCCATGCCTCAC
>CAYXDO010000298.1:0-499 GCA_964463485.1 uncultured Myxococcales bacterium | reverse complement strand
TTCGAGCCATGCCACTTCGAGCCGTGCCTGACCCCGTGCGATTTTCGGTGGGAACATCGCATCCCACTCACTCATGACCTCGTCCGCCGGACGGCCTACAATCGAGTAATGCCTGACCCCGTGCGATTTTCGGTCGGCCTACAATCGAGTCATGCCTGACCCCGTGCGATTTTTGGTCGTCGGTCGGAGATGTTCAGTAGCAACTCACCTTAGTTTCGCGGACCCGCCGTGACACCCAGGGCCCGGATCCGAGTCGAACACGGCGTCGGGAGTCGTCGGCCGGTGAGCTCGTCGGGCTCGCGAGACCGCTCGTACAAGCCTCGGGCGCACCTCTCCCTTGCGGCGTCGCCGCAGAGTCGATCGAGAGGCGATGCGGGGCCTCGAGCCGTCGGGTTCCGGACCGGGCGTTACGTCGCGCCGAGAGTCCGAGCACGAAACCCATGACCGACCGAGACCGAGCCGTGCCTGACCCTGTGCGATTTTCGGTCGTCGGTCGGAA
>CAYXDO010000297.1:0-5026 GCA_964463485.1 uncultured Myxococcales bacterium | reverse complement strand
TCGCCCTTTTCGATGCCGAGCTTCTCGCCCTTTTCGATGCCGAGCTTCTCGCCCTTTTCGATGCCGAGCTTCTCGCCCTTCTCGATGCCCGCCTGCTCACTGCTGTCGAGGGCAGCCCGGAGGCTCGCGTAGCCCTTCCGCTGGAGTAGGTTTCTGAGTTGCGCCTCGTGGGCCGCCGACTCGTCGTAGAGCTCCTCGACCCGGACAGGGTTCTGGAGCACGCCGGGAGCTACGAGGAGCTGGCCAGGCAGGGCGACTCGCTTGGGAACACCAGGCTCGTGGACCTCGACACGTCGGGGCCCGGAGAGCCGGACGACCCAGATCCACTTGGTCCCAGCGCTCAGGAGCTCGTCAATCTTGGTCTGGAGCTCCTCCAGGTTCTGGCCGCGGTCGGCGTACTCGACGGCGAGGAGCGGCACGCCCTTGGCCCAGCTGGCTTGGTCGGGCACGTTGCCGATCCGACGTCCGGGGCGCGAAGCTGCGTGTCTTCGGACGAGTAGCCCACGTCGACGCCCGCCTCCGTGACCGCAGGATCGGTCTCGAGCACGGCGCCGCCCAAGAGGTTGGCGCGGCCGCCTCGAGGAGCCGTCGGCATGCAGAGAATCGGGTGGCCGCCCGAGAGCTCGTAGCGGGAGCCGGGCTCGATCATGTCGGCGGTGAAGGGCCCGCGTCCGAGGATGCGCGCGTTCGAGCTCGACATGGCTCGAACGTAGCTCTCCGGGCCAGGTCGACGCAATCGAGTCGCTCGGCTTCTCGCTCGAGCGAGGATCCCCCGTGGGACTCAGCAGGAGACTGCGCGCCGAGAGCGTCCGCGGTGCAAAAGGACTCGCTGATTGGTCTCAATGCTACAGACTTCGGTTCGAACTCGACGGCATGCTGCTCCACCCAGGCGATCGAGTGGGGCGAGGGGGATATCTCCGGCGAGCCCGACGCTGGGCGCACTCCCCACACATTCTCACTCAGTACACGTCCGTGGAAGTTCGTGACCACGCTGAAACCACAGAGGACGCGGAGAGAAGACACAGAGGACACAGAGAAGTGCTCATTCCATCATCTGTGTGCTCTGTGGGCTTCGGCTCTGTGCTCTCTGTGGTTTCTCGCGTGGTCACGAATTTGCGGGGACCTGTACTCAGTTCAGTAGGTGCCGTAGAGCGGCTTGCCGGTCTTCGCATCATGGACGCTATAGGTCCCGCCGCCATGGGGCCAGGCGTCACGGACCGACTTGGCCAGATCGAAGCCGGAGGCGATGGCGGCGGCCTCGGCCATGGCTGCCTGGCTGACGATCGCCCCGATCGACGAGAACTCGGACGCGTGGGTCACCGGCCCGGCGAGCACTTTTCCGGCGCAAATCAGAAAGGCACCCACGACGGGTCCTGACTTGACCGACACCAGACCGCACGGCTGCCCTGAGTAACGAAAGGTCAGGACATCGCCCCCTCGTGAGAAGAACGCGGGCTGCATGCCGGACTGATCTTGGCCCGCCTCTAGCGCGCGCTCGGCTTTGAAATCGAGGCGCTCCCCGAACGCGAGCTTCGCACAGCGGCGCATGAGGTCGTCCACGGACTCGGCCGACTTGGCGCAGTGGGTCCACTTGGGAGGCCATCGTTCCTTTCTGCAGTTCGCCGCGTCCGTCTCCTGTCCGGTCTTCGACACGCCGAACAACGCGCCGGCCCGGGCCACCGCCGGACCGCACTCGTCCGCCGAAGTGACCTCGGGCTTGGACGCGGGCTTGTCGTCCGGTCCAGCCTTGCCCTCCGCAGCCTTGGGTCCCTTGGCTTCTCGAGCCTCAGGCTTGGCGCCATCCCGCCGAAAGACGAGGACTTGGCCGTCGAACGAGAGCAGGAGCTCGCCCCCTTTGAGCTCGGCCGAAAACGGTGAAGCGCCCTCGCCGATCGAGAGAGTCCCGGCGAGCTTCGACCCATCGAGGCGACCTTCGACGACGAGCTCGGCGTCCTCGAGGCGCAACTCACCCACGACACTCGCGCCCTCTACACGAAGCTCGAGGGTCGCCTCGGCGTCGTCGACGGCGGCGCGATATCGACCCGCGAAGTCAGCGCCCAGCCCCACCGAGGGCACGAGCATCGCCACGACGAAAAATGCACACGAGCGTTCCATCGGTCGACGATATCACGGGGCGGGAAAGCTCGCCACGCGACTCAGCCAGTCCTGAGCGGAGCGTGAACCCCCACAGGACGCTGGCCGATCCGGCCGGCTCGTGTCCGGTCGTCGCGCCAGGGGCGTTCGCCGTTCGCGGGCGGCGGAGTCCCGAGGTGCTGCATCATGACCGTGAGTGCCTGAGGAGCTGAAAACGGAGGCTCGCCGCACACGAGCTGATGGAGGATGCAACCGAGGGCGTAGAGATCGGATCTGAAGTCCACACCCGAACCGCTGACCTGTTCCGGACTCATATAATGCGGAGTCCCGATGGCCGCGCCGGTCCGAGTCAGCCCGTGGGCGCGCCCGAGTCACTCTTGAGGATCTTCGCGACCCCGAAGTCGACGACCGTTACGTGGTGGAGGCCCAACCAAACGCCGGACTCCGATGGCTCGCGCTCGCGAACGAACGTGTGTACACCGGCAAGTCGGTGTCCGAGCCAAGTCCCGTCGGTAGTCGAATGCACTTCCCAACCTTCTGGAGCCGAGTTAGATCTTGACCATGGGCCACGAGGTTTGGGCGCCAAGCGCGTTTTTTCCGCCCGTTGACGACAGGCTGGCGGAACCCGAGGCCGGAGAAGAAGTCATCGACGGGCAGCGCGTTCGGGTCATGCCGGCGGACGAGCCTCATGGCTTTGCGCACGCGGGCCTCGACTATCTGCTCAGGGGCCACCTCGAGAAGGGCTATCGAAGCGCTGCCGATATGTTGACGCGCACGAGCGCCACCAACGACATGGCTCCTGATGTGAGCATTTATCCCGAAGCGCGGGACCCACTCACCGGGGGCCGGCGACTCGAAGAGTTGGCTTTCGAAATCGTCAATACGCAATCAATGACCGATGTGACGAAGCGTGCGCTGGAATTCAAGGTCAGGGGCGTTCGAAGAGTCTTCTGTATCAACGTCGCAAAGGGCAAAGTCCTGGAGTGGGACCAAGGTCTCGGCGACTGGAGAATCAAGACGACGCGTGCGCGGATTCGAGATCGCTGTCTCGTGCGGCCCCTCTCCGTGGCGGCCTTGCTCGATACGACCCAGCAAGACGACGAGGTCGCCAGGGCGCTGATCGCCAAGCGGAATGTGGTGCTCCAAGCCGAGCTCGACGCCACGAAGAGGGCCGGGATCGACGAAGGCCTCGGCGAAGGCCTCGAAAAAGGCGAAAAGCTCGGCCTCGAAAAGGGCGAAAAGCTCGGCCTCGAAAAGGGCGAAAGGCTCGGCCTCGAAAAGGGCGAAAAGCTCGGCCTCGAAAAAGGTGAAAAGCTCGGCCTCGAAAAAGGAGAAAAGCTCGGCCTCGAAAAAGGTGAAAAGCTCGGCCTCGAAAAAGGTGAAAAGCTCGGCCTCGAAAAGGCGATCGAGAGGACCTGCGCGACCCTCGGGATCGAATTCGATGATGCGAAGAAGCGCGACCTGACTACGAAGTCGGTGGACGATCTGCTGTCGCTCTTGGTGAGTTTGCAAGAACGTTCTGGTTGAAAATGGCCTCGCGGAACACCGAAGGTGCATCATGCGTAGCATAGGACCAGGGCGTGGGGTGGGCGGATTCAGGGTCCCACACTCGCGACCCCGACGCTCGGACTCTCGAGCGCAGTGAATTGGAGCCACGAGAGTAATGAGGCCGGCTCGGCGCGCACGTCGTTGTCGATGTTCACGGTCGAGGACGGGAAATCCACGGACGCGCATCCGTTCGAGCTCCGCGCAGGAATTGGATACGAGTCCAGAGGGTCGCTGGCCGCCGAATTGGCCTTCGGGCTGATTCTCCCGTCGACTCGTCGCTTTTTGTCGTTCGATCCGTTCCTCTTGGACGGCGTCGAAGTGACCGACGATGCGTTCGCACTGAGTCTTCCGCTCGCGACCCTCCTTGCTGCCGGGGTCGAGGTGTGGGTCGCGGAGGAGCTCGCGCTGAGAGTAGGGGCCCATGCCCAACTCGGCGGAAGCGTCGGGCATGGGTCCCCCG
Source organism: uncultured Myxococcales bacterium (assembly GCA_964463485.1). GTDB lineage: Bacteria > Myxococcota > Kuafuiibacteriia > Kuafuiibacteriales > Kuafuiibacteriaceae > CAYXDO01. The sequence goes on along the minus strand of CAYXDO010000297.1, from coordinate 924 downwards.
CAGAGATCGAAGCAGCCAACGATCTGGGTACTGCTTTGGTCTGGCTGCCGTTGACTTGGGCCAACGCGCTTGTCGAGCTCGCGTACTCGAGCTCAGAGGAGCTCGGAGAGGATCCGATGAGTGCTCGAACCTCAGTCTTCGTCGTGAACCCAGGCGTGAGGTTCGCGATCGACCTCGAGTTGGGGCTCCAGTTTATCCCCGGAGTCTCCGCACCCATCCAGCTCGGGACGCGCCGCGCTTCACCTCGACGCCACCGTTGGTCAGAGCTTCGTGGCGGCCTCTTCACCGAGGTGGGAGCCGAAGAAGCCGAGCGCGATCCCTCCTGCGGCAGCACCAATGGTCGCGCCCAGGGGACCGAACGCCGCGCCCATCAACGCTCCGGCCTTCGCGCCGGCGAGACCTGCGGCAAAGCCGCCGACGACCCGCCCACCGGCCTTCTTGGTCTCAGTGAGGTTCGCGTCGCCACGTGAACGATCGATCTCGAAGCCGCTTCTGAGGTCGGCGACCGCAGCGATCGCCGCCGCGACTCCGCTGACTTTGGAGAGTGCGCGGCCAAAGCCGCCGGCCGTGCGGCCGATCTGCGACGCGGCGGCCTGCGCTCCCATCAGGGTTCCGGACTCGGACGCGGTCGAGAAAGGGGTGACCGCCGACGCTCCAGCGGGCGAAATCGAAGCGGAGAGTGCGGCGGGCGTCCAGAGACCCGAGCGACCGAACCGAGACCCCCGCCGACTGCGCTGCGGGAAGAGCTCGCGGAACATTCGTGCGCTCGAGCGACCCATGATTTTCGGTGCGACGGAGTGCCGAGAGGGTCTCGGACCTCCGGATCCGAATCCGACCTCCGAAGCGGACCTCCGAATCCGACCTCCGAATCCGAATCCGACCTCCGAATCCGAATCCGACCTCCGAATCCGAATCCGACCTCCG
>CAYXDO010000296.1:0-5058 GCA_964463485.1 uncultured Myxococcales bacterium | reverse complement strand
TCTGACGCAGACGATCTGACGCAGACCATCTGACGCTGACGCTGACGCTCTGACGCTGACGATCTGACGCTGACGACCTGACGCTGACGACCTGACGCTGACGCTGACGATCTGACGCTGACGCTGACGATCTGACGCTGACGCAGACGATCTGACGCTGACGCAGACGACCTGACGCAGTCGGAGACGATCCGACGCTGACGATCTAACGCTGACGATCTAACGCTGACGATCTGACGCAAACACAGACGACCCAGACGCTCTGACCCAGACGCTCTGACCCAGACGCTCTGACCCAGACGCTCTGACCCACACGATCTGACGCTGGTTTGACGCCGTTGGACCTACGATCAGAGAGCGTTGCGGCTACCGACGCACTCGCACCAACTCGGCGGACCACGGAGCGAGGAGCCACACGTCGTCGCCCGCGACTCTTGCGCTCGAGATGGGCCCGGTGGCCACTCGTGTGCCGGAGCGCGAAAACGCCGTGCGCGATGGGTCTAGCGCCGCCAAGCTCGAGTCCACGACTTCGGTGGCATGGGGATACAACGCGACCCACACCGTCTCGCCCATCGGAATCAGGAGAGTTGGGTGGGCAATTTGCTCGAAGTAGAGCGCGTACCGAATAAAGGGGTCTTCGAACGCGTCCCCTACCACGACACGGGGATAAGTTCCCGCGATCGGCAACAATATCTTCTCCCCCAAACTCACACCTCGGAGCAAGTAGACGAGCCCCGTGTAGCCCACGTGAACGCGTCCCGCGACCTCGAGACCGTCGATGAAGATGAGCTCGTTCTCCGAGTCGTCGACCGCGACCACTTGCGACCCATGTTGGATCGCCGCAGCGGTCGACGCGCGCCGAGAGATCATCGCAGGTCCGCGCACCGTGGAGAGATCCGAAGTGAGTTCGAACACGTAGGCCTCGCTCGAGACGTCCGTCGCTTTGACCCTGGAGGCGATCACGGCGAGCACGCCGTCGGGGCGCAGGACGAGCTCTGAGCCCCAGACGTCACGTCCGGCGACCTGGAGGCGCGTTCTCCGGGTCTCGTTCCCACTCTCGTCGAACCGGATCACGAACGCCTGGTCATGGCCCGCGAGCGCGAAGAATCCGCCCGCTCCGTCCGCGACGAAGCTCCGGACGCACGGCGGAGCGGTCGCCGTCGACACGACTTGCATGGAGTCTCCGTCGATGAAACTGAGCTCGTCGGCCTCGTTGCTGCAGACTCCGGGCTCAAACCGGCCGGCGTGGGTTCCGACGACGAGCCGTGTGCCGACTATCTCGAGATCCGACAAATATCCGGAGTGAAGCTGTGAGTACGAAAAGGAGGCGGCGACCTGGCTCAAAAACGGCCCCTGCGGCGACACGTCGAGCACTCTGAGTGACACCGACTCACGCCACGCGAGCGCCGGGAGCGGCGGACGAATTTTCATTTCGCACGACTCACCCTCGGTGCTTCGACAGACGATCGAGCTTGGCCTGGTCGGCTCGCAGCTCGGAGACGAAAGGCAGCTCGTGCCGTCCGCCCGAGCTCGACCCGATAGCGTCGTGTCGGCGAAGCCGAAGAAGGCTCCGCACTCCCCGACGTCAGCCTCGAGCCCGCAGCCGGCGCGCGTGGTCGCGAACGGACACGTGGCGTACGCACACTCCGCGTCCAAGACGAGCGGACCCTCGGGCGGACACTCGAGGTCGAGCCACCCAAACCCAACTCTCGGGATCCTCTCAGCGCTCATCGGCTGCCCGGTCGCGGACACGACCCACGTCGGATCCGGCATCGATGTGTCGCACACACCGCGCTCCGCCAGGGTCTGCGCCGGGATTGGATCGGGTACCGTCACGAGTCCGTCGAGCGAGGCCTCCGACCAACCCAAGATCACCCACCCCGGCTCCTCGGGAACAGCGAGCCCGGCGTCTGCCGAGGCAAGCGAGGTCGATGCGATGATGTGGTCGTTCTCCAACCGCAGCGCCGCCAGGTGCGAGATCTCGGACGGCGGGGTGAGCAGCGGCGCCGCCTCGGAGCATGCGAGCAGGCACAGCGCGAAGAACTGCGCACTCACCGTTTTGGGGGCCCCGCCGCGAGCGTGAGGATCGATGGGAGCAGGGTGAACGACCCGCGCGGAATGATCAAGCCGCCTTCGATAGGCGCGAAACGACGGCAATGCGCTGTTGGGAGGTCGGAACATGCTACCCATGAATTGTCGCACTCATGGACGGGGTCACTCGGGCGGTCGAACGGGCTGATGCCGCCGGGAAGGTCAACGACGGCGACCTCTCGAAGTCATGGCCGCCGCGAAGAACTTTCGCTCTACTGCTCGCGTGTGACTTTGTGTTCGCGTTTGATTGGTTCTATGGATTGGGAACGAGGTACCTTCATGGGAAGGAGAGACGACATGCTCGCGCGCGACCCGCTGTCGCTCGGCGTACCGATCCTCTCGTGCGGGCTGTTCGCGGCTTGCGCGGACCCGAACGTCGTTACGAGCTCCGCATGGGCGTCAGTGGTGGTCCGTGTCGAGCAGGGACACGCCGTCGAAGCGCTCCAGGTCGGCGGGGGCGACCACATGAACGTAGAACAAGGCGACCGCTTGCTGGTGTTCGACCTCGCCCCAGAGGACTTCGTCTTCGCGGACGGGTCGAGCCCGAGCGAGATCAGGTTCCGCCCGACGATTCAGAGCGCAGCCTTTCCGGAAGGCTCGTGCAAGCGGTGCCCCTTCGCAGCCGCTTCGGAGCCTCCGATGCTGGTCGGGCCGGGGTACTCATGCCCGATCCCACGATGGGTCCCGGGCCGTGGCAGTCGGCTCGAAGGGGGTGAGCTCGTGCCGCTCTTGGACGAAGAGGCCCTGGCGACCTCCGACCGAGTTCGACCGGAGGTGCGCTTGGGCTTCGACGGTTCGTGTGAGTTCCCGCTCTCGGATTTCACGAGCCACACGCCTCAGCCTTTCAGGACGTGTCTCGCAACCCCGCCTGAAGCACCCGCGGTGTTCGGGCCCATCGCGCTCGGGGCGGCAGGCGCGATTCTGGGCATCGAGTCCCGGTCGCTCCACGTCCTCACCCCAACCGCCGACCAAGTCTTCGACCTCGGAAGCCGCCGCACGCGGGGCCTCTTCAGCGTTGGGGGCCACCGCGCCCTGGTGTCACTCGCAGAGCGCGAGGGCCCGACCGACGTCCTCGAGGTCGACCTGAGTACGGGCGAGACGGCCCTGGTCACACCGGGAGTCTCGATCGAGACAGTCGCATTGGACGGCGACGACGTCTTGTTTCTGGGAAGCGTGGATCGCGGCCCTACGGCCCTGCGCTGCTCGGGCCGCCCGCTGAGTTGCTCGCCTGCCTTCGAAGTCCTTCCCCGAGACGAGTGTGGGTGGCTCTACCGCGCCGTGGGGATCGACTCTTACTTCCGATCGGGCCAGACCGAGGTCTACGGGTCCCGCTCGGGCGCGAGCTTTCTCTTCAAGGACGGCGAGAGACGGCGGTGCAGCTCCGTCATGATCGAAGAACGAGCTCCAACCCAGGTAACGCTCGCGAACGTCGGAGCTCGAGTCGTAGGTTGCGCTGACTTCGGGTCCACGCATGAGCTCGTCACCACACTCGTCGACGGCGAGTCCTTCGGGACATGGCACCAGGTGACACCGATCGGCGAGAGCTGCCTGGCCGTGACGCCCACGCCCGCAGGATTTCGAGCCATCTCTTCCGGTCGCATCTGGGATTTGGATCGAGACGGCATGCTCATTTCGGAGCGTGCGCTGCGGGACGTCTGGCCAGCGCTCGCGCAGTCGCCGCGCCGCGTCCTGACGAGCTCGACCGGATGGGTTCTGGTCGAAGACGCCGCGAGAAGTCTGTTCGTCGGCGCCATCGACGGGGAGCTCGTCCCGAGGCGGCTACGCGACGCCTCGCCGGGGCCCGTGGCGGCCTTCGCGAAGACACCGCGCGGGTGCGCTGTCATCTCGACCTCCGCGATCTGGTCGATCGAGGGTGACTCGGTCTGTGAGTCCGCGTCCGTGACGAAGTCATCACTTCCCGGGGTCTCCGACTCAGCCGCGCTGATGGCCGTCGGGCTCGCCGGAGGCGGGCTCGCCGTGGTCACGAGCACGCCGACCCATCGGCTGTTGGAAGTGGACGCCGAATTTCGGTCCGCGACCGAGCTCGCCGATTTTGGCACCGTAGCCCCAACCGGGTTGGCCGAGCTCCTGCCCGGCCGACTGCTGGTGGCCTTGCCTTCCTCCCTGTTCGAAGTCACCGCCCGAGGGATGAGGGAGCTCGAGGTGAACGACGACGACCCAAACACACCCCTCGCGGAGGCCGCTCGGACCCATGATTTCCGCTTCGTCAGCGCCGCCGGAGGCGTGGCGTGGGCAGGAGGAGACTCGACGCTCGTCCGCGTGAATCCGACGCTCGAGTCCCTCCACGCAGAGGGCCGCTGGTTCCGCGCCCTCGACGACCTGACTGATGAGGAGCGCCACTGGAAGGTCCGCGGCCTACTCACTCTCGCCCCCGACCGCGCGATCGTCGCTCTGGAGGAGTCTTGGCTGACTCTGGGCGTGACACACCAAAAGCTGAGGGTCGCCGAAATTCAACCCGGGTCTGACCCCGGAACCGACACGCTCGAGGTGCGCGACTCACCACACTTCGGGGGTGACCTCATGTCCACTCGTAACCTCTTCTTCGGCTCCGGACCGAGACTCTCTACGGCGGTCTCCAACGTGATGACGAGGATCGGCGGACAGTCCTACCTCGCGCTGGAGGAAGTCGCCGGCGCGGCGGACTGCGGTGAGTTTCAGCTCCTCGGCCAATCCGCCGAAGTCACGATTGCGGTCGTCGATGATTGATCCCTGTTGCAGGGCCCGTTAAAGAATTACCGGATCAACTCGGTCTTCGATGGCTCCGAAGGATCCCTACCGTCGCCTTGGGACAGTGGGATACGGGCCCTTAGTGCATCCGTGGAAAGGATAGGAATGCTGCAAGTTATTTGGGTGCAGCCGGGTCTGGATCTGAGTGCGCCGCGGGAAAGTTTGTCGAAAAAAGAATAGATATAACGCTGACTTGCGGCGATCGATCGGTGTGCGACG
>CAYXDO010000295.1:0-5138 GCA_964463485.1 uncultured Myxococcales bacterium | reverse complement strand
CGTTCCGTTCGACGAAGCACGAAGCCCCGATCGCGATCAGCCTCTCGTGTTTCGCACGGTTGCGCGGCGCTCGACGTTTGAGAGACCTGAGCGCAGTCGGCTCCGCGTGGAGCTCGAGCTTCGTGCGAAGTCGGCTCCGCGCGAAGCTCGAGCTCCCCAGCGGATGGGCTCTGTGCCATGTCGGCTCAGTGCTCGAAGTCGGATTTCAGGACCCGAATTCAGGCCGTGCGACCCGAATTCAGGCCGTGCCGCCCTATGACCGATTTTCGGTGGGTGGTCGGAAATGTTCGGTAGCGACTCACCGGAGTTTTGGGTCACATCGGGGGCCCGCTCTGACAGCTCGGCGACGAGCTCATGTCGGCAGGGCCGGCGGCGGAGCTCTTCGCGGTGCGTTTCTAGATGCGTTTCCTTCGTTCGAGCGCGATCGACACCGAGCCGAATCCGTAAGAGCAGTCCCCTTGAACAGGCAGGGCACGATGGCTGAGGGCTTGGGTGAGTGTCTTCGAGCGCCCCTTGGGCTGTTTGTCGAGCCGCGCAAGCCTGGCGCGGCGGGCGCGTCCACTGTGCCTCTCGTTCGACGCGAGCTTGCCGTTGGGGTTCGCTCACGGTAGAATCCTTCGATGGTGATTGAGGGTGCTACGATTTTCCAGTAGGTTCCGGAGGGCTACATCGCTCTTTTTGCAGAGATGGCTAGTACCGATTCCGAGGGGCAATGCTCGAGGGACCGCGTGAAATCTTGCTGAAACCGTCGAGAACATCGTCTCGAGTCGGCGAATGCTGCGGTTGGGAACTCAGGAAGTCGTCCGAGCGGCGTGAAACGCAGGGAGTTGAATCGTTTGGTTTCTAGCCAGTCTCACGGGTCGAGTTGCGCACCTCGACTTGGCGGCGCTGCATGTGGCTTGGTCCCTCAGGCAGCGGAATCTGACTCGCGTTGGCTGTCAGTAAATCTATTGCTCGATCGCTGGGCTGCAAAAGGCCATCGAGAAGAAGCGCCGGACTGGATGCCGTTGTCGAAGAGCGTCCCGGGGGCTGTTCACGACTTTTATGAGCGTTTTCGAAGTTGGCAGGAACTTTGGGCTGTGCAGGATCCGATTCTTCCGGGCGCATGCCTGCGTCGTTGCGACGATCTCCTCGTCTTCATGACCGAGAACCAGGGTTGTGTTGCTTGGGCTGTCTGGCTCACCGACGAGCTCGAAGATCCTCCCGTCGTCCTGATTCGAGGGGGAGGGGGCACCGAAATCGAATCGAACAAATTTACGGAATTTGTCGAGCCGATGGCGATTCACAAGATTCTTTTTTGGGATCGCGAAAACCGAGCGAACGGAGCGATAACGCTTCCTCAAGCCGCGATCTTCCTTGAACGTTGGGGACCGGCTCTTCCTGCGGACTGGCATTGGCCAAAGAAATCGGTCTTCGTTCGCTCCGACTCACTTCTTGCCGAAATCAACTTCGACGAGAGCGAAAAAGCCTCGCTTTGGCTTGCTGGACACGACGCCGCCGCCATCGATGAGGTGGAGGCTCTCTTAGGTCGCTACGGCCCTCTGGGGTTCGAGTGGAGATCATGACAGTCGCTCGAAGGTCGTTTCCAGAAGAGCGAGCTCCGATTCGGCGAGTCCACCGCGAGACTCGCGGATCCAGCGGAGCTCCGGAAATTTCTCCGAAAGCCGCGGCGCATGCGCACAACTTGGGCCGGCCGCGAAGACCATAGACTTTGGGCTGGCGGCAGAGGTCGGAGGTCCGGAACATGGTTTGGGCGGTGCGGCCTTCGATCGCCGCGGCGCCGATGTGAGGGGAGAGTCCATTGCAGCGCTCGTCCTTGATCACGCAGCCGACGAGCTTGCTGTGCTCGCGCACTCGGGCGGCGGGTGCGCCAACTCGGTGAGTGTCCGGATCATGACTTCGCGTGAAAGGGCGGCGATCGTGTGGTCGAGGACACGGCGTCATCGCTCGTCAGCGCCCAGGTCGGGTGCAGCTCCGGCCGAGTGCGGCTCGCCGTCGACGTCGAGCCCCGAGTCGCCGACGGCGACGCCTTGGTCGATGGCCGCGGAGCCTGGAACCAAGTGGAAGTCGCCCCGGGCAGGATCCGCGAAGTCCTCCAGCGAGGTGGTCTCCCGGTTGTGGTCCACCTCTCCGGCGGCGCCGTTCCGCATGGTGATCCGACGGGTGAGGTTGTTTCGGAGGACGACTCGAGTATTTGGGAACCGATAGTCGATCGAGCTGAAGAAGCTCCCGCCCGCGCCCACGACCGTGTTGTGATAGACGCGCGCACCGCGCGCTTGGTCGAGCTCGATCCCGGTGTCGAAGAACTCGATGTCCGAGTGGATGACGTTGTTTCGAATGAGCCCGTCGTAGTGCCCGACGTAGCCGACGTCCGGGTATGGGTCGTCCGAGTAGCTCCGGGCCTCTCCCGACTCGACGAGCCCAAAGCCGATCCCGCGCGCGCAATTCATGATCGTGTTGTTCTCGACGACTGTGTCACGCGAACCCGTCCAGAAGTGAATCGCGTGCTCGGCGAGACCCTCGCCGGCGCAATAGAGGTCTCGGAAGGTGTTGGACCGGACGACCCATCCTCGGGCGCCGTGGGCGTCGATACCGCCGGTGTAACAACCGCCGCTCGCGCGCTCCACGCGGGGCCGACCGGCTGGCGTTAGCTGAAAGAACGAGCACTCGATCCGGCCGAAGTCGGCCCAGGCGTCGCGGGTGCCATTCGAGTTGATCTTCACGAATTGCTCTCCGCCGTCGAGGATCCGGGCTCCGTAGATGAGTGTGCCGGTGACGTCGTCCCCCGAGCTCGATGGGGACACGTGGATCGGGTGGTCGATCGCGTGTTGAATGGTCAGGTGAGCGATGGTGATGTCGTCGGCGCCGACGGTGATCATTTCGCGCGTGAGGTACTCACCATCGATGATCACTCGCTCGGCGTCGCCGTTCGCGCTGCGCAGCGTGAGCCCGCGGGCGGCGAGCTGGATCCGCCTGGATCCCTCGTCGCGGGCGCTCATACGGTAGACGCCGTCCTCGAGGAGGATCGTCGTCCCTGGGGCTGCCGCGGCGGCGAGCTGCGGGAGTGAGTCGGCCTCTTGGGGTGTCACTCGCACGATGGGCTCCGACGGAGCGGGGAGGGGCGAGCAACTCAGCGCGCTGGCGTCGGGTTGGAGCCCACCGTCGCCTGGGCGCGCGTCGACCGTGGGAGCTGCGTCTGGCGCGCGCGCGACGCCGATGGCATCGGCGAGGTCGCTTTGAGCGTCTAGGTCGTCACCTGCGTCAGAGGGCTCCGTCGAGTTGGTGGAGTGGCAGGCCACGAGCAGAAGGGTGACGGTCGAGAAGATCGCTGGGCGGTCGCCTGGGATGGAGCGAAGATGTCGCACGAAGCGAGGGTCGCGCGGCGCCGAATCAGAATCAACGCGGCGCGCGGTCGCGGGCCTAGAGGGGACGGGTGCGAGCTCGGGACTCCGCGACTTTCGAGAGTAGCGCTCCGACTGGGGTGGGCTGCTCGGAATTGGGTGGGGCACCGGGCACTGCTCGGAATCGGAATAGGGTGCCGGGATCGCCGACCCAACTCTTCGAGCGCCTCGACGTTCCCAGGTCCTGAGTTGGGCGAACGACGCGGAGCCGATCCCGCAGATGAGGTTGTTTTGAGTCCTGATCGGGATTGACCGCGTAGGCCGAACGTGGGCACGCTTCTGCGCGCATGGCAGTCAGAACCCGCACGGTAGCTTCGAGAATCATCGGAGAGGCGCGAGCCAGCCTCGAAGATGCGGCCGGCAGCAACCAGATCATCTCCAAGCGAGAAGCGAAGAAACTCCCGAGTGACCTCGCGGCGGCGGTCGACAAGGCGCGGGAGGAGAGCTCGCGCGTCACCGTCGAGGACGCGGTCGACGTCTACGCGAGCCAAGTCTCGCGGACGCTCGCGGCGGTCGACAAACGTGGCAAGGGGACGCTCAGCGAGGCCGAGGCCAATCGGATCTACGACCCAAGCCTCCGGAAGAAAGCGCTCGACGTGCGCGCGGAGATGTTGGCCGGAGGCGCGGCACCCGTCACGCCGCCGTCGTCTGGATCGAGCCGTCCGACGTCGGCCGAGATCGTCGCGGCGATCGGCGCGGATCCCATGCCCGTGTGGCACGAAAGCGGCGACAACGGCGTCAACACCAATACCGTCGTCCTCACGGGGATGACGAGCCTCGCGAAGGTGATGGCCGGAGTGACTCAGCACGACGGGACGCCGTGGACTGAGTACGAGACCAAGCTCGAGCTCACGACGCTCAGGGGCGCCGCGGCGATCGAGAGCTTCCTCGGCAAAGCGAAGGCGGCGTTCGAAGGGTACGAGATCGAAGGCTCGATGGGTGACATCGCGCCGTTCTTGGCGACCGTCGAGGCCAACTTCAGCAAGCTCTCGAGCGTGCGGCTGCTGGAGGGCGGCGACTTTGGTGGGAGCTACCTCGTCGGCAGGGCGAAGGATTGCTACGTCTCGCTGACGCTCCAGCCTTACTCGGACGGCTGAAAATTTTCGCGCGCCAATCCTGACTCGGATTTGTTCCTCCCTCATGATCCGCAGAACGATCCCCGCGGTCCTCGCCTTCACCGTCGACAATCGAATCATGGAAGCCCGTGCCAGTGCCCGATTTGCGGCCGCGCAGGCGCGGACGAGAGAACAAGACTCAGATCTTGGAATCAGATTTTCTAGCGCTCGCAGACGTTATCCACGCCGAAGCACGAAGCGCCGTGGACCTCGCCGTCTTCACAGTGGCCATCTTTTTCTGGTCCGAGCCGGCCGGCCTCCGAGGCTGTCGACGGCCTTCGCCATCGGTTACGCTGGAAGCTGAAGCACCGGCCCCGTATCCTACTGCCCCAAGGCGACGCTGGGGATCCTCCAGAGCCATCGGAGGCCAAGTCGATCCGGTAATTCTTTGACGGGCCCTAAGTACACGTCCGTGGAAGTTCGTGACCACGCTGAAACCACAGAGGACGCGGAGAGAAGACACAGAGGACACAGAGAAGTGCTCATTCCATCATCTGTGTGCTCTGTGGGCTTCGGCTCTGTGCTCTCTGTGGTTTCTCCAATGGTCACGAATTTGCGGGGACCTGTACTAAGTACACGTCCGTGGAAGTTCGTGACCACGCTGAAACCACAGAGGACGCGG
>CAYXDO010000294.1:0-5165 GCA_964463485.1 uncultured Myxococcales bacterium | reverse complement strand
GACTTCGTGCCCGTGCCCGTGCCCGTCCGTGCCCGTGCCCGATCCTAATCCTGCCTCGCGATCCTTATCCTGCCTCTAAAGTGATCACCTATGAAGGAGCAGTAAGGAGCAGTAAAGTCGCTCAGCGCGCTCGCTCGAGCCACACCAAGGTGTGTCGGTCGTCTTCACCGGCGGGGACGTCCAGGCTGAGCAAATAGTCGTCTCCGACCGGGACAACGCGGTGAATCGCCTCCCGCGCAACTGGTACCGCCTCACAGAAGCCGTACCCATCCACGTAAGGCAGCACCCAGCCTCCGGTCCCGGCGATGATGAAGCCGGGGATTGGCTCGCCTTCGGCCGCCGCGGAGTGGAGCGGTGACATGACACAAGCGCCGATGCCGAACTGGTTTGGGGTTCGATCGGCCTCGCCGAGGAGGGCCCAGAGGTCACTGTCGAACCGGGCGGCGCGACCCGAGCCGGCCAGGGCCGCCACCAGGCCGAGCCCTTCGACCCACGTCGAGGTAGCCACTCCGACTCCTTCTTCGATCGTCGTCGACGCCGAGCCTTTGCGCTCCGCGTCGTAGAGCTCGACCGTGGGCCGGTGAACATAAGTCGTCGCGAGGCGGCCGCCGTCGAAGCTGAGTGAGCGAGCCCAGCCGCGCACCTCGGAGCCCACGCGCACGAGCGGCTCGTTGGCGACGACGGCGAGGGAGCTCGTTCGGACATCGAAGGTCATGACCCAGCCCGCGGTCGTGAGAAACGCGATTCGGTCCTCGCCGGTCACCACGGACCAACCTGGGTCGCCGCGATCTCGAGGCTCCGCAAAGGGAACCAAGTCGAACCCGCTCTCGAGGCTCCCTACCCAAATCCGATCGTCGTCGGCGACCAACACCCATCGTCCGTCGGCGAGCCGCACGCCGCTTCGGGCCCGGACCGGGCCGACCTCCGGGAGGGGCGCAAACCCACCCTTGGTCACGCGCAGAACGCCCGCGGTGGAGACGGCCATCGCCGAGGCCTCGTCGAACGGGACGATGGCCCCCGTGAGGACTTCGTCGGAGCTCAGGACGTGGACGACGAATTCGGGGCACGGCGACTCGAAACTCAGCAAGAAACTCCGTGCCGTACTCATCCGGCCGGGGCTGGGCTCAAACCCATCGAAGGATCCTTGCCGAATCCGTCCGCGCCACGAAGACGCCTCTGATCCCGCGAGCTCCGCGAGGCTCGTCGTGAATTCGCCGGACCCTCGCGCGATCGGCCCGACCGGAATCGTTCGCGGGCGCGGAGAGGCGATCAGCTCGACGTCGCCGTCCGGTGAGTCCGAGTTGAACGTGGGCAGGTCTGCGGAGTCAGTACCTGGTTCGATGGCGAACGCGACTCGGTCGCCGCCGATTTCGAACAGGACAAAGAGCGACTGAGTGCCTTCGGGTAGCTCGGGTGAGTCGATTTCGACGATCTGGGTGCCCGTGCAGGCGCAAGTGAGCATCGGGCACAAGATCGCGAGCTCACGCATCGAACCGACACCCTACTTCGCGCCGGACCGGAAGGGAATCGGGGCCAACCGCGAGACTGCGATCGGATCCCCGAGGAGGGTCTGGGAAGAGATCAAGTCAGAATGGCGAGTCGATCGGCGAGAGGCCACGGGCCCTGGCCGCGAAGCCCTTGCCTTTTGCCGCGGAAGCCTCGAAACCAGCGGTGAATGACCGAACACGTAGGCTGGGTGTTCGATCACTTGCCGCCATCGGGAGCCCGACGCGGCGGCGATCCGTCCGAGCACGTGTTCAAACACGACCTCGGAGCGTTCGTCCGGGAAGTCATTCAAAACGCCAACGATCAGGCGCTACGAAACCAGCTCCGCGGAGGGACCGACTTGGCCCCGAAGGTCGTGTTTCGCTTGGTCGAGCTGACCGGAGACCAGCTGGAGTCATTCCTCTCGTCGCTGTCGTGGGATGGCTTGCGCGCTCACCTCGACGCGGCGGCGGCCACGCGCGGCGGCCGTTCTATCTCGGATGCGCTCTCGGAGCTCGATCGCAGTCGTAGGCTGTTGCTGCTCACCATCGAGGACCGCGGGACGATCGGCCTGGTCGGCGAGGAGTCCGAGGGAGACTCACACTTTCGAGCGCTGACCAAGGACACTCTGTTCAGTCACAAATCGCACGAGAGCGCGGGCGGGAGCTTCGGCCTGGGGAAATCGGTTTTGTGGGCCTTCTCGGGGCTGCGAACGGTGTTGTTCAACTCTCACTTGTCCGAACCCATCCCCCGCGCGGGCGGGCCCCGGTTGATCGGGCGCGTGGAGCTGCCATCACATCACCTCGGCCGGGCGGAGCTCTCTGGATCGGGTTGGTTCGGCCGCGCGGTGACGATCCGAGGTCGTGGGGATCGTGCAGAGTCGGTCTGGGACGAGGCCGCGGAGGCGCTCGCCGAGCGGCTGGGCATTTCTCGCCCGAAGGAAGCCGGCACGACCATCGGGATCGTGGGCTTCCGCGATCCGGCGTCCGACACGGAGCGGTCCACCTCCGAGCTCGCGGCAGCGCTCGAGGCGGCGGCGGCGCGGAGCTTCTGGCCCGCTTTGGCCGGTGTGACGGGCGCTCCGCTCAGCGTCGAGATCCAAACTCACGAGGGTGTGCGCGTAGTGCAGCCTCACGCCGATCCTTCGATCGAGGACTTCCTGGTCGCGGCGGAGGCCGCCCGACGGCGACTCACCGACGATGACCTCGTAGTCCGAGACCTCGCGTTCGAGATCCCTGCCGAGCGCGGCGCGAAGTCCGCGGTACCGGGTGTAGTGACGCTCGCCGTTCGTTTGAGCTCCGACGAAGAGGACGAGCGAGCTTCGGATCGAAGGGGCTCCTTGGTGTCTCACGTGGCCGCTTTCCGGGGATCGGGCATGGTCGTGCGGTACCTCGACAAGCGCAGCCTCGTGGTCGCGCAGCGCCGATTCCACGCCGTATTGATCGCGGGGACCGCTCGCGGATCGTCGGAGGACGATCTGAGGGTCGAGCGCTTCTTGCGCGCCGCGGAGCCGCCCGGCCACGACGAGTGGATTTCGACACCGAAGCTCAAGGAGCTGTACAAACCTGGCTACAACAAGGCGCTCGATGGGTTGTGGGCCAGGCTCTCGGAGACTCTTCGAGAGATCGTGGCTCGCCGCCCCCGCCAAGGGACACGTGGCCCGGACGCTCTGCGAAAGCGTTTTCCGATCGGCGGAAGGGAAGGGAGCGCGAGCGGGTCTCCGAGCGCGTTTCGATTTCATGAGTTGAACGCGTGTTACGCAGACGGAAGATGGATCTTCGAGGGTCAGGTAGAGCCGGTGGTGAAGGGAGATCGGTTCGAAGCCGAGATCAGGCTCAGTGAAGTCGGCGAGGACGGACAACCCATCGAGGACATAGCCATCGAGCGCCTCAGCGAGCTGATCGAAGAGTCCCCCGCCCGCCGCAAGGCGAAGCGAGCCATCACGCCCGCGGTCGAAGCCCGAATCGAGGACGGGCGCGGGCGCGTGAAGGTCCAGGGCGTAACTCAGCTCCGGTTCATCGGCGCGAGCACGCCCCTGCCCCGGGAAGGTCGCGGCGAGCTGGCGCTCGAGGTGACCGGGCGGGTGTTCGACCTCGGGATGGGTGAGTGAGGATGCGGCCGACGGCGGTCAGAACGAAGGTCGAGCGATTTCTGCCCTATCGGTATGCCAAGTCGGGCGTCGTGCTGGACCTGACCCGAGCGCTCGCGGACGGAGATCCAATCGAGGTCGACGCGGAGGCTCGAACGGTCGATCTCTCGGGTCGTGAGTTCGAGGCGGCGGAGCTCGAGCTGAGCGCGACGCTCGCGCCCGGAACGATCGAGAGTTGCTTTCCGGAGTCCGAGCGTGAGTCTCCGCCCGGGAGGTTGGCCTTGTGTATTCGATGTCCGGCCACACGGTTGCGTCGCTCGTCGCTCGCGCCGCTGTCGGCGGCGGCGCCGAGCTCCTTTGCCGTTCACCTCTCCAGACAGGACCTCCGTGGGTTGGTCGAGCTCGTACCCTTTCTCGTGAGGACTCGGTCCGGCCTCCAGGGCGACTATGCCGCCGCAAGAGGAGAGCGGCTCGCTGGCGGGCGCCCCTGGTCTCTCCGGGCAGATCGGGAGCGACGCGTCGAAGGTCAGTTCCTCGACATCCGCTTCGAGGACTTCGAGAAGCTCCCGGCTGTCCCTGCTGACATCGTCTACCACCTGGACCTGGACCAGCCGAGCCCGATCCTGTGGCTGAATGCCCGCCACAAGGGCGTCGCGGAGGTGCTGATGAGTCGCGCCACGCGCGGCGCTCGCGCTTCGGTGCGGGACGTCGTGTTCGACATGATCACTCAAGGCGTGTGGGCGCAGCTCTTCGTGCGAGCGGCCTCCGATCTCACCCGCGCCGGAGAGACGAGCTACTCATGGGAGGATCAAGTGCTGAGCATGTGGCTGCCGAAGATCCTGCCAGCCGTTTCGGATCAGGAGACGCGCTTGCACGTCCTCACGGAGGAGACGAGTCGCGGGGAGCTGCCGACTCTGCTCGGAGCGCTGGACAGAGCCGTGCAGGAGGACTCGTCCCTGGCAACTCACCTTGCCCGAATGGTCGAAGCCGAGGATTGAGTCGCGATGAAGCTCGCGCTCTTGTTGCCCGAAGGGAAGCGGCTCGTCACCGAGGAGCTCATCGTCGGGAGCCTGCCTCGGTTGGAACCCACGAGTTGGTCTACTCTCGTGGCGCCTTGTGGGTTCGAGCTCGACACCGCGCCGCTCGCGAGCGCCCTGGATGAGGTCATCGCAGCGACCGCGCCGTACGCCGGCGAGCTCGATCGACGCTTCGCGCCGATCATTCACCGGAACCTGCCCCTGTCTCGGAGGTCGGCCTCGGAGCCGGGCGTCTGGCGATTCCTCGCCGTGATCGTGCGGCCGGAGTTGGTGCGACATCGGTTCGAGGTGCGGTCGATGGCGACAATGAAGAGTCGGTTCTGGTCGATCGGGACGAGGCCGGACAGCAACACGTTCGCGCGGCTGTGGTGGATCGCGGAGCTCTCGAGGCGGGACACCGATTATGCCCTGACCGAGAGGGCGCTGGCGAGCCAGACCCTCGCCAACGCAGTCTTCGTCCGAAGTCTCTCGAGCTATCGGCCGGCCGTGGCAGCGTGCGTGCAGGCGCTCGAATCTGATTCGGCGGACGTGGTCGAGGACACGATGCGGCGGCT
>CAYXDO010000293.1:0-5237 GCA_964463485.1 uncultured Myxococcales bacterium | reverse complement strand
CGCGTCCAAAGTCTTGCCAGATCGTGCGCGAACTTTGGGAGAAAGAGACTATTCCTGGGCCGCCCAATCTACCCAGACGTTC
The DNA here is from genome assembly GCA_964463485.1 of uncultured Myxococcales bacterium. Taxonomy (GTDB): domain Bacteria; phylum Myxococcota; class Kuafuiibacteriia; order Kuafuiibacteriales; family Kuafuiibacteriaceae; genus CAYXDO01. Next base: position 5,155 of record CAYXDO010000293.1, on the reverse strand, counting down.
AGATCTGCTTCGAATTGATCGTCGCGTGTCCAGATCGTCGAGCCGCGGAGGCCCAGCTTCAGATCGCCCCCCAGGAGCTCCCGGAGGGGTCCGACGGGGAGCGCGGTCGGAGTGAGCAGCGATCGATTTCCCGAGACCGATCCGCGGGCGAGCGTGGTGCGAACCTCGGACGAGCCGACGACCGCGAAGACGGTGACTTCGCCGGAGAACAAGTCACCCAGGCTCGGAACATTCTCGACATTGCGGTCGAGCTCGACTTCGACGACGCGGGCTTGAACCTCGCTTGGATCGCTTCCCAGGAACCCACGCGCGTTGGAGATGAAACTCGTGAAGCCCTCTACGGGCTCGTCGCTGACTCGGTTGATTTCCGATCCGACGATCGTGTCTTCGCGGATCATGCGGAACCAGCAACGCAGGTTGCCGCTTCGCGCCTCCCGAGCTCCGGAGTCCGCGGGCCCGGAGTCATGCACGCCGGAGTCATGCGCGCCAGAGTCATGCACGCCGGAGTCATGCACGCCGGAGTCGGAGGCTGCGTCGACCGATCCGGCGTCAAGATGGCCCAAACGTAGCTCCAGGGACGTGCTGGTGCCGGGTTGAATTTCGACCGTACGCGAGTCCGAAGCGAGCACGACACTCCCGGCTAGCGCCTTGGCTTCGATCGAGCTCGGTCCAACGGGGAGGCCTTCGAGGAGAAGGTCCACGGTGGGTGCTCCGGGCAGCGTTCGGTCGAGTCCTGCCGAGCCCGCGCGTACGTGGACGGCGACGGAGTCTGCAGGTACGGCGACATGAACCAGCAGGCTCAGGGTACCCACGGCCCGGTCGAGGTTCGGAGAGCAGCCAAGAAAAAGACAAGCCGCGATCGCTCCGGCGACCCGGAGATCCGTAGTAGGGAAGCAAGGCCGCACTCGCGAAGAGTACGGCAACGCGGGTTCAAATGCTGCTCGTCGAAGATCGCAAGCTGCTCGACGCGTTTCGTCGAGGGGAGGCAGTGGCATTGGATCGTGTATACCGCCAATACGCGCCGCCGCTCGCCGTGTTTTTGCGGGCGGGCTTCAGCTTCCGGGCAGAGGGTCGCAATTGTCGATTTCGAGGAGCCTCGAGCGCGTTCGATTTGGAGGACCGGCTCCAGGACACCTTCTCCCGCGCTTTCGCCCAGAACGCTCGGATGAGCTACGACGGACTCAGCCCCTATCGGGCCTACTTGTTCACGATCAGTCGCAACAACGTGATCGACGAGTTTCGGCGCAAGGAGCGGGCGCTCACCGAGTCTTTTTCCGAAGAGCCCGCCGATCTGGAGAGTGAGCCGGCGGGCGATCCGAGGTTCGGTCGGGGCCCCGCGACGGGTCGTCCAGAGGTGGACGCCGAGTCTGCGGAGCTCGCGGGATTGGTGCAGCGCTTCAGGGACGAGCTGCCCGGTCGTGAGCGAGAGATTTATCGGCTACGGTTCGAGGAAGAGCTCGAACACAAGGACATCGCCACCCGAACGGGGCTCTCCGCGTCGAAGGTCAAGACTTCGGAGAAAAGGATTCGAACGACGTTTTTCGAGTTCATGAAGGAACGCGGCTATTTCGCTGGGTTCGAGGCCAACGAGGGCGGTTGGCTTCGGCTCATCCGGAGTCGCTGAGGAGAATGACGATGGTCGCAATCGATACTCACGGGGCAAGTCACGAGGGGCGCGTTCGCGCCTATTTCACCCGAGATCTAGGAGCGGCGGAGATGTCGTCCATACGGGACCAAGTTCGTGCCTGTGAGTCGTGCAAGCGCATGTACGAGCGGTACGCGAGCGCCGAGTCCGCGCTCTACGCATCGGGAGTCTCGTTGAGCGCGGTGGACCGAGTTCAGCGGCGAGTCCTCTTGGATGGCTCCAAGCCGGAGCCACGGGGTTGGCTGGCCTGGACGATCGCTGCGGCGGCCTGCGCGATCGCGGTCGTGGTCGTGCCGGTGTTGACTTCGCTTCGAGACGACGAGGAGCAGTGGATTGCGCGAGGCAAGCCGGAGCAGCTCTTTTCGTCGGTCGGAATGAGAGCGCTCGCCGTGGCGGGTGGCCCGCCGCCTACGATTCGCGACTTGTCGGGAGATGGCAAAGTGACGGTCGGGGAGCGCGTCAGGCTCGTGGCTTCCGTGTCCCCGGGGTCGTCCGCGCCCGTTCGCTGGGTCCGAGGTGTGGTTCGCGGTTTGGACTCGACGAGTCCTCCGAGGGAGCTCTTCACCGTGGAGGTGGAGCCTGGAAGCAGCCCAGTGGGTCAACCTTACGATGTCGAAGCATGGCCAGGTGGGGTCTTCGAGCTCGTACTCATCTTCGCGGAGTCGAAAAAGGCCCTCGCGGCAGTCCCGCTTGGCGCACCCGCTGGCGATCGGCCGGACGGATTCGTTCGGGTGATGAGGTTGGAGGTTCGACCGTGAGCGCGACCGCGCTCTTGCTCCTCCTTCAGAACCCGGCCCCACCGTCGGAGTCGTTCGCTGTCGTCGTGTCGAACACGAATAGTCTCGACGGTTCCCTACCCAAACTCGAGTATGCCGACGATGATGGCGCGCGCTGGTACGAGTTGCTGGCGTTGACTTCCAAGAAAGTCACCATCCTCACGGTCCTCGACCCGAGCTCTCAGCGCCTGTTTCCGGAAATTGCCGAAATCGCCCGGGTCCCCACCCGAAAGGAGCTCCTCGGAGCGTTGGACTCCACGTTTTCAGAGATCGAGGCCGCCCGCGGTCGCGGCGTCCGCACGACCTTCTATTTCGTGTTCGCGGGCCACGGGTCGATCGGCGACGACGGGGAGGGTTACGTGCACTTGGTGGGGGAGCGATTCACTCGCTCTGATTTGTTCCAGCACGTCGTCTCGCGAAGCCCGGCGACGGTCAATCACATCATCGTGGACGCTTGCAACGCGTATTTCATGGTGAAGAGCCGAGGAGGCGCGGACGAAGACGCCGCGCTCTTGGAATTCCTCGGGCGAGAAGATCCGGATCGATACCCGGGCACCGGTTTTCTCGTCTCGACGTCGAAGGCCGCCGAGGTCCACGAGTGGTCGAGATTCGCTTCAGGAGTCTTCAGCCACGAAGTTCGCTCGGCCCTCGCTGGGGCGGCTGACGTCAACGGAGACGCTCGAGTGAGTTATGAGGAGGTCCAGGCGTTCGTGGCCGCCGCGAACCGAAACGTGAGCGATCCACGCGCGCGTCTCGCGATCTTCGCACACGCGCCGCGTCTGCACCTCGAGGAGCCGCTCTTCGATCGCAGCCTCGCCGCGAATGCGCCCACTCTCCTGATACCGGCGACCTTGGCGGGACGGAGTTGGCTCGAGGACGCCAGAGGCGTCCGGTTTCTCGACATGAACGCGTCAGACGACAGCGAGGTCTCCGTCACTTTGGTTCCTTCGAGCACATACTATCTCAGGACCGCGGAAAGCGAGGTCCGAATTCCCATCGTGGGCTCGTCGCGCGCCGTTGCTACCCGCTTCCCTCGTTCGAAGCCCACCACCGTCGCACGCGGCAGCGAGGAGTCGATCTTTCAGAAGGGACTCTTCGCGGTGCCCTTCGGTCCTGCTTTTTTCGACGGCTATCGCACGTCCCGAGAGCTCGAGCTCATCGACGAACCGACTCGGTCCTCACCCTGGAAGCCCATCGTTGCGCTGGCGGCTTCGGGCGCCGCAATGGTCGCACTTACCGGCGGAATCGTCGCGGGGATCAACGCGGCCGACGACGCCGAGGCCTATCGCTCGACGATCGGTTCGGACGCCGACGTGAGTCCCTTCAAAGTTTCGTCGGAGAGCAACGCTCGGTTGGCCAACATCTTGTTCGCGACCGCCGCGACCCTTGCTGCCACCAGCCTCGTCACCTGGCTCTGGCCGGACTGAGCTAGCACGGACACCGAGACTCATGGCATGAGCTCCGCGACCGAGAAGCAGCCCGGACCCAGACCTCCCTCGACGGCGATCCGCGAGAGCTCTACGAGCCGACGATTCACGGGTGTCTCGATCCCGAGCGACTCTCCCATTCTCACGATCTCACCGTTCAGGAAGTCGGTCTCGATCGACGGGCTCCGCCGCTCCAGACTCTGCCACGTCGAGCCGCCGCCGCGCACTCGGCCGTCGATGGCAATGAGCGTGAGGCGCGACGCGAGCTCCCGGATTCGCTCGAGGGGCACGCTCTCGATCCCAAGCCCCGCATAACATCGCTCGGCCTCGGCGACCGCCCATTCGACGACCTTGGACCCGTCGTCCGCAGGTCTACACAAAGCCTGGACTGCATTGCCCAAGTTGGAGAGGAGCTTGCCGTACTTCCATGAGTCGATCCGATCGGTCTCCTCGGTCGGGAAGCCCGCCTCGCCGAGCCGTTCGGACAGAAGGCCTGAAAGTGAGTCGCGCCCGCGCGGCCACGCGCCCAGCCTATTGAGACCCAAGGGCTTGGAAAAGACCTCGACTCGCCCCGGCACGAGCCGAGTTGCCGGCGAGAAGACCATCATTCCGTAGACGCGCACCCCGAGGCTCGCGGCCTTGGGTTCGTTGGCTACACCGTTTTGAGCACAAACGATCGTCGACACAGCCTTCTCGGCCAAGACTCTCAAGGCGTGGTCGGTGTGCTGGGACTTGACCGCGAGGAACACGACATCCTGTCGCTCGAGCTCGAGCTGGGCGGGATCGAGGATGACCTTGGGAGCGAGCGTGCGGGCTCCGTCGGCGTCTACGAGCACGAGGCCACCCTCGCGGAGCGCTCGGCCGTGATCACCTCGAGCCACGAAGAGCACGTCCGCGCCTCGTTCGAAAAGGCGACCCCCGATCGCGGCGCCGATGGCGCCAGCGCCGAAGACGACGAAGCGAGTCATTCCTGCAGTGTAGCCTTGGCCGGCAGCGCTTGACGACGTCAGCCAAGAGCAAGTCGCCCAACTCGTGACGTTCGTATGCGTCTCGAACACCAGATCGTCGTGTGTCGGATCGTCTGCGTCAGCGCCAGACGTCAGATCGTCAGCGTCAGCGTCAGCGTCGGAGTGTCAGCGTCAGATCGTCTGCGTCTGCGTCAGCGTCAGATCGTCTGCGTCAGCGTCAGATCGTCTGCGTCAGCGTCTGCGTCCGCGTCAGATCGTCAGCGTCAGCGTCAGCGTCAGCGTCTGCGTCAGCGTCAGCGTCAGCGTCAGCGTCAGCGTCAGATCGTCAGCGTCAGCGTC
>CAYXDO010000292.1:5208-5321 GCA_964463485.1 uncultured Myxococcales bacterium | reverse complement strand
GACTTCCGACTCTGACTTCCGACTCTGACTTCCGACTCTGACTTCCGACTCCGACCCCCGACTCCGACCCCCGACTCCGACTTCCGACTCTGACTTCCGACTCCGACCCCCGA
>CAYXDO010000292.1:0-5108 GCA_964463485.1 uncultured Myxococcales bacterium | reverse complement strand
CTCTGACTTCCGACTCTGACTTCCGACTCTGACTTCCGACTCTGACTTCCGACTCTGACTTCCGACTCCGACTTCCGACTCTGACTTCCGGCTCCGACTTCCGACTTCCGACTTCCGACTCCGACTCCGACTCCGACTCCGACTCCGACTCCGGCTTCCGACTCCGACTGCGACTTCCGACTCCGACTTCCGACTCGCAAACCGAATACAGAGCGTGCGTCGCCACCCGACTACGGCTCACGGGGTCCGCGGGCGGGCTCGAACGACGAGCGCCTGATGATCTTCGTCGGGGGCCTCTCCCCCAAGCAAGAACACGTCGTCCGACCGCGCGACCTGAGTCCAGTGACTGCCCGTGAATGCGATTTCGGAGCTCAAGGTGATCGGAATCCGCGGGCAGGTCGGCACATCCGTCGGGAGCTTCTGAGTGACTCCGTCTTCGCCGAAGATCAAGAGACCGTCGGCAAACGACTCGATCTCGTGAAACGAGTGGTGCTGAATCGCAGACTCGTCGATGTCACGAGCGAATCGATCGCCTTCATGCTGCCCGAACACGATCGCCCGCTCGGCTTGCCGTGCGAGCAGCAAAAAACGCCCGTCGTCCAACCGTCGGGCCCTGCGCAGACCCCTAGCTCCGTTGTTGTTGAGCCACGGAAGTCGGATTCTCGGACGGTCAGGGTTGGTGGTGACATAGGGCAGGTCGTCGTAGACGGCTCCGTTTTGGACGAGCACGGCCCGCCCCGGTCCCATCCACGCCATCGACCACCAGACTTCGTGCTGTTCGACCGCCGCGCGAACGACGCTCGGGGCCGGCAGCGCCACCAACTCACCCCCCTGGAGCACGAAGGCCCGTCCCTCTCTCGCTACGAAGACCTCGAGCGTCGACTCGGCCGCCGAGACCGCGATCGCGTCGATGGCGGTGGTCGATGGGTGGGTCAGCAGCGGCTCCGCCAGCCCGTCCAAGCTCGATCCCCGAAGCGACTCGGACGCGACTCGGGACGAATCGATCCGAAGTATCTGAGTCACCGCGCCCATGGTTGCACCGAGAAAGGCTTCGTCGCCTCGCACGGCCGCGGCCGTGAGCGACCAGGGTCCGAGGGACCCGGTATGCTCGAGTGAAGACTCAGCCATGACGTGAAGGCTCGAATCCTCCGCGACGACGAGGAACCGGCCCGATGGCAATGGGGCAATGAGCCGAGTAGCAGCGCGAACGCCGAGGTCGAAGGCGTCGAAGTCGAAGAGCGAACACGCTCGACATGGGTCTTTGGCACAACATCCAGCGTAGAGCTCCGGTGTCTGCACCGTCGCCAGCAGTGAGCTGCCCAGCTTGTCCGGAACCCATGAGCCCTCGCCCCAAACCAACGGAGAAGCGGGTTCCGGCAGCGGGCAAGGTCCCTCGTGAACATCGATCGATCCCAGGTGGGCCCCAATTTTCTCGAGGGGCTCGTCATAGAGCCAGGCGTACAGCTCGGTTTGCACCGGGAACCTTCTCGGAGCTCGAGGCTCTGACAAGTCGATTCCTTCGATTTGGATCCTGGGTTCGGCCCCTTCGATCACCAGGCTCGCGCCAAGCACCATCGAGACGTGACCCTCCGTTGGGAGCGAGTCGACTGACTGCCCTGAGACGCAACCCGAAGCGACGATCTCCAGGCTGGCGACGAGCGTCGCCGAGATCGAGTGACTCACCCTTCGCATCGTCGAGCCAGGCGGCAATGTAGCGGCAGAAGCACGAGAAGGCATCCGAATACGTCCTTCGGGTGTCGAGACGACGAGCGAGGAAGCCCGGACGGCCTGGCCAATGTGTCGGCGTGTCCCGTTGTGGAGCTTCGACTTTGGAACGAGTAAGCTGGCGCTGGCCGAGCGAGCGATGCCTTCGGAGTTGGCACGCGCCCTGCTCGATCTCCGTGATCATGTTCGACCCCCCAACCAACCGTCCCCGCGCACCCCCGACCGCACCTCGAAGAATCACGTCCAAAAACCAGACCTGCCCCTATGGAGCCATCATGAGATTTCGTCCGATCCAAACCGTGTACACGAGCGTCCTCGTGGTCATGCTGGGGTGCAGAGCGGCACCCCACGCGGCCCACGAAACGCCGACCAAGCTCGAGCCACCGAAGAACGCCGTTCAGGCCGAGATGAGACTGCTCGCCGACGCAATGAAGACGGCGGTGGACGGAATCGGCCGGGGCGACGTCAGGGGCCTCGAGCACGAGCTCCACCGAGTTCACATGGCAAAAGAAGCAACTCACAAATCGCTCGAAGGCGAATACAAGCTCCCGAAAAATCCCGACCAAGTCGAACGCTTCCGAGCGCTCGACGAAGCGTTTCACGGGAGCCTCGCCGTCATGGTCGAAGGGAGCCGCCAAAACGACGTCGCAAAGGTCGCCGCCGGCCTCGCCACCGCCATGATCGGCTGCCAGGGTTGCCATGCCGACTTCCGCGCGGACCCGAGTGTGCAATCACCCTGACCGTTCGGCCCGCGAGCGCTCCTCGTGCTCACTTGGCGACCTGAACGGAACATGAAGCAGCGCGGTCCGAGGCTCAGCGAGCAGCACACTCGAATTCGCGACCTTGGGTGGACGAAACTAAGTCACCCGTCGTTCGGAGCTTGATGAAACCTAGCGTTTCCAGGGCACCCTCCTCGCTGCGAGCCCGCCCAGGAGGTATCGCATTCGAAATCCTCATCGATTCAAAGCTCGCCTCCTCGAGCGCCATGCTCCCCGGATCGCCGGAGTCGATGCTGCGATCGCGTTTCGGCACTTGACGAAATCTCCCTGTTTCGGGGCGCGCGTACCGAACACCTTCAAAATCTTCAAAAACTTCCAGATCGTCAGACCGGTCCGTCCGTTGAAGTAGTCCATGCGAACGCCCCGAATCCCTCGAATCCCTTCCAACCGCTCGATCTTGCTCACGACCTTCCTCACCGCATCTCTCTTGGCTACGCACCGATCCCCGGCCGCTGAAGCCCGCAGCGAGACCTCGTGTCGTACTGTTTCGACCGAGCTCGTCGCCGCCGAGTTGGCAAACCTCCGCGCTGAGCTTGCGCCCGTCGAGCCCGAATCAGACTCCCTCTGGGACAAGCTGTTGCCGCGCCAGGACCCGCGGAGAGCTCAGGCCCCCGCCGCCGCCAGCACCCCTTCGGCCGAAGCCGCACCGCGAAGCCGCCTCAAATCCAAGAGCGCCGATAACTCGGTGGGGAAGAAGGCAGACCTTGGAAAAGCGGCCGGCGCTCGACTGCGAACCAAAGACGAAGCCACCGAGGGGCCAAGCTCGTACTCCAGGACCAACACTCAAGAGCAGAGTGTCGACGAAGGCGACATCGTCAAGACGGACGGTCGCCACGTCTACCACGTCAGCTGCAGTCGAAACGGCCGCGAGGCGGGATGCCGCAACGAGCTTCGAATCTACAAGACCTGGCCCGCAGACGAGACGCAGCTCGTCGGCCGCCACGTGGTCTCGCGCGATCCGAGCGCCAAGGTCGAACAGATCTACCTCTACGGTGACTTCATCGCGCTGATCCTGCCTGGAAATGACACACAGTATGGTCCCGACGGCGAGGCCTCCAACCGATCGGTCGTCCGAGTTCTCCTGGTCGACGTGCGCGACCCTACTCATCCCCAACCCGCTCGTGATAGCACCGTCGATGGGAGCTTCGTGGAGTCGCGGCTCATTGGAAGTCGCTTGTACTTGGCGACCACCAGCCCCGCTCTGAGTCTCCCCAACTCCCTCCGCTCGGATATTCGGCAGATCGTGCAAAGCTCCGATCGAGACCTCTCGGTGGAATCGGTCTTCGACGCCCTCCAGCCTCGATGGGCGCGCTTCCTCCACGACGACCCAGGCCTGCCGCGTGCTCACGATCAGCTGGGCTCGGCTCCGATGTACTCGTGCCGCGACCTCCATTCGGATCGTTCGGCCCAAGGGTCTAGCCTCCTGAACCTCGTCCAAGTCGACCTCGAACGTCGCGACCGCATCGTCGGTGCCGCAACGACGGGCTATACTGAGCTGTCTAAAGTCTATGCCTCGGAGAGTTCCTTCTACGTTGCAGACGCAGCCCAACCCACCTCGGGTTGGCAGACCTCGAGCCTCATCCGGAAGTTCTCGCTCGAGCGCGGTGGCGCACCTCGATTCGTCGCGAGCGGCGCGGTCAGAGGTCATCTCCTCAATCAGTTCGCGATGAGTGAGCATGCGGGCAACTTGCGCGTCGCTACGTCGGATGGGTGGGCGAGCAACAACCTCTATGTTCTCCGCACTCAGCAGGACCGCTTGGCGACGGTGGGCGCGCTCGAGAACATGGGCGTCAACGAACGGATCTTTGCCGTGCGTATGATGGGCCACCGAGGCTACGTCGTGACTTTCCGGCGGACCGACCCGCTCTATACCCTCGACCTATCCGTCCCCGAACGGCCGACCGTCATCGGTGAGCTGAAGGTCGAAGGATTCTCGAATTACCTTCACCCACTGGGAGATGACCACTTGCTCGCGATCGGTCAGGACGCGGACGCGGGCGGGCGCGCCACCGGATTCCATATGCAGATCTTCGACGTCGGCGACCTTCGCTCACCTCGCCGAGTTCACCACGAGAAGCTCGATGCCGGCTCGACGAGCGAGTCCCAAAGCGACCACCACGCCTTCATGTACGAGCCCGAAACGAAGACACTCGCCCTTCCGTGGCGCGGAGAGAATTTCTGGGGGCTCATTGCGTACCACGTTGATACCCAGAGTGGCTTTCGATCGCTTGGAAAGGTCAACCACGCCACGATGTACAAGCGCCACTTCGAGCAGGCCTGCCGTCGACTCGACACCACGGAATGCGGCCGACCGAATCGCTGGTGGGGACTGTTCTCCCGTGAAGACCTCACGGTTGACCGAGTCATCGCGATAGAAGGCAACCTCTACTCGTTCAGCCCGAGCGGAGCGATGGTTCACGCAGTTGGCGAGAAGCTCCGCGAGCAGAGGAGTGTCCTCGTGAACGAACCCGCCTGGCCTGGTCGAATCCTGAACCACAACGCGATGAGTCGCCGCTAGCAGTCGCCTGGGCGAGCGACTGGCACTTCGGGCAATGGCGGTTCAGGCAGGAATTATAGTCTCTTTCTCCCAAAGTTCGCGCACGA
>CAYXDO010000291.1:0-5372 GCA_964463485.1 uncultured Myxococcales bacterium | reverse complement strand
CGATTCAGACATCCGAGTCCGACATCCGAGTCAGACATCCGAGTCAGACATCCGAGTCCGACATCCGACATCCGAGTCCGACATCCGAGTCCGACATCCGAGTCGGCGCCGGGCACCGTCCGAAAACCGTGGGGGCTGATTACGCCGTCGAATCCTGGGCCTTCGTCGGGCTCGAGCTTGACGTCAACTCCGGCCTGTCAGACGCTCGTGGGCGTGAGTCGAAAGTCCAAGGAAGTTGCGAACCTCGAGGCCGCCCTCGACATGTTCGACTTCGGAGTGGACATGATGTTCGAGCGCCTCCGCCGAGAATATCCCAGTGAATCGCGAAGGCAGTTGGAGGAGCGGCTCAACGCCTGGTTGAGAGACAGGCCTGGCGCAGAACGAGGGGACGTGGATGACGGCACATGGCCGGATCGAAGCTGAAGGTCGCGCTTCGACGGGTGGCCAACGACCTTGTTGGCGCCCGAGCCGAATTTGCGCTGGTGGGTGGGGTGGCCGTCTCTGCACGAACGGAGCCTCGATTCACAAGGGATATCGATTTTGCAGTTCGAGTCGCAAGTGACGCCGAAGCCGAAGCGCTGATCATCGACCTCGGATACCGAATCATTGCGACCGCCGAGAATCTCGCGCTCGGCCGGTTGGCGACGGTACGTCTGCTCTCACCCGCTCCGCGACACAACCCCCCGGTCATCGACCTGCTCTTCGCCTCTTCATCGATCGAGCCGGAAGTCGTCGCATCCGCGCAGCTCTTGCATCTTTCGCCAACCTTGGAGCTCCCGGTCGCTCGGCCGGAGCTCCTCCTTGCCATGAAGCTGCTCTCCGAGAAGCCTGCCCGACCCCAGGACGCCATGGACATTCTGGCCTTGCTCCGAGTCCTCGACGAAGAGGAGCTCGACGTCACTCGCTCAATGCTCGACCAAATCTCTCGCCGAGGTGCCCATCGCGGGAAAGACTTGAGGGCTACTCTTGAACACTTCGTCGAGCTCACTCGAGGAGAAGTCGAAAGCTGAGTGCTCGCCAAATCATCGCCGAGAGGCGGCCCAAGTCCAGCCCGCTTGCTATTCCTCCCGACGCAGATGACTTTGTCGGAACGGGGAACAGGGGTAGCAGAGTGACTTCGGAGGGTCTCAAATTCGCGCGAAAACGCGGACCGTCTCATGTCCGTCGAGCTCGAGAAACGTCTTTCCTTGGAGCCAAAGCGGCGTTCGGTCGGGGAGGCGACAGTAGATTCCTCGAGCAACACCGAGAGTCGAGTGGGGTGAAGACTCCCAGTCCAACTCGTTCGCGATGCTGACGATCGTCGGGGCCCATTCGACATTACGAATGACCCATCTTTCGAGGTGCCGTGTCGCGGCGAGGTAGTCGCTCTTCGAGGAGTTGCACTTCTCGTGAGCGCTCGATCGCATCGTTGGAGTGCCTCGCCCTTGGTACGAAGTGATCGACATGGGCATCCGTCGCGCTCATCCCCCGACCGCAGAAGAAACAGCGGCTCTTCTGTAGATCGAGGAGCGGGTCGCGCAAGCGAGTGAGAGAGACCCGATCGACTCCGAAGAGCTGGTCCTCCAGGCGGTAAGTCGGGAGATCATTGAATCGCGCGACGGTCGCCGCCCACTCGCGTCGAATGAGAGGTTTGAGGAGGGATGAGAGTCGAACGAGAGTCTCTGCAGCGCCGGGAACGAAGAGGATCCGGTTGTCGAACTCCGATCCGAGGAATTCGGACCTTCGAACCTGGTCCGTCCAGTGAATTTGGTAGAGGAAGGGATCCGTGTGCGCCCCGATGCGCTGGAGCCTCGGGAGCGGCATTTCGGCCAGCTTCCACTCGACAAAATCCAGGAGGGCTTCGAACTCTTTTGGTGCGCGTCGACGACTTCGAACGAGCGTAGCGGAGGCGTCCTCGACCGCGACCTCTCGAAATTCGGCGATCCTTCGAACGACCTCGGGGATTGAGCTCTTTCCTCTCTGCGGCATGTTCTGAGAGAGGACTCTGTGGTCCCCGTTCGCCTCGATCGGTTGACTGTGAGACCAGTAGAGGGCCACGACCTTCGAGGCGACTTGTCGAGTCGTCACGGACGACGGAGCAGCGCCCGACTTCGAGGTCTCTTCGAGACAGAGCTCGATGAGCGCGAGCAACACCGCGTATTTGTAAGTGGACGTGAAGCTCCCTCGATCGAGGATGGCGAGGAGCTTCTCGGCGATCCCGATGACCTCCGTGCCCAGAGGCGTCACCTGGACATTCTACAGAGTGGGGCGGGCGACGGCTGTGCGTTTTCATGCTTCGGCGGCCTCCAAAAGTGATCCACTTGTGCCGACGCGTCTGGATTACTGGGGTCGATGCTCGACCCGCCGCCGCGAAACCCCGAGAAGGCCCCCGATTCCGAGTGGACCGCATCGACATCGCAGGTGCACACTGGGGGCTTGACGGCGGAGAGAGGCAATCCTGCGCCTGCGTGCGATCAAATCAAGCGGCGATTTGATGAGTACGGGGAAATTCGATCTCACTCCGGCGGGCCCAGCGCCAAGCGCCATCGAGACGCAAAGGCCACGCCGGCAAGCCGATGAGCTGCGCGGATGCAGATTGAGCATCCCCATCCCCTGATGTACTGCCGTCTCGTGCGGTCATCTCGGCGCCTCGCTTCCCGTAAAGGCCGCCACACCCCCGCGCTCCCATGGCTCCTCGCCCTCACCGGCTGCGGCTCCGCGTATGAGCTCCAACTCTTCGAGCTCCTCGACTCGGAGCGGGCCTTGCTCGTCACCTCGAGCGGCGACACGAGCTCCGTGGAGGCCTACGACGCCGTCGGCTTCGTCGCTCGCCGCCCCCCAACCGGAACGATACAAATCGCAACTCTCCCTTCCCCACCCGCCGAGCTCGAGCTCGCCCCCCGCTTCACCGCCGGAGACCCCGCGACCGACACCCCGCTCTCGGACCTCGCCCTGCGCAGCTTCTCCGCCTCGCTCGATCCAGACGCCCTCGGCCCATGGACCGAAGGCGCTCCCGACCTCGCTGAGTTCATCCTCCCCATCCCCAGGCCGCGCTGCTCGAACCTCAGCGATGACTTCGTACTGACCGGCATACCTTTCCAGATCGCGCGGATCGTGAGCTTCGCGACGACCCTCCACGATGGCTCCATCCTCGTCGGAGGCCGCGACCGCGTCGAACGCATTCTCCCCGACGGTACTCACCACGCCGTCGATACCCAGGGATTCTCGCTCGACGCCGCCACCGCCCGAGAAGTCGACGGCCGCCTCGCGTTCACGAGCGGCTCTCAGCTCGTCGAAGGGTCTTTGCAGGGTCAGGCGCTCCAACTCTCCGTCACGAACGACTGGCTCACCGTGACCTCCACCCGCTCGCTCTGGTACGTCCGGACCGCCAACGCCGCCTATGCCATGACCCACTTCGGCCAGGTCGCCCGCGTCGATACCCACCCCGCAGAGCTCCTGTACGGCTTCTCAGCCGAAAATCCGATCAAAACCCGCCGCGGCAACCTGATCGTACGCGCGGACGGATCAGTCGTCGCGGCCTTCGGCGGCGCCGTCGAAATCATCACGGTGCGCGGCTCGACGGTCACCCACGAGATCCCAGACGCGCCAAGCAGCGCCGCCAACATCGCCGAGCTCGCAGGCGGCCAGCTCGTCATCGGCGACGGCTTTGGCGAGTTCTGGACCAGGACCGACGCGGACTGGGTCCACCTCGACGATCGAGACATCTTCGCCTTCGCCGTCGACGCACTCGAGACCTTCCGCGGCGGCGCGCTGATCGGGACTCAAAAGGGCTACCTCGGCGAGCTCAGCCCAGGCGGCGTCTTCTGCAGCCGCGGACGCCTCCTCGCGGGCAACATCCGCTTCGTCCGCGTCGCCGAGACTGGCGTCTTCGTCGTCGCCCAGACGTCCGAGGTCAGTGCCGTCGAGGTCGCTTTCCTCGGATTCGACTGATCGCCGGTCGAAAAAGCGCGCGGGGGTGTGGCACCGCAGCGAGAACTGGAGTGCGTCGATCGCGTACGAACAGGTCGAACAGGTCGGTGGACCTTGCCGCAGCCGATTCAAATGCGCTCCAATACGCCGGTTGGCTCGATCGAGCGGTCGCGCAACGCTCGCCCTTGCGTCGTCCGTGGTGCTCCATGCCGGAGCGGTCCTCGCGCTCTGGTCGAGCGCGCCCCCCCCGACGCCGACGCCCATGACCACCCGCGCCATTCCGATCCGGCTGACCGCACCGCCCCCACCGGCGACACCGAAAGCCCCTGCCAAGCCTCGAGAGCCAGCGCGTACTCGAGGAGCCAGACACTCCGCGACGAGCGCTCGGCGGGAACCTCGGGAACGAGAACCTCGAGAACGGGCCGCGCCCGAGACCAAAGCAGACTCACCGCCCTCCGGAGAAGGCACTCTCTCGCCCGCGACTCTCGAACCCACACCTCAGCGCCCCAACTCCGGCGCCCCAGGATCCGTACTCGCGCCTCCGAGCCTCTCCCCGATCATCGAGCCGCCGAGTGTCGCCCTGCTTCCGCCCAACCCAACTCGAGAAGAACAGCTCGCCATTCAGCCCCGCGCTGGCGGTCGAGGTCACGCGGACGACACCGAGTTCGAAGTCGAGATCGCTCGAGACGGGACGCTCACGATCGAGGATCGATTTCCAGTGAAGCCTCCTCACATCGTGATCGATGACGAAGGCCGGCCGCACATCGTGTTCCGTCTCGACCTCAACGATCTCATCCTTCGAGCGCTCGGAGACGACCCGTACGCCTTCGACAAACGCAAGCTCGCCCAAGCAACGGCCCCGGCGCGCGACGCGATGGCGAGAGCCGCGTGTAAAGAAGACCTGAGGGAGGCGCTCGGCAACATGCGCGCGGAGCTTCGACGGATCTGGGTTTCCGAGTTGCCGGTCGCCGAGAAGAAGTCATTGTTCTTTGGATTGTGGGATCAATGCCTCGAAGAGGGCCCGGCAGATGTGGTCCAGGTAGCCGACCAGATTCGCGCCACTATCTTGGCGTTCGTGGCCGAGAAGCTGCCCGAAGCCAGTCCGCTCGCGTACTCTGCTGCGGAGCTCCGGACCCTGAACGACATGCGGACGTCGAAAGCGAGGTTCGAGCCATACCCATCGCGATGACTCGGGCTGCGCCAGCCCGGCGGCCGCGCCGTGGGTCTCGTTCGGGTTGCTCTTCTGGCTGCGCACGCGGAGTTAAACTCAGCTTTCAGTCCTGCGCCGAGGCTGAACGCGTATGGTTCGTCTACCGTGAACTGTGAACGCTTCGACTGAAAACATGAACGAAATTCTAATGGGCGCAGATCCGCCTGGCCATGAGTCCAAACGCGTCGTATACTATCATTGGAATGTTCACGAGGACGTGCCACTTTTGAAGTTTGAGAGTATCGGCGGAGTG
>CAYXDO010000290.1:0-5720 GCA_964463485.1 uncultured Myxococcales bacterium | reverse complement strand
GGGGGAAAGAACGTCCGCCGGTCGTCGTGAGCGTGAGCGTCAATCGTGGACGTGGGCGTGGACGAAACCGTGGACGTGGGCGTGGAACCTGGCCGCGTTCTATCTATTCTTATTCTTGTTTCGACAAACTCCCCCGCAGCGCACTCAGATCCAGGCCCGGCTGCACCCGAATTAAATGAGCAGCTCTCTGAGCCCTCCGTGCCTTCTCTCCGCGTCCCCTGTGGTTTCAGCATGGTCACGGACTCCGAGGACGTGTATCGAGCTCAAGGCGCGCACTCCGGTCGCGTGGCGCGCGCCGATATGTCGGCCAGAAAGACGCTCGTCTCCGAGTCACTCGACGTCGCACGAAATCCGACGATCAGGAGCTTTGTGCCTACTCGAACCACGCTATTGATCGTCTCGTCGGCGAAGGGTCGGCCATTACAGACGCCCAATCCTGGATGGTAGTAGCCGAGTTGGCCGGAGATTCCGCCGAGTATCAGCCCGAATCCCACCGGCCATATCCTCGCGAGCTTGAGGCCTTGGGTCGGCCCATCCTCGATCAGCCGATAAGTCGCGCTCTCATCGTCGAAGCGGAAGAGTGCGGAGTTGTTCGGTGGGCGCGCATCTCGACCCACGATCAACCCTAGCTCGGGACTAAAAGCGAGGGACCGAGGGGCGATGATTTCGCGATCGATCGAGACGACGCCTCCTCGGTAACGCACGATCTCATCGACCTTCGTGAAGGCAGCGACCGCCGTCGAGGGTGGAACCCAAGCGATGGAAGAGGGGAACGCGGAGTCGATGTCGCGATCCGTCTCGTGAACGATTTCCGACTTCGTGCCATCGAAGCGCTCGACCGTACCCCGCTGAGTCGCGATGAATACTTCGAACGGCGGGGAGGGCGATACGACGACCTTCGGGTCGTTGTCGATGTTGCTCGAGGGGGCCACCGTCCGAAATCCCGACTCCGGGCGCCATGACATGAGCTTACCGACCGTAACGAAGTAGGCCGTTCCATCGGGTGCCATCGCGCCGCCGTAGATGGAGGTCGTCGTGGAGCTCTCCACTCGCTGGACCTCGCCGCTCTCGAAGACGCGGTACAGAGCTCCGGGCCGGCAGACGACGAGGGCCGAGCTCCCCTCGGAGAGCGCCAATATGGCGTCTTCGTACTCACCGGGGAGCTCGATGCGACGAGTCTCCATGATGGGCTGATACTCACACGGGTCACTCTGACAGTCCGAAATCCACTTCGCGGTCCAAGCTCGACCGACGCTCCCTTCACGAAGGGCGATCTCTTCGCCCCACGCTCCGGTACCGGACCAGGCAGGCGTGGGTAGCTTTGGATCCCCAGGAGCACGGGGTGAGATAGGCCAACTCGAGAGATTCTCAGGCGGCGACAAGCTCGCGAGCTCTTCGGCCGCAAACCCGATTAATGTTACGCGCTGCCCGTCTTTCAGGCTCCCG
Source organism: uncultured Myxococcales bacterium (assembly GCA_964463485.1). GTDB lineage: Bacteria > Myxococcota > Kuafuiibacteriia > Kuafuiibacteriales > Kuafuiibacteriaceae > CAYXDO01. Next base: position 4,274 of record CAYXDO010000290.1, on the reverse strand, counting down.
CCCGAGGTCAACGCCGACCTGTCGAAGGAAGGGCTCGAGCTCAGCCCCCGCGAGGAGCCCTCGGGGATCTCGAAGCGAAACGTCCCGTCCGCCTTACGCTCCTCGAGACCCGTAGCATGTACCAGCAGGCCCGACTCGTCCTCGATGACCAGCGCCAGCAGCTCGACGTGCGCAGGGACTTCGGTGAGTGCGGTGTTGGATCCGCCGTCGCAAGCCGGGATGAGTGCCACCACTGCTCCGAGCATTCGTGTGCGCGAAAGCATGCGAAGCTCTTCTGCGAAGCGACCGAAAAATCCAATGACCTCGCGTGCCACGAAGGTGTCACTTTGCGCCAACATGGCGCCGAAACGGCCGGGGCACTCGAAAATCACTCCCTCGAGCGAGCCCGTGGCGTAGAGCCCGTCCAGCGGCGGTACGCTCGGAAGAAGGCGCTGGGCTCTGAGAAGCTCAGACGCTCCGACACTTCCGCGACGGTGAGGCGCCCGCCGTCGAGCAGCCTGGAGGCTTCGTCGCGCCGCACGCGATCGAGGACGCCGTGGTAACTCGTTTGGCGGGAGGCGAGCTCCCGCTGGAGGGTACGACGGCTCGTGGCGAGTCGCAGCGCCAACGCATCCAGGCCGACCTCCCCGTCAGCCAGCGAGGCCCGAAGCGTCGACTCGACCTGCTCCAGAAACGGGTCGGACTCGCGCGCCCGCAGTGACTCGCGGAGCTTCGAGTCGAGCACCTCGGCCAGCGCGGAGGCCGCCGTTTGAAGCGAGCGTTCGAGGTGGCGGGCTTCGAATTTGATGGAGTCGCACGCCGCTCCGAAGTTGGTGTTCAGGCCAAAAAAACGGTCGTGGATGGCGGTTCGGGAGGGCGGGACGTGCGCGAAGCTGACGGACGCGAAGGACATCGACGCGCCGACGGTCTGTTTGATTCGAGTCGAAATCATCGCGATCGCGAATTCGATCCAGTGACGACTGTGATGCAGGCCGGGGAGTCGCTGGAGCTCGAGGGTCGCGAGGGACTCGTCGACGCGCAGAGACAACCTCGCGCGCTCGGTGACGACCTCGTAATACTTGGCGACCCGGGCCAGACCGACTCCCAAGCATGGGCTCGTGCAGAGTGCGTAGTCGAGCTCCCCCAACGCACCAATGGGCACGCGCTCGGCCACGTGGAGGCCGATCGCCTCGTCTCCGAGCGCTTCGGCCGCGCGATCGAAGACTTCGTCGGCCGAAGACCCCAAGACGGTGCGGACTCCGCTCTTAATCGCCTCGTTCGCGCTGAACCCGTCGCTCCGAAATCCGAGCTCCGAGAGGGCGAGGATGACCGGACCGACGATTTCGCGCGCAATGCCTGGGGCGCCTGGCCGCATGGGTGGCCATCATACCGACGTGCACGACTTTGGGAAGGCGTCGAGCAGAAGTCGCGGACGGCCGCGGATACTCTCCTTTACAGCCGAGTCTCCACCTGAAATGCTGGACGGCGCTTGAAGCAACGCTTCGCCGCACTCGTTTGGGCGCTTCTTTCATCACGCTGCTCGGGGCCCCGCACCCTCGAGATCCGACCCGACGTCGTGACCGTGGTTGTGGCTCAGAACGCGCGAGGCGAGCTCCTCGAGCCGCGGCGACTCGACGTGAGCGGCGAGGTCGAGCTCACGATGGGTGAAGGTGAGGCTGTCACTCTCTATGAGCTGGCGCCCGAGGACTTCGTCGCGACCGACGGCGCGCCCTTCGACCTCCAAACCGTGAGCTTCTCCATCGCTTCGAAGGACGGGTGTCGCCGATGCTTGGCGCCCACGGAGACCGCGCCCCAGGTTCTCCTTGCAGGCGCCGTCTGCGAGCTCGCTTCGTTCGTCCCATCGACGACCTTCGAGCTCCGAGACGGAGAGCTCACGCCGCGCGACGCGTCCCCCCAGCGCGTCTTTCTGAGTGCACCGGGAGAGTGTGCCTGTGAGTTGCCCAAGCCCGGCGTCGCTCCGAGCGCGTTCCGGATCTGCGGAGCGTCCAACCAGGTGGACACCTGGACGGTGTCCGCTTTCGCCCTGCCTGATTCGAGCATCATCGGGCTCGGGCCAAGCCGTCTCGAATGGATCGATCCGGTCGGGCCTCGCGTCACGGTTCAATCCGAATTGCTCCCGGCCGGCTTCGCCGGCGTGCTCGGTTTCGTCGGCGCGAAAAAGTTCCTTCTGCGCGACGGATCCCTCTCCGACAAGGGGCTCCTGGTTCGTCGCGACGCCGATCGAGTCTCGATCGAACGCACCTCGCTCGGGCTCATCGGAGAGATGTACTGGGTTCAAACGGTAAATGATGGCCCTTGGACCTACGTCGCCGGTACGGACGGGAGGAACGCGCGGCTGGCGAGGTGTCGGCCGACCGAGACTTGGGAGTGTGAGTTGATCGCGACAGAGGGTGACTGCCTCGCCTTTCCCCAAGGCGCGAGAAGCGTCGCTGGACTCGCCGGCAACGAGAATGGCGAGTTGTTCGCCGTGAGCGCCAAGGGCGGACTCATCGTCCGCAGCGCAGACGGGACCTGGAGGTGCTCGGGTTCGATCGCTCCGAGCGGACTCATCGTGGAGGACGCCCTCGGCGCCCAAGCGCTTGGTCGGCGGATCTTCGCGACCTTGCGCGTTCCTTCCGCGACTCAGCCCTACTTGACGGTGACTGCGACAATTTCCGAGAACGGGGTTCCGGGACCGTCTGTGATCCTCGGGCAGTATTCCTACCCAGTGTTCTTTGGACCTCTTCGGTCCCTCGGAGTCGTCGTGGCAGCAAGTCAGGATGCGACGGAAGCCATGCTCTATGACACCAATGGCGTCCTCGTGGCCCGAAAGGGTTTGCTTCCAGGTGCCCCTGACCCGCTCGTGCCGGAGGCCTCGTCGCTTCGGGTCGTCGGGATCGGGGAAGGTCACGGGCGCGTGCTGGCGACGACCCTGGATCACGGAATCTACTCACGCCGATCGGACGGCACGTTCGAACGGATCCTCGGTGGTCCCGTGATTGCCGCACAGGCCCGCGCGTTCGCGAAGTTCGAGGGCGGAGTTCGTCTCTTCGGAGGCGGACAACAGATTCTCGAGATTCGAGACTCAGGCGGCCAAGGCTGCGACGCGTTTCGAGTCGAGTCCCGCTCCATCGACGGATACTCGCCTCCGTCGAACGACCAACCCGAGCTTGCTCTCCATCGATCGAGAGCGCCCGACGATGCCGTCGTATTGTCTCGCCGCGGGGGTCACACGATCCTGACCACGATCGATCTTGGCACGGAGCAATCCGTCGAGCGAGCGCTGCCTGAGCTCGACGGGCTTTCGCTCGTTCGTGTCATCGAGGTCGCCGACCGCCTCGTGGTCGTGACGAGCTCCCGCGCGTTCGAGATCGCTCAGGCCACTGTGGAACCCATCGAAGTCACCAGGCCGCTCGGGCCGCTCTTTGGCCGAAGAGAACCTTCGGCTCCCATGCGGGGCGTTCGTGCCGCGGATTCGGTCGACGGCATCGGCTGGCTTTCGGGCGACGATTTCATTGGGCGGCTCAGCACGAGCCGCCTCGGCGAGCCGCTTCGCTTCGAGACGCTGGCTCTCGAGCCCGGACTCACCGAGCAGCTGGAGCACACGAGCAGAAAACGCCCGCTCCGACTCGAGGCCATGAGGGTGCGGTGTCCGGACTCAGCTACCTTCATTGGAAGGGAGGAGTTCTTGATTCCGCTCTCCGATAGAGCAGACGAAACGAAGACGACGCTCCTCGCGCTAGACGTGGGCCGCGAGCGCGGAGCCTACTTTGACGGCGAGCTCTCGCTGAGTCGCTCCCCCTCGTTCTCGGGAAACACTCACTCAACCGCCCGGCCAGGATTGCTGTTCGGCGACGAGACCGGCCCTTCGGTCGTGCTGTACACTCCCGCAGAGGTGAATCGGGCCGGCACCGAGCGTGTGGGTCTCGGCTGGCCAACACCGATCGCGGGCATCGCTTCGGGCGAGCTCGCCTTCGTGGGCCGCGACTTTGGAATCGTGTGGGGGATCGTGCCAGTGCCCTAGCATGCGCAATTGCAGGCGCACGCCGTCGCAATCGCCGGGAACCTCCGATTACTTGCAAAGGCTCTCGCTCAATGCGAAGAGCTGCCGGCAGCAGCGTAGACCCAGGACCACCCGCCGACAGCGCAACGGCTCGGCGAACGCGGGTAGTCGAAGAGCTTGATCTGCCGCTTCGTCAAGTACGACGCCGTACCCGCTGTGTAGCAGATTTGTCGTAACGTGCACCGGATGACGACGCGATCGAAGCACGACAAGCGGCCGAGGATCTTCGGCG
>CAYXDO010000289.1:0-5926 GCA_964463485.1 uncultured Myxococcales bacterium | reverse complement strand
CTTCGTGAGCATTCCAAGACTCATGGCCAGGCGGATCTGCGCCCAACTGAATCGCAGGTCGGGCGGCGCCATCCTGTCGATGACTCCATGACTCAGTCCATCGCCCTCAGCCTCGTGGCGACCGCCCGACGGACGTCGCCGGAGATTTCGTCGGCCAACAGCACGAGCTGGGTCGTACCCATCGAGCCCAGGAAGACCGGCTCGTCGCCGCGGGCCAAGCTCGGCGGGCACAAGCCGGTCTCCGGCGACCACTCATAGACGAGCTGTTGGTCCGCAGCGAAGACCAACCGCCCCCGAAACTCGGTCACGGCTGTCGCGCCGAGTATCCCGTTCGTGATCAGCTCCCAGGAGCCCTCCTCGTATCGAAAGATCTCGCCATTCCTGGTCGTCAGAAAAACTCCGGCCCGCGGGTGGCTCACGATCGCCTGCACGCCACCTCCATCGACCGGGCGCCGCGAGGATCGAGCCCCTTCCACGTGTACGACTTCCTGGCTGTATTTCGTCGACGCGACGAGCTCCCCCGGCCCTACCCACGCGACGTAACGCAGCGCGGGCGCCTCTCCCGCGAGCGTGTAGGCTCGCGACCATACCCCCGCCCGGAACGAAAGTATCTCCGGCCAGACGGTGCCCGCGATCAGCTCCAGAGTCTCACCGTCGTACCCACCCGAGAGGTTCGCGCGCGGAGCCCCGAGCGGCGGCGCCGATTCGATGGGTGTGAAGAGTCGGTCGTCGAAGTGACCCTTCCAAAAGTCTCCGTCACTTCCAAGGACGAAGACCTCGCCCGTGCGAGGATCCTGGAACGCCGCGACCAACGACGCGAGGTCCGTCTCGATCACCTCCAGACCCTCCTCCCGAACCACACGGGACGCCGTGCCGATGCGCGCGAGCGGAGTCATCCCGAGCGCAACGGAAGGGGGCTCGGTCCCCAACTCGACTCCGAACTGACTCGTCCACTGCTGACTAGGCTCGAGGTCCAGCTCGATCGGTTCGACCTCGAACGTGGTGCAGCGGCCGCGAAGCACCTTGAAGGTGAGGTTTTGCGCGCGCTCGGGCAACGTCGTCGAGGTCCACGGGCCGAGCTCGCCGTCCTCGAGCCAACTCACTCGGACCTCCGTGTGCTCGGGGAGGCGACCGGGAACCAAGTCTTGCCAGCCGCTCACTGCACCTAGCTCCTCCAGGGTCTTCGAGAAGCTCAGCACGTAGATCTCCGCGTCCACGTCGAGGTCGAGCTTGGCGGGCCCGAGCTCGAGCTCCGCGGCGAAGGCCTTGGGCTCTCGGCCGGTGGCGAACACGAGCGCGACCAAGCTCCGCGCGCTCGGGTCGAGGAGAAGCGGCTCGGGAGGAGCGCACGCGACCGAGGCGAGCAGCGCGCTCGCGAGCGAAAATACCTTTGCCGCGCCGAGGTCGCTCCCTCGAATCGGACCGCGAAGACCCATCATCAGGGGCCCTCGGTGGGAACGAAGTGCACCAACTCACCTGCCCACGGCATCAACGCCCAGTAGCCGCGCTGCCCGTCCGAGACCAGTCGACTCACCGGTCCAAAGCCGAGCTCGAGGAGGCCCGTCTTGAACCCGACGGACTCGCCATCGAACAGCCCGACGAAGGACTTCCCGGCCCAATAGCCGGCGAAGACGAGCTTTCCTGGGTCCGTCGTCGGGGTGAGTGCTGTGATGTTCCCTCGACGCTCGAAGGACTCGACCTGGGCGAGCACGCGGTCGGACACGACGGCGACCGTCGTGCGCTGTCCCAGCGAAGGGAGGGCCAGGGCGCCCGTGGCTTCGATGAGTTGAGGTCGATGCCCCCGGAAGTACGTGGGTCCGAACCCAGCTCGCAGGGTCGTGGAGCTCGCCTCGCGCGACGGGAATCGGAACCGCACCAACTCCTCCGTGTCGTCCGTCGGCGCCACGACCTCGGCGTCCGACGCGATACCCAGGCCCGCGACTCTATTTCTCGGGCAGCTCGAGTTGCCCGAGGGCAACGGGAGGTCATGCCACTCGGTCGTGCTCGTATCCAGCTCCGCCACCCTGGTGGGTTCGCACGTCACGGACTCATCGCTCACGGCCGCGACGATGTGCCCGGGGATCGCGACGAGATCGATCGAGAAGCCCGGCGCGAAGGGCAACTCAGCGATGGTCTCCGTGATCCGTCCGCTCAGCGACACCCGGACGAGGGACGTCCGACCAAGCGCGAGCAGCGAGCCTCCGCTTGGGTCGGGCACCAGTTGATCCAGGCAATCGGCCGTCGTCGACCCGCCGACCCGCTGCCCGGTGCGCGAGTCGATGGCGATGAGTTGCGTGCCGCGGCACGCGCGACGACTCCAGCTCGTCTCGAGGTCCTGCACCAACACGACGGCGCGATCGCCCACGGCGGCGAGATCGGAGAGCGCCCCAGCCTCTTTCAGCGTGGGGTAGAAGAGCGCCTCAGGGTAGGCGGCCTCCAAGTCCGGGACCTCGACCTTCGGAGCCAGGGTGAGGCGCGACTCCTCCTGAAACGGAGGCCTCTCCGGGACCGAGTAGAGCTCGATCCTGCACGTCCCGGTGAGCTCCTTGCACGTGAGGGCGCCGAGCTCCTCGCCTCGCGTCTCCGAACAATCCGCGACGGCGTCGAGGAGGCACACACTCCCATGGGCTCCGAGCTCCACCGAAAAATCACGACGGAACGCCGGACACGAGGACAGGAAAAAACGGCAGCCGTCCCCGCGAACGTCGAAGCTGCAGTCCTGACCGATGCCGTCGCAGCGCAGCTCCGCCGCTACCGTCGCGGCTGTACACTCGAGCCAGGGCGCGGTGAGCTCGAAGGTTCGGGTCGGAACAGACGACCAGTCGGCCTCGGGGAGCCGCGGAGCGCAGCCTCGCGCGAGCTCGAGGGGCGCCGAGGCGAAATCAGCCGGCAGCTGGGGAAGGCTAGAGGCACGCCACCCCAGGAGGATGGGTTCCTCCGAGGACGCACCGTCCAGAGGTCGGTCTCGCGGCGAGAGCGCGCTCACGCGCGGGAACGGCGCTTGTTCGATGATCCCAGCCCAGAACGCGATACCCTCCGGCGGGCCAGCAAGCTCTTCGACCGGCACACAACTCAGCACACCGGCGAGCGTCGCGGCTGTCGCTCCTCGGCGCGAGCTCGAAGACATACTCACTCTTCGTCCACGATGGCGGCTGCGTGCCTCGCCGAGCCGCCGAGAATCATGAAGGTTCCACAGTCCGCCAAGCTCACCGCGTCGAGCGGCTGATCCCATTCGGTCGGACCCCGGATGACCGAGAAGCGACTCGCCGCGGTCATCCTTGGACCCACTCCTGCGAAGTGGTAGGCGCGGGCAGCCGACGAGAGCGGGTCGCTGCCGGTGGCGTCCGAGAGCTCGGGCGCGAAACCGCTCGGTGCGAGGCGGAAGAGATAGTCGTACTGAAATTGCTCCGAGGCACGCACCGAGGCCTCCCTGACCAAGATCCACAGCTGATCCGGGTCGGCGGCGTAGAGGGAGGCGATCGTGCGCTCGCCTGGGAGCTCGCGGGCGACGGCGTTGAACTTGGAGCTCCAATCATCGACGACCAAACCCGAGGCCGACGGAGTCACGCGGAGGAGTGAGTCGACCCCGCCCAGCCAGGCGACACCTCCCGCGCTCGAGATGGAAGTCAGCCGGTACGGCACCACCGACTCGACGGGGGGTGAGTCTGTGTCGACTCGAACGAGGCGGCCCGAGGCGAACGCCAAGAGCGCCCTCACCGGGTTGAGCTCGACGGCGCCGACGAGTCGCTCTTCGGGGCGCTTGGCGATGGCGGCGACCTCGCTGAGAGTCCCTTGCTCGAGTCGAAGGACGACCCAGTCGCTCGCCTCGGCCACGAACCCCGCCACGAACCCCGCACCCTGTCCCCAACCGAACCCAACCTCGGGCGTGGACTTCAGGGAGGGCTCGGGCGTCAGCTCGACCTGAATTCCATGACACCCAGGTCCGGCCCTCGAGAAGCTCAGCACCTGGCCGGTGACCGCGGCGACGCACCGATCGTCGGCACGGGCCAAGGCTCGGACGGGCTCAGGCCCCGCAGACTCACTCCCGTAAAGTCGCTCGAGGCGCTCGCTGCGACGGGCGAAGACGTTTCCGAGCTCGTCCTCGACGGCCATCCAGCCCGTCGTGCTCGTGGATATTTTGGTGATCCGTCTGGGAATTCCAGGGAAAGAGTCGGGAGTGTCAGCAGGCTGGCGGGAGAGTAAGCGTCCCTCGAGACTCAGGTCGACGACCTCGTCCGACGTGAAGACTCGGAGCCCTGCCTCGGTCGGGATGATCGCTTGGACGACACCAAGCACCTCGAGCAGCACCTCGAAGCTAGAGATCGAGGATCCGAGCAGGCGCGCACGCACGATCGTCGGGCGATCGTCGTGTGAGGCGCTCTCGATGGCGCTGGCATAGATGAACTCTCCGATGATCGCGGAGGTCCCGAGGACGTCCAACTCGGGCGCGCCCGCCACGAGGGCTCGCTGGCACACCACCGGCGCGTCGGGCCGGTAGTAGAGGAAGCCGGCGGGCAGGTGGTACTGGAACGCGATCACCTCGTCGAGCTCGATCGCCGCTTCGAGGGTCGAGTCGGACGCCAGGAACTCACAGCCCTCCGTGCTGGACGCCGGCATACCGATGGACTCACAAACTCCGTCGGCCCGGCAAATCGCGGCGACCGGGCGCCCCTCGCTCGCGGGAATCACGACGGCGCCGGAGCGCAGCGTGAGGGGCGTGGCGATCTGGCGAAACGAGACTCCGAGCGGCGCGATTTGTCCGTCGCGGCGCAGTCGGTGGAGCGTGGCGGACCGCGCCTCATTCATGGGGACCAGGAAGTCTCCACCCGCGAGCGCGGCGGGAGAGCCTGGGTTGCCTTCAGGGAGGTCCACCGAAATCACGCCGCCCGAGCGCGGAAAGAGCATCCCGACGCCCGCGGCGAGGCCCAGCACGTCGCCGCCGCCAGAGACACCCAATCTCCCGAACTTGATGGGTGCGTCGGGCGGCGACACCGGACAGATGGTCATGGGCGATGGGTCGCCGACCGAGGTCTCGTGGAGGTCGCAGGGACCGGGCACGCTCAGCGCGACGAGCTCGCGGGCCCTCGCCTCCGAGCTTGCCCGCAGGGTCACGAGCTCTCCGTCGCGCCACTCCGAGGCCGCATGAATCCACGGAGGAATGGCGCAGAAGTCGCCAGCACCCACGAGAAGCGGGCCCTCGGAGCCGCCCCCGGCGCGACATCGACCGCACGACTCGGGGGGAGGGCTCGTGGCCGGCCCAGCCGACCAGCTCGCGAATTCGATAGGAGCTCCGTCGGCTCGCGTGAAGTCCTCCGCGCTCAGCGGAAAGGCGAGCAGGTTGCCTTCCTCGACGAGCACGCGCCCGCGGCCGAACGTCGCACTCGAGAGCCGCCCGTCCTCCGAGAGTGCGACAACGATCGCCGCGTCCCCCGTAACGTCCCAGCGCGCTTCCGAACAGGCGGCAAACGCGCAGAGGGCGAGACCCGCGAACCGAGCGCTCACCTTCCGAGCGTAACCCAGGCGAGCGCGGAGGTCACTCCGCATCCTCGAAATCAGATCGGTCTGCGCGTTTCGCGCCGCCTACGTACCGGAGAAACCACGGAGAGCCCGGAGCTGAAGTCAAGCCCGAAAATGGCTCCGAAACTCATGACGTGCCCGTGCCCGGTTTACCGCTACTCACTTGTCAGTATGTCGCGCGGTTACTCTCGCCTACTCCCACCTCATTAGAGGCAGGATTAGGATTTAGGATCGGGCACGGGCACGGACGGGCACGGGCACGAAGTCCTCGCAGAGCCCCGCCGAATTTCGACGCCACTGGTTGGCTAGCGAGCCTAGCAGCCTGCGGGGAAATTCAAAATCCAGGTGGTTTTGGAGCGCCAAGAATCCAGCCGGCAACGGTGCGTTCATCTCTTCTAGCGACGATCGC
>CAYXDO010000288.1:0-5930 GCA_964463485.1 uncultured Myxococcales bacterium | reverse complement strand
ACGTCCTCGTGAACATTCCAACGATAGTATGCGACGCGTTCGGACTCATGGCCAGGCGGATCTGCGCCCTTTTGAATTTCCCCGCAGGCTGCTAGAGTGCCGGGCCTTGACTCGAGCGTGCGAGGCCTTGACTCGAGCGTGTGATCCGGAATCAGCGAAGTCTCGACGAATTTCTCGCTACAGAGGATCACTGACCCCCGAAACCCGTGTTGCGCCGCGAAGATTCTGACCACGGAGATCACAGAGCAAGCACACGGAGAACACGGAAGACGTTTGGCTCGATTTTGAGGTCGGGCCTCGGCGCTTCGGGACGAGTCGGTTCGAGGCAAGTGAGTGCCGGAGGGCCTCGACAACCGACCGAAGCGCTCGTCGTCCGCTCAGCAGGGCCACGACGACCAACACAAACCAGCACGGTGACGCGAGGCGGTCCTGGTGGGTCGCAGCGCAGCTACAACTCTCCTTCGAGTGCCCATTGCCGGTGCCGGCGTCGGAGCCGTCCATGGGGGAGCGATCGTCTGCGTCGATTGCACCGGCATCGTTGGGCGCAGGGGATTGGGCATCCTGAAGGTTCGGGCCCATGTCGATCGAGTGCCCGTCGCCGAGAGTGCCGGCGTCCGCGTTCGGCCGGCAGGTTCCTCCGGGACCGCAGAATAGCCCGGCCGCGCACTGCATCATGCGGCCGCCACAGCTCGAGCCTGCGGGGAGCTCGATGCAACCGCCACCGGCGCAGGATCCTCCGTAGAGATCGCACGCAAGCAGACTGGGCTGGCCTCCGAAGCACCCGAGGAGCGCACGCGGGCCAGAGCATGTTCCCACCTGGCCCGGAGAACACGATCCCGTACCTTCGACGCACTGGGTCGCGGAAGGGCCTTCGACGCACCCGGATTCGACGCCCTCGCAGGACCACCCGCCGCGAGGGCTTCGGAGGACGACGCTCCCGCAATTCGCCCCAACCGGCAGAAGGCACTCGGCGCTGCCTTGCCACAGGCCACAGGAGCTCCCTCGAACGGGATCGAGGGCGGCGCAATCGAAGAGAACCACCTCCTGCTCGGAACAGTGGCGGAGCGTCGCTCCCTCGCAGCGAGGCTCCGTTCCGTCGCACGGGATCCCGGAGTCAGGCTCGGCCCCGCTGTCCGGGTAGTCGTTGCCGCCGTCGGGGGGACGGACGGACTCGGCCGCAAAACTCAGCAGAAATGCCAGGTGAAGCATGCAGGCCTCCTCATGACCCTTCCAGCAACGCCGTCCTTGCTATGAATCCAAGGCTACGGTTGGCCGTTCATCGTGTGCAGCCATCAGCTTGTCCGCGGCTCCTTCGCCCAGGGGCACGGACCTGGGACCGCAGGCAAGATCCCTGCGGTCCCTGCCGTGGCTGCTGTGTCCCAGGGTCCGTGCGCCCCGGCAGTCGCGTTGGAGTACTCATGGCTGCGAGGGCTCCGTGTCCAAGATCGCCGGGTTCGCGAAGACCTCGCGCATGGTCTGGGCCAAGAGCGCGCCTTGGTACCCATCCACGTAGCGGTGGTCGATCGTCGCGGTGAGTGTGACTTGAGACCTAATCACGATCTGGTCGTCGATCACCGTGGGTTGCTTTCGTACCGCGCCGATCAGGACGTAGAGCGGAACGTGAGCCCACGGAGTCGGGGGCGCGTACCCTTCGTCGAGACCGAACATGCCAACGCTCGTGATGATACACGCACCGAACGGGAAGGCCTCCACGCCCAACGCCTTGATAGTGACGCCCGCGCAGCTCGCGAGCCAGCCTACGAAATGAACCATCGGCCGGAGCACCCAAGTCGGGAGCAATCGCAGGAGTCCCTTCGATTTCTCGAACTCATCGTCCTTGCCCGCTTTCAAGCGATCCGAGCGTTCGCGGAGCTCCCGCGCCACTTCGGCGACCGGCTTTTTGTCCGCACCCCGAACGAGCGCCTTGGCGAGGTCGTTACCTCCGTCGACCGCGACGAGGAACGAGACGCTGACCTCGTCGAAGGGTACGTAGGATCCCAGGAAGATGCGGCCGTTGAGCGTGGGGGCCCGCCGCAACGCCAGGGCGCAGGCCTTGCCGACGACGTGAGTCAGCGTGATCTTCTCGCCCGTGCGCTGCCGCTCGGCTTCGATCCAAGCCAAGACGGCCTCGGCGTCGACGACGAGCTTTCCGTAGATGTTGCCTTCTCGCGGAGTGTCCCAGGTGGCGATCGCGAGCTTTCGCCGGGTCGACATTCGAGCCATGGAACCCGTTGTGCCAGAAAACGCCCGCCGGTAGGGGTGTCTTTCATCGAGACGAGACGAAAACGGACCCGGTCCCAGTGCCGATCGGTGAGCCTACTGCGGTGGAAATCGACCTTGAGCTTCCGTACCGTAAGCCCTCGAAATCTCACGAGCACGAGCACGAGCACGAACGAGCACGAGCTCGAAGTCCGGGTCCCGGTCCCGAAACGACTGAGCTTTTGCCCACTCACCTGGGTCTTGGCAAGAAGAGTGATTGCGAGTTCCTCGTAGCGCCTCGCTCCTCGTCGAGGTCGCTCTGTTTTTCCAAAAAGTCACGGGCGTGGGTTGCCATGGCGCTAAGAAGTGCCAGCGTCGCGAACGTGATTGTAAGTGTAAGTGTGGGACCCTGAATTTCGTCCACCCCCGCGCCCACGTTTCTCGCCCAGCCCCACGAGTTCGTCCACCTCCACCTCCACGACAACGCCGACGATGACGACGATGGTCTGATCATGCCGCCGACTCCAGGTTCTCATGAAGGATCCTCGGATGCCTTGCCGCGATGCGGAGCAAACTGATAGCTGGCCCTTCCGGACGGCGTCGGCCTTGTTCCCAGTTTCGGAGCGTGTGGACACTGATACCCATGGCAGTAGCAAACTGAGTCTGGGTCAAGCCGGTGAACTTTCGCAGACTCGCGATGTCGTCGCCGGAACGAAAGTCGCCCTTCCTCAGCCGCCTCCGGACCTTGGCGGGGATAGCCTTGGCAAAATCTTCGTCGCCCAGTTCTGGAACCTCGGTCTCACTCATGGCGTCCTTCCCTTCATGTACTCAGCGAAGCGCTCTTCCTCTGGACGGGTGGCCCAGCGAGCGGAGATGATGCGAACGACTTCGTCCTCGGGTTCGGTTTGATCGCGACGACCACGCCCCGGTGGAGGAATCCGATACAGATGAATCGATCGTCGTCGATCGAGTGCGGGTCGTCGAAGATCTCGAGATAGTCGGCGCCCGAACTGAAAAGTAGACTCACTTTTCGAAGGAAACGCCATGCTTCGCCTGGTTGGCGGCGTTCTTGGCCTCGTCCCATTCGACGCGCACGTGTTCCCAGCCTAGGTCAGCGGCGGACTAAGTCAATGGCGGAGTATCTTTCCTTACCGAGTCGAGACGTCCGTAGCGCCCGCGCTTTGCTTCAGGGCTTCCGTTCACCGCTTGCGCGTCCTGGGGTCACTCCGGACGATCGAGCTGAGCTTCGCCGGAGGCACCGCGCTGGCCGCACGCGCGCTTTGGAGGAGCGCGACGAGCTCTTCGCGGTCCGGATCGGTGTTCTTGGAGTCCGCGAGCAGATTCAGCACGCGGTCGAAACTCCAGGCCTCGGCATAGGGGCTGTTCCGCAGCAACTCGGCGGCTCCCATGACGGCCACGGCGAACCTGAAGTCCTCCGGTGCGCGATCGATGGGGCGTGCGACGTCTTGAATCATACCGTCGAACCCAAGCTCGAAGACCCGCTCGGCCTGCCGTGGGCTGTCGATGTAAAAGTAGTTTCCGTTCCCGTCGTTGGCGAGCTGCTCCATCATCTGGTCGCGGTAGCTGCCCGTCCCGAAGCCGATCGTCGACAAACGCACGCCTTCCGACACGTACCCTCGGACTCGTGCGAGGAGCGCTTCGGGGGAGGTTGCGCCGACGACGACGACCGCCGTCACTAACTGCCCCAGTCACGTCGCGTCGTAGACGACCGGAGGCAGAGCCGGAGAAGCTTGACTTGAAGGGAAGTCGGCATTCGCGATTCTGAAGACGAGCAAGTCGCTGTCGTTCTGGATCGGGCCGCGCCCGGTCGCCCAGAGTCACCTGAGCCGGAGAAGCTCGTCGATCAGCCTTGGGAGCTGATCACTGACTCTAACGTTCGACGCCTCCAGGAGACGCGCCTCCCGGCCCAGGTCGGCATCACTCTCCGAGGCGGGCGCTTTTCCCATGAGCCGCAGGCCGAGGTCGCCGTACGCCGCGAGCAACTCGAGCCAGGGGCGAAGCTCCTTGGCGAGCTTTCCGGTCGCCATGCGTGCCGGCAGGCTGGCCAGGCGACTCAACGTCCGAGTCAACTCCGCGTGCGGCGCCGGATAACTCTCCAGATACTCCGTCACCTGAGCTTCGAGCCTCGAAGGGCGCGCGAAGAGGCCCGGGGCCGAGGTGTCCCTGAGAAGCTCGAGGTCGGCGGCGTCGTGGGGCTCCAAAAAGGAGAAAGCGCGGGCCTCGGAGTCGAGAGGTTGGTAACTCTCCGGATTCCAGGTGAGCTCGGCGACGGACGCCAGCGCGAACCGCGAAGCGAGCGGCAATGGCATTCCGTTGGAGATCCAACCGGCGGCCTGGCTGACCGCGAGCGCGTCGCGGCGCTCCACCGCGCCGAGCTGCAGCGCCCCGCCCTTCCTGCCTCCATCCACGACTGGGTAGTTATCGCCGACCACCGGAGCTCGCGCGAGGTGCTGGGTTGCCCAACTCAGATCGTCGCCAACTATCGACGAAGAGACGATCTCCGGACCGGTCCAACCCACGAATGACTTCGGCGAGAGCGTGGCCGCGATGACGCTCGAATACTCCGGATTCGCCATCATCGCAGAAGACGAGTAGTCGGTTGGGACGAAGCCGAACCGGACCTCTGGGCTCGCGGCGTGAATTCGGCTCGCGACGTCGTTCGCGAGGTCGACCTGGGCTCGAGCGAGCTCCCCGCCGTAGCGCACCTGGTCTTCGTCGCGCAGCGATCGATCGATGTCGTCGAAAGCCAACCCGACGCAGCGCGCGCCCAAGGAGGTGAATAGCTCGAGCTTCTGAAACACGAGCTCGCGGTCGCCTTGGCTCGAGTAGGCAACGCCAATCCCGGGAGAGAGTAGGGCGCAAACCTCGATACCCAGCCGCTCGCCGAGCTCGGTCATGGACGCCAGGCTCGCGAGCTCTTCGTCGCCGTAACCGAATCGCCACAGAAGTCGACTGCCGAGCTCGTCCTTGGGAGACCACACGTACGTATTCATGCGGGTCCGCCATGCGAAGCGGATCATTTCGAGTCGCTCATCGGCCGTCCATGGCGGGCCGTAGAACCCTTCGAGGATTCCGCGGAGCGGCTGGGTCGGTGCGTCGTACACCACCGCGTCCCGAAATCCGGCCGCGAGGATCGAGCTCAATAGAGCGGTGGCGCGTGACCCACCGCGTTCGTCGTTGGCCGCGAGGACCGCGACAGGGCCGTCAGGGCCATCCGTCGTGGCGAGAAAGTAAGCCTCCGGTGAGCTCGGAGGGTCGAGGTCGCAACGCTCGATGACCTCCTCTAGACCCTCCGCGTCGAGGGCCTCGAGACGAAGACCTCCATTTCCAGGCCGCAAACCCAACTCATCCATGAGTACGCCGAGCGACGGGAGCGGTAGAGCGCCACTCAGTGAGACTTCCTGCGAAGTTAGCCGAGACGGCGGTTCGAGTCGCCGGACGAGCTTCGGCCGCGGGAGCAGGATGGCGGCTGGGTCTATGGGGCCCGTTCCGCAGAGCGCATCGTCGCTGAGTGTGTCGAAGGCGCTCGGCGAGCCACAGCAGGCGAGGAGCAGGGCCATCCAGATGGGGCGCGACATCACGACAACATACCGAACGGGAGAGCAGCGAGTCGCTTACAAGGCTCGTGTCATCGAACGGAGATCCTGGTCTCGCGGCAAACCAAGAGCGGCTTGCCAACGCGCCGTGCTCGGACCCCGGCATTCGCACGA
>CAYXDO010000287.1:0-6020 GCA_964463485.1 uncultured Myxococcales bacterium | reverse complement strand
GCAGACGATCTGACGCTGACGCAGACGATCTGACGCAGACGATCTGACGCAGACGATCTGACGCCGATCTCGCGGCTCAGACTGCGGTCAAGATGAACCGGGACAAGGCCGCGAGGGCGGCGAGGTCTTCGACGGACTGATCGAGGTACGGGAGCGCGACGGCGCCTCGGCCTCCTTCCTTGACTCCCTCGGCGACGAGCTTGGTGAGGATCTTTCGATCTTGCTCGGCTCGCACGGCTTCCAGGTCGGCCATGGGCGCGAGCTTCTCGAGCGCCGAGCGGAGCACCTCGTCTGGCGTCGCTAGCAACTGCGAGGGATGTTGCAGCCGATCGCCGATCGCGTAGCTCCGATTGAGCACGAAGCCCTCGGTCGTGAGCCCCAGCTCGGCGATGCGACGACGAAAATAGAGCGCTTCTTCGACCGCGGTCGCCTCAGGGCTCGTGACGACGATGAAGGCGGACTTGTCGGACGAGAGGAGCTCTCGCACGCCGTCGGCATGGATCCGCATCTTGGCGAACAACGTTCCGAACGCGCCAAGGAACTGTTGGAGCTCGATGGCGAAGCTCTCGGTGAACGCCTTGGCGATCGCCGTGGAGACGATGCGAGCGGCCGCGCGAACCAGCGCTGTGGCTTTCTCCTGAACGTCGGGCGCGAAGATCGCCAGCGTGCGCTCGTCGAGAAAGCGGGTGAGGCGCCTCGGCGCATCCAGGAAGTCGAGCGCGTTTCGGGAAGGCGGCGTGTCGAGCACGATCAGGTCGAATCGACCCTGGCTGTCGAAATCGAACAGGGCCTCCGCGGCCGTATACTCCTGCAGGCCAGCGATCACTTCTCGCAGCGCGTGAAAGAGCCGAGTCTCGCGGATCTTCGCCTTCGCCTCTTCGCTCGGTGCGAAGCGCTCGACGACGCGATCCAAAACGACCTGCGCGTCCAACATCCAAGCCCAAAGCTGCCCGGACGACGGGATCTCGACGCCGGCTCGCGCGAGCCGGTGCGCCTCGACCCTCACCGGATCGGCCCCCGTCGGCGGTAGGCCCATGGCCTGCGCGAGGCGCTTTGCCGGATCGATGGTCAAGACCAAGGCTCGCCGCCCACGTCGCGCCGCGGACAGAGCCAAGGCGGCCGACGTGGTCGTCTTCCCAACGCCGCCCGCCCCGCAGCAGACGATGATGCGTTTCTTCTCGATCAGCTCGGTGAGGTTCACGGGAGGCCCGCCTTCTCGTGGTCTTCGAGCGCTGCTGCTACGCCGAGAATGACTTCAGCCTCCGATCGCGCGTCGAAGACGGGGATCTCCAACTTCGATACCCCGGTTGGAATCGACGCGTGAAAGTCGACGCGGGCGCGGGCGGCTCGGTCGAGCTTCGAGAGCTCGCGGGTGCCGAGCAGGCCACCTCGTTCGATCAACGCGTCGAGCGCTCGACGCTCTTCGTCGGTGAAGCGTGTGGAGGGAAGGCGGTTGAGGATCGCGCCTCCGATCCGAATGCCGCACTGGTACAGCGCCGTGATGAGGTCGTTGGCCTCGGTCACCGGCATGGGCTCCGGGATCGTCGGAATGACCGCCCAACACCGCGCGGGGTCGGTGAGGGCAGCGAGGCCTTCGCGAATCGCGTCGCCGATCAGGCCGCTCGGGACGATCTTGAGGACGGTGCGAGGCAGCGACACCAGGCCGATCGCGTGTCCGGTGGCCGGGAGGTCGAGGATGATGTGTTGAAAGCGACCGGTCCGAGCCTCGTGGAGGAGCGTGACGAGCTGATAGAGGACGCCGATCTCCGGAAAAGTGGGCGCGGCCAGCAAGAAACGCGTCAGCGCGGAAGATCGCATGGCCGGCTCGACCAGGATTCGGATGCGGAGGGCGGCGCGAAGGAACGCGCGATGGCCGATCGACGGAGCCAATCGGACGCCGAAGAGCCCCGGCTCCATCTCGACGGGCTCGTCGTTCTTGAGCCGCGGGTAGCCGAAGTGCCCGAGCAAGGTGGACGGATTGTGGGTGTCGGGAACGACCTCCGCGAGCAGCACCCGACGCCTTTTCCGAGCGGCCACGCGGGCGAGCGCCGCCGCGAGCGTGGTCTTGCCCACGCCGCCCTTGCCCGTAACGAGGACGAGCTCCCGGTCCCACAAGGGCCGCGGCGAGGCCGGGGCCGGATTGGGCGTCGACGACGCCAAGGCTGTTCCACCGATGGCACGAGCCGCGGCGCAGGTCCACACTGCGCGTCGTGCGAGGCGAGGCCGGAGGGTCGGCAGCGCGGATCGACGCCGCTCGACTGTCCCGCGTTCGGGTCCTCTTCGAGGACGATTTCCTCCTCATCGTGGACAAGCCCGGATCGATCGCCGTGCACGGAGGGGCGAACAACCCGAAGGCCACGCTCTTGGAGGTGCTCGCCAAAGCCTACGGCCTGCCAGTCGAGCTTCATCTCCTCAACAGGCTCGACCGGGGAACCAGCGGCATCGTCGCGCTCGCGAAGGACGCCGAAGCAGCTCGGGAAGTGCAGGCGCGCTGGGAGGACGCCGAGAAGCGTTACCTGGCCGTCGTGTTCGGCGAGGTAGGTGTCTCGACGCTCACCGAGCGCGTCGAGCACAAGGGTGAGCTCCGTGCGGCGGAGACCCGAATCACGCCCATCGCAGAGCTCGACCGAATCTCGCCCAAAGCCATGCTCGTCGTGGCCGAGCCGATCACGGGGCGCACGCATCAGATCCGCCAACACCTCGCCGGCGCAGGCCACCCGATCGCGTTCGACGATCAACACGGTGACTTCAGAGCCAACAAAGACTTCGCGAAGGCGTCCGCTCCCTTTGGCTTCTCCAAGAAGGCGATGCTGTTGCATGCCGCCTCGCTGGCGATCCAACATCCTCGCACCTTGCGCCGAGTTCGGGTGACCTCGCTCCCCTCGTGGATCGATTCACTTTTGCGAGCATCCGCGGCGCTTTCGTCGACGCCTGACGCGATCTCGCGTAATCTCGGGTGAAACCGCATGATCTGTCCTGAGTGCGCGTTCGTGGCCGACGATGCCGCGAGGTCGTGCCCGCGCTGCGGAACCGCGCTCGCGAGCGGCGTGGATCCTTGGGAAGAGGAGGAGCCCAAGGCGCGCAAGTCGCGCCCGGCCGTACCCAAACGCAGCGTGCCGGTGACCGGCGAGGTCGTAGGTCTGACACGCACCGGCGAGGTCCGGCGGAACCTCGTCCCGACGCGGAAGAAGGCCGAGGAGCCCACCCAGCCTCCCACGGCTCCCACGCGGCCGGCCGCGACCCTGCAGCCCGCCGAAACGGCCAAAGGGCCCAAGCCTGCCGGCAAGATGGAGGCCGAGTACTCGTCGCCGTGGAGCCAGCGGCAAGGCGGCGCGCTGTCCAAGTTGCTTCAGCTGCCGCAAACGCCCGCGCCGGGCTCCGAGCTCTCCGCCCGCGCAGGGATCCGCGTCCCCGTGCCGAAGGGTCGCATGGAGGGCGACACGCTGACCGAGCAGGTCCCGATCGACAGCTTGCTCTCGACCGTCCGCGCCAAAGGCGCGGAGATCACCAACTGGCCTGAGATCGCCGACTTGTCTCCGCTCGAGGTGCGCACCGAGGACGAGCTCGTGCCCATCCGGGCGCATTCTCCTGAGCACGAGATCACCCAGCGCGGAGAAAGCGCCGACACGAAGTTGCGCGGCTCGAGCGCGACCTCGACCCTCGTCGAAGAGGTCCCAGACGATCTGTTCAAGGACCTCTCGCTGGCTCCCGCGACCGGACCCACCAGCCCGGTCTCCATGCCCGCCAAGGGCTTCAGTGCGCCGCGAAGCCAAGTCCCTCCTCCTTCGAGCGCGAGCGACTTCGACCTCGCCGGGCTCGACACGATCGTTCCAGACGGAGGCGTGCGCGCGCGGCCGCCTCCGTCTTTCTCGGAGGAGCGCTTCGCCGACGCCGAAACGCTCCTGCCGATTCAGCCTCTGAGAGACGCGCTGGAGACGGAGACGCTGAACGAGAGCGCCTCGTTGTCTCCGCCTTTGGCCGCGGAGCGAGGGCTCGAAGAGACGCGAAGGCAGATCGCCGCCCGAGAAGAAGGTCGAACCAAGGAGGCCGAGCCGGCCGAGGGTCTGGTCCGCGAGGATCGAGAAGCCTCGGAGCGGGCTCGGCGAGAAGATCGCCCGACCGGCGGAACCGAGGCGCGCCGGGAGCTCCCGAAGTCGACCCAGGCGGCGTCGCGGCGCGCGGAACCGCATCAGCGCGAGCCTCGGACCGATCGGTCCGAGCCTCCCTCCGCCGCTCCTCCGGTGCGGCGCGGAGACGCTCCGCCTGCGGCCTCGCAGCCTCCCTCCGCAGCCCCTCCGGTGCGGCGCGGAGACGCTCCGCCTGCGGCTTCGCAGCCTCCCTCCGCAGCCCCTCCGGTGCGGCGCGGAGACGCTCCGCCTGCGGCTTCGCAGCCTCCCTCCGCAGCCCCTCCGGTGCGCGCTCCAGAGGCCAAGAAGCCAGAGGCCGCCAAATCCAAGACCGATCCTCGTGTCCAGCGGGAGCCCGAGCGTCCGTCGGAGCCCTCGCGAAGGGTGCGCCCGAGTGAAGCTCCAGCATCGAAGCGCGCGCCGGATCGACCGAACGGGGGCCCGCCGCAGGTGCTTTCGGCCAGCCACACGATGGCGATCCCATGGGAGCTCGGCGAGTCCGTGCTGGATCCCGTGTCGGCGCCGGTGCCCGAGGACCCCGAAGAGTTCGAGCACCTCGCGCTCCAGAACGCGCCGGTGAACCTCCCGGAGGTCCCCGACCTCTCCAGTCTGTCTCTGCCCGACGTCCGCGACCTACTGCCCGTAAGCGGCGCGCCGGCAAGCTCGACGAACGACCAGGACGACGAGGAAGGCGACTTCGCGGCGAGCACTCGCATGGCGCAAGAAGGAGAGCTCGCTGGCAACGAGCCGAAACCAGGTTTCGAGTCGCCTCCGACTCGGCGCGACCCAGCCTCGCCGGGATGGCCTGCGAAGAAGTCGGACACGCCGCCCAAGACCAAGGTCGAGGCGGAGAGGAGTCGCGCCCGCGCACCCGCTCCCGACGAACGCCCCGAAGTCGGCGTCGAAGCGCGCGGCATGCTTCAACCGCTGCCAGCTCGATCCGACGGAGTGTCCGACGCCCTCCGCGGCATGACGGCCTTCGGCTCGATGGTCGCCGACGACCTCGGCTCTCCCTTGGGGCTCGCCGGAGTCGGAGAATCCGAGCGTTCCGAGCGATCCGACGGGATCCGCGCGATCACTCAGCCCGACGCAAAAGAGAAGCTCGATCGACCGCTACCCGACCCCTCGAGCGTTCCTCCCCTCGCGCACGTCGGCGCCCACCCCGCGTTCCGGGTCGAGAGCGAGGCCGATCCCGTCGATCGCGCGGAGTCCTACGACCGCATCGACTCGCGCGTGATTCCGCGTGACTTGCTCGGGCCTCCGATGGATGAAACTCGCGCGATGCCGCTGGCCGACGCCAGACCCAGCCCCGTTGTCGTCGCGGTCGAGAAGCCTGCCCCAGACGTGCGTCACCGAGGCGCCACGACCCTGCGCCGGTCGTTCGCCCTCGCCGTCGACCTCGGCCTCATCGTCGCGCTGCTCTCTGCGGCAGCCTTCGCTGGCGTGCTCGGCAAGGCCTTCGAGGGCGGCTTCGTGCTCGACCCCGACGCGATCACGGCCTCCTTCTACGACGGCAAGTTGTTCCTAGTGCTGGCCGCCCTCGGCACCGCCTGCGTCTTGGCGTCGACCGTCTGCGTGGGCGCCCTCGGCGCCACGCCCGGCCTGTTCGTCTCCGGCTTGCGCGTCATCGAGCGCACGAGCGGAGCACGGCCGTCCTTCCCACGAGCCCTCGCGCGAGCCCTCCTCAGCATCGCGAGCTTCGCGATCCTGGGCCTCGGATGGTTCTGGATCCTCGTCGACCTCGAGAGCCGAGCGCTCCACGACGTCTTCACTCGGACCTCGACCGTCAGAACCTGATTCTCAGATCGCCTAGGTCAGATCGTCAGCGTCAGATAGTCTGCGTCAGATAGTCTGCGTCAGCGTCAGCGTCAGATCGTCAGCGTCAGCGTCAGA
>CAYXDO010000286.1:0-6049 GCA_964463485.1 uncultured Myxococcales bacterium | reverse complement strand
AGGAGCTTCGCCGCCAGCGCCCGCGGCGTCACCCGGGTGTCGCTGATGGGTCACCGTGCAGAGATGATCATGTGGCTGATTGCAGGAGTCGGCCTGGTCTCAGGCTGCTATGTGCTCATCGTGTATCCCATCCAGCTTTCCCGACTTTCGCCCATCACGACCCGAGGCCAGTTTGCGGCATTTCGCCACCTTGCGAGCCGAGCTTTCGCCCCCTTCGTCGCACTGCTTGCGACTCCTCTCTTAGCCGCAATCTTCGCGCACGACTCTGCATGGATTCCGAGCGCCTTCTGCTTTGCGTTTCCGCTGCTGGTTTGTCTGGCTGGGGCGGGGATGGCAGCCACCGGCACCTACAGGTTTCGGATCGCCGTCGAGTTCAAAGATGAGTACGAGTGGCTCGCCCGCTCCCGTGTTCTCGTCGTGCCGTACAGGGAACCGACGCTGCTCACCGGCAGCCTTTCCTATCCAGACGACAGCGATGCGGGCCAGCTCTCAAGCGTGACGGACACCGAGAGCGAGGCCCCTGGACGCGGTCGCGAGGACTGAGAAGCACTCGCCACCGATGTCGAGGGCTTCGTCACATCGTCGGCATACGCCTCGAACCACGCTGGGGCGAACGGCTGTTTCAGGCGGTCTGCTCGACCGTCGCCCGCTCCTCCGCTCCGACCTCCAAGGCTTCGGCCTGTCGAAGACGGTCATCGACAGGATCCTCGCAGTACAACCCGGCGACCTTCTCTCAGGCGTTCGGGATTCGAGGCGTCGGGCACGTCACAGCGGGACGCATGCATGAGGCTGGACTGATCAGGAAAGCTCGGAGGATCGACATGGAGGAGCCTTCGGGCCGACCAATCGACCACGCCGACCTCGAAGGGCGCTCCGGCATCTCGAAGGCCGCGATCGACGCGGTGATCGCCGTGCAGCCCAGGACCGTCGCAGAGGCTCTCAGGATCCCAGGTGTCGGTCGGACCACGGCACGACGACTCGTCGAACTTGGACTCACCGTTCGGGGGCACCCTGGCGGCAATTCGGAAATCGTCGAACCTGCGAACCGACCCATCCTGCCCGAGCATTTCCAGGGCCAGCCCGGCCTCACGCAAGCCGCCATCGCCGCCCTGGTGGCCCAGCAGCCGAAGACGGTCACAGAAGCCCTCCGCATCCCCGGCGTCGGTAGGAAGACTACACGGCGGCTGTTGAAGATGGGCTTGATCACTGACGCCGAGGGGAAGCAGACGAGGTAGTCGGATTTGATGCCGTCCGGGATCACGTCCGCTGCGGCAACTCTCCTCGCTCGAACATCTCGGTCGAGGAACGAACGGTGAAGGGCCAGCTTGGAGGACGAGTCCACCATGCTGGGTCCTGTTCGCGGAACTCCAGTCGCGCCTGGAGAAGACTCATTCCTCCGTTCGCACCCGAAGGAGCATCCAACCCCACGGCGCAGTTCTCCCAGCCGCAGGCCCTACAGATCGACCACTCGACCGGCGGCCTGAGAGTTCGGAATCCACAGCACTCGCAGCACTCCAGACCCCCAAGCTCTCCCTCAACCTCCTCGATCATGCCGAGCCGGTCCAGAAGCTCCCGAGCCAGAAAGGAGTTCGACACGGCCCGGAGGTCGGACATGAGGCTCATCTCGACAAGGAAGTCGTATCGAGGAAGGTCCGGATCGGTGGCACCTGCGCTCGTCGTCAACTCCTTTGCCAGTTCTGACGGCAGCAAGGTGAGGAATGCCCGGTCATCTTCATCCTCGGGTTCATGCCGGTGTCCCCAGAAGTCGAGGATTCGATTGGAGCGTGCTTCGCCTCGGATCTGCGGGAGCGCCCATCGAGCCAGAAGGCGCATGGCTTCCTCTCGGTTCATCTCGTCGCTCCTCGGAGGCCGTGGACCGTATCCTGGTCGCCCTTGCGGGACAAGGCTCGCCGTCGCGACGTTGACCATGACCATGTCCATGTCCGTCCGGACATCTCGGCCTCGCTCTCGCAGATCAACTTCGAGGACGAAACGTCACTGCCCGTGACGATCTTGTCCTTGACGCTCACCCTAACAAGGTCACCCACAAGTCCCTCTATGTTCTCCGCAGCCCCGAAATCACTCACACCGTCGGCGGCGCTCTGACGGAAGTCTCGCCGCATGACCCGAGGAATGGTCACCATGACCTTGTCCTTGTCCTCGGGCCTCACTCGTCGCTCGCCGACAAGGTCACGACACGGTCCCCGATCGGCCCATCCGCTTCGGCGGCAACGTGATCCGAGGGCGAGGACATGTTCGCGAACCTTGTCCTGAGACGGGTCATTATGGGGACTTGTCGTCGGCTGAAGGGAAATCTTGGGGACTTGTTGGGATTCGGACCCGAGTTTTCGTACCGAGGTTCTGCACCGCGAACTATTTTGGGGGCATGTCGTTTTTCGCGCTTGGTTCCTGGCGGATTTGGCGTAGAAGAGATCAGCAACGCATCGAGAGTAGTCCTTGAATGCTGGCGAAGCGCCCACGGAAGCGGACGCCAGAAGTCCTCCTGGCACAGGGGGCAAGGTCGTCACAGCACGGAACGAGGGTTCGTGGTGATGGCTGAGACGAACAGGCTCGGTGACCTCACCTGACGCTCAGTGGCTCTTGTCGAGCCACTTCGAGCTTCGAGGTCACCGTGGGGTCGAAGGACCTGGACACGCCCTGGATGACGACGGCGGAGGCCATCGCATACCTCCGAACGTCGAGGTCCGTCATTTATCGTGAAATGGCCGCCGGACGACTTGTCTCCGATGGAGGCGTCGGGGAAGGGCGTCGATTTCATGTTTCAACTCTTGACACCTACATCCGCTCGGGCAGCAAGGTAACTCAGGACAACCTGGGATCCTCGCCCTCGAAAATGGAAGGAGGGAAGGATGCCAATAAACTACAAGGATCTGCGCCCAATACCGGGCGTGGACGGAGTTCAATCGGACGGAGTGATCTACATCGCGAGAGTGGATGTAGCGGACCCGAAGACCGGACGACGGAGGTCAAAGCGGAAGGTGTGCCACAGTCTGCAAGAGGCGGTGCTGGCGCGGGAGTCGCTGGCGACTGTGGTCAACGCAGCGAAGCCCGAGCGGCTACGCTTCATCGACTACGTAGAGCGGTGGCTAGAGGTACACTCCGCCGCAAAGGCTCCAACGACTCGGGGAAGGTACGTGGATGAGTTGGCGAACATCTGCGAGGTGCTCGGAGATCAGTTCGTCGATACGCTCACCGAGGAAGACATTCTTCGGTGGCGGAATGGGTTTGCCCCGCGCAACGCGCCTGCCACTGTGAATGGTCACCTCCGAACGCTTCGCGTCGTCCTGGAGCCGTTGGCTCGGGACGGCACGCTGCGGCGGAACGTTGCTCGGGATGTGAAGGCGCTGAAGGAAGGGAGGACGAAGGGTGCTCGCTCGGGGCAGGTCACTGAACCCCGAGCAAGTTGGGAAGGTGATTCAGGCGACCAGGGAACTTATGGGTCTTCCAGGTTCGTTCGGTCAGGATGTGGGCCGGATGCTCATCACTCTCGCCTGGACGGGAATGCGCCGTGGTGAGTTGCTGGCGCTTCACTGGGATGACTATCAAGACGGCGAGATCTTCGTTCAGCGTTCGATCTGCGCCGTGGAGAAGATGGAAAAGGTCACCAAAACCGATGACCCGAGGTTGGTTTGGGTGGCTCGGCCCCTGGTCGAAGTTCTTGAAGAGCAACGGAGTTGGCTGCTTCGGAGTCAGCACCCCGGACTGTCGTCGGGACTCGTCTTTCCAGCGAGCCCGCGACACGCCAAGGGTGGGATGACTCGAAGGGATCTGAAGGAGGTGTCCTGGTATCGTGCCCTTTCCGTGCTTGACAAACCCTTGCGACAGGTTTGCGCCAAGGCCGACGTGCCGAGGATTACCAACCACTCGTTTCGCCGCACATACGAGAACTTGCTCCGGCAAACCGGAGCGCAGGACCTCGTGCGTCGTTCGATGGCGGGTTGGAGGACGGAAGAGGCGCAGGCCATCTACGCGGGCGTGGCTCGCTCAGAAAGGGCGGAGACCACGGAGGCAATGGTGCGGCTTGTGGAAACGGCGTCACCGGACGCCGTTGCGTCACCCGCCTGCGTCACCCGGCTCTTGACGGAAACTACGGCGGACGGTTTGGAGGCTGTAAACCGGCGTAGTTACTAAGGAAAGAGAGAGCGGGACACGGGATTCGAACCCGCGACTTCAACCTTGGGAAGGTTGCACTCTACCAATTGAGTTAGTCCCGCTTGGAATCTGCTGCCTACCATCCGTCCGACGCTCTCGTCAACAGCGCTTTTCACTCCGCACTCCGAGCGCCGGACCGACGCTCGGTCAGGTCAAAGACGTCGCTCCACGAGCGGGTGGGGCGACGCGTTCGGTGCGGTCACCGACCCGTTTCGGATCTTGTGAGTGAGCTCGATCGACGGGCGCGCGTCTTCGATCCCAAACCCACGCCCGGCGAGAATCTCCGCGTATGACTTGGTGTGCAGGTCCACGAACCCTTCGCTGAATTCGAGCTCCCTTCCGTCCACCACGATCGAGCGGTGCGTCGAACGAGATCCGGGCACCGGCTTGAATGGGAGGTCGGATGGATCGGTCGACAGAAACCACTGTACGTCAGCTTTCTCGAGCTTCAAAACACCGCCCATCCGCTGCGGCTCCTTCAGGTGAAGCTCGAGCTCCGTCACGGACCCGAACATCCAGACAAGCATGTCGAAAAAATGGATCCCGATGTTCGTGGCAATGCCCCCAGAACGCGGGAGCGAACCCTTCCACGAAACGTCGTACCAGAGGCCTCGCGCAGTGATGTAACTCAGTGACACCTGATGCCGTGCGTTTGCCGGAGCTCTGGACAACTCCTCTCGCAGCGCCGCCAGCGTCGGGTGGAGCCTCAACTGCAAGATCGTGTACACCCGCTTGCCGGACTCGCGCTCGAGGTCCAACAGCGCGTCGAGGTTCCATGGGTTGATCACGAGCGGCTTCTCACAGATCGCGTCCGCTCCTACGCGCAGCGCCAACCGGACGTGCGCATCGTGTAAATAATTCGGCGAGCAGATGCTCACGAACTGGACCCGCTGATCTTCAGGCCCTCTTCGGAGCTTCTCGAGGTGCCGGTCGAAGCGCTCGATCTCGCTGAAGAACCGAACATCGAAGGCGTACTGGTCGAGCACTCCGACCGCGTCGTGCGGATCGACCGCGGCGACGAGTCGGTTTCCGGTGTCACGAATGGCGCGCATGTGCCGCGGCGCCACGAATCCGGCGGCGCCGACCAGCGCGAAGTTGGCGGACATGAGGGAGTCAGACTTTGAACGATCGCGAGAGTCAAGCCACTCGAGCTGCGACCGCCCGCGAGACGCACGCCGATTCGGCCGCATCCTGAGTTGTCTTGCGAGAGCGCGCGGGTGGTTCGCACTCAGCACAGGTTCCGGCAAATTCGTGACCACGGGAGAAACCACAGAGGGCACCGAGACAGAGCACACAGATGATGGAATGAGCAATTCCTTGTGTCCTCTGTGTCTGTGGTTTCAGCACGGTCACGAGCTTCTGAGGACGTGTACTCCGGCCCCGTGACTCCAAGGGACCCCCGCGATCCGCTCGATTTGCGCGTCGCTCAACTCACCGTACACCGGAATCGAAGAAACCACAGAGAGCACAGAGTCGAAGCCCACAGAGCACACAGATGAAATGAGCAATTCTTTGGGGCGCAGATCCGCCTGGCCATGAGTGCGAACGCGTCGCATACTATCGTTGGAATGCTCACGAAGATGTGCCACTTTTGAGGTTTGAGAGTATCGGCGGAGTGTTTTCGTCCACCTCCACGACCACGTATCTCGCCCACGTCCACGAAATCGTCCACGCTCACGCCCACGATTCACGCCCACGCCTACGAAGCCTGCCGAAGCCAACCCATTGGGCTGAGTTACGGTGCCTCGAGCAAAATACTGCCGGGGATCGGCGGTCGTCGTGAGCGTGAGCGTCAATCGTGGACGTGGGCGTGGACGAAACCGTGGACGTGGGCGTGGAACCTGGTCGTCTCATAGCGCAGTCAAGGCTCCTTTTT
>CAYXDO010000285.1:0-6077 GCA_964463485.1 uncultured Myxococcales bacterium | reverse complement strand
CGCGTCCAAAGTCTTGCCAGATCGTGCGCGAACTTTGGGAGAAAGAGACTATTCAGTGACCTGCTCCCGATCTACTCGCCTTTCGGGTTGGCGTTTCGACTCTCGAGCTCGGCCAGCCGGCGTTCCATCGTTCGCAGCTTCGACTCCAAATCCGCTCGCTTCGACTCCGCCTCCGCTCGCGCCTTGGCCTCGGCCTCAGTGCGCGCCTCGGCGGCCTGCGCCCGCGCCTCGGCGGCCTGCGCCCGCGCCTCGGCTTTGGTGCGCGCCTCCGCTTCGACTTCGCGGGAGATGGCCTCGGCTTCTCGCTTCTCTGCCTCCGCCTCTCTCTCCAGGATCACCGAGCTCACCATCGACTCTAGACTCTGAATGAGTTGATCCGCGCCGGGCAGCTGCGCGGTGCCCGCGTAGAATCTGAGTGCGGATCCAACGACCTCGAGGTCGAGGCTCAGTACGAATGAGCTCAGCCGAAAGCCAGAAGGAACGATCGGCGAGTACACCGAGGCTCCGGGCGCAAGTCGATGTCCCCGGAGCGTTCGCCTGGGTTGGTCGAAGATGAAGTACTCATGAATTCCCAGGCGCGCGTAGGCGGCGGTGTTGCGGATCGTGTCCTTTCTGCGGTGGCCAGCGACATGCACTTCGAGGATGAAGTCGATCCCCCTGCCTTCCAAGCTCACGATCCACGTGTTTCGCTTGTGGTCATCGGCATCCAGGACGGCCATCAAGTCGGGGACGATTCGGGGCTCGTCGGGGTAGTAGACGGCCAAGTCCCTCGAAAGGTAGATCTTCCGCGAAATTTTCTTGAAATATCGATCCAGCTCGTCGAGGGCGTCATCGCAAGCTTCGCGATGGATGTCGCCTTCCATGGCCATGGCCTCAACGGGGATGAGGGCAGGCAGGGCCTCCACGGCGGCCTTTCGCTCGCGTTCTGACATCGACGCCCAGGCCGGCGCGCTTGGGGCGCGAGGGTCGTGCGGGTTCAGGGACCATCGGTGAGCAAGAACCACGAGCCATTGTCGAGGGGCGTCAGGGAATTTTCAAGCAGCCAGGCGGGGACGGCGGGGACGTGGGGGGCGCGGGGGACGTGGTGAGTCGGGAGACGACGCTCTGGCTTTCAGCGCGGTACCGAGCATCTTTTTCGAGCGCGCCGGGCGACCCACCCGAGCGCTCCCAGACACAGGGCCGCGAAAGCGCCCGATGCCGTCGCCCGACCTGGCACCTCTGGCACCTCGTGACAGCCGCAACCCTCGGCGCCGTGGGCCTGGTCCCCTTCGCTCGGCAAGTCTGTCGTTCGATCGCGCGGTGGGCGCGGGGCAGGGCTGACCTCCTCGGAGGACCTCCCGCGTGTGCCCGCCACCGGTGGCACCTTCCCCGTTCCCCAGTCGAGCGGATCGCCGATGGTGGACGTGGGTACGTGATCGCGACAGCGACCACGCACACAGACCTGCTCCGTCGAACATCCCGGCCCGGCGGCCTCGAAGTCCACGTCCAAGCGATACTCACCTTCTTGCGGAACGTTCCCGGCCACATAGGAGTCTGCCACGAGATAATACCGTCCAGGACCCACGTCCTCCTCGAGGGACCGGTCGTCTGCGACCAGGCATGAGTCCTCGTCCGGCCCCAGCAGCAAGTGCAAGTCGATGTCGACGCCGTCTGCGTCCGTGACCGAGGCGGTCAACCGCCCGCTCGCGCACGTCGTGAACCCATACACGACCTCGCGTCCATACTCGGGGACGCCGGGGCGGCATGAGTAATAGTTGAAGTAGCTCGAGGCCGTGCTGCTCGTGCTCGATGAGTCCACGAACGGGATCTCGTCGATGATCTTCGGACGCCAGCGCGAGCCGACCCGCGGCTCCGGGATGTTCGCGAAGGTCGATCGGAGCTGCCCCCAGAGCTCCGGGTACGCCTCGTCGTATCCGAGCGCCCACATACCAGCGCCGCCGATCTCCTGATCGAGCACCATCCGATATTTCGCGGCCAGACTCTCTTCGTCGTCGTACCAGAGCTGACGAGTATCTCCGGAGCTCGAAAAGGCTTGCCAAGGATTCGCGCTGCCGGCCTCGAATCGTCTCACTCTGCCGGACTCGAGGCCTCGCCGCGCCGCCGCGTACGTCCTCGAGGTGCCTCTCCCCGTAGTGGCCGCGAACAGCTCGACGGACTCGACCGGCCATTCGTACCCATAATAGGGCACGCCGTAGACGATACGCGAACGGTCTTGGGGCGACACGAGCGCGGTGTAGTGCGCGATCGACTTCTGCATGGATAGGTTGATGAACGCGGCCCAGGCGTCCGTGACGCGAAGCTGTCCAACCGGCCCCGCGCGCGAGCTACCCGACCAGTGATACCCATAACCCATGATGAAGAACAGATTCACGTCGCGCGACATCGCGTCGAGGTCGAAGTTGTCGCTCCAGTCCACCGCCGGAATGGCGAGTGAGAGCGTCGCGTCGGGGTGATCTCGGGCGATCAACGCATCTCGAAGCTCGTGTACGAAGGTCGTGTACCGGTCTCGACTCCCGGACGACAAATCTTCGAAGTCGACGTCGATCCCGTCCGCACCCCCCGCCTCCATCTCGTCGATCATCGCGGAGATCGCGCGCGCGCGGCTGTCACGGGACGAGATCAACGCCGAAACGTCCGCGCCCCCGAAGAGCGTGAAACAAACCTCGACGATGAGCCCGTGGGAGTGGCCAGTCTCCACGAAGGCTGTGTCTGGCCATCCGTGACGGTCCCCGAGAGTTCCGTCCGGATTCACTTCGATCGAAAAATAGGCGAGGTGAGTGAGTAGCTCGAATTGAAGAGAGTCCCAAGCGCTCACCCAGTAGGGATAGTAGCCGTACACCACACGATCTACTTCAGGCCGACCGAGTGCGGCGAGTCTGAGTCGGCGGGCGCGGGGAGCCTCGTGACGATGCGCAGCGAGCTCGACCGCGTGGGCGGATTCCGACGCTGCGATATCGGGAACCAAAGGCGCGAAGATCAAGGCGGCCAGCGCGAATGGCGGCATCCTCCACATGATTCCACCAAGCCACGAGCATTACATCGGACAGGCGGCGAGCCTTTGCAGAGATTGGGCTTTCCCGTCGGGCGCGCTCGTGTCAGACCAGGACATGCGCCCCTTTCGACGTGCTGAGCGACTGCGGTGGCGACCCACTTCATTCGCGCTTGCCGCAGCGCTTGGCCTCGCTGGCGCGGTGTTGAGTACCCGGGCCCACGCTGACGTCGCGGAGCTTTCCTTCGTGAGGGAAGTGCTCGAGAACGGACTCACCGTCGTGTATCACCGCGACGACCGCGTCCCCGCCGTGGCCGTGGCCGTTTGGTACGACGTGGGTGCCCTGCACGAACAACCCGGTCGATCTGGCTTCGCTCATCTGTTCGAGCACATGATGTTTCAGGGGAGCGCCCACATTCCCAGGGACACGATGATCTCGGGGCTCGAGCGTCGTGGCGCCACCCAAATCAACGGAACGACTGCTTTCGATCGGACTCTCTACCACGAAGTCATGCCGAGCTCGGAGCTCCCGTACGCGCTCTGGCTCGAGTCCGATCGCATGGGTTGGTTTCTGGCCGCGCTCGACCAACAGCAGCTCGACAACCAGAAGGACGTCGTGAAGGCCGAGCGTCGGGATCGAGTCAACGATCGGCCGTACGGGTTGGTCGATGGTTTGGTCATGCACACACTCTATCCTCAGGGCCACCCGTATCGCGAGAACGTCATCGGCTCAGCCAAAGACGTGGACGCCGCGACGCTCGACGAAATCCGCGCCTTCTTTCTTCAGCACTACGTCCCCGCCAACGCGACTCTCGTCCTCGCCGGAGACTTCGAGGTCCCCGAAGCGAAAGAGCTCGTTCGCAAGTACTTCGCAAGCCTGCCTGCGCGGCCGCGCCCTGCCGGCGTCAAGGTCGACCCTCCGGAGCTTCGAGGGACGAAGCTCTTTCGTGCGACCGAGCCCATCGCCAACCAGCCCCGACTCACTCTGGTCTGGGGCGGCCCGCCTCCCTATGGCGCTGGCGCGGCCGAGCTCGACTACGCCGCTAGCCTCATGGCCGATCCGGGCGTGGGTTGGCTCGATGACTACCTTCGGGCTGCCGGCGTCGAGGTGATCGACGTGTCCGCTTCCTTCCTCGAGCTGCGCGGAGGTTCGCGGTTCGAGCTCCACGTAGTCGTCCCTGAGGGCACTCAGCCGGAGCCTCTCATCAAGCTCATCGATCGGTTCGTCCTGACGCTCTCGACGCACGCTCAAGATCAGCGCGACATCGACGCCTACCGGAACTCATTGGAGCGTGGGACTCTGTTTCGCAATGAGTCGTTGCTCAATCGAGCCACCCTGCTCGCTGCGTACGAGAGCATGTTCGACGATCCCGGAAAGCTCGCGTGGGACCTCGAGCGTTACAAGCTCGTCACGCCGGAGTCCCTTCGTCGAGTCGTACTGACGACTCTGGGCCAGAACCGGATCGCCGTTTTTGCGGAGCCGGCCAAGGGTGCGATTCAGAAGAAGGCTCAAAAATGAGTTACCGAAGGGCGTTGATTTGGGCGTTGATTTTGTCGTTTCTCGGGTGCGCGACCGCGCCGACTCCGCCGATCGAGCCACTCGCGGCGTCGAAGGTCGCCGTCACCAGCAGCCTCACCTACGCGGCTCCGGCCAGCGAAGCCTGGCGAACCAACCCGCCCGACGTCGCCCCCCCCCGCGTTCCACGCGTACCCACCGAATTCAAGCTGGAAAACGGGCTCCGCGTGTTCGTGCTGCCCCGGACCACCATGCCCCTCCTTCAGGCCGCCGTCGTCACGAGCGCCGGCGCGGCCCTCGACCCCAAGGACCGCGCAGGGCTCGCCTATCTGACCCACACCATGCTTCGTGACGGGTCGGGGGTTCGAGAGTCTCGGGACTTCGAGCGGTCGCTCAAGGACATAGGCGGAGAGATGAGCACTGTCGTCGATGTGGACCGCGGGATCATCTCGATTCGCGGCCTGCCGAGATTTGGGGAGCAAATCCTCGAGCTCCTCTCGGACGCAGTGGCCCGGCCGGAGCTTCCGAAGGAGACCCTGGAGCTCCGCCGCACGATGGAGCTCCAAGCGCTCGAACGGCGACGGGCCGATCCGATGTCCCTGGCGAGGCTGCTGCTCGCCGGAGTGACGCACGGGGAGACGCACCCCCTCGGCCACTCGGTGTTCGGCACCAAGCGGACTCTCGACCTCATCAAGCGGAAGGACGTCACGGCTTTCTACGACGGGCACATCGTGCCCGAGCGCTCCGCCCTGATCTTGGCGGGCGCTTGGCAGGAGAAGGACATCAAGCCGCTGGTCGAGCGTTTCTTCGGACGCTGGATCGGGACCGGAGAGGCCAAGGTTCCCAAACCCGCGGCGCTCAAAGTCTCACCCCAGAAGACCCTCGTCGTTCATCGCGAAAATTCGGTCCAGAGCTTCGTGTGCTTCAGCCGGTCGCTCGTGCCCGCAGGCCACGCGGACGAGCTCCCGCTCGAGGTCGCCAATCACGTGCTGGGCGGGAGCTTCGGCTCGAGACTCTCCTCCAACCTCCGCGAGGACAAAGGGTTCACCTACGGAATCAACTCTGTCGTCGACATGCACGGCCAGGGCGGTGACTTCACTCTCTGCTCGAGCGTCAAACGAGAAGTGACGGCCAAGGCGCTCGAGCAAATCTCCCTCGAGCTCAAAGGTATGACTGAGCGGCCCCCGACCGATGACGAAGTCAGGAGCTCTGCCAGGGCCCTCGCAGGCTCGGCCGCGACTCTCGGCCAAACCGTGTCGAGCGCGATCGACTCCACCGCCCGCCAGTTCTCTTCTCGTCGTAAGAGCTCCCACTCGGCCGATCGAATTCAGGCCCTGATGGCGATCGACCCGGAGCGAGTGCGAGAAGTGGCCAAGAAGTATTTCGATGCTTCGACGATGCAAGTCCTTCTGGTCGGCGACGCACGGGTGCTCACGCCCCTCGTCCAAAGAGTCGGACTGAGTAGCCCCAACGTGATCATGTCGCCCTAGCAGGTCGTCCAGGAAGCTCCGACGTCCGAGCATCCGGCCCTGGGAGCATCCGGCCCTGGGAGCATCCGGCCCTGGGAGCATC
>CAYXDO010000284.1:0-6087 GCA_964463485.1 uncultured Myxococcales bacterium | reverse complement strand
CGCCAGCCGTCTCCGGGCTTTCGGTTGTGCTGCACGCTTCCTATGACACTCATCCCCAGCGTCCAGCCGTAGCCGAAGTCTTCCTTGGTCTTGATTCTTGAGTCGTACGTCCGTGTAATCGTCAACGGCACTCCCGCCACCGGGATGGTCATGTCCGTAAATGAGATTGAGAACACTCCAATATCTATTGAATCCACTGACCGCCGAGTCGGAATCGCGCGCGCGAACTGGTTACTTCGGCCCTGGGGCTCTCTTCGCTGATCGCTCTCCGTGCGCAGGCCCCGACAAACTTGCGCGATCGGGATCGGGGCGTCCCGACGCTGACCTTCAACTGGACTTCGAGCTCCCATGGCGACTGAAGAGCAAGGGCAGGACCGAACCCGAGCGTACTACAGGTCGCGCCTCGGGGTCACCTGGCCCAGCTCAGCGGCTCAGCGTGCTCAGCGTGCTCAGCGTGCTCAGGCGCGGCGGATCCGCTTGGGAGGGCCTTGCTTGACGCTGGAGACTTCGACGGGCCCGGGTTCGCGCTCCGCTGGGTGGGTCGCCGCATGGACGTCTTGGAGGTGGCTTGCAGTGAGGTGCGTGTATCGCTGCGTCGAGGCGAGGCTGGCGTGCCCAAGGAGCTCTTGAATGACGCGTGTGCTCGCGCCATGGAGCAGCATCTCGGTGGCGGCGCTATGGCGAAGCGCGTGGGCGCTCACTCTCTGCTTCAGGCCAGCCGCGATCGCCTGCTGCGAAAGACGCAAGCTCACGTTTCGCCGCGCGAGTGGGTGGGCGTCGGCTCTGAGGAAGAGTCTCGAAGTCGAGCCTGCGCCCAGGAGCTCCGGCCGCGCTTGACCGAGATATCTCGAGACCCAAAGCAAGGCCCGGTCTCCAATGGGCACCCAACGGTCCTTCCGGCCCTTGCCGCAGCGAATGAGTATGAAACCTCTCTGTTCGTCGAGGTCGTAAATTTCGAGCGCGCAGAGCTCGGAGACGCGCATCGCCGTCGAATAGAGGACCTCGATGACGGCCCGATCTCGAAGACCGTCCGCACATGTGAGATCGATGGACTCCGCGAGTTGCTCCACCTGCGCGTGCGTCAACGGGGCCCGCAGTCGGCGCCTGATCGGTCGCAGCACGAGCCCGTCGGCAGGATTGTGCAGAATGAGTCGTTCGCGATGCAGCCACCCGAAGAAGCCACGAAGGACTCCAAGCACGTCCTTTCGCGAGCTCGGGCCATGACCACGTCGCGTGAGGTGCTGGGCGTAGCGATCGAAGGTCGCGAGCTGCACGTCCGCCGCTCGCGTGAGCCCGTCGTCGCTGCACCAGGAGGCAAAGCGTTCGAGCTTGGATTTGTAATTGTCGATCGTGCGGGGTGAGTAAGCGCGTAGGGCGAGACCTTCGAGATAGAGCGAGATGAGGGCGACCAGGCTCTCAGGCCTACTCTTCGTGACCATCTTCGACTTTCTTCGTGAGCCCGAGCTTGGCCGGGTGAGTTTTCTCGTGCACGTCCTTCAGATGCTGCACCGACACACGCGTATAGACCTGAGTAGAGTCGAGGTGGCGGTGCCCCAAAAATTCCTGAATCACGCGCACGTCGGCGCCGCCCTCGAGCATCAACGTCGCTGCGGTGTGTCGAAAAACGTGGCACGCAGCACGGCGATGCTCCGGCGCCACCGACCGCACGAGTTCGCTGGCTCGGATCGTCAAAGTATTGGGGCGCAATGGACTCGCGCGTATGGTCAACCACAGCGAGTTGTCGTGTCGCCCTTTCGCGAGGTGAGGCCTCGCCTCCTCGAGATACTTCTCGAGCCACGCCAAGGCTCGCTTTCCGATCGGCACGACGCGATCCTGACCTCCTTTGCCCGCGCGCACGAAGACTGTGCCGCGCGCTCGGTCGACGTCATAGAGCTGCAACGCGCAGAGCTCGGACCTCCGCAGCGCCGCGGAATAGAGCATCTCGAAGATCGCGCGATCGCGAAGCCCGAGCATCGAATCTGTGTCGATGGCGCTCAAGACTTCTTCGACCTCGGACACGTTGAATCCTGGCCGCGGAAGTGACCTGTCCCTGCGCGGGAGCTCCAGATCGGCGGCCGGGTTGGCGAGGATTTCGTGCTGCTTGGTGAGCCAGCGGAGCCACACGCCGAGAGCGACCAGAAGAGCGCCCTGACTGCGGTGCGAGAGCGGCTGGCCGTTCTTCTGGCGGTAGTGGAAGAGATGGCGCTGGTACGCTTCGACATGAGCTCGCGTAATATCAGCGGCCCTCGTGACGTCGTGCAGGCCGCACCAATCGACGAATCGATGCAGTTGGCTGCGACGAGTATTCAGCGTGTGACGCGAGCTTCCCGAGCTCTCCAGCCATGACAGATAACGGCGGCTGAGTGCGACGAGTCCCTTCGGGTCGAGGTGGGCCGCAGCGTTCATTCGTCGTCGCTCCGTCCGTTGCCTGCCACGAGCTCGTCAGGAAGGCCCGAATTCGAAGTTTTGGACGAATCGACCTCGTCTTCGCACAACTCATCGGGATCATTGGCTTGATCGTCGAAATCCGACGTCCGATACCCGGGTGAATTCGCGCCGATTTCGGCCCGATGGCTCGCCGAAAGTACGCTCTCGGAGTCCGATAGTTGCCTTGAAGTCTCCGATAGATCGGTGCGACGGATGGTCGCGAGCTTCGCCGGATCGGCGAGCCCCATCGCGAAGGGACCTCCATCTTGGCCCTCGCCGTCATAGAGCAACGAATATTCGAGCCGCCGGCCGTCGACCCCTCGAGATACGACGTACTCGAGCTCTTCGAGGCGGCGCAGGTGTTCCTGGACCTGAGTCGGTCCGTAGCCGGTGCTCTCCCAAATCTGGCGACGCGTGAAGCGGTAGGCCCGCCGATCGACGTGGTCCTTTTCGCACTCGGCCTTCACCAGCTCGTCCAGACGCATCAGAAACTGACGCGTGTGGGGCAGGAGCTCGCCGAGCGTGTGACCCACCAGGTCGTTCATGATCCGGTTCGCGATCTCGATGTC
Organism: uncultured Myxococcales bacterium; assembly: GCA_964463485.1. GTDB lineage: Bacteria > Myxococcota > Kuafuiibacteriia > Kuafuiibacteriales > Kuafuiibacteriaceae > CAYXDO01. Next base: position 3,091 of record CAYXDO010000284.1, on the reverse strand, counting down.
GGACGGCTCGACCTCGATGTACTCGAAGAGCTCGCCGTCATCGGTCTCCTTGGTTCGGAGGGGACGCGACCCCTGGCGTACGAAGGCGATCACGCGGATCAAGGCGAGGTACCGAGCGTTCGCTCGACGTGCCTCGGTGCGGTGATCGGGAAAGGTGAGTTGCTCGGCGAAGGGATTGGCGACCGCGACGCGACGCAAAAGGCGCTGGAAGTTCTGGTGGACCGTCACGACCTTCTGACGCTTCCGAAGCGCGAGCATACCTTCGAGCGTCTCGGCCTTTCGTTGCTCGCCGTGAATCATGCGGGTGAGCTCACGACTCTCGCTGACACTGACCGTGAAGCAACGGTTGGCGAGCTCGTCGTCGACCGTGACCGAGGTCGTCGTGCAGAGAATGGCTACAGGCCCAAGCACTTCATGCACCGTCGCTTTGTGCAGGCCCGTCTTCGGATCTTTGACCGTCGAGACAATGGTGAGCTTCTGCTCGCTCTGCATGATCTTGAGAGGATAAGAAGCGCGCTCGGCGCCCTCTTCCTCGACCACGCCGAGCGCCTTGTGCGAAAGCTCGGTCTCGCCGAAGTAGTAGAGTGACTGCCCTGTGACCGCAGACGCGATCTTCTTGTCCTCATCCGGGCAGAAGAGGAGCCCGATCTCGAGCAAGCTCGTCTTCCCGGCGGAGCTCGAGCTCATGATGAGTAGACCGAGCGGCTTGTCGAGCATGCGCGAGACCGCGACGAGATAAGTCAGGAGCTTGTTGTTCTCCTCGCCGACGTATCCGCAGAGACCCATGTCCGCGACAATGCGATCGATGACGTTCGGATCTTTGTAGAGCGCTTGTGCCTCTTCGGCTTCCTTGGCACTCATGACGTGCTTTGGCGTCTTCACGGACAAGGCCGAGCGAACGATCTCTTCCTGTTTTTGCTCGGTGTGGAGGTACACGAGCCCGACGGATCGCTTGAGCTCGTCCTCCTCAACGGCGAGCTCGACCGCGGCGAGCTTTGCGAACGTGCCGCGATCGCGAGCGTCACACAGATCGAGCTTCGTCGAATGAAATCGCTCTTCGCGCACCGCCATCAAACCGACCTTGAGGTGACCTGGGCTTTTGTTGTCGAGCAGACCACGGACGCGAAACCGCACACTGCCGACCTTGAGCCACAGGTCTTCTCCATCCATCGCAGAGGCGAGCCTGGTCTTCGGTTTGATGACGATGTCGTCGAGATCCTGAGTTTCGGAGATTGGCTCGGGTTGCGGGTGAAATCGCTGCGCCGGGAGCTCGACCCAACGAGAGGGCGTCGGTCCGGGTAGAGCGGACAATCGAGGGCCGGGCTCGGTGTCTTCGACGTCGACTGCGGCCTCCGAGACTTCGGGCCCGATGACTTTGGCCTCGGTCTTCCGGGTCGGTGTCACTTCGATCTCGAGCTCGGGCGGCGCGATCTCGGGAACGATCTCGGTAGCGGGAGCGAGCAGCGGTCGGGCCGGTACCGGCAGCTTTCCCAGCCACCGCATCTGATGGAGCAAGAGCCCGAGCGACTTGCTCGCTGGCGTTACCTTCTGGGCAAACTCGGAGATATCTTTGATGCCTCCGGGCAACTTCACGGTCCAAACGCCCACTCGTTCGCGCAGGAGTCGTTGCGCGAGCTCGTGCGCACCTTTCTCTCCGCGCTCGTCGTTGTCGAAGCTCAGAATCACGTGCTCCATCCCGAGGAGCGCGTCGAAGAGCTCCGACGTCACTCCGTCCGCGCCAAACGCCGTCGAGACCGCTCGAAATCCGTGTGTCCACCAAGTGAGTGCATCGATCGGAGCCTCGGTGAGGACCAGAGCAGACGAGGCCTTGAAGGCCTTGGGGTTCAATAGGCCGCGGATGGGACCGCGCAAGTAGAGGTGCCTTGGCTCGCCCTCGGAGACTTTTCGCGCGTACCCATGCATGGGTTGCCCGTTTTCGTTCAGGAGCGGCACGAAAATGTATCCCGCCGCCAGCGACTCGTGGCCTGTCATGCGAAGAATGCCGAGCTCCCGCAAGTCTCGGCGATCCTCCATTCCCTTGGGTGAGTGGCGGTCCGCCAGCTTCGTTCCCAACGTCCGATCACAGAAGCCCAGACGAAACTCTCGAATCAGCTCGCCCGAGAGAATGCCGCGTTGCTCGAGGTAGGCGCGGCCGGTCACGTTCTCGAGTAACACGCGGTGGTACTCGTCCGTCACGAGCTCTAGCAACTCGACCCGTCGAGCCTCATCGAGCGCGGGGGCAGGAGCGGCAGACTCAGACGCCTCCGATGAAGACGTCGCGATCAGAAGCCTAGGACGTAAGGCCTCCACGGCCTGACGAAAATCGAGACTGTCCAGAGCCATCAAGAGGTCGATCACCGAGCCCTGGACTCCGCAACCGAAGCAGCGGAAGCGATTCTTCGAAGGAGAGACGAAGAAGGAGGGCTTGTCGTCCTCGTGACCCGGCAGCGGACAATAGGCCGCGTACTGAGCCCCCTTCCGAGTCAACGTGATCCCTCGCTCGGTCAAAAGCGCCATGATGAGTACCAAGCGCTTGATCTGTTCGATGAGTTCCTCAGGAAGACGCGACATGACAAATCCTCGGGCAACACCCTATTCGTGACGAGACCGGATGGCGCTCACAGTCCGTCAATAACATTGACTTTCGTTGTACGCAATACAAATCTTCGTTTTACGAATCGGAGCTTCGAGCCCGTGTGACACAGTCCATGCCGAGATATGCCCAAGACGGATCCAGATCCGGAGTTCAGGAAGGCCTTCGGAGAGCGGCTGCGCGACCTCAGAACAAAGAAGGGGTGGACGCAGAAGGAGCTCGCCGCGAAACTCGAGATTCCGGCGACTCAGGTCCACCGATACGAGTCCGCCACAAATGGCCCGCCGCCAGAAACGCTGTGGCAATTGGCCGAGGCCCTCGACACCACAACCGACTACTTGCTCGGGGGGGCGGTGGGCGACACGAGGCCCATCCACAGTGGCCGATTGCTGGAGCGCTTCAAGGCGCTTCAGTCCTTCAGCGCGCGCAGTCAAGAAACGGTGATCGAATTGATCGACGCGATGATCGCGAAGGAAAGGACAGCGGCGGCACTTCGAC
>CAYXDO010000283.1:0-6156 GCA_964463485.1 uncultured Myxococcales bacterium | reverse complement strand
TGGGGATCCAAGGCATCCAAAAGCCGCCCGCCGTCGGGACCAAGGTGAAGTCGATCTCCCAGATCTGATTTGGGCGGTCGGCGCGAACGGCTTGGCTCCTCGCTTCGGGCCCAGGTTCTGGCTCTCCGTCGGCCGCGCCTTCGTCGGTACTCTCCTTCGGGGTCTCGTCAACCTTCTGCGATTGGCTCGCGTCGACGGCGGTCGCCTCTCCGTGCGGCGGAGTGGGTCGTTCGAGCAACCGTCGGACAGTAGTGACTCCGACATGAAGGCCGGCGCGAGCGAGCACCTGGGCGATCTTCTTGTTTCCGAGGCGCGGACAAAGGGCCTTCAGCCGTTGGACCACGTAGGTGACATACTCAGGAAACTGATTGACCGGCTTCGGGAGCCCGATGAAGGCCTCGGTACCCTCTCGCCGAATACTTCGCTCTCACTCGGAGATGGTGGCCGCCTCGACGAGCGGGTGAGTCGCCGTCTGGACCCTTCACGCCCGTGACCTCCGGGAACCTCGAGCAGGACGCGGTGCCGCACGAGTTTGGCTTCACGCCGACCCGCGCGCGTTACGTCCGCCTGGAGCTGGTCTCCAACCACGGCGCGGCCGATCAGCTCCGGCTGAATCGCCTGGACGTGCGCGGCCGACCCAAGCAGGGCGGGATCGTTTCGCTGCTCGAGGGCGGAGCGTCCATCGTGTCAGCCTCGAGCGGCAACTCACCCGAGCACGCGATCTCTTACGAGCCGAGGGGCGTGGGCCCCTCGTGGACCTCCGACGGCTTCGCGCCGCAGAATTTGGTGATCGACCTCTCCGGAGACCTTCGCCGCGTCGAACGCTTGCGGCTGAAGTCTCGCATCGCCGGTCGCGGCCCGCGGACGATCGAGCTCTACGCGTCCGTCGCGACCTCTGCGCCCGCGGATTTCGTGCCGGTCGCGACCCTGACGTTCCCGGCGGACACGGTGGGGTGGCTCGATCGAGCAAACGTCGGACCGTGCTGACTCCGACATGAAGGCCCGCGCGAGCGAGCACCTGGGCGATCTTCTTGTTTCCGAGGCGCGGACAAAGGGCCTTCAGCCGTTGGACCACGTAGGTGACATACTCAGGAAACTGATTGACCGGCTTCGGGAGCCCGATGAAGGCCTCGGTACCCTCTCGCCGAATACTTCGCTCCCACTCGGAGATGGTAGCCGCCTCGATGAGCAGGTGAGTTGCGGTCTGGGCGATGGACCAGCGTCGAGCCGCTCGCAGTTCGAGGATCGCCAGCCTCTCGTGGGGCTTGTAGTGCGGGCGTTTCCTCGCATCGAGGCGTTTGAGGCGTGCATGCGGGAGCCGAAGCTCCTCTCGCAGGAGCACATTCTCCGTCTTCGACTCGTCGAGCGCAGCCCGAAGTCGCACTCGGGCGATAGGCGAGTTTGCGGCCCAAGCGCGACCTCGGGTGAGAATCAGCGACGCCATCGCGGCCACTCCGACCAGCGAGGCGCGGACCTTCTTCGGCCAGTCCGTTGGCAGCGCTGCGATACCTCGCGATCTGCAGCGGAGCCGCAGGAAGGATCAAGGTCAACACTCGGGTCGGGAGTTTGGCGACAATCGGTCGCCAACACTCGGTCGAGTTGGCGCACGGCGCGGCCGATCAGCTCCGGCTGAATCGCCTGGACGTGCGCGGCCGACCCAAGCAGGGCGGGATCGTCTCCTTGCTCGAGGGGCGTGGGCGCGCGTCCATCGTGTCGGCCTCGAGCCCTTCGATCTCCTTCGAGCCGAGCGGCGTGGGCCCTTCGTGGACCTGGGCACGTCGTCACGCCACCGGGGCACGTCGTCACGCCACCGGGGCACCTCGTCACGGCGCCGGGGCACGTCGGCACACGACCGGGGCACGTCGTCACGCCACCGGGGCACGTCGTCACACGACCGGGGCACGATGTCATGCCACCGGGGCGCGATTCCGCGTCCGTGCCGACGTCACGGAGCCTCGGACTGTGTGAAACGCGATCGAAGTCCGTGGCCCTGCGATCTTCGACGGCGACAAGCACACGCCCGCGATCGACGCGGCACGTGACAATGCCCGCCGAGCTGGCGTCTTCGAACGCCTCGTGTTCCTCCACGCGACGCTCGTTCGCTCGACAGGGATCGACTCGAACAGGCCGCGCGAAAGACGCGCCCAGCTCCGTTCCCCGATCCGCTCGACCTCGAGCGAGGTTTGATCATCGCGAACCCCGTACGGACCTCGGCTCGGATCATCCGAGGCCGTTGTGCGAGAAGCACACGAGGTGCTCGCGGACTTGTGGCACAGGCTTGGCCGCGGTTGGCGTGCCGTGATCTTGTCCGGCTTCGAAGGAGTCCATTCACCCCGAGCTCGTCGAGGGCCCTGCAAACCGGCCCTTCGACATGCTCAGGGGTGACCGGAACCACGAGTCGAGCTCGCAATTCTGCGATAAAGGCCCGCGGACGGCTTGGGCCGAGGCCTGTCCCGTTCGGTTTGTTCTCCGCGTCGCGAACTTACCGGCCTGGCCCTGACTTGCTCCTTCCCAAAGCGGTTGCGCGGCGCCGAAGTTTCGGACTTCACGATCCGATGTCGGGGTTGCTAGGAATAGCGGCGATGCGGCGGTTTCTTGGGCTTCTCTCGGGAGCCCTCACTTTTTCGTACCTGATTTTCGTCCTCAACCCGATCCAGATGCTGAGCGTCGCGTTGTACCCCTTCTCGCACAGTCTATTCCGGCGAGTGAATCGGTGGTGCGCACGATCGATCTGGGGCCTCTGGGTGCTCGTCGCGGAGGCCCAGAACAAGATCCGCATCAGAATCACCGGGGACGTGATCCCGGCCCGCGAGAACGCCCTGCTCCTCCCGAACCATCAATCCATGGCCGACGTCATGGTGCTCCTCTGCTTCGCTTGGCGCTGCGGCCGAGTCGGCGACCTCAAGTGGTTCGTCAAAGACATCATCAAATACGTCCCCGGACCGGGCTGGGGGATGAGGTTCCTCGATTGTATCTTCGTGAAGCGAGACTGGGACCGCGACAAACCGGGCATCCAGAAGCTGTTCTCCAAGTACAGAGCCGAGAGCATTCCCATCTTTCTCGTGTCCTTCCTCGAAGGCACCCGGATGACTCCGATCAAACACGCGGCGGCCAAAGCGTTCGCCGAGGACCGCGGGATGTACGTCCCCGAGCACACGCTCGTGCCGCGCACCAAGGGCTTCGTCGCCACTCTTGCGGGCCTGAGGACTCACCTCGACGCTGTGTACGTGTTGACCATCGGCTACCCAGGCCGGGTCCCCACTCTCACGAACTGCTTCGAAGGCACCTTCGATCGCGTAGAGCTCCACGTCGTCCGCTATCCGATCAGCGAGCTCCCCAACGAGGAGCGCGAGCTCACCCAGTGGGCCTTTGACCGGTTTCGAGAGATCGATGAGCGGATGACAGAGCTCCTCGGGCGGGGCGAGTTTTCGGCGCCGAGCCGCGAGTCGAGGATTCAACCGATGGACTGGTTTCGGTCGGAGCGTCGCTGGACCCATCCAAAGTGAGTTGAGGGCCTGCCTTTCGGGCGCCGAATCGGCGACAATCGATCTCGAGCACGAAGCGGAGTCTCCTGTCGATCATCCAACCCAAGCGCGCTTCGAGCGCCCTCGACTGCGCGGCCCGCCCATCCTGGGTCTGGTCGGTTTGCTGGCTTGCGACGCTCGTACCAGCCTGGAGGTCGCGCTCCCGACCGAGGCGGATGCCGGAGCCGGGTTGTTATTCATCGACTTTGCGGGAGGCTCCGTCAGCGCGTTCTCCATTCCGCCGCGAGATGGGCTACCTGAGGTGGAGGGCGTGACTGAGTCGGATCGCGTTCCGATCGAGGTGATCTTCGTGGCGGAGACGCTCGAGGAGCTCGAGCTGGCGAGCGGGAGGCTCGAGTTGCCGGGAGCTCGATCCCGTCCCGTGTCTTCCCTCGAGGCTCTCTCGGCCCACCGCGCGGTCTTCGAAGGACAGACCCTCGCTCCGTTCGAGCCCATCCGCGAGCTCGACGGGCGCTTCAGCACACAGCCGCTGCCTATCCCGAGGAGCCTCTGTCCCGTCTTGGAGCTCGACACCATCGCGCTCGATACCCAGGCGGTGATCGAGGGTCTCGAGGCGTTCGAGCCCGGTGTCGTGGCGGTGGCGGGTGATGGGTCTCTATTCTCTTACGACGGAGTCTCCGTGCGATCGATTTCTGGTCTCATGGGACCGGTGCTCGCGGCGGCGCGGAGCGGAGATGACTTGTTGGTAGGTGGGTACGGAGGGCGAGTGTCCAAGGTACTCATCGACTGGGAGCTGCGGCGAGCTCGCGCGGTCGAGACCACGACCACCTCGGCTCGGCAGAGTCTGTCCTGGGTGGCATCCACCCGGAAGGGCGTGTTCGCGATGGGACATCCACGAGGCATGGGCGCCTTTGAGGAGGACGTCATCGTCGAGCGGCGGGTGGGGGAGTCTTGGGCGGAGGTCGCGAGGTTCCCGGCCGTGGGGGCGGGCTCACTCGCGGAGTACGGGGCGATCTTGGAGCTCGCGGACGGCCGAGTCGCGATCGTTCACGGCGTGAGCGGCCAAGTCGCGTACGTGACCGAAGAGTCCACGACCTACGAGCTCGTAGACTCGGCCGGCCTCACGACCATCGCGCAGGCGCCCGAGTTGGGCATTCTGGTCGGTACCCTCGACGGGAGAGTGTTTCGGCGAGAGTCCTCCGATTGGGCGCTCATAGGAAAGGTCGCGGACAACTACATCTCGACGATCATCCCGATGGGCTCCGGATTTTTGGTCGGCTCCTGTTGTGGATACATGGGTTTTGTGAGCACGCGAGCCGAGTGTCCGGCTGCGCCGGCGGGCTCCGGAAGTATGCGGTTCGCCGCGCCGCTCCGCGATGAATGGCTGATTTCGGGCGACCCGCAAGAGGGCTCCCGCGCCGCGCTCAACGTCGTGCGCCGCGTGCCTTGATCGGTTGATTGAGTCCGCAGTCTCTGCTCCGCGTTTCGTGACCTTGCCTTTCGAGGCTGAACGAGTGAGTAACGGACATGGTCTCGGCGACGGTTTCAGTCCAGGGCGTGACGGTGCCCCGAATTTTGTATGGCACGGCCTGGAAGGAGGACAAAACTGCGGCGCTGGTAGAAGACGCGCGCGCGGCAGGGTTCGTCGGGATCGACACCGCCAACCAACGCAAGCATTACTTCGAGGCAGCCGTGGGTGAGGGGCTGCGACGAGCCGGGGTGAGTCGAACGGCTACGTTCCTTCAGACCAAATTCACGTCCGTGGACGGCCAAGACGAGAGGCTCCCATACGACCCGCGGGCCGACGTCGAAACTCAGGTTCGGCAGTCATTCGCGAGCTCGCTCGACCACCTCGGGGTCGACGCCATCGACGTCTATCTGATGCACGGGCCGACCTATCGAGAGGGCTTGACGGACGAGGACTGGGCGGTGTGGAGGGCGATGGAGGCGCTGCATGAGGAGAGACGCGTGCGACTCATCGGAGTCAGCAACTTCTCGAGCGGGCAATTGGAGCTGCTCGTACGAGGATCGAAGGTCCACCCGGCGCTGGTGCAGAATCGGTGTTACGCTCGGTCGGGTTGGGATCGCGCGGTTCGCGGAATCTGTGCGACCGAAGGGATGGGTTACGAAGGCTTCTCGCTGCTGACCGCGAACCGACAAGTATGGACGAGCTCGCGCGTGGGCGAGATCGCAGAGCGGCTGAGAGTGACTCCGGCCGAGGTCGTGCTTCGATACGCGCTCGAGCTCGACATGATCGTTCTTACGGGCACGACGAATCGGCAGCACATGAGGGATGATTTGGCGATTTTCGGACTCGAGCTGAGTCGGGAGGATCTCGCGGCGCTGTCGAATCTCTGAGTACAGCCCCCAATTTCGAGACCACCGAGAAACCACAGAGAGCACAGAGACGAACCTTCGAAACAGAGGCTATTGCCGCGGAGGCTCCGGCGTCTCAGGATCCCGTGGTTTATTCGAAGCTCAAAGACTTTCAGGCCGTCAGCGTGGATCTCATTCGGGCGCAGATCCGCCTGGCCATGAGTCTTGGAATGCTCACGAAGATGTGCCGCTTTTGAAGTCTGAGAGTATCGGCGGGTGTTTTCGTCCACCTCCACGACTAGGTTCCACGCCCACGTCCACGAAATCGTCCACGCTCACGCCCACGATTCACGCC
>CAYXDO010000282.1:0-6168 GCA_964463485.1 uncultured Myxococcales bacterium | reverse complement strand
GTCTTGTGAGGTGTGTTCTCTCGAATCGGTCGCATGCCGCTGCCTCGCACGACCGGCGCCCGTCGTGCAATCGTTGGACGTCGTACCAACGTACCGATTGACTGGGCAAGAATGGAGTGCCGACGTCGCCGTGAAATTCGTTTCTTTCGTTCGAACACGATCGACGCGCTTTGATCCCGCGTCGCCGGCCCATTCGGGCGTCCCTCCGAACGTCCCTCCGATCGAGCTCGCTCGACGCGGTTGGCTTCGTGTAGGCGTCGCGGGCGCTCGAAGCCGTGATTGAGCAAGGAGTTGGGCCGGCCCCCGCCCGCCCTCCGTGCGCTGGTGAGTTGGTTCGCCACTGGAAGGTGTCCTGGCCGAAGGTGTCAGCGAAGGGCGTGTGCGTGCCTGATCCATCGGAATTCGAGCGAGCCGGAAAAGCGCGCACCCACGTCGTGGGTCACATCGAAATGAGAGAGGTCCTTCCCAGGCGGGGGGCCGCGAAGCCTACGCGCAGGCAAGAGGCCTGCGCTCCCAGGGGTCCGCGAAGCTCACGCGCAGGCAAGATGCCTGCGCTCCCAGGGCGGAGGTCGCCGATTCTGGAGCCTTTCTTGAGTTGGGATTGACTCCGTGGAGCGGGCTTTCGAAGCTCGCGCCATGCTTCAGACCGCCCTGGTCACACTCATCAGCGCGGCGAGCAGCACGACGGCCCTCACACTCGAGGAGGTGCTGTCGGAAGTCGCCCAGCGAGCCCCCATGCTTCGAGCCCAAGACGAATCGATCCTCGCCGCGCGCGCGGCGGTCGAGCGCGCGGGGGCATGGGACGACCCGGTCCTGTCCTTCATGATCGAGGACGTCGCGTTGGGCGACTCGGCCTCCGCGATGCACCCGATGCTCACCTATCGCGTCGCGCAGCCGCTCAACCTCTTCGGCCGCCGCGGCTCCGCCAAGACCCTCGCGGCGGCACGCGTTTCGACAGAGGAGTCGCTCCGGCGTCGAGTCGAGCTCGACGCCAGGTTCGAGGCGGCAATGAGCTTTTATGACTTGTGGATGATTCAGGAGATGGACGGGGTGCTCGCTCGCCAAATCGCCACGCTCGAACGAATGAGGTCGTCGGCCAAGGCCCAGTATGAGTCCGGGCTCATGATGGGGCATCATGATTTCCTGCGCGCCGAGAGTGAGCTTGCCGTGATGAAGGCCGAGCGGGACTCCTTGGTCGATCAGCGAGACGCGGCCGCAGTGATGCTCGATGCCTTGCGAGGGAAGGAACCGCGGGACGACGTGCTTCGGGTTCAGATCCCAGCTCCGAGCCCCCTGCCCGAGCTCGCGGAGATCGAGCCCCGGGCGCAGGCGCGGCCCGAGCTCGACGTGATGCGATCGATGAAAACTGCGGCCCGAGCCGAGAAGGCCATCGCCCAGTCGATGTACTGGCCGATGGTCATGGCTGGGTTCCTGCTCCAACAGAGGCTCGGGCCTGAACCAACCTCGATCGGGGCGGAAGTTTCAGTGAGTCTGCCGATCTTCTTCTGGGACCGCCAGGACTATGAGCTCGCGATGGCGGAGGCCATGGAGCGGCGCGCCGATCGGGAGCTCGAAGCCATGACACTCATGACCCAGGCGGAGGTTCGTCGAGCCGTGAGCCGGGCGCGCGCCGCTGACCGAACTCTCCGGGCGCTCGAGGACGTAGCTCTGCCGAGAATGAGAGAGACGGTGGACTCCGCGGAGGCCGCGTACCGGACGAGCACCGGCACCTTCCTGGCGCTCTTGGACTCGGTGCTGTCGCTGCAGAGCAGAGAAGCGCTACGGATCAAGGCGCTCGTGGAGCGCGAGATTGCCATCCTCGAAATCACCCGCCTCGTGGGTCGCGGGAGAGTGGAGCCTCCCACGTAGCTCGGCTCCATGGGCGCGGCCGTGACCGCGGACTTGCGCGCCGGCCGAGCATCATGGTGCACCTTCTGATCCGGATGGAAGCCACGACGAGGGATCCGAGCAGGCGGACCGGTTGAGTTGCCGTTGCCCCACAACATGGTTGACTGGAACCGATCGTCGGATCACGAACCGCGAGTCTCCATGAGCCTCGTGAAGTCCATCTTGCGCTCGCTCTCGAAGGCACCGGAGAGCCGCGTTCGCGCGCGGGGCCTCGACGGATCGGCTCGAGCGCTCCTGGCCTTCGAGTTGATGAAGGAGGGTCGTTGTCCCGTGCTCGTGGGTTCTTCGGCGAGCGACGCCGAGGAGCTGTATCGGGACCTCGCCTTTCTGTTGGGTTCGACCGACGACGAGGCCCGCTCCAAGGGTCTGTTTTACCTCGGCGCCGACGAAAAATCGGCTTACGAAGAGTACTCACCCGAACCCTTGGCGGTGATGGAACGCCTCGCGACGCTCTACTCGCTCGCGATGGATCCCGCTCGCGTCGAGGCGCTGGTCGTCTCTCCATCGACCTTCGCTCGCAAGCTCATCCCTTCGCGACTCTTCTCGCGCGGGGGTGACTACGTCGTGTCCGGAGCCAGGCTCGATCGCCAGAAGCTGCTCCGGGACCTCGTCTCCTGGGGCTATAGCTCCGTGTCCAGCGTGGAGGACCCCGGCACGTTCAGCCTCCGCGGTGGCATCGTCGACGTGTTCAGTCCAAACCTCTCGAAACCCATCCGCATCGACCTGTTTGGTGACGAAATCGAATCCATCCGTTCGTTCGATCCGTCGAATCAGAGGACCCTCGAAACGCTCGAGGACGCACTCATCTTGCCGGCCCGAGAGATCGTATTCACGGACGAGGTCGTCAAGACCGCGTGCGAGCAGATCTCGGCGCTGGGCGAGTCCCAGCTCGTACCCACCAAGCGGCTGCGCGCGGTGTTGGATGACGTCGAGAACCGCATCTTCTTCTTCGGGGTTGAGTGTTTGCTCCCGCTGTTCCATCCCGAAGGCCTCGTCACGCTCGAAGCTTACGCGCCCAAGGCCGACGACGTAGTCTGGATCATCCCGGACCCAGGGGAGCTCGAGGAGGCCTGGGCTCGTCACCTGGCCGAGGAAGAGCTCGCGCGGGCGAAAGTGCTCGCGCACCACGGGCTGGCCTTGCCGGTCGAGTCTCACTCCGCGGACGGCTCGGAGGTCCTTGGCCGCGCGCTCGATCGACACCTCGTCATCGAGCTCCCGCGGATAGGAGTCACGGACACGGCCATCCCTGAAGTGGCGTTTCCGGTCTCCGGACATGAAACTCTCCGCGCGGAGATCCTGAAGGCCACCAGAGACGAGGACCAGGCAGGGCTCGAGCCGCTGGTGACTCGGCTGCGACGCTGGCGGTCGGCGGGCATCGTCAACGTGCTCGTGGCCGGAACGCGGGGCCAGGCGGAGCGCTTGAAATCACTCCTGTCGACCAAGGAGCGGGGTCTGCAGGTGCGCCTTCGGGAGAAGCGGCTCGACCTGGGCGAGCTCACCTCTACTCTGCGGACCGGCGGGACGCTCGCCGACCGGAGCTTCCACGCCCACATCGTGATCGGGGAGCTCTCCCGCGGCTTACTCTCCGAGGGGCTGAAGCTCTGCTTCGTGACCGAGGAGGAGATCTTCGGACAGCGACAGAAGAAGCACAAGAAGCGGGCACCCGCGGCCGGAGCGTTCGTCTCCGACCTCGCCGATCTGAAGCCGGGTGACTTCGTCGTGCACCTCGACTTCGGCATCGGCTTGTACCACGGGCTCACTCGCCTCCCGGTCAACGGTGTCGACGGAGATTTTCTCTTTCTCGAATATAAGGGCGGCGACAAGCTCTACCTGCCCGTAACTCAGCTACGGCTGGTGCAGAAATACGCGAGCGCCGAGGAAGGTCGCAACCCGGTACTCTCCAAGCTCGGAGCCCCGACGTGGACCAACACCAAGCGGAAGGTCAAGGATACGCTGCTCCAGATGGCCTCGGAGCTCCTCCGGCTCTACGCCGTTCGCTCCAGCGTCGAGGTCCAACCCATCGAGGGTCCGGGGGAGGCGTACGCGCGGTTCGAGTCGGACTTCGCGTTCGAACCCACCGTGGATCAGCAGAAGGCCTTCGACGACGTCGTCCGTGACGTCCAGTTGCCCAAACCCATGGACCGCCTGATTTGCGGCGACGTCGGCTACGGCAAGACCGAGGTCGCCATGCGGGCCGCCGCCCTCGTGGTGCTCTCGAAGAGGCAGGTGGCGGTGCTGGTGCCGACGACGGTCCTCGCCGCACAACACTTCAACGTCTTCAAGGAGCGATTCGCGGGATTTCCGGACGTTCGCATCGAGGTCGTCTCTCGGTTCCAGTCCAACGAAGAAATCAAGAAGACCCTGGCCGGCGTGGCCGCGGGACAAGTCGACATCGTGATCGGAACTCATCGACTCCTTTCCAAGGACGTCAAGTTCCCGAGGTTGGGATTGCTCGTGCTCGACGAAGAGCATCGGTTCGGCGTCAAACACAAGGAGCAACTCAAGAAGTATCGAACCGAGGTCCACGTCCTCGCGATGTCTGCCACACCCATCCCGAGGACATTGCACCTCGGCTTCATGGGCGTTCGCGACATGTCGCTCATCGCCACTCCGCCGGACGATCGGCAGGCCGTTCGTACCGAGGTCCATCGATTCTCGGAGGACGTCATTCGAGACGCCTTGTTGAACGAGATTCGGCGCGGTGGGCAGTGTTTCGTGGTGCACAACCGCGTCGCATCCATCGACGCGTTCGCCCGGTTCATCCACAAGCTCGTGCCCGAAGCTCGGATCGGTGTCGGTCACGGTCAGATGGACGAGGAGGATCTCGAGAAGGTGATGGTGGACTTCATGGAGAAGCGCCACAACATCCTCATTTCGACGACCATCATCGAGTCGGGCATCGACATCGCGAACGCGAACACCATCCTCATCAACCGCGCCGATCGCCTCGGACTGGCTCAGCTCTATCAGCTCAAGGGACGAGTGGGTCGGTCGAAGAACCGCGGGTTCGCTTATTTTTTGATTCCGGTGGGAAACCTCACGGCTGATGCCAAGAAGCGAATCGCGGTGCTTCAGCGCTTCGCCGAGCTCGGCGCCGGATTCAAGGTGGCGTCGCACGATCTCGAGATCCGCGGCGCGGGAAATCTGCTCGGCAAGGAGCAGCATGGACAAATTCAGTCCGTGGGTTTCGAGATGTACCAGCACCTCCTGAAGGAAGCCATCGAGGAGCTCAAGGGAGCGGCGCAAAAGGCAGCTCGGGAGCCCGAGGTGCGGTTGCCGGTGCCCGCGCTGATCCCCGACGTGTACGTGCCGCCGCCAGGAGAGCGACTCTCGTATTATCAGCGACTCAATCGAGCGGAATCCGACGAGGATACCTACGACATCCTGCAGGAGCTCACCGATCTGTACGGCGCCCCGCCTCCAGAGGTCGAAAACTTGGTCCAACTCATGCGCGTAAAACAACGGCTGGGGCGAGTCTCGGCGATCAACCTTGAATACGGCCCGCCGACGAAGAACATGCCGCCTCGCCTCGTCATTCGATTCGACGACCGCGAGGTCAAGCTCAGCGGCGAACAGCTCGCGTCGTTCCTCAATCGCAAACCTGGGTCGAGGAAGATGATTCCGGACGGACGAATCATGCTCTATCTCAACCCTTTCACCGAAAACCGGGAGGTCGTCGTGCAATCGATCGAGCTCCTGGATGAGTTGATCCTGAAGAGCCTGTCTCGCGACACTCAGAGGCGGTCGTGACTCACCGACTCACTCTGCGAGCGCAGCCAACGCGCCGTAGACGGCGAGCCCTCCAAGCGTACCCACGACGAGCTGAAGCCACGGAGGCGTGGATGGATCGGTGACCGCGGTGCCGAGCGCCCACGTCGTGCCCGCGACCATCGCCGAGACTCCGAGCGGCGCGGCGTAAAGAACTCCTGGGTTGGGATCCTCGCCATACTCAGGCCCCGACAGGACAGACTCGAGAGTCCACCATCTGGGGGTGGTCGCGCAGTCGCCGATGGCCGGGCGGGACTCGCGACAAGCGGTCTCCCAGTCCGATGCGGAAGTCACGAGCGCTGCGGCCGCGGTCGCCGCTCCGAGGAAGGCGAGGGACACTCCCGCGACGAGAGTCACCGTTCGGCCGGCCGCCACCGAGGTCGGAATGAAGCTCGGAGCGACCGCGAACCGTTCGCCCGCTCTCACGATGAGTTGGCTTCTTCATTGTCGGTGGCCGGTGATTGAGGTTTATCGGTCTGGATGGCGAATGGG
>CAYXDO010000281.1:0-6336 GCA_964463485.1 uncultured Myxococcales bacterium | reverse complement strand
GGGCACGGGCAACGACGGTCGCCGTCGCGCGCGAACCACCTCAGGAACCCAGCCGCCTCTCGATGAGTGAGACCCTAGCTCGCTAGCCAGCCACTAGCGTCGAAATTCGGCGCGGCTCTGCGAGGACTTCGTGCCCGTGCCCGTGCCCGTCCGTGCCCGTGCCCGATCCTAATCCTGCCGGCACCACGGGACGGGCAGGGAAGATTTCCTTCTCTTCGAGGGGCCCCTCTGATTCACTCCGCGCTCGTTTCGGCGGAGCAAGAAGATGACATCGTTTCGATTTTTTCGTGCCGGCGGGTTGCCGCAAGTTCGCATCGAGTCCGGAGCGGAGATCGGGTCGCTCCTCGACCTCGACCCGAAGCTTTGGGTCGCGCTCGCGTGTCCCACCGCGGGCCTCGAGTTCGACAGTCGCACCCTGAGTCTGATCGACACCGACAAGGACGGCCGAATTCGGCTCCCCGAGGTGCTCGCGGCGATTCGTTTCTCGAAGGAGCGCCTGAGCTCCCTCGATCTGTTGATCGGGGGCCGGGATGGGCTCTCGGCGGCGTCGTTGGCTTCCAACGCGGCGGGCAACGCGCTCGGAGCTTCGCTGAGAGAAGTGCTCAGACATCTCGGCAAGCCAGAAACGGGCGCGGTGTCGGTGGCCGAAGCGACGGGCGCGGCCGACGCGATGTCCAAGCAGCCCTTCAACGGAGATGGGATCCTGGTGGACGCTTCGTCCAGCGACCCCGCCATCAAGAAGGTCATCGCGGAGATCCTTCTGACGGTCGGCGGTGAAGCGGATCGATCCGGGGTTCAAGGTGTGTCGCAGGCGAAGTTGGACGCCTTCTTCGCCGAGCTGGTCGCGTTCGAAACGTGGAACACTTTGGGGCACGAGGACGCCACCACCTGCCCCCTCGGAGACAAGACCGGTCGAGCGAACGCCGCCTCGAAGGCGGTGGCGACGAAGGTCGACGACTACTTCGCGCGAACGAAGTTGGCCGTGTTCGATCCGCGGGTCGTGGGAGCTCTGAATCGCGCGGATTCCGATTACACGCCGGTGATTTCGAAGGACATTTCGGCGGGCGCCCAGGAGCTCTCGGGATTCCCGCTCGCGAGAGTCGAGCCTGCGCGACCCCTCCCACTCGGGGCGGGGCTCAATCCAGCCTGGGACTCCGCCATGGCCACCTTCGTGAGCGCCGCGGTCGAGCCCCTGCTCGGAGCCAAGAGCGAGCTGACGTTCGACGAATGGACTCAGCTGCGGGCCAAGCTGGCTCCGTTCGACGCCTGGCTCGGTTCCAAGCCTCCGGGGAGGGCCGAGGCCCTGGGTGTCGATCGCGTTCGAGAAATTCTCGCCGGAAGCGCGAAGCAGCAACTTTCCGAGCTCATCACTCAGGATCTCAGTCGCGCGCCCGAGTACGCCGGTCTCGTCGACCTCGAGAAGGCCGTTCGATTCCAGCGCGATCTTCATACTCTCTTGCGGAACTTCGCGAGCTTCGCGGACTTCTACGATCCCAAAGCGCTCGCCGTCTTCCAGGCCGGCACCTTGTTCGTAGACGGCCGCAGCTGCGACCTCTGCGTACGTGTGGCCGACCCCGGCAAGCACGTCGCTCTCGCCGGTCTCGCCAAGTGTCATCTCGTCTACTGCGACTGCACCCGCGGCGCCGAAAAGCTGAGTATCGCCGCGCTCGTCTCGGACGGAGACTCCGATGGGTTGCTGGTCGGACGGAACGGGTACTTCGTGGATCGAAAAGGCCACGACTGGGATGCCGTCATCACGAGGATCGTCGACAACCCGATCAGCGTCCGGGAGGCCTTTTGGTCGCCTTACAAGCGAGTGCTTCGTTACATCGAAGAGCAGGCCACCAAGAAGGCCGCCGAGAGCGACACTGCCGCGGGCTCCAAGCTCAGCGCAGCGGTCGACACGACCGCCGCGGCGACCGCCAGCGCGAAACCCGCGGAACGACCTCGCTTCGACCTGGGTTCCATCGCACTCATCGGAGTCGCCATCAGCGGCGTGGCTGCCCTGGTGGGTACTGTACTCTCGGCGATCTTGGGGCTCGGATATTGGATCCCGCTCGGCCTCGTCTCCATCTTGCTCGCGATCTCGCTCCCCTCGATGGTCGTGGCGGCCATGAAGCTGCGACAACGCAACCTAGGTCCGATCCTCGACGCAGGGGGTTGGGCCATCAACGGACGGGCCCGCATCAACATCCCGTTCGGGCGCGCCTTGACCTCGCTCCCGAAATATCCTGTGGCCTCGGGGAACGATCGTTTCGCGGACAGCCGCCCGCCTTGGAAGGCGTTGGCGGTGATCGTGTCGATCGTCTACCTATTCATTGGACTTTGGATCCACGATGTCACTCCGGTGCGACAACTCAAGGAACGTATCGGTTTCGAAGTATCGGCTCCGCAACCCGAGGCGCCAAAAACGGAGGCACCGGCGGCTCAACCGGCCAAGTGAGTGCCTCGGACGGCTCGAGCTCGCCTTTCGCATCCCGGCTCCGCTGTGCATACTGGCGCCGTGGCCCCCTCCGCACGAGCGATCGAGCCGGCACCGTCGCTCTATGTGCCCCTCCCGAAGCCGCCCAGCGCGTTCTCGCTGACCGTCCGCAAGCTGCTTGGCCGGGTGCTCGAGGGGGCGATCCGAGTGCCGGAGTTCCAGCGACCGCTGCGTTGGACGACCAGCGACGTGGTCACGCTGTTCGACAGCATCCTCAAGGGCTACCCGGTGGGCTCGCTCCTCTTCTGGAAGCGAGAGCTCGCTGAGGCCGAGATCAGGGTCGGCGCGGCGAAGATCCAGATGCCCGCGGTGCGAGACGGCTGGCTCATCGTGGACGGACAGCAGCGCGCCACCGCGCTCGCCGCCGCGCTGTCCGACTTGCCGCAAGGTGGAGATTCGCGCTGGGACATCCGATTCGATCCCAAGTCCAACCAGTTCCTGCCGGGATGCGCGGACGAGGGTGACCCGCATCGCCACGTTCCCCTTCGCGCGCTCGGAGACCTTCGCCGGCTCGGGCATTGGCTGCGCGATTGCGGGCTCGACGAAGAGGAGCAGAACCGCGTGGAGGCGGTGCAGCAGCGGATCCTCGACTACGAGCTCCCGGCGTACCTTTTGGAAACGGATGACGTCGATGCGCTGCGTGGCGTCTTCGCGCGGCTCAACAGCACCGGGGTTCGGATGCGGGCCGACGAGGTCTTCCAAGCCCTCCTCGGTGGGGTGGGCTCGCGAGGTGCTCCGGTCGACCTCGGCGCGCTTCAGGCCGCAGTGGACCTCGACGGGTTCGGTCAGCCGCCGAGGACCGAGGTGCTGAAGTGCGTGTTCTCGATGAGCGGGCTCGACGCGTCGAAGCGCTTGGACGATCTGGGGGACGACACGCTTGGGAAGCTCGTCGGCGGTGACGATGCCGCCGAGGCGATCCGTCGAGCCGTGGAGTTCCTTCGCGCGCCCCATCGTGGGCCTGAGCCCGGCGCGGCGCTCCCCGCATACGCCTTGATCCCGTACCCGGTCGTGTTCGTGCTGCTCGCGCGGTGGTTTCATCTCTTCCCCGAACCGGACGCCGCGACGCGTCGCGCGCTCGCGAGTTGGGTCTGGCGGGGGATCGCGAGCGGCGTGCACCAACAGGCCGCCGGATCGGCCATGCGTCTTCAAGCTCGCCAGATCAAGGAAGGCGAGCCGCTCGGCTCGCTGCGAGCATTGCTCGAAGCGGTCGGAGAGCCTTCGTCCCGAGAGTGGGCGCTCGAGCCCTTCCACGCCAACCACGCCGGGAGCCGGGTGGAGCTCCTCGCTTTGCTCTCGCTCGCGCCACGCTCCCCGCTCGGGGAGGTTTCTTGGCGGGCGCTGCTGTCAGGCGGACAGCGGGTCGCGCGGGAGATCTTCGCGGCGGGACAGGTCGAGGTGAGCCTCGCGCGCACGGCCGCCAACCGCGTGCTGCTCGACACCCGCCACACGGGTCTGGCCAGCGAGCTCCGAAGCTGGTCCTGGGATCGCGACCACGAGGCGCTCGAGAGTCACCTCATCGACGAGGAGGGCTTCGCGAGCCTTCAGGCCTCGCGCGTCGACCGCTCGGAGCGGGAGCGTTTCCTGCAGCGCCGCGCGTCCCGGTTGAGCGCGCTGGTCAGCCGCTTCCTCAGCGACCGCGCCGGCCTGGATGAACCGCGCATCCTGCCCGTGGAGGCGTATTTCGACGCCCGCCCCAACGGCGAGTTAGGCGGATGAGCCAGCCCGACCTCGAAGTCTCGCTGCCCGCACGAACGGTGGGCGGCCTGAAACAGCGTCGCGGGGGCCTGACTCAATGGACGCCGGAGGAGTCCTGGGTGCGGGAGGGGCAGCTCCCGAGGCTTGGGCTCGAGTTCCTACGCACGCCCGGGATCCGAACCGCGTCGAGCGAGCTGCCGGCGTGGTTCGAGAACCTGCTGCCCGAGCGGGGAAGCGCGCTCCGTTGGCGGCTGTGCCAGCACTACGGGCTCCGCGAGGGGGCATCGTTCCCGCTGCTCCGAGTGCTTGGGCGTGACCTCCCGGGCGCCGTACAGGTGCGTGCGCTGCCTGGTGCGCTCGAACGCGCCGAGGGGACAGCGGGATTACAGCCGATCACGACCGCGCCGGGGGACGCGCCCCCAGAAGACGGGCCGTCCTTCTCCGCTCTCGCCGGCATGCAGCTCAAGTTCTCCATGTCGATGGAGAATCAACGCCTGAGCCTCCCAGCGCGTAGCGCGATGGGCTCCTGGATCGTCAAGCTGCCGGGCCGGGAGTACGACGAGCTCGCCGAGGTCGAGACGGCGACCATGACGTGGGCGGCGAAGGCGGGGCTCTCGGTTCCTGCGCATCGCACCGTACCCTTCGACCATCTCATCGGGCTCCCGGACTGGGCCGAACGCCCCGCCCCGGTCTTCGCCATCGCCCGTTTCGATCGCAGGAGCGATGGCATCAAGGTGCATCATGAGGATCTCTGCCAGGCGCTCGGGTTGAGGCCCTTGCACAAGAACGGTGACAGCGATCCTGGCGTGGGCTTCGACGGCGCGCTGCGCTTGGTCGTCGATGTCTGCGGCGACGACGCCGGCCGCGACATGGCGCGGCGCTTGGGGTTCATGGTCGCTTCAGGGAACGGTGACGCACATCTGAAGAACTGGGGTCTCGTCTGGGGCGAGGGCGCTCGGCCCTCTCTGGCGCCCTGTTACGATCTCGTCGCGACGATCGCGTGGGAGAGGTTCGGCTGGAACCTTCCGGGCGGCCCGCGCCTCGCTCTCCGTCTGGGGACGACCCGTCGCTTCGCGGATCTGAACGACGCCGTCATCGACCGCTTCGCGAAAGACTCCGGCCGCGTCTGGGTCAAAGATGAGCTGCTCACGGGGATCCTCTTGGCTCGAGACGCATGGCCCCAGGCCGAGGTCGCCAAGCCGGAGAGGATGCGACGCGCGCTCTCGGTGCACTGGTCACGTGTACCGATCCTGAGGGCGGTGGCGCGCCATCCTTCTACGTTCTCCTTTGCGGCGAGCGATGGAGGGTGATCGGGCTGCGATCGTTTGCGCACCGCGAGCCGCGTTCCCGTCGTCAGCGTTCGGGGCAACGGCGTTCGACTGCTCAGCACTCCGTGGCACCCGGGCAGCAGGCATCGGAGTGCGTGCGGCACTTCCCGCCCCCCGACCAGCACTCCTCGAACCAGGCGCAGCCCCCGCCGAACCTCGGGCAGACCTCAACCCACGCCGAGCAGCGCGCGACATGGAGAGGGCTGCAAGTGCTGCCCGCATTCTCCAACGGACCGGTCTGTGTCCATGACCCGCTGCCTGACTTCGGCTGCCCGCTGCCCTGCTCCATGATCCGCTGCCCCACGTCCGCGACTCGCTGCCCCACGTCCGCGACTCGCTGCCCCACGTCCGCGACTCGCTGCCCGACGTCCGCGACTCGCTGCGCCACGTCCGCGACTCGCTACCCCGCCGCCATGATTCGCCGCGCCCAACTTCGCGATCTCTCCGTCCGCTCAACCCCTCGCCGCGACTCCCTCACACGTTTTCCGCCGAAGGAGCGAGCTCACATGGTCTTCGAAATCTCAGATGAAGCTCGAGCAATCGTTCCTGACTGACTCTGACCGACTCACCGACTCATAGCGGAAGTTGTCCGGCTACCTTGACCCTGATACATTTTCAGCGCATGCGAGCCGCGACGCCGTGGCCAGGCATGACGATCCGCCGAGCAACGCCGAACGCACGCAAGTGCCGATCTGCGTTACATGCTCGATGCCGCGGCCGCATCCGCGGCGTTCAGAGCCGGGAAGATGTCCGTCGTATTTCCTCCCTGGAGCTTTCGTCCCTCGACGTACGTGCGACAGGGACTCATCGCCACGTAGCTCGCTCGCGAGC
>CAYXDO010000280.1:0-6409 GCA_964463485.1 uncultured Myxococcales bacterium | reverse complement strand
ATCTGACGCAGACGCAGACGATCTGACGCAGACGCAGACGATCTGACGCAGACGAGCTGACGCAGACGAGCTGACGCAGACGAGCTGACGCAGACGAGCTGACGCAGACGGTTACGCGAACCGGGCGGTGATGGTGCGCCCGTCGCGGCGTCGGCTCACGCCGATTGACGTTCTCCGTCGCGAGTGCGTGAATCAGCCCCCGGTGCGTCGCGTTGGCGTCATCCGCGCCGTCGTCGGCCGGTCGGTGCTTTCGTGGCTCGGCGCTCTCGTGCTCGGCTTGCTTGGGAGCACCGAGCTCGCGGTTGCGCTCCATCAGCTGTCTACCCCGCACAACACCTGCGTCGAGCACCAAGAGTCGGTGCATGGACACGGTCGCGAGGGTCCGAGGCGCGCGGACTCGGCCTGGCCTCGCCGCGGCGTCGCGCTCGATCGTCCTGAGGCCGGCGATCCGGTCCACCTCCACGCTCACTGCGGCGTGCCTGCCATCGCGCTCGATCGGCTCGCGCTGCGTTCCTTGTCGTTCGAGGTCTTGGCTCCGTCCGAGACGTCTTCCGTCCTCGCCTCGCGTTCTTCTCCGGCCGCCCTGTGGTCCTCCCTCCTCCGCCTCGCTCCGAAGACTTCACCCCCGCCCTCTGTCTGATCGGCTGTCCTCTCTCGAAATCGCCGCGAGGCGCTGAAGTCTTTTTGGGGCTCTAGGCCCCGGAGGAGTGTCCTTTGAATCCAAATCTCTTCTTGCTCTTGGCGTTGGCCGAGCCGCCCGACGACCAAGCTTCGGATACCTCCTCGGTCTCCGACGAAACCCGGCGCGCTCTCGAGGCGGAGCTCACCCGTGAGCTCGCGAATGACTCCGCTCCGCTCCCGGACCTTCCGCCCCCGGGGCCGAGTGCGACAATCAGACTCATCGATATCTCTTTCGACTTGCTCGTGGCCGGAGGGGGCGGAACGCCTGTGGAGTCCGAGCTGAGAGACTTGGAGGGTGGGGGCCACGATCCCAAGAATCATGGGTTCACTTTTCAAAACGGGGAGCTCTCGCTCGCGGGCGTCGTCGATCCGTACGTGCGGGGCGATGTTCACCTCGTGGTCCAGATCGACGAGGAGGGCGAGACCGTCTTCGAGCTCGAGGAAGCTTTTCTGACGACGCTCTCGCTTCCGGCCCACCTCCAACTCAAGGCGGGTCAGTTTCTCACGGCCTTCGGCCGACTGAACGGAATTCACCCGCACGCGTGGGACTTCACGGACCAACCTTTCGTGCTCACGCGCCTCCTTGGCCCAGACGCAGTCCGCGGGCCGGGCGCACAACTCTCTTGGCTCACTCCGCTGCCGTTCTTCTTCGAGCTCACCGGCGCGGTGGCGAATGGGATCGGCGAGACGGCGACGAGCTTTCGAGGGGTTGCTGGAGAGGAGGTGGCTGGGCGCGTGAACGGAGAGCGGCCGGTCGACGGGCTCGACGACCTGCTCTATTCGATTCGCGCAGTGAGCTCGCTCGACGTCACCGACGAGCTGTCAGTCGTGCTCGGAGGGTCCGGGTTGTTCGGGCCCAATGCGACCTCCGAATCTGCGAGAACGGTCGTCGCTGGTGCGGATCTCTTGTTCAAGTGGCGGTCACTCGCGAACGACAAAGGCTGGCCGTTCGTCGCCTGGCAGAGCGAGTTTCTCTTCCGGCGCTATCGCGCCGCCGCTATCGACGCGCAGATCGACGCCGTCTCCAGCGTTCGGGCGGTGGACCCGGAGGACGTGGACGATTTCGGTGGATACTCACAGCTACTCCTCGGCTTCGCGCGGCCTTGGGTGTTCGGCCTTCGGTATGAGCATGGGGAAGGGACCGACGTCGCCTTCGATCTCAACTCCGAATTTGGGGTCGATCGAGCCTACTACACCGCAGCCGATCCGGCCCGGGCCCGTCGCGATCGGTTCTCGGCCGTGCTGAGTTACTACCCCACCGAGTTCAGCAAGGTACGAGTCCAATACAACCACGACGAGACGGAAACGATCGCCGGCGGCTCCGCGGATTCCGCCTTTCTGCAGGGTGAGATCACTTTCGGCGCTCACGGCGCGCACACGTTCTGAAGGAGAGTCAGCGATGAAATTTCGAAAAATACACTTTCAGTCCATCTTGGTTCCTCTTCTCTCCATCGTGTTCTTCGCCCCGCCCGCGAGAGCGGACGACAAGCTCAAGGTCGTAGCGACTCTTCCGGACCTAGCGTCGATCGCCGAGGCGGTCGGCGGCGACCGGCTCGAAGTCACTTCCATCGCCGTAGGCGTGCAGGACCCCCACTTTGTCGATCCGAAGCCGAGTTACGTCGTGAAGCTTCGCGACGCGGACCTGTTCTTGGTCAACGGCCTCGAGCTCGAGGTCGGTTGGGTTCCGCCGCTCCTCAGTGGGGCCCGCAACCCAGCCGTAAATCCCGGCGCTCCGGGCTATCTGGATTGCTCGGTTGGAATCTCCGTGATCGAGGTCCCGAGCGGCGACGTCAGCCGAGCCGAAGGTGACGTGCACCCGCGCGGCAATCCGCACTATCTGCTCGACCCTCTGAACGGGAAAATCGTCGCGCACCACCTCGCCGAGGCCCTGGGTCGACTCGAGCCCGCCCACGCGATGGAGTACGTCGCGCGCGAGAGAGAATTCGCCAAGGCGATCGACGAGAAGATGTTCGGCGCCGCGCTGGTCGCCGAGGTCGGCGGGACCAAGCTCGACCGCTTGGCTCGGTCGGGGGAGCTCGAGAGCTTTCTCGCAAGTCACAGGCTCGGCGACAAGCTCGGGGGCTGGATGGCTAAGCTCCAACCCATGAAGGGTCGGAGGATCGTCTTCTTCCACCGGAGCTTCTCGTATTTCAACGCGAGGTTTGGCCTGGTCGTGTCCGAGTTCATCGAGCAGAAGCCCGGAATTCAGCCCGGTCCCGCGCATCTCGCCGACGTCATCACGGAAATTCGAAAGAGCTCCATTCCCTTCGTAGGAACCCACGCCTTCTACGACTCCAAGATAGCCTCGATGGTCGCCGAAAAGGGCGGCGCCAAGCTCGTGATCTTTCCGCTCGCGGTTGGCGGAGCCAAGGGCGCGGACAGTTATACTTCATTGTTCGATGTCATCACCGACTCGATGATCGCGGCGCGAAAGTGAGCGTTGGCGGTGACTGAGAGCGCTCCGTGGTGGGTGTGGCCGTTCCTCGCTGCGCTCGTTCTCATTTCCATTCACACTTACCTCGGGCTGCACGTCATCCGACGAAAGGTGCTGTTCGTCGACCTGGCCCTGGCCCAGATCGCCGCGATGGGCAGCACGGTGGCGTTCTTGTTCGGGTACGAGTTGTCCGATCCGACCACGAAATGGGTGTCCTTGGTCTTTGCGATCGCCGGAGCGTGGGTGTTTTCGGTGACTCGGTCCAAAGGCGAGCGCGTCCCGCAGGAGGCCGTGATCGGCTTGTCGTATGCCATCGCAGCCGCTGGCTCGATCTTGTTGTCGGCGGAGAATCCGCACGGCGCCGAGCACCTCCGAGACATCGTGGCGGGAAGCATCCTCGTCGTGACTCCGGCCGACGTGCGAGACGCGGCGCTGCTTTACGCGGTGATCGGCGCGGTGCACTTCTTCTTCCGGAAGCAGTTTCTCCTCGCTTCGTCGGATCCAGAGGAAGCGGCGAGGTCTGGGTTGGCGGTGCACCGGTGGGATTTTCTGTTCTATGTGAGCTTCGCCCTCGTGATTACGGTCTCCGTACACATCGCCGGAGTGCTGCTGGTCTTCTGCCTTCTCATAGCGCCGGCGGTCTGCGCATCGATTTTTGCGGAATCCACACGAGCTCGACTGCTCGTGGGTTGGGGCACCAGCGTTTCGGCTGCTGTCGGTGGCCTGGGTCTCTCAGGATTCTACGACTGGCCGCCCGCGCCGAGTGTCATTGCCGTGTACTCAGCGATCTTGATCTTGGCCGGGCTCTGGTCGTACGTGAGTGGATCAGCCGATCGTACTCGAGCGGCCGTCCGAGTCATTCTCACCTCGCTCTTGCTCGTAGCCGTCAGCGCCGGCCTGGTTCGCGCGCTCACGGCCGGAGTTGGGCGGAGCGAGGTCGCGCACGAGGGGCACTCGCATGAGTCGCACTCCGAACGCCCGGAGTCCGGGGACGGGCCCAAGCTCGGGTCCGAGGTCGATCGCTTGATCACGGCGCTCACCGACCCGTCCATGGATGCCCGAGAGGCTGCCGCAACGGCGCTGGAGAGAACCTGCGAACCGAAGGCGATGCTGCCTCTCGAATCAGCCATTCGGCGGACTGAAGACGAGTGGGCCCGGCTCGCCCTGGCACGAGCAGCGGCGCGGTGCGGGAGTAAGCTCGGAGTCGATGAGTTGTTCGAGCTCAGCGGCCGTGCCGAAGCGGGAGCGGTGATCACGGAGGCGGCGAAGGTCGCGACCGAGGTCAGCATGAGCGCGACCAGGGACGAGTGGTCATCGAAACGTGCGTCGGTGAAGTGGAGCTCGGAGAACAGGAGGTTCGAATGAGTCGGGGCCTCGAGTGCCAGACTCCCGGAACGGAGGCGTGAATGAGCCAAAAGCTGAAAGCTGAAGGCTGAGCGCTTACGGCTTGCCGGTCACGCAGAGGTCGCCGAAAGGAACGGATGACCGGATCTTCCGGGCTTTCGAGCGGTGCCAGTGCTCGGCATCTGTTCCACCGCTCGGAAACGCTCGGAATCGCTCAGGCGACATTCTCGGCGCCGATGGCCGCCTTTACCTGGCGACGCCGCCTGGGCACAATCCGCCAATGGCAGACCGCTTCGTCGATCGAGCACGGCGATTGAGGGCGAACTCACTTCTTGGTCTGCTTTCCGCGGCCGGCTGCGCGGAGGAGAGGATCTTCGCGGTCTCCGAGCTCATGACCGAGGACACGCAGTTTGTCGGACTCTCGGTCTTGCGGGATGGCGTCCCTCGAACGAGCACGGGACTCGTCGATCGCGAAGCTGCAAAGGAACTCTCGATCGAGATCGGCGAAGGGGACGAGCTCGAGCTCTATGGCTACCGCGAAGTCACGCTGAGTAAAGTGGGAGCGCCTGGGGAAGACGAGCTTTCGAAGCAACCCCTGGTATTCTCGGAGCACGGTCCTGCTCTGCCGTTTCCCGATGTGCAGCTCGAAGGCTTCGTTTTGGGCGGAACGATCGCTCTCGAACCGAGCGGGCTATCTCGGCGACTCTCTGCAGCATGGTGCGCTGCGCTCGATCCGTGTGCCTACTGGAGTCTCGACGTGACTGAGTTCCCTCTGGAAATCGCCTCGATTCAGCTACGGTCGCTCGAGCGTTGGTCGGAACATGAGGTGCTCATACTCACGACCGATGGGGAGCTCGGCCTCTTCGACCTCGAGCTCGGCGAGGTCCGGCACATCGCTTCCCTTACGCCAGAGCTACGCGCCGAGGCTCTCTTCGCACGCGGACCCCGGGATGTCTTCGGAGTGGGCATGAACCACCAATTCGTACATGCCGGACCCGAGCTCGAATTTCGAGCCGAGGCCGCTTCTTTTCCGGTCGCAGGGGTGACGAACCTAGACCTGGATGGTTCGACGCGGGGACCGACCGAGCTCTTCGCGGTCGTGGACGGGCGAGCTTTTCTCCAGTATCGGGACGGAATTTGGTCGGTGCTGTATGAATCGGCGAGTACAGCTATCGACGGTGGACGAGTGCGGTGGATCGCTCCCGGGCGCGCCGTCGCGACGCTCGAGGGAGAGGGTTCCGTCCTGGTCTACGATTCGGGACAAATCGTTCGATTCACGCTGCCCGGAGGCCTTCCTCCGAAGGCGCTGGCTCATGTGGAAGGTATCGGCACTCTCATCGGAACGCATCAGGGACGCATTTATCGAGTGGCCGACCGGGGAGTCGAGCTGTATCTCGAGTTAGCTTCGAGCCTGGAACGAATCACCCACGCGGTTGCGTTCGAGGATGGCTTCGTGTTCCTCCTCGGAGGCAACCTGATCGGCGCCTATCATGAACGGTATGGGACTTGCGCTCCGCAGCTCCTTTCCCCACCGAACAAGTATGGGCAGCCGATCTCCGTCGGAGACGGCTTGGTGGCAGTCGCCAGACCGTCCGACGAGCTCCCGTCTGCACTCGTTCGCCTCGAGCGCGGAGCGAAGCCGAGCCCGCGCTGTTTTCTGAAGTAGTCGTGGCCCTAACTCCTGACGCGAAGTCGTCCCCCTTCGAGCGGTAGACCACGAGAACACTTCCCGACGGCGCCCACTCAAACCTGCAGACAATCGCGTGTTGTTGTGAATACTGCTCGCATGGCTCGACAGATCGAATGGGTCGGCGGGAGATTTCCCGGGCCCGGGCTCGTGGTTGGTGGAGACGTGCCGGTGCGACCGGATCATTCTTTGTGGCTGGAGGTCGAAGGCCATAACCCGGCCTAGCCGGTACCATAGAAGATCGACAAGGCGGGGCTGGCGTT
>CAYXDO010000279.1:0-6472 GCA_964463485.1 uncultured Myxococcales bacterium | reverse complement strand
GATATTGGTAGGCGACCTTCACTCTCGCGGGCTGGCCGCCCTGGAGCTGCCTGCCAAACGCGTCGAGCCCGTCCCAGACGATTTGCTCGACTTGGTGGGTTGCGGCGGACGAAGTTCGTGTGATCTTCTTCCCCGCGATGTCGAGCTCGCTCTCGATTCCCAAGAGACCCACCGGAACCGTGGAGCCGGAGAGCGGGATGTCGAGCGTTCGCGGCGCCTCGAAACCGACGACACGATCACTCTTGTACACCAGGTGGAACGTCGTATCCGCGAGGTCTACTGTTTGCTCCACGACCTCCGGACCTGCGGGTGACACCGGCGCAGCCTGAGTTGGATATCTCGCGGACACCGGCGGCGCGAAGCTGAAGCCGAAGGCCCAGGTCGAGAAGTGCCGCACGGGCACTCGCAGCAACGACGTGGGTGAGCCGTAGAGGCTCGCCAGCGCCTCGCGCTCCTCCAGACTCACTCCGATGGCGCTGCCTTCGTCGGCAGCTCCGTCGCCGTCGGTGTCGAGCTCGGCTTGGCCTTGGGCGTCTGTGCCCAGCACGGACACGACGCGGCCGTCGTCGGACGGAAGCCAGCGCGCCGAGCTGCGGTCGTAGAAGCCGGCGGGGACCGACTTACCGGTCGGGATACTCAGAAAATTATCGACGTAGACATAAACCGGCGACGAGAACACGACGTCGGTAGACTCGGCCGCGCCGAGCTCGGCGAGATACCCATAGCCCGTGGTCGGAGGCAGCGGCGCGGTCAGGGCGCTCCCAGAACCATCGCTGAGCTCGGTCGAGGTGACGGTGACCGCGTCAAGCGGTTGGGCCGACCCACCTGGGTAGGCGGCGAGTCCGGACGGGAAGAGCAGCGTCGTGCGCCGGCTGCCCCGGTGGTCTTGCACGACTGGGCCGATCGCGAGCTTGGCGCCCGGCGCAGTCAGATCGACGGAGGTCCCCAACTCAGGACCCCGAAGCACCACGTCCGCGAAAGAGTAAGTCTCCTGCCACACCGTGTCGACGCTCCGGTCGACTGTGAAATAACCCGCTCGCTCGAGCCGGACGGTGACTTTGCCGCCGCCGTTCACGAGTAGGTCGTAGCGACCGTCGAGGCGCGTGCGCGTCGAACCCAGCTCGGGCGCACCCACCACACTCACCTGCGCTCCAGGCGCAGCGGCGCCGTCCGCGAACAGGGCTCGGCCCCGCAGCCACACCGCTCGCCGCGGATTCACGGCTCCGAAACCCACGCCGGACTGCACGGGTCGAACTCCTTCGATCAGGAACCGACCTGCCTCGTACACGGAGGTCGCGACGGTGAGATCGATCGGGGGTGCGACAATCACTGGGACGTCGAAGACCTCGAGCACGAAGGACTGGCGCGCTTCGGCTCCGGACGCATCCACGACGCGGATCGTCACGAGGTGCGGGCCCACATCGCTCAGCGAGGGCGTGAACGTCAGCGAGCACCCGGAGAAGGCCGCGCCCGCCGGCCCGGACTCGAGCTCGCAGGTCTGCGTCTCGTCGGCGTCGGGGTCGGACACCGACACGGCGTACTCATAGAGCTGACCCACCGCCGCGACTCGGACGGGGTTCGACACGATCTGCGGCGGACGGTTCGGTTGCACCACGTGGATCGAGAAGGAGAGCAGATCGAAGGCGCCCTGTGAGTCCGTTACCCGAAGCGCGACGGGGAAGTCACCTGCAACATCCGGAGTCCAAGAAAAGCCACCCGAGACCAAACTCATGCCGGGGTCGCCGGACTCCAGCGAGAGAGTATGGCTATCTCCGAGATCGGGGTCGACGAAGGGAACCGGGAACGTCAGGAACTCGCCGACCAACGCCTCGGTGAGAGGCGCCGAGATGAAGCGCGGGCCGTCGTTCTCACCCAGCACCACGATCGTCGCGGTGGCCTGGTCTTGGAGCACGCCGTCGGTCACGGAAAAGGTCAGCTCGATGATGCCCTCGAAGTCAGGGAGCGGACGAATTTTCGCAGAGCCGTCGAACGATACCTCGGCGACCTCGACCGCCGGACTCACGGACACGAAGCCGGCGAGCACGACGTCGCCATCCACATCTCGCGAGCCTTCGAGCAACCCCGGCGCGGGGATCGTCAGCTCGCGGTCCTCGACCATCACGAACGAGTGGTCGCTGGCTTCGGGTGCGTCGGGGACCGGATCGCTGACGACCGTCACACCCGAGGTGCTGGTGACGACTCCGTCGCTCACGCTCACCGCGAAGGTGGAGGTCCCGTTGAAGTTCGGTGTAAGCGAGAGGACGAGCGCGTCCCCGACCCGAGCGACCGAGCCCTCGGCTGGCTGAGTGAAGCCGACGAGGCTCAGCGCGTCCCAGTCGGTGTCGTTGGCCAGCGGGTAGATCGTGACGTCGCCGGCGTCTTCGAGCACTGTCACGAAGTCATCGGTGAGTATGGGTGCGACATTTGCGATCACCACGACGCTCGTCGCCGTGTCGGTCAGGCCGAGCGGATCAGACACGGACACGGCGACGGGGTAGGTGCCGTCGTTCGGGAAGGTGAACGTCGGCGTAGGACCGGTGGCGTCGTCGAAGGCGCCGTCTGCGTCCAAGTCCCAGGCATGAGTGAGCGCGTCGCCCTCGGGATCGGAAGATCCTGCAGAAGAGAGTGTAACCGGCTGTCCTTCATCGCCTGAGTATGGGCCGCCGGCGTGGGCGAGGGGCGCGGTGTTGGGATCTCGAAAGCCGTCCTCGAAGGTCGCGGTGGCGTCCTGACCGAGCTCCACGTCGCGACCGAAGAAGGCGCCTAGTAGCCTGGAGTGCTGGCGCGCCCGGAGAGTTCCATTGGATACGAGGACCAGAGCCCGGACGGTGGCGCGCTCGCCGAACGTGGCGGCCTCTGGGTTCGCGTTCAGGTCGCCGCTGTGGCCGTTCTGGCCCTGGATTTCGAGACGAAAGTCTTTGGCCGTCAGACTCACCCCGGTGGCTGCGCCGAAGTAACTCGTCGCGCCGGGCAGCAATCGTCCGGCGATCCTCAGCTCGATCGGGCCGAGCGCTTCGACACGAGACTCCTCCCCAACGTCGAGCTCGGCGAAGTGAAAGACGCCGGGCTCGAGCTCGAGCACGGCCTTCTGTCGCAACTGCATGGAGCCGTAAGCGCCGGGCGCGAGCCGCTGCCGGCCGTTCTGAGGAAGCGTGAGAGAGTTGCTCCCCGGACTCACCGGCGAGAGAGGGGGCAGCTCAGGGAGAGTTGCCGGAAACGCGAAGACCTGGCCGTAGGTCTCGCCGCCCGAACCCGTGGTCAGGTTCGAGGTGTACAAATCGCCGACTGCGGCATGTTGTCGCAGTCGGATCGTGAAAGCGACGAGATCGAAGGCGGAGTCGATTCGGGCCGATTGGCCCAAGACGAGGCGTGCATCGTCGGCGAGGACTTGGCCAGGACCACGCTGGAGCACTCCGACATCACCGCCCTGAACAGCGGCCCCTTGGCGCAGGGACGCGCTGTTCTGGGCGAGGATCGTGAAGTCGTTGAGGCTGGGAGCGGCGCTCAGCCCGGACGAGCCGCTCCCGATGTAGGGGGGGGGGGACGACAACATCACCCCTGTCACTACATGCGGCTCCGAGCGTCGCAAGGCAGAGGAGGAAGTCTTTGGTTTTGCGTTGGCTGCTGTTCACGAGTCCCGACCCGGCGGGCAGGTTCGCACCAGCCGGAAGGGACGTCAAGAGCACGCCAAGCGTTCCAGGGGGTTCCGCACGCTGATTTCGCTGCCGAAAATCGGCCCCCGACCCGGTCCCAATCGGGAGCAGACGATGCCTGGCACCGTTGGGAAGGCAAGGCGAGGCACCGTTGGGAAGGCGAAGGCAGGGGGTACGGTAGTCGCGCGTCGCGTCGAGGCGAATCCCCTTGGGGCACGCGGAGGTGCGCCGCTCTCGTGATGCTCGGGGTTGCCGCGTGGCGCCGGGAGCCTGCGACTGCTCGGGCCCGCGTCGATCCGGCCAGGGACGGAGCGATCGACCCCAAGCGGCGAACCGCTCGTCCCGGGGATGGGGCCATCGACCCCAGGCGGCGACCCCGCCCGTCCCGGGGATGGGGCCATCGACCCCAAGCGGCGACCCCGCTCGTCCCGGCGACGGGGCCATCGGACCCAAGCGGCGAACCGCCCGTCCCGCGGATGGGGCCATCGACCCCAGGCGGCGACCCCGCCCGTCCCAGGGATGGGGCCATCGAGTCCAGGCGGCGACCCCGCTCGTCCCGGGGATGGGGCCATCGACCCCAAGCGGCGACCCCGCTCGTCCCGGGGATGGGGCCATCGACCCCAAGCGGCGACCCCGCCCGTCCCGGGGATGGGGCCATCGACCCCAAGCGGCGAACCGGCCGTCCCGGGGATGAGGCCATCGACCCCAAGCGGCGAACCGCCCGTCCCGGGGATGGGGCCATCGACCCCAAGCGGCGACCCGCCCGTCCCGGGGATGAGGCCATCGACCCCCGCCGTTTGGGAATTTCCGCTCGTGAATCCCCAACACAGATACGACGCCGCACGCCGCACATGCATGAAAAGGGTTTCGCGTGGAGGACACGACATGGTTGCACTCGTCACCGGAGATGCTCCCGAGCACGTATCGCAACCACAAGAAGCTCGCACCCGTCGTCGAAGATCTGGCGTCTCGAACCGAGGAACTGCGAGCCACGCTCCAGGGCGCGATCTCTGGGCCACTCACCGCGCTCACCGCGCTCAAGGCCCAGGCCACTCGCGGCGCTCACAACTTTCGGAAGTCGAAGATCAGAACCAGGGCTACGTCGTCGACGTACACGCGAGCGCCCGCAGGCCAGGTTGCCGCCACCCAAAACCTCGGAGGACTTCACCGAAGGAAGCGGGGGAGAGCCCGACGAGGTCGCCATCGCGGGCAAAGGCCACGAGCGGCACTTCCACGAGCTGCCATTCGACCGCGGGCGCGACAACGTAGCGGTACGACCAACGGCCAAAGTGCCCCTCGAGCGCGAGGTGCACGAACGGCAGGGCTACGGGACGGGCCGTGAACGCAGCACGCCCATCGTGGAGCAGGAACCGGCCGGGAGCGCGTGCTTCGAAGCTCGAAGTTCACGCGCAGCCCTCACCGCGCGGAGGACGATTTCGCCCAGGCCTCGGCGAAAACGCCGGCCGCCGCGCAACCGCGCGTAACTGAGGAGGCGATCGCGATCTGATCGTGGCTTCGTGCTTCGTCGAACGGAACGAATTTCGGAGCTCGATGACCGCACATACCTGGGACCCAAGGAATCGGAACGATTTTTCTTGAGGTGGTCATAGTTGAGCCGCAGTTCGCGGGAGGTCGCATAGGCACCGTGGACATCGGCGAGAGCCACGGCGCCGTCCCACAGTGCCTGGGGCATGGGCTCGGCACGACGCGTCTTGGCTTGCCGCCATTCCTCGATTCGAGTGCCGAGGGATTCGATGGGTTCGATTTAGGATGGAGGTTTTTCCAGGCACCGAGGCTACATTTCACGTCGGTCGGGCGCACGCAGTCTTGCCGGAAGGACACCGAAATTCGGACAGAGGGGGCACGGCTTGAATTTGGCGCGGCTGGGCACGGCTTGAATTTGGGCGGCATTGCTGCGTATTTCGCTTACCCAGTCGATCTCTCGTTGTTGCTTCACTTTGCGCCCTACTAACTAACTAACTAATTAATCAGGTCCAAAAGTGTTGGTACACCTCTCGCAGCTTGGGGGCTCGAATTTGGGAAAAGGGGGCTCGAATTTCGAGGGGCACCGCTCGAATTTCGAGTCATTGCAGCTCGCTCACCGGCCACCATCGGGAGTATTCGGTACCGCAGGTATCGCAGGCGAACCAAACTTGAAGTCCGCTCTCTCTGCTTCCGTCGGAGACGATCCTCACGAGATCCCGACCACTCCGAACCCTGCGCAATTGGGTTGCACAAGAGACACAGAGATCGTTGCTCCGCGCAAAATCCCACGAGAGGTTCGCAACCCGTAAGACCGCCTCGATGAATGGCAGGGGCGGGGCATACTGGTGTTCCGAAACGTAATGCAAAATCAGCGTTGGCGCCGCAAATCGAACTCCGTTGGAATCGACAGCCCGAATTTCGGCGTGGCCACTTTCCCGTCTCCCAGTCACGGCGCAAAAGCCACACAAGTGAAATCCGCGAGTGGCTTGAGTAACTCCATACCTCACCAACAGCGCAAGCCGATCTAGAAAACTGGGGGGAACATTTCCGACGGAAAAGGCGTGTCCAATCTCCAACCAACCGACGTTCAAAGTGGGCGCCGAGCCCGTGACTGTATCACCCGCATATTCGTATTTCGACAGATCCTCAAAGTAAGCCACACGGCACCTCCAGCCTCCGACTCGTTAGCGCAGTTTTGAAAACCGGGACAGGCTCGTCCTCAGGGTCTGGAAGTGCCCTCTCGAGCGCCGCGAAGAGCTCCGCCGGCGTCGTCCGCACCCTACTCCCCGGTGCGAAATTTTGGGAGCAATCTTTCCGCGGATTCGCCGATCATG
>CAYXDO010000278.1:0-6565 GCA_964463485.1 uncultured Myxococcales bacterium | reverse complement strand
CGATCCTCATCCTGCCTGATCTCACCTATGAATCCTGCCTAGCTCTCGCTAGCTCTCGCTAGCGCTTGCCGAGGCCGCTCGCGGCTGCACGATCGCAGAACACTCGTGATCGGCTGCGACTCGACAGGACGCGTGCGATCGGGAGGTCACTCTCTCCGGAAAGAACCTCCGCGGTGCGTTCGGCTTTGTTCTCACCGGTGATCAACACGATCGCCTCGCGGGCCTTCCTCAACGCCTCGTAGGAAAAACTGACGCGCGCGCTCACCGGGCTCTTGGGCGGAGCCTCCGTCGCCACGACGAGGTTCATCTCGACTTGCGCGCCGGGAAACAAGCTCGCGGTGTGGCCATCTTCTCCCATGCCGAGAATGACCGCATCCACGATGCCTTCTGGCCCTAGGAGCTCCGTGAGACGTGTTTCGTAGCTGGCCGCCGCGCTCTTCGCGTCGCCGTCGTCGGCTTCGATGCGAAAGACGGATTCGAGCGGCACCTGGCCCGGGCCGATCAAGGTCTCGAGGGCCATCTTGAAGTTGGAGTCGGGGTGGTCGTGCCGCACCGCGCGCTCGTCGGAGAACAGGACCAAGATGTTGGGCCACGGCAGGTTGCGCGTCGCCAGGGCCGCGTGCAGGAGCTTCGGAGTCGATCCGCCGGAGAGCGCCAGGGCGAACCGACCCCGAGCAGCGATGGCGGCCTTCGCGAGCTCCTCGACGAGCTCGGCGGCCCGGGTCGCGACCTCTTCAGGATCAGCCAAGACGGAGATCTCCACCGCGCCATCGGCATCGCTCGAGTCTTCGGAGGCCTCGGGAAGGGCGGCGGGGTGGGCGAGGATCGAGCGAATCCGGTCGAGCGCGTCGTCGATCTCTTCTTCGCCTAGGTATGTGGCAAGCGCGCCCCGAAGCTCCTCGAGGTCGAGCGATCGCAGGCGATCGATCTCGGCCGGACCGAGCTCTCCTCCGCTGAGTAGGAAGCTGATGTCGAGCGAGTCCCCCATGTCGGCGGGGCGCCACTTTACCCCAAAGGCTGAACCAAGGCATGAGTGATCTTGTTCGCCGGTTGGCTCGGAACGAGCTCGGCCGGCGCAAAGCGGTTTGCTCGATCGGCGTCCTTCGAATTCCCTGATCGGCGGTGATCGGCGCATTGCCTTCGTTCGTTCGTCCCTGCTACGCAGAGGGATGCGGTTCGCGCGCGCAGGAGCCTCGTTCGGCTCCGTTCCGTCGCCGGCCCCGCGAACCTCTCGTGCTCGAGTCGCAGAGAAGCGATCCGAGGGCGTGGTCCGGGAGGGAGCCGTAGGCGAGGTCGAGGAGCGATCCGAGGGCGAGGTCCAGCAGCAGGAGCCCCGAGGCAATGCGCTCAACCGGATGGTCGATCGGCTCGCGAACAAGCTCCAGCCGGTCAAACACGGCGACCCCAAGAATCCGCCAGGACCGAACCGAGTCACCCACGAGCGGCCCTTCGTCGAGTCCAAAGGGTTCGCGTTTGGACTCGAGTTCGGAGTCACCGTCAGCGAGCTTCATCAGATAAGGCGGAAAGACGGCGCGGAGCTCGTGCACGTCGTGAATCCGGACGGCAGCTCGAATCTGGAGCTCGTGTTGGGAAGGAAGGAGCTCGGCCTCGGGCAGCGAGTCGAGCTGCAAGGGCCTGCGCTGAACACGAGCCTCACGCCGGGACAGCTCCCGGTGGGCGCCCGGTTCTTCGGCGTGGGGCTCACCTCGGACCTGGTGGACCCCAAGAGCCACGAGGCCGTGTCCTATACGTTGGAGGTCAAAGCAACCGAGCGGAGCGCGGCCGAGCTCGCTCTCCTCGCTGCGCCGGGAGCCGCCGCGGCGGCGACTCAGGCGCTCGGGTCGGAGGCGGCTGGGATCGTGGCCCAGGTTTTTTCGATCGGCGTACCGATCGTCGGCGCGGCGCTCGCGGTCTCGTCCGCCTACCACGCGTTCAAGGTGCTCAAGAGCCCGAAGCAGTCCAAGCTGAACAAGACGCTCGCGGTGGCGCATGCCGTGTCCGACGCGGTGCGCGTCTTTTTTCCACTGGCCGGCGTGCTCGGCAATGCCGCGCTCGTGGGGATCTCGGCCGCGATCACCTACGTGAAGCTGCGAAAGCTCAAAGGGCAGCGAGCGGAGGCGAAGACGGGTCCGCCCGCCGGAGAGTTGGCCAAACCCACACCGAGCCAACAACCCCCTCGAGTCGCGCCGCTCGCCAATGGGCAGCGCTCGGGGCAGCGCTCGGCGCAGTCCTCGGCGCAACCCAAGGACTCCGGAGACTCGCCGGAGAGTCGGCCCGAGGCTCTGCCGGCACCCATCTTTTCCCAGTGATTTTGTCCGTGACCCGCGAGTCTCGAATGGTCTTTTGCGGCGGGTAGGAGAGTCGAGAGTTCGATGAGCTCAGGTCCCTCGCCCAAAAAGCTCGAGGAGCTACTCCTGTCGGCCGAAGCGTTGGCCGAGGCCGATCCGGTCGCCAAGGTCACGTGGGTCGAGGCGGTGGCAGACGCCGTCGGGTCCTCGGGGCTCGGTAAGGCAGGGGAGCGAGCCGCGACCGATCTGCGAGCGTCGCTCGGCGCGATCGTGGCGTACTCACGTGCTGAACGAAACCCTCGCGAGAGAGTGGCCATGGAAGCCACTGTCAGGATGTTTGCGACCAGAGGCCTGTTGGGTCTGTATTCGGCGCTCGAAGACGCCTACCGCGAGCTCGGGCTCTCCGGGCCCAACGCCAAGCGGTGCAAGGAGCTCGCGGCGATCTTCGGGGAGCTCAAGAAGTCGCTGGCCCAAGCGAAGCCCCCGAGCGACGAGTTGTTGCAACGAATGAGAAGCCTCGCGGCGGAAGTCGGGTCCGAAGAGTCGTCATCCTAAGCTTCGCGGGACCCCGCGTCGACTGCGCGGACCCCTGGGAGCGCAGGCATCTTGCCTGCGCGTAAGCTTCGCGGGACCCCGCGTCGACTGCGCGGACCCCTGGGAGCGCAGGCATCTTGCCTGCGCGTAAGCTTCGCGGACCGCCTTTGCTCAATTGTAGGCTCCGCGGACTTTCCGGCTGAGGTCACCTTCGCGATCCTGCCCATCGGGGTGCGGCGCTGCTCCAGGGCCATTCGGATTTCTCGACGCACAAACGGGCCTTCACCGGGTTCATTTCCGTGTAGTCGACGGCGGCGGCGAAGTGCAGCTCATCGCGGATCGCTCGATCGAAGTACTCTCCAAGCCAAAACGGGCCGGTTCGGCCCAGCAACCCATTCGCCGCCTTCGCACTGAATGACTTCCACGAGTGAACGATCGACCCGAGGGTAACATTGGCGCCGAGAGAGAGTACGACATGGACATGAGTAGGCATGACCACCCAGGCGTGAAGTCTATAGCGATTGCCGTCGAAGTATAGAAGTGACCGTTCGACGAGACCGGCAATTTCCGGATGCTCGAGATGGCGGGCACCGAGGTTCAAGTCCAGCGCCTCTTCGATCCGCCGTCTTCGCTCCAAGGCTCTGGCCGATTCTGGCAGCGAGGCCAGCTCAATCGCGAGCTGAGAGTAGACGTCCTGAGGAATGCTATCGTAGAGGCGAAATGTGATCGACTGAGCCACGTCGTCGCGTTCCCAATGAGGCACATAACCCCGGCTGTGCCACTCCGGAATTTGGCGGCGTGTGCTCACCCTCCGCAGATAATACACGCCAGTCCGTGCAGTCGATATCTGTCCGCGAAGCTTAGGCGCAGGCAAGATGCCTGCGCTCCCAGGGGTCCGCGAAGCTTAGGCGCAGGCAAGATGCCTGCGCTCCCAGGGGTCCGCGCCAGGGGTCCGCGCCAGGGGTCCGCGCCAGGGGTCCGCGCCAGGAGTCCGGCCGGTCACTCGCCTAGGTAGGCGCTCTTTACTCGCGGGTCCTCGAGGAGTTTTTTTGCGTCGTCGCTCATGATGATTTCGCCGGTTTCCATCACGTAGCCGCGTCCCGCGAGCTTGAGCGCCGTCCTCGCGTTCTGCTCGACCAAGAGTATGGTCACACCCTCTTTGTTGAGCTCCCGAGCAACCTCGAAGATCTTGGCCACGATCAGCGGAGCCAAACCCAAGGACGGTTCGTCTAGCAGCAGGAGCTTGGGTCGGATCATCATCGCACGCCCCACCGCCAGCATCTGCTGCTCACCACCCGACAGCGTACCGCCGGCCTGAGCCTTGCGCTCGGCGAGGATTGGGAAGAGCGCGAAGACTCTGTCCATGTCGGACTTGATTTCGCCAGCGTCGCTGCGTGTGAACGCACCCATCTCCAGATTTTCGAGCACGGTCAGCCGCGGAAATATTTTCCGGCCCTCGGGCGAGTGGGCCAGGCCGAGTCTCACGATCTCGTGGGCCTTCTTCTTCCCCAAGTCATGCCCCAGAAAGCGAAGCTGCCCCGAGCGCGCGCGAACGAGCCCCGAAATCACGTGGAGCGTGGTCGTCTTTCCGGCGCCGTTGGCGCCGATCAGGGTCACGATCTCGCCGGGCATGACCTCGAGCGAGACGCCTTTGAGGACCTCGATGGCGCCGTATCCGGCGTGGACGCCGATCAAGCTCAGGAGCGGCTCGGTCACTCGACCTCCTCCTTACCGAGGTAAGCCTCGATGACTTTGGGGTTGGCTCGGATCTCTTCGGGCGTGCCCTCGGCGATCTTGCGCCCGTATTCGAGGACCGCGATGCGATCGCTGATACCCATCACCACTCGCATGTGGTGCTCGATGAGCAACACCGTCACCCCGCGGTCTCGAATCGATCGGATCAGCTTCATGAGCCCGACGGTCTCGGTCGGATTCATGCCGGCGGCGGGCTCGTCGAGCAACAGGAGCCGCGGCCGGGTCGCCAGCGCGCGCGCGATCTCGAGCCGCCGCTGGTCTCCGTAGGCGAGATTTTTCGACAGATCGGAGGCCTTCTCGGCGAGACCTACGAACTCGAGCAGCCGACGTCCCTCCGCTCGCGCGTCGAGCTCCCGCCGCACCTCGCCGGGACTGAAATGACCCCGTCGTGCCTGAGTCATCAGCCAACCCATCAAACCTACTCCGAACACGACGAACACGACAGCGGCGGCCCCGGTGGCGCCGCGGCTGCTCACTGCGAGCGCTCCCAACAGTCCGACGACGGCGATCGCCGGGGCCGAGTCGCGGGCGCGGGTGTTGGAGTGAATCAGGTGCCGATCCATCCCTACCAACACATTCTCGAGCACACTCATGTCTTGAAAGAGTCGAATGTTCTGGAAAGTCCGAGCGATCCCGAGCGAAGCCACCGACGTCGGTGTTCGTCGAGTTTGACGCCACACCGCCGAGGCCCCGAGCGCGCCAAGAATCAGACTCAGAAAGAACGTACCCACCCGAGTCAGCCTCGCGAGAGACGCGCTCGCCGCCGCGGTTCTGGCTTTTTCGCCAACGGCCTCCCGTTCTTCCGCGCTCGCCCGGAGCGCGACCGGACAGCCTTCGGGCTCGGCGAGGCAGGCGCTCAGCGCGGCCAGCTTGGCCTCGGCGACCGAGGCGCTCCTCGTGGATCCGAAGTTGATGACGCCGTCGTGACTCACCACGAAGAGTCGACCCATCCGGGTATCGATGCGAGGCGCCGCCTGCAGGTGACTCTTGGCGTCGGCGAGCGCGCTCGCGATCGAGAAACCGGCTTTTCGATCGCGGAAGTTCTCTTTGATCGCGAAAGACCAGAGACGATCGACGTCCGACACGAACAACGTGAGCACGATCGCGAGCCCGAGACCGGCCAAGAGCCACCAGAGCACCAAGATGGGTTTGAAGGGCCTAGAGAGATCTCGGCCGTCGAACGAGATCGAACCCGAGGTGGGTTCGTACACCCCGGAGACCGCGTTGAAGAGGGTCGTCTTGCCCGCGCCGTTGGGCCCGATCACCGCCTGGATCGTGCCGGGGGTGACCGCCAGACTCACCTCCGATACGGCGGTGAGGCCGCCGAAGCGGATGGTGACCTTGTCGACCTCGAGCAGCGGCCGACTCATCGCTTCCCTCCGAGCTCCGCCTCGACGCGAGCGTCCGGCCACAAGCCTTGGGGCCGATACCGCATCATCAGCACCAGCGCCGTGCCGAAGATGATCCAGCGCCAGTTGGAGAACGTCGTGAGCACGCTGCCCGAGCCGTCTCCCGAGAGGAGGCGAGTGAGGAGCGGAGACATGACGTTGTCGAAGGTGAGCAGCACGAACGCGCCGAGCAACACACCGCGTAGGCTCCCAAGCCCCCCAATGATCAGACAGCAAAGCACCATGATCGAATAATTGAAGTCATAGGTGTTGGGCTCTGCGGTCGTGGTCAGGTTGGTCGCGTACAAAGCGCCGGCCAAGCCGGCGATGGCCGCGCCGATGGAGAAGGCCATGAGCTTGGTCCGGGCTGGGTTGATACCCATACACGCGCTGACGAGCTCGTCCTCGCGCAGCGCCACGAAGGACCTCCCGAGCCTCGAGCGCTCGAGGTTTCGAAACAAGATGACGAGAGTCACGAGCAACACGAGGGACACGTAATACATCGTCAGAAATTCGGCTCGTCCGGTGGTGTCCGCGGATTTGGCGATGGGTAGCCATGGCGAGGGGAGGGGATTGAGTCCTCGGGGTCCGTCGGTGATA
>CAYXDO010000277.1:0-6605 GCA_964463485.1 uncultured Myxococcales bacterium | reverse complement strand
GACGCAGACGATCTGACGCTGACGCTGACGATCTGACGCTGACGCTGAC
This sequence comes from uncultured Myxococcales bacterium, assembly GCA_964463485.1. Classification (GTDB taxonomy): domain Bacteria; phylum Myxococcota; class Kuafuiibacteriia; order Kuafuiibacteriales; family Kuafuiibacteriaceae; genus CAYXDO01. The sequence goes on along the minus strand of CAYXDO010000277.1, from coordinate 6,556 downwards.
GCTGACGATCGGACGCTGACGCTGACGATCTGACGCTGACGCTAACGATCTGACGATCTGACGATCTGACGCTGACGATCTGACGCTGACGATCCGACGCTGACGATCTGACGCTGACGCAGCCACATCCTCTGCAAAATCGGGCCGCGATCACGACGCCCCGGCTTCGCGTATTCGAAGCTCCAACTCACTCAGCCGCCCTCAGACTGAACCATTTGATCGGACGCAAGCGACTTCAAACGCGAGTTGGGCAATTCACACCAGTCCTGCCAAACCTGACGAGCGGACTCGTTGACCCGCTGTGGCTCCTTGCGGATCATGGGGCGTGCCCGCTGAGCCCGAATTGCACGAGGCGAGGCCCGTTCGATGCCCAACCGAGGCCTGATCATGCGGTCCGGGGCCTCGTGGGTCTCGCTCGTCGGATGTATCAGCGTCGGGTGCATGAACGACGACGTACTTTCTGCACCTGATGGGCTTGACCTGCTGATTGTCGCACTCGCGACCGACGGGCCTCCGAACGTAAGCGTGCTGCGGAGGGGTGAGTCGCTTGCGGCGGGATGGGAGAGCGACGATCCCATTTTTTTCGGTTTTTCGGTCGGCGACTTCCTTCGACCCAGCGGTGAGCCCGTGGAGCTCTTGGACTTGGGCGCTTTGACCGTGCGGACGTCGGAGCGTGCCGCGCCGCGATCGGGCTGCCGTCGCTGCATCGCGCCTCCGTTTCGTTCGCCCCAGCTCGTCTACCCGGGCGATAGCTGCTCTTTGCCGCGGTTCGGTCGCGTATTCGTGAGGAGGTCTTCGGAGCTCGTCGAGGTCTCCGATTCGCCCCCAGCGGCCGCGGACGTGCTTCGGCGAGATATCCGAATGGACTGGGCCGGAACCTGCCCGTTCGAGGACGAGCCCATACCGGTGCCTCCGAGCTCGATCGAGCTCCGCGCGATTTATCCCGAGGTCGATCCCTGGCCCGTCGAACAGCTCGCCCAAGCGCCCGATGGGACACTCGGCCTGTTCAGCGAACGGCTGGCCATGCGCATCGGCGCCGACGGCGCGCGTACTCAGCCGGGGTCGATCCCGTTCGAGGGCCCGGTCGAGCTCGCCGTGGGTCTCGAAGGCGGTGAGTTCGTTGTCGTGAGCCGGATTCCGCCCGGGCGGACGGGGTCAAAGGTTCGATTCACTCGCTTCAACCGGTCCTTCGAGTCGGCGGAGCTCCCAGCGAGCCAAGAGTTTTACGATCTGCCGAAGGACCTCGCCCGCGTAGACAGCAGCCACGCGCGGCTCTTTGGCGCTCCAGAAGGTCTCGAGGCTCTGCTGCTCGCGGGCGGTCGCAGTCCCTTGAACCCATGGGTCAGCCTCTGCGTGCTCGGAGAGACTCTCTCCTGTGAACCGCTCCTCGAAGACCGGAATCGGCCTTCGTGGACTCTCGAATCGGGTCGCATGGACAAGGCGATCGCGCTCGAGGACGGGACGGTGGTGGCGAGCGGCCCGGGGCGGCTCGCCTATGGCGCTCGGCTCGACGGTCGATGGGTATGGCGATCGACCAGTCCGTCGACGCGCGGGCTCGAGTCGCTCGGGTGGGTTGGGCAGCAGGTCTTCGTGTGCGCAAACGACGACGTCGGCGTCGAGGTCCTGACCGCAACCATCACGGGTGAGATGGCCAGACCCGAGGCCGGGGAGGTCACCTGGGTGCGCCGCTTCGAGGCCCGCTCCGGGAGTTGTGGTGATTTTTCGCGCGTACCGGGCGCTCGCCGCCTGCGTATGATGCTTGGAGCCGTGACCCGCTGGTACGTCGAGCTCGATGCGGACGATCTGTCGCGCAACCTCGAACCGTCGGAGGTTTCGGCCATCGGGCTCGGTCGCGAAGTGGCAAGGCTACGCTCGCTCGCCCCGAATCTCCTCGTGGCCCAGGACATGTACGGCGCCGTGTTGCGCGTCGCGCCAGGCCAGCAGGCCGAGATCGTCTACGGTAGCTCGGCGCTCCAAGGCTTTGCGGGCGCGCTGGTCCCGAACGAAGGGGAGCTCCTGGGTTTCGCGAACCGACCCTCCCACGCTTTCAGCGTCGTGAAAGCGACGTCCGGTGAGTGGCAAGTCACCGAAAGTCGCGGGATCGGAGACTCCTTCGATGAGTGGAACGACATCGTCACGGACGCGAAGGCCGACTCATCGGACGGATCTCTGTGGCTGACGGGCTACACGCTCACGGCGACCACCGTTCGCGGCTGGCTGCGACATCAGCGAGGGGGCACGTGGTCCGAAGTCGGCGCGGCCTACGGCGTCCGCGGACTGAGTCTCGCCGAGGTCGCACCCGGCCGCTTCGTCCTGGTGGCAGACAATTGGGGGATCTGGGTCATCGAGGGCGAGAAGCTCTCACCGGTCGAGGTGATTTGGGACGATCCGGAGACGCAGAAGGTCGAAGGCAAGCCTGCCGCGGCTGGCGAATGCCACGATGGCCGTTCGATCTTCCGCAAACCCGTGGACACCGCTTCGCTGCGGACCTGGAGGGCCGTCGACGCGAACGGCGGATCGGCGTGGGCGGTGGGTTGCGGCGGCGTGATCGCTCGAGTCATGGCCTACGGGCCAAGGCCAGTGGCCGAACGCTTCGGCGTGGACCGACTCAACGAGGGCGCCATCGAGGGGGATTTGAACGAGCCACAACTCAGTGCAGTGCGGGTGCTGAGTCCAGACCTCGTCTTGGTCGCCGCGGTGGGCCTGGCGAAAGGGACCTCGGAGCAGGGGCGGCTTTGGGAGATCCGGCCGGCGGGAGCGGGGCTCACGTTCGCCGTTTCAGCCGAGCACCGACCTCCGGTTCCGGCGCTCGAGGTCGCGTCGGGCCCTCCGCTCGCCATCGTCGGCCCCGCCGCGGCGGCGGCGCTCGTCAATTCTTGGAGCACCGAAGGGTCCGTGCAATACGTGGGGTCCTCGGGCCGCGCTCGATTTCCGGGCGCCATCACCGCGGCTGCGAGCGACGGTCGGGACGTGTTTCTCGCCGGTTGGGGGATGCGTGTCCTCGTGGCCTCACCGGGCGACTGAGAGCCCGTTGGAGCCCGTTAGAGCCCGTTAATCCTGCCTAATCGTCATCCTGCCTCAGGATCGGGCACGGGCACGGGCACGGACGGGCACGGGCACGGCATTTTCGATCAACGACGGTCCGCGCCACGCGCGAACCACCTCAGGAACCCAAATCGTCTCTCGATGAGTGAGACCCTGGCCCGCTAGCCAGCCAGTAGCGTCGAAATTCGGCGCGGCTCGGCGAGGACTTCGTGCCCGTGCCCGTCCGTGCCCGTGCCCGTGCCCGTGCCCGATCCTAATCCTGCCTCACGATCCTTATCCTGCCTCTAAAGTGATCACCTATGAGTAGGTGCTAGCCCCGGTTACGACGTACTCTGATTCAATCAAGTCTCGAGCCTGAAAGCGCGGGACCGGGTCTCCGAATCCAGACCGATCACTCCTCGTCGAAAAGGCCTGCGGGCGTGCCCGCGTCCGGCGCAGGCTTAGGCACAGGTTTGGCGCGAGTCCCGGCGCGTTGGGTTTTCGGGCGCGCCGCGGGCTGCGACGGCTCCGCCTTGGGCTGCACTGTGGCGGAGGACTCAGGCGCTTGGATGCGGGTCGCCGTGGAAGTTGGGGTGGTGCCGGCGTCGGACGTCGGGCGGGCCTCCGGACTCTCTCCAGAGTTGGGGCGCAAGAGGAGCCCCGCCAGGAGTGACAATGCAACGACTGATGCGATGAGTGTCGGGACCACGAACCGCCTTGGAGGGCGGTCGATTTTCGAAAGGAGTGTAGGCGCGAGAGTGGGACCCTCTACCGCCGATCGGAGCTCATCGCGCAACGCCGACGCGCTCGCGGGCCTCCGAGCCGGGTTCTTCTCCAAGAGCCGGGCGATGAGCCCCTCGAGCCGCCGATCGGCGAGGCCCGCAGGCAGCGGAGGCGGCGGCTCCGAGGCGTGTTTCATCATCAGCACGAGCGGATCGTCGGCGACGAACGGAGGCCGACCCGTTAGGCACTCGAATGCGATCACGCCGACCGCGTAGAGGTCACTGGCGGGCCCGACGCGAGCGCCTTTGGTTTGCTCGGGCGACATATACGCAGGCGTGCCGAAGACGGCGCCGCTATGAGTTTGGAATCCCTTTCGAGAGGTTTTGGCGATCCCGAAGTCGAGGACTCTCAGAATCGTCCGACCTGCAACGGTTTCGAGGAAGAGATTGTGGGGCTTCAAGTCTCGATGGACGATGCCCGCCGAGTGCGCCTCCTCGAGGGACTCCGAGAGCTGAACGAGCAGCTCGACTGTTCGATCTTGGCCGAGCGGCCCGCGCGCGATCTCGGCCGACAGGGGTCGGCCGGTGAGGAGCTCCGTCACGAGGTAGACGACGCCCTCCTCGGTCTTCCCGAAGTCGATAAGCTTGAGGGTGTGCGGATCCCTGAGGTTCGAGATGATTTTCGCCTCGGCCTCGAAGCGCTCGAGGAGCTCGCCTTCGATCTCCAGGTCGGCGCGCAGCACCTTGACGGCGACGTCACGGTCTACGCTGAGTTGTCGAGCTCGGTAAACGGATCCCATCCCGCCTCTTCCGATTCTCTCGAGGATCTCGTAACGGCGGTCGATCACTCGACCCAGGAACGGGTCCAGAGTATCCTTCGGCGACCGCGGCGCCACGCGCCCTTGTAGGTGATGAGGCCTTGAGTGTAAAGCGTCCAACCCAGTCCGTGTTGGGGCTCGCGCTCGCCGCGGGCCTCATGCTCGCCTTCTCGTTCCCGCGAACGGTCATTGCCGAGCGTCCCACCGAGGCCTTGATCCGCCAGGCGTTCGACGCCTACCAGCGGAACGAGTTCGCCACGGCCATCGACCTTTTCCGAGCCGCCTTCGAGCTCGATCCACGCCCTCTGACGCTCCTCAACATCGCGGCCACATACGAGCGATGGGCGGGCCATGCTTGTGATGCGGTAGAGGCCTTCGATCGCTACCTCTCGGCGTGCGGCGGTCGGACTTGCAAGAACTTCGACGAGGGGAAGAAGCGGCGCGCGGAGCTGCTTCGAGGTTGTGTGGGCTCGGTGGAGATCACCACCCACCCTGCGGGCGCTGAGACGTTCTTCGACGACGTACTCATCGGAACGAGTCCCACGTCCACGACGACCTGGCCCGGTATTCATCGCGTCGAGATTCGACGAGACAACTTTTTGCCCCTCGTTCGCACGGTCACCATCGCTGCGGGGCTGATTCATCGATGGTCGTTCGATCTGGCCCCAAGGCCGGCTCTCCAGGTCGCCGAACGCGCCTCGGTCTTGGAAGGCGAGGTCGCGCGGAACTCGCCGCCGACCTGGCCCAAGTGGGTCGCCTTCGGGCTGTCGATGACCGCGCTCGGCGTCGCCGCGATCGCGGGCATCGAGTACCTGAACGATACTTCGGAGTTCGACCGTTTGGAGCGGGCGCCGGGCACGTCCGTCGACGATCTTCGCCCCGCGGCTCGCGGCATCGACCTGGAACGTGTGGTCGCTCCCGTCGCGTTTGCGACCAGCGCAGTGGCGCTGGCCGCGGGCATGCTTCTTTGGAGCCTCGAGTGAAACCGACTCCGGCTCTCCTCTTGACCGTGCTCGTGGGCTGCGTCGGGCGGACACTCCCGGAGTGCCTGGTCGACTCCGACTGCATGAGCGGTCTCGAGTGCTCGGGCCGAGTTTGCCGCCTGTCCAACTCGGACTCAGGCGCATCCGATGCCGCGCTCGAAGACTCGAGCGATAGTGCCGTGGAGCCGCAAGACTCCGCGGCGCGCGACGCCGTCTTGATAGATTCGGCGCCCGCTGACTCGGAGTCCGCGGACTTGGGCCGAGACGCGCTCCCCGATGCGATCCCTGACGCTCTCCCTGACGCGATGGCGCTCGACGGGCCGGTCGTCGACTCTGGGGCGACTTGTGCGCCCGATTGTACGTTTGCGGGACAGGACGAGTGCCGCTTCGGTTTCTCCACCTATGCGCAGTGTGTTTCTGCCGGCAGCTGTCTAACGTGGGAAGAGACTCGTTGCGGAGACGGCCAGTACTGCACGCTCACCTACGAGTGTCGGAGCTGTAGCGACGCGTTCCCCAACGACCCTTGTGCGGGCCGACAGCTCGACGAGTATGTCTGCGAGGACGCGTCGACGAGTCGCAGGTGTGGCTCCTGGTTCGCCGGTCGCTGCCTCGCCGCGTTGGACCTCATGGGGTGCTCTCGAGGATGTGACTCCAAAACGGGTCGATGTCGTCCCTGACCGTTGCGACAACTCGCTATCGCTTCGCTACTAGCTAGCAGCCTGCGGGAGATTGGATTTGGTTTGTGACAACCAAGTCAAAAATATGGCAACTACCCGTAGCCCGGCAGAGCCGGAACCACAAGCCGCAGGCGAATCCACGAATCACGAATCCACGAATCACGAATCCACGAACGAATTACGAATCACGAATCACGAATCCACGAATCACGGAATCACGCCTCACCCGCACGAGCACGCGCTCGCCCACGACTCGTTAGCTGAGTCGGGCTATCAGCGCATGGCTGACACTCGGCCCGCGAGGTGCTTCAAGGTTTCTGCGTCGGTAGGTG
>CAYXDO010000276.1:0-6629 GCA_964463485.1 uncultured Myxococcales bacterium | reverse complement strand
GACGCAGACGATCTGACGCAGACGCAGACGATCTGACGCAGACGATCTGACGCAGCCGCAGACGATCCGACGCTGACGCAGACGCAGACGATCCGACGCAGACGCAGACGCAGACGATCTGACGCAGACGCAGACGATCTGACGCAGACGCCGACGTCGCGGAAATAGGCCTCGAAACTCATGCCATGCCAGGTCGGCGAGCTCCTACCGGCGCGCAGCCCTTTCTCAAATGCGTCGAGCTCTCGGCTCGTCCGATCGAGCTGCGCCCGTTCTTCTTGATTGCCACGCTTTGCCGTTCCCCTTCGGATGGCGTAGGCGCAGGATCGACGAATGTCGCGCGGTCGCGCGTCGAAAATCGCCGGTGCCAGTCTGTCGTTCCTCCTCGCTTGCGTGGGCAGCCAGGACCGCGCGGTGCCGTGGCCAGACTTGGCCGGGGCCCGGTCTGTGCTGTTCGTCGTCGAAGGATACTCAGACGAGGCTTGGCTGGTGAACCCGAGCGCCTTGGGCTCCGATGCCGCGCTCGAGTTGGAGCTGCCGGAGGATGCCCTCGTGGGCACGCTGCACGCGTTGATGCTCTCGTGTGCGGCCGAGCCAGCTCTCGGCGCGACCAGGGGCCCGTGTGCCGGGCCGGAGGGCTCCTGCGTGCGCATCGGGCTCGCCGTCGAGGGCGCTCCGTTGCCCCCGCCGTCGCGTTGGTCGTCCTTCGACGGATCTGCTTGGCAGATCGAGGCCGACGATCCCGTCGCCGGCGAGCCCATCGCGACGAGCGCCGCGCTCAGCGCGCTGCGCGTCGACGTGCCGCGGCAGACGCTGTGTTCTCGATTCAGCTCGACGCTCGTAGAGCTCGGCCCAGAGGTCCGCGCGAAGCCCGAGTCTGCCAGCGCGCTTCCGGATGGGTCTGCGGTCGTAGTCATGCCGGACGGGTCCCTGACTCGAGTCGCGGGGACTCACGCCGAGAAACTCACCGGGAGCTCGACGGTCTCAACCGCGTTGGCGGTGTTCGCTCGCGCGATGGACGAGATTTACGTGCTCGAACGGAATGGCACGTTCTGGCGGACGGACCTCGAGGGTCGGCAGGAGCTCCTCGACTCTCTCGAGTTGCCCGCTCCGGCCACGGCCGCGAAGCTCGAGGGATCGGCTGCGAGCGAAGCGCTCGAGATATTCGCGGTGCTCGCGACGCCCGGGCTGGCGGTCTATCGCGACGCTACCTGGACGTGGCTCGCGGGTCCGGAGTCGCCGCACACGGAGGACTGGGCGGGGCTGGTCCGCACGGGTCCACGAGAAGCGTTCGCGCACGCCGGGGGCCTGAATGGCGTCGGTGGCGAACCCACGATCCTGCATGTGACTCGACGGGATGGCACGGACGAAATGAGTCGGGATCAGCTGAGTAGCGGAGGCCAGTTGGTCGACGATGAGTCTCCGTCGGGCCTCGCTTGGTCCCGAGCTCTCGGAGCGGTGGCCGGGACCAGCGCGGGCCGGCTCTTCGGGTGGAGGAGTGACCGCTGGGTGACGATCACGGACTTTGAATCGAGGACGAGAAATTTCTCGATCACGGAGTCGAACGAGGGCGTCATTTACGGCGGAAAGTTCAAGACGCTCCACGAGTTCGGAGTGTGGAGCGGTCGCTGTTCCAACGTCCACGTCGCCATAGACGACGTACACGAGCTCGTCCCGTTCGCAGGCGGGTTCCTCGCGGTCGTCCGCGACACCCCTGGGAGGCCATCTACGGCAGAGTTGCTGCTGCGGCAGAATGCTCGGAGCGTCTGCGGCCTGCCTCTTTGAGGCTCGAGGGCTCCGACGCAATTCTGCTTTTTCTGTGGTCCTGCGGGTAACAATCAATCGCAAAACAACCGGGATTCGTCTATGCCGAGGTCCATGAGAACCTTGCTGAGGTCCTTCCCGATTTTGCTCGCCGGTTTTTTGGTCGCATGTGGCGACGACACGCCCACGCCGAAGACTCAAGCCAAGCCGTCGATCCGAGCGTTCACGGCGAGCGCGGGGTCCGTCGCTCGAGGTGGGAAGGTCACACTCAGCTTCGATGTGCTGAACGCGGCCTCAGTTCACATCGTCGCCGACCCTGGTGGGGACCTGAACGTCCCGGAAGGAGAGCTCGTTGGGGTGGTCGAGTCCCAGCCTCTCGAGGCGACGACGACCTTCACACTCACCGCCGAAGGCGGCGGCTCTACCGCGACCAAGCAACTCATGGTAAGCGTGGACGCGCCCGCACAGCCGGTAATCGTGAAGTTCGAGTCCGATCGAGGGACCGCCACGGCGGGGGAGAGAGTCAGCCTGAGCTTCGAGGCGACGAACGCCAGCTCGATTTCGATCGTGGCAGCGCCCGGCGGACCCATCACGGTCCCGCTTGGGATTTTTCAAGGGAGCGTCTTCTCGAACCCGCTCGCCGAGACGACGGAGTTCACGCTGACGGCGACGGGTCCCGGGGGGAGCGCCTCGAGCTCGGTGACGGTCACGGTGGTGACCACGCCGGGGCCAGCCGAGATTCTGTCTTTCTTGGTCACGCCCTCGGCGATCTCGTCTGGTCAGACTGCGACGCTGAGTTGGGAGACCCGAAACGCAACTTCCGTCCGAATCTCCGCGAGCAACGTCGACATCGTGCCCGCCGGAACACGTCTGGTCGATTCCGAGCCGGTGAGTCCGACCTTGACGACGACCTACGTGCTCGAGGCCATCGGGCCCACCGGCCCGGTGACCGCTCAGGCCGTATTGTCGGTGACGACGCCCGCGGCGCCGGCCATCGTCTCCTTCACGGCGTCGCCGACCCTGCTGTCCCTAGGTCAGTCCACTACGCTGAGTTGGACGGTCACCAACGCGGCGTCCGTCGAGATCCGGGTCGGTGCTCAGGTTCTGAGCTCGTCCTCCAGCCTCACCGGCACGTTCGTTCACACGCCTCCTCTGGGCAGCACGACGTACGTGCTCCGCGCGACCAACCCCGATGGCCAGACCGAGCAGCCGCTCGCGATCTCGGTGGTCGAGCCCGCGCCGGTCATTCAAGCGTTCACCGCCGCTCCGACGAGCATCTCCGTCGGCGGTCAGGCGACCCTCTCGTGGCAAGTCACCGGTGCGGTGAGCTTGGCCCTGCGCGCTGGGACCTCGATCATTCACTCGGAGCCCGCCACGACCGGTGTTGGACAGCTCGCGGTGTCACCCTCCGTCACCACGACGTACTCACTCGAGGCGACCAACCCATCCGGTACGGTGAGTCGTACTCTCTCGGTGGGCGTCGTCGTCGATCCGTCGATCGTGAGCTTCACCGTGACGCCGAACTACTTCTTCGCGGCGACCGAAGCCGTCACCCTCGACTGGGAGACTGCGGACGCGACGAGCACGACGCTCTCCGCCAATGGTGTCCCGGTCGCCGGCTTTCCAGGTACGCCGACAGGTAGCTTCGTGTTCACCGTGTCGAGCTCCACCACCTTCGCGCTCACCGCGCTCGGCTCGGGGACGCCCGTGGAACAGACCGACACGGTGCATCGGCTCAGCAGCGAGACCGAACCGAATGACACCAGGGCGCTGGCTGGGCCGATCGATCCCTTTGCGAGCGTGGGCGCGCTCGATCCGATGGGTGACTTGGATTGGTACTGGTTCGACGTCCCAGCCGACGCGAACGTATTCATCCAAACCTACGACCTGAGCGCGGGTTGCACGGTCGACACGGTCGTCTCCTTGTACGCTCCCGACGGCCAGACCATCCTCACGGCCAACGACGACGTCGACGCGGCCTCGGGCCAGTACTGCTCTCAAATCAGCGCACGCACGGACCCGCGCGCTCAGAGCTTGCCTGCGGGCCGTTACTACGTGCTGGTCCAGGGCTACAACGACGGACAGGGCGGCATCGCCACCGGAGACTATCTGCTGCAGGTGACTCTGGTACCGGCTGGATGCGGAAACGCCATCCGCGAGCTCGCCATCGGCGAGACCTGCGACGATGGAAACGGGGACGCGGGCGATGGGTGCGGCGCCTGCCAAGTCGAGATCAGCGACTCGGTGGTCGGTCCGACGCTGGACCGCACGTTCTCTGGCTCGTTGGCGCAGTATGCCTCCCGATATATCGAGCTGACACTCACCTCGACCGCCTACGTTCGGGCCCGGGTCGGGGTGCCCACGGTCGACGAGTGTCTTGCTCCGGACAACGACACGGTGCTTCTCATCCAGGACTCGACTCATGCCGGCGTACTCCTCAACGACGACATCGACACGGCGGCGGGCAATACGTGCTCCGCGATCGCGGGTTCGGAGCTCCCGCCCGGAACTTACTATGTCTGGCTCGGGACTTACACGCCTCTGCCCGCGTATGAGCTTCGCGTAGAAGTCTTTGGACCGGCCTGTGGCAATGGCGTGTTGGATGTTGGCGAAGCTTGCGACGATGGGAACACGACCGCCGGCGATGGCTGCTCGGCCGCGTGTTTGGGGGAGCCAGTCGCGGTCGTAAACCCACCCGGGCTCGACACGAACGTCGACATTCGTACTCAGACCGACGTGCAGTTTCTCCAACTCAACGTCACCTCCGCCGGTCAGTCGGTCTCGGTCACGATCGGGGACGGACTCTCGAGCTGCCCGCCGTTCCCGAGCTTGGTATTGTACGACGCCTCTTGGATCGAGCTTGGTCGTTTCGACACTTTTCAGCTCCAGACCGGCGAGATCGTCTGCGGTCGACTCGACCCAGTCGTGACTGGGTTCTCCGCTGACCTGGCGCCGGGGGTGTATTTCGTCGCGATCGCGAACATCTACAATCAGCCGCCAGCGGTGCTCGCGGTGTCCGTGAGAATCACCAACGCTACCTGCGGAGACTCCGTGCTCGCGTCGAGGGTCGGAGAGTCTTGTGATGACGGGAACGCGGCCGCCGGAGACGGTTGCTCGGCCGCCTGTCAGTTCGAGGCGGGTCTCGTGCCGGAGGTGGAGCCCAACGGTTCATCGGCGTTCGCCACGCCATCGACCGTCGCCGCTCACTATTCGTTCGGCGGCTCTTTGAGCGCCGGGGACCACGATTGGTACGCTTTCGAAATCCCGGCGGGACCCAACGCGCGAATCGACGCCCGTACTCACAGCTTGTTCGACGACCTGACGAGTTGCAGCGTCCGCACCGATACGTTCATCGAGATCGTGGACTCGAGCGGGACCGTGCTCGCGGCGAACGACGATGTCGACGCGCAGAATCAGCTGTACTGCTCGGCGATCGAGTCCGATCCGGCGACGGCCAACCTGGCGCCGGGTCCGTATTTTCTTCACGTTCGTGGGTACAACGAGCTCACGGTGGTCCCGGTTTACTACCTCGAGGTCGACATCCGGTGAGCCCGCGGGCACGCCGAGCGTTCGAGCGTTCCTGGGACCAACGCGGCATCCCGCGTGCGATGATGTTTCCGAAGCTTGGTTTAGGTTCTCGCCGCGAGCGACGTCCACGGCGCGGGCTCGAATTCGGTGCTGAGTTGCGACATCACCCAGGCGAGCGCCTCTTCTGGTCGAAGCGGCGGCAGCGGCACTCTCCAGTTGGGCTCTGATTCGATCGAGGCATGACAGTGCAAGAGCGGATGACCGCAAGCGCCAGAACCAGCCTGCGTCTCGACGTCGAAGTGTACGGCCATTTTCCACTCGGCCCCATCCGACGACTTGGTCCCTTGGATCGTGATGGTGAATTGTCTCAAACGCTGGTATTTGTCCAAGGTCATCTGGATTCCGAGCCGACCCTCCTGTAAGCTGCCCACGCTGAGTTGGACGCCCGTCTCACCGTCGAGCGACCAGCTTGTCGTCTGAGTCCGGTCGTTCCTCGACTTGGAAAATTTCCCGACGCTCGTACCTGGGATGATCTTTCGATCCGCGAGCTGCTGAATGCGCCTCGTAATCTCCTTAGGTTCGTGCTCCGCCAGAGCGATCTTGCGATGGCTCTCGTAGAGCTCGTGCCAAACCTTCACTTGGCGAGCTCCAACAACGAAGCGCGGTGCAGCGCACCAAAATTGTCCAGAGTCGCCGCAATCTTGCCCGCTCGCCATCGCTCGAGCCAGCTCTCGGGGCTCGCCCCAAACTGCTTGGAGAAGCTCGATCTTGCCGCGTCGACGTCGATCGTGGCGATGAGCTCAGGATCTGGATCGCTGCCCGCTATCCAGCTCCGAAGGCTTGGCGCGTCCTTTGTGAGAGCGTCTCGTCCGGGGCCGTCGCGCTGCAGCAACAGCACCACCGGCCGAGCTCGCTTGGGTTCGAGAAATCGGTCACGGTTTCCGTCGAGCTCGAGAACGAGCTCTTGCTCTCGATTAGAGCGCAGGAAGACGAGGCGATCGCGTGCTGCAAGGGCCTCTTCGACCGACTCGGTTTCGGTAATGCTCTCACCCGTCAGTGCTTCGACTTGTCCGATGAGCTCGAGTCGCGCTTGGTCGTCGGGGTACCAAAACAGGACAAGCCCGCCTTGGTCTCGCCGAAGTGCGCTCAGTATCGCCTGTGTTGGATTCCTGAATTCACTCGTCATCGAGGACTCTCCGCAAAAGGGGGTGGATCTCGAGTCGGCTTCGAGATCGTTCGATCAGAAGCCCATGGGCGAGGAACCGCAATCTTAACTGTACCTCTAGCTCCCGACCGTCCGTCTTGTCCGCGCGGCGCAGCTCTTCGGTATCTCCTTTCAG
>CAYXDO010000275.1:0-6740 GCA_964463485.1 uncultured Myxococcales bacterium | reverse complement strand
GCCGGGCAAGCACAGCCGCGCCCCGATGTCTTCCGGCCTTGGCTGATCGGTCACGTCGCAGCGAACCGTCGATATCTCGAATTCCTCTCGTCCATCGACGACCCGACTGCATCCGTGGAAACTGTCGGCAAGTTGAGCGAGAAGGTGAGCGACGACAAAGGGCGCTCCTACCGAGGGTTCAATTTCTTCGAAGACAGCGAGCTTCGCCTGTTCGAGGCGATCTTGCGCGGCGAGCACACGATTCGTGGGATGCGAAATATCGACGTCCGAAAGCACATGCCCGACAAGAACCCAGGCCAGATGTCTCGACTCCTCAAGCGGCTTCGAATGCATGGGCTCATCAAGAAGGTCGGCAAGACCTACAAGTACTATCTCACCGACCTCGGCAGGAAAGTGCTCACGATGGGTCTCAAGCTGAAGAAGATCGTCTTCGTACCGGGCCTGGAGCACATGGTAGGCTGAGGATTAGGTAAAACCAGCGAGGCCTCTTCGCGTCCAAAGTCTTGCCAGATCGTGCGCGAACTTTGGGAGAAAGAGACTATCATATGGATCGCTTCGCAGCGATTGTGCTCGCAGAACCCGAGAACGATCGCGTTGGAAATGGGGAATAGCGAAGGCCGAACGACCCAATAGCCGGTCCCCACCGCGATACCTGCGAAACCGGCCAGAAGAAGTTGTAACGCATTCTTCCGAACAAGCCGTGGAAATGTCGACCTCATGCGTCTCCAGGTTCGCTCCGGTAGTCTGCACGAGCTCGCGCCCTTGGCGCCGCAGACCTGGTGAATCTAGTTCGAGTATGGGTAACGAACCCGCTGTCGTAGCTGACCGCCCCGCCGCCCCACGGTTGGACCGAGAGTTCGAATAGGTATGTGCCGTTGGCCCAATTTGTCGCCCGAGCGAGCTCGGGAGCTTTGAGGTCGTTGTTCGGCCTCGTAGCGGGCCACCGATCTTGCCGGCCCGTGAACACTCGACGTACTATGCGACATGTAGCCATCCACGTCCACGAGCGCATCAACGTTTTGGCAGTCGCGGCTCCAGACGGTGCAGGATCGCACGCGCATCAAGAAAAAAACGCGTCCACGCGATCTTCCACTCCACCGTTGGTGCCGCTCCCGCGCCACTGGCCAGTGCAGTAGGAGCTCGATCGGTCGGTCGGACGCGCAGGCATTTGCCTGCGGCTGGCTCGCGAGCAACGAGCGTCGAAATTCGCCGCGGCTCTGCAGGGACTTCGTGCCCGTGCCCGTGCCCGATCCTAGTCCTACCGGATCCGCCGACGCGTCAGAATCAGAATCAGAATCAGAATCAGAATCAGAATCAGAATCAGAATCAGGAACGGGCACGGGTACGGGTACGGACGGGTACGGGCACGGACGGGCACGGGCACGGACGGGCACGGGCACGACGGTCCGCGCCACGCGCGAACCACGAGCCGCCTCTCGATGAGTGAGACCCACGCAGGTAGCTGGCTCGCGAACCACGAGCGTCGAAATTCGGCGCGGCTCTGCGAGGACTGCGTGCCCGTGCCCGTGCCCGTGCCCGATCCTAGTCCTGCCTGGATCCGGCTCGAATTTGCGAAGACAAGATCCTCCTCATAGCCTACAACCTCATCCGGAGAGAGCGTGCGTGCCGACGTCTTCGGATTCGTTCCTCCGATCGTGAGGGTCGTCGCGGTGGCGCTGACGCCCTGCTGTTTCGAGGCGCATTGGTTCGTAGAGGCGCCCTGGCCAGTCGACCACAGAGCGGTCGTTTTCACCTTCGATGAGGTCGGCCGATATCGAGCGGGCCCGATCAGCGCGCCGGCGGGTCATCGCCTCCTGATTCCGTTCGACGATGGGGGAGTGTCCATTTCGGCGGTAGCGTGGTCGCCGGATGAGTTCCCGATGGATGGCTCGAAGTGCATCGTGGCCACCGGGGGAGAGCCTCTGCCCGCTGGGATGGTCTCCTACGAGAGCCCTTTCGTACGTGATCCTCCGCCGGAGCTCGTCGCGGGAGGGGATCGGCTGCGGTTGCTCGAAGAGTGTGGCTCGGCCGGCGCGTGTGATGCAATTCGCGACAAGATGGAGACAGTCGCCCTGGGTGAGTTCTTCGACCTCGCGACGATCGCGCCCCTCGACGACGAACGAGCCCTGGCGTTCGGCCAGGATCGCGATTTTCTCCTGGTCACGGTGACCTTGGGAGCGAACGACGACATCTCGGTGAACGTGGCGGAGCGTGAGGTCGACGTGGCCGGCGCGGTGTTTGACGGAAAGGCGACCGTCGTCGCGGCGCTCGGGGAGGAGCTCGATTCCCTCGGATTCTTCTCCGAGGATGGCAGTCCGCGCCGCGCACCCTCGCTGTCTCTCGTCGGACCGATTCGCGATGTCGATCTGACGGACGACGGGCTGGTGTTCGTGAGTGGGTTGAACGGCCTATTCGAGGTGGACGTCCAGGCTGGCTCCACGCGGCGTCGAGATGATCTGCCGGTGGCGCCCCGTCGATTCGCCGCGTCTCGGCGCGATCGAATCGTCGTCATGAGCGACAAGCGAGAGCTCTGGATGCTCGACGGAGGCGACTGGGTCCTCGAGAGGAGCTCCTTCAACGAGCAACTCAAGCGCTTGGACATGAACGACTCCATGGCTGTGGGGGGAGGCGCCAGCGGGTTGCTCTTGATTCGCAGGTCCGACGAGTCCTGGGAGACCATCAGCAGTCCACTGCTCATCGAGGCGGTTCTGCTCGCGGGACCGGATCGTTTCATCCTCATGGGGACGAGCGACGTCGGAATTTATGCTGGCGGATCATGGTGCCCCTTCGAGCTCGATACTCAGCCGGTCGACATCGCGCTCTCGCCGAGCGGTCGGACTCTGTTCATCGCCGGGACGCGGGGCACTGGAGACGCGAACGAGTCGGTCGTCCTTCGGGTCCCAATCGACTAGACGACTGACTTTTTCCCAGCCTCTGGCCCCCACGGCGTACTCATCCACCGGCGATACTTCGCGCCGTCGTAGGGCGTCGGCGAGAGCGTGTCCATGAGCTTGGTCTCGATCCCCGAGAGCTCCTCGATCCGTCCGCGCCTTCCCACTCGAAGTAAGCTGCTTTTGAGGTCGACCAACTCATCCCTCCGCTCCGACGCGTCGCGACCCGAGACCTGGCTGCTCAGACCCGAGATGTCGGACGGATTCTTCAGTCGTACAGCGTGACGCTGATTTCGGACGCTTCCGGCATGAGCACGCCTTCGCCCGCCCACGCGGTCCGCAAAATGTAGGTGCCGGCTGGCACGGTCTCGGAAATGTAATTCGTGCAGGAGGCCGAGAAAGACCAGGGGGTTGACGAGCCACATTCACCCAGCAAGGACAGGGACAGCCCATCGCCGAGGACACTTAGAGATCCAGCCTCCGATACGACGAGCCGGAAATTTTGGGCGGCACCCGTCGAGATGCCGCAGAAAACGTCCTCCACGGTGCGAGCCGCCGCCAGGGACGCTGTCAACACTCTGGGCACGTTGGGCGCGAGCTCGATGAGCGGCGCATCGCCGCACTCATCTCCGGCCGGAGGTGCTTCACGTGGCACCTGCTCCGCTCGAACCGCGAAGTCGGAGCTTACATCGCTACAAGGGTCCCTAGGGTCGGCGAGCGAGAACACGACTCCGCCGGGCACGGGAGGCGCGAAACGGAAGGCTTGACCCGCGAGGACAGAAAACCCCATTTCGTTGGTGAATCCGGTGCAGTCGCCTGCGCCCATGGCGACCAGCCCCGACCACGAATTGGGTGTCGAGAAGCGCAGCTCGGAACCTTCGGGAACGTTGGCGGAGTGGTACGTGCGCTGCCGAGGGTGGGTTTGAATCTCGTCCAGTGATCCGATGCTGCTCGCTCGGGGGCACGAGTCATTCAGCCGC
Organism: uncultured Myxococcales bacterium; assembly: GCA_964463485.1. Taxonomy (GTDB): domain Bacteria; phylum Myxococcota; class Kuafuiibacteriia; order Kuafuiibacteriales; family Kuafuiibacteriaceae; genus CAYXDO01. The sequence continues at coordinate 2,869 of CAYXDO010000275.1, read as the reverse complement.
GGCGGCGCAGCGTCGAAGCGCGAGAACTCCGTGATCCCTTCGCCGACGATGCGCGCGGAAAAGTCACCCGGCTCGAGCGGACCATAACAGGCAGAAAAGTCACACCCGAAAGACATGCGCTCGCCGCACCCACCAGCGAAGAGCTCGGCGTTCCAAACCTCCACGAACGAGCGGCGATCGAGCCGAAACGACGCATAGAGCGCGGGTTCGTCGGGCAAGCAGGCCGCGAAGCCGTCACGGGAGGATCGAGATTGGCGGGCGTCATACTCGATCCGTCGAAGACCCTGGGCCAGCTCCAGAGGCCACGCAGTCTCACACGAATCGTTGGTGGGCGGGTCGAGCAACTCGAACGAAAACTCGAAAAGTTGATCGGCCCGTGCCGCGACGGTGAGAACGTACTCGCCCGCAGACAGGTGGACCACCGAAGGCTCGTCGCTGCAATGGACCTCCGCACCCCCACAGTGCTCGTCCTCCCGATGAATGACTGCGCGGACTCCATAGTGGTCGTGGCGAAAAACCTTGGGAGTGTTGACGCGAAACCGAAGCGCTCGTTCCTTGAGACCGGCCCCCGCTGAACAGCTCGCGCTGGTGGGCTCGAAGCCGTCCCCAAAGCCCCCGAGTACACGCAACCCATCCACGGATCCGATGTCGATGGCGGAGAAGCAGGCGTTCGGAGCCTCGGAAATCGACCGGACGATCCACGGCGCTGAAAACGCGACCGTCGTCTCTCCGTCGCTCGCGGTCAACGACACATCGAAGACACCCTCGGCGTCGGGCACCCCGGAGAGGACCGCGCCGTCGAGCCGAAGACGGTCCGGCAACCTCTCGGCAGACCAGTGGATCGTGGAAGTCGTACTCATCGCGATGAGTTGGACCCAATAGGGCTCGCCGACAGTGCCTGGTGGAAGCGCCGTCGTGAGGATCCGGAGCTGCCCGAGCTCGTTGGCGCCCTCGGCACAGGCCAGAACACCCGCGAGACACGACGTGAAGGCGGGCGAGAAACGAATGAATCCGCGGCGTGGACTTGCAAAAAACATGCGGCCCCACCGCTTCATTGCACCGAGCCCGACCGCTGTCAACGTCAACGCCGGTGCATTTGCGTCGTGAACGTTGGTATCATCGTGGGCGAGCGCGTGCGCGTTTGGTGAGGCGTAGGGGTGATTCGTAATCTCCGGATTGCGTGGTTCGTGGAGCGTGCTCGTGAGTCCGAGAGTCGAGCCGATCTTGCTCCTGACGCGTGCTCGTGAAGGCGATGAGTCGCGGACCGCGGTTCGTGATTCGTCGCAGTCGCGAGACGATTCCATCGCTCACCGGTGAATCGGGCCCGGGCACGCACAGGGCACGGGAAGGAGTTACGGAGCCTTTTCAGGGAACGACTTTCGTTGCCATGTTCGAGGGCTCGCTCTTCAATCCGGCCGAGTTGACCGCTTTGACCGTGAAGTGATGAGTACCTGGGGCCAGGTTGCCCACCACGGCGCCGGTAGCGCTCGAATCATTGACCGGGATGACCTCGTCCCCCGGGCTCGGGCCGATCGGTGCGACATCGTGAATGACTTCATAACCCGCTAGGTTCGTGAGCGGAGTGCCATCGAGGTTGGTCGTCGGCGGCGTCCAACTCAGCGTCGCGGTGGCAAGAGGGGCCGCCGTGACGTCGATTCCGAAAGGTGGCAGAAGAGAGGTGCTCGACCCGTCACTGACGGAAATCGTGACTCCGTCGTGGTGGCCTACGTTCGCCGAAGTCGGCGTGCCGAAGACTCGCCCGGTGGTGGCGTCGAAGCTCGCCCACGTCGGGAGGTTCGTGACGGAGTAAGTCAGCGCGTCGCCGTCTTGGTCATTCGCGGTGGGTGCGAATGAGTAGGGCTGACCGGCGACGACAGTCGAGGCCGGCGTGCCGCTGATCGACGGCGGGTGGAGCGTGGGTTGCGCCGCGTGAACGGTGATCGCGAACGGAGGCAACGAGGAGGTGCTGTGGCCGTCGCTGACGCGGATGGTGATACCTGAGTACGTCCCGGCGGATCCTGCCGACGGCGTGCCGGAGAGCATGCCGTCGAGTCTCGAGAAGCTCGCCCAAGCCGGTTTGTTGGTGATGCTGAACCTCATGAGCTGATGATCTGGGTCCGTGACGTTCGGCTTGAAGCTGTAAGGCTCGCCGGCGACCACGCTGGCCGCGGGAGCGCCTGAGATCGAGGGCGCGACGTTGTGGGTTCGGCCGAAGGTGTCGGTTCTTGCGTGTCGCGGAGCGGCCTCCGCAACGTTTGCACCCACCGAGAGGCCGATCGCGACCGTGCAGATCGCCGCGCCAAGCACCGCGGCACGGGCGGCGCGCCCGTGTCCCGAGAACAGTCCGAGCAAACCGACACTCGCGGGCTGCGCCGCGCCTTGGCTACGAGGGAGCTCGGAGTCTTGACGCGCAGGGCGCTTCGCGAACGCGTCCTCGATCGCCGGCGACGTGATCGTCACGGTCGTCGTTGGGGGCTCTGGAGCTGAGGGGTTCGCCGGCAGGGCCGAGGGAGCTCGAGGCAGAGTGCGCATCGCCGTCGATTGTGCAAGCCACATGCCGTCGGTCTCGGCGGGTCCAACTCAGACGAGATGGTCCCCATTGGAGTGGCACGTGTCCGATCCTGAGACGAGTCGTCGGACCCCGGGCAATTCGCCGCGCTCGGCCTCGTTCCGCGCGGCCTAAAATCCTCGCGCATGGGCGAGCTCCCGGTCCTCGGCCCGCCGGCGAGGCGGAGCCTTTACGCGCGGGCGGCGCTGTTCGTCTTGACCGGCGCGGGCGCTCTCGTCGGGGCGCTCGTAGTGCTGTCACAAACCTGGTTTGTGACAACCAAATCGGAAATATAGCAACTACCCGTAGCCCGGCAGAGCC
>CAYXDO010000274.1:0-6889 GCA_964463485.1 uncultured Myxococcales bacterium | reverse complement strand
CTTGCTCCTGCGCCAACGCGTGCTCGTGCGGGCGATGAGTCGCGGACCGCGGTTCCTCATTTGCCCGTGCCCGATCCTACTGCGGTGGAAATAGACCTTGAGCTCCCGTACCGTAAGCCCTCGAAATCTCACGAGCATGAGCACGAGTACGAGCACGAGCACGAACGAGCACGAGCACGAACGAGCACGAGCACGATCAGAAGAGATGAACGCACCGTTGCCGGCTGGATTCTTGGCGCTCACATCCGCCTCGTAGGCCAATGGCCTTTCTTCGTGGTCGCAGTCGCGAGATGATTCCGCCCGATGGCTACGCTTGTCGAACGGCATGCGCCGAAGATCCTCGGCCGCTTGTCGTGCTTCGATCGCGTCGTCATCCGGTGCACACCACAAATCTGCTACACAGCGGGCATGGCGTCGTACTTGATTCGACGAAAATCACAAGTGATCAAAACCACCTGGATTTTGAATTTCCCCGCAGGCTGCTAGAGCGTCTCCAAAATCAAAACTCGTAGGCTCCGAGGTCGAAATCGGCGCCGCGAGGCCGCCGTGTTCCTTCGATGTCGATGGTGGGCGCCGCCCGCCCGCCGAACGCCGCTCGACCCCGATCGATGACAGCAGCTCCAGGTTTCGTGCGGAACCCATCCGCGCCTTCGAAGACGTCCGAACCGCTCGCCTCGACCCAGCCGTCGTTCAGACCGAGCGTACTCCACGAGGCCGCGTCGACGATCGTGGACTCATCGTCGGCCGAGAAGCGGCCGGTGCCTGCGTTCGCGGCGCTTTGCAGCCGGTCCGGCCGCTCGACGCAGATCGCTCCGGTCGAGCGGTTCGTGGCGAGGAGAATGTTGTTGAACACGACGTGGCCACCGAGGTCCTCGGTGAGTTTGATCGCCCAACCCCCGTTCGAGGGCGTCGAGAGTATGTTGTTCACGACGGTCAAGCTCGCCGGACCCTCTGCTCCGTCGATCGCGTAGGCTCGAAGGGCATTGCGCGCGTTGTCATGTATCACGTTGTTGAAGACGAGAGCGTCCTGGACCCCGTCGAAGTTGAGACCGTTCTGTGCGTTGTGGTGAATCGTGTTCGCCTCCACGACGAGGCCCGAGACGACTCCGTCTCCGCCTACCGATAGGTCCCCATTCACGTGAATCCCATTCGACTCGCTCGGACCTGCGCCAAAGATCGAGTTGCCGCGGATCGTGGTGCCGTCGGAGCCTGCGTTCGCGAGGTAGATGCCGTGGCTGCGCGTGCTCCCGCTGGCTCCGGACCCAGAGATCTCGTTACCTTCGATGACTGAGTCCGCGACCTCCGAGAGATAGAAGCCTTCTACTCCGGCTCCGCGGCACCGAACGTTCCGGATGAGTAGGCCTCGCATCGGCGCCTCCGGCGTGGCTCCGCGCGCCGCGATACAGCGCTCGTCCGGACTCTCGATCTCGAACCCATCGACATGCACGTACGAGACGTTCTGAAGGCGAATTCCGTCGCCGGTGCTCGCGGGGCGGTCGATGACTACCGTCCCCACCGCGCGGAACACGATCGGAGCCGCGGAAGATCCGTTCGTACTCACTTCGAAGCCAGCGTACGAGCCTTCGAATACGAGAATTTCGTCTCCGGGCTCGGCCGAATCCGCCGCGTCCTGAATCGAACCATACTCACGTCCGACTCCGACGCAGCGCACGGTCTGGTCGGAGCAGTCGAGCGCCGCGGCGTCGGGCACGCCTTCTGCATCTGCGGCCTCGGCGTCCCTGTCGCGACCGCTGGCGTCCGGTGCGCCCGAATCCTCGAGCCGCACGTCGGTCATCGCGTCCGCCGTCGACGCGTCTGTGATGCCGGCGTCTCGATCCCCGCCGCCACCATCTGCCGACATCGAGGCGTCTTGCGGCGTCTCCCGAGCGCAGCCAAGGGCGAGAAGCAGAATAGCTCGTGCAAGTCGCATCGAATCACCGTACTCCGGGCCCACTTGGCGAGCAATGAGGTCTGTCTCAGGCGACGGCTCTTCCTCCGGAGCGATTGAGCCCCAATGAGCTTACGTTGGTTGCGACCATCGGCCGTGTTATGGCGAGCAGCATGCGACGGCGTATTCTCGGCGCGGGGCTGAGTAGCCTCCTGTTCGCGCTCGGCTGCACCGAGGTCACGCCGAGAGAGCTGCTGTCGCTTGGAGACGGGCTCGCGGTCCTGCTGGCGGTGGACGGTGACGGCTTGATCGTGGACTCGTCGGCTGGATTTTTGGCGTCCTCGCCCCCACCTCGATTCGGCGCGTTCGCCGGAGAGCTCGTGTTGGCCTTCGCTAGCAACGAGGTGCTGCGCGGCCTGCACACCGCCGCCGATCTCTCCGCCGCCGACCGTTTCCGTGTGCGCCCGGGGATCGAAGCCTGTGGGCGTGAGGGATCCTTGGGGCGCGACCAACTCAGCGTGCCGTTTCCCGACGGGGGACGGCTCGTGCGAATGTCGGACGGAGCGATTCTCACCACCAAGGACCTGCGCTCGACGCTCGTGCTGGAGATGGGTCTCTACCCTCTTGGGTGCGACCCCATTCAAGGTGAGTTTCGCCCTTTCACGGCAACTCCGGCGCCGCTCATCGATGGGACTCGAGTCTTCGGAGCGCCCCGAGTCCGCGAGCGCGACGCCGAGTACTTCGACTTTGGCGTGCTCCCACTTGGCGAGGACCGCGTCGTTGCCTCGACCGGTTACTCGGCTTATCTCTTCGAGCGCGGCCGGGCTTTCGTGGACGATGAGGCGCACCGTTTCGACATCGAGGCAGCGGCCGTCAGCTCCGGTTTCATGGATGCGGGCGACGACCGCCCCAACGCGCCCGACGTCCGCGTTCATCAAGGCGGGCCGGATGAGTCTCTCGCAGCGATCCTCGTCCACCAAGCGAGGCGTGGGGTTCGGGCTCGCTCGATGATTCTCGCGCTCGAGATCGGCAGTCGAGGTTTCGGCGCGGTTCGAACGGCGACGGTGACCACGCGGCCTTTCGAAGACCTGATGGTCGATCCGGCGAGCGGGTTGCTCGTCGTGCTCGGGGAGCGTGGTGAGTATTTGACCTCGACGTATCCCTATGAGGGCTTCGAGGTCCGCAGGATTCCGATGGAGTCCAATGGCATTTCGGACATCATCCCCACGCGGGTGGCCGGGCGGCCCCACCTCTTCTGGGTAGCTGGGAGCTCAGCGGTCTACGTGGGGGACGCGACCGTCCCCGACCGACTCACGCGCCGGGACGTAGGCCTATTGAGAGTTGGGGAGGACATCTCGGAGTTGGCTTCCTCTCCGCCCGGGACACTTTTCAGTAGCGATCGAGGGGTGCTGGGCTTCGCGCCTACGCTCGACGCCGAGTTCGTCCAAGTGGCCGCGGAGCTGCCGAGCGGGTCGCGTTGCGGCGGGGATGGGGCGTGCTCGCGCCGTCACGCCGCGGCGTTCGAGGATTTGGAGGCCGGGCCTGGGTTTGGGACCCGCTTTTTGATTCTGCCCTCGAGCTGTCGCCAAGGGTTCCTGTTCGATCCGGCCACCGAGTGCGTCTCCTCGTTTCCGAACCCTCCGTCCCTCGATCCCGAGGTTCGTGTCGCACAAGTGTTTGCCGAAGGACCTTCGTTTCTGGTCAAGACCTTTGCCGGAGAGTTGTTCGAGCTGAGACCCGACTGAATGAAGACTACAGGCCATCGCGCGTGATAGCCTCCAGGCGTGATCGAGGCGGAGCTGACCGTGGTGCTGCTCACCGGCTGGTATGAGCTCCCCCTGCGTCTGCTCCCTCGGGTGCGCTTCGACGTAGCCGAGCTCGGACTCGCGATGTTTGGAGCGCTTTTGGCGTTCCTCGGGCTGCGGGTGTTGCGACTGTCTCCCCGACAAGCCCTCGTCGCACTCATCTCCCTTCCCACACTCTTCGCGCTGAGCTTGGCGTCGGTCGGTATTGCGGCGCAGGCCGAGGCCCTCTGGCTCGATCCCGGGCTTGGTGCTCGTGAGCTCGACTGCGGCATGCGGTTCGAGCTGCCGACGGAGCCCCTGGCCGCGCAGCTCGCGCTCCATCGGAGCTTCGCCGCCAGCTTGGACTTGGTCGCCCCGATTCTCCTTCTCGATGGCGAGGGCCGGCCTCGGTCGGTCTGGGTGATCCCTCGCGACCGGGCGACGTTCCTTCGAGATGGATTTTGTGAGTATGACGTGGCGCTCGAGCGAGGCCGTCCCCGAGCTGCCGCGGAGGCAAGTCTACCTGGAGTAAGCTCATGAGCACACGGTCCCTTCGATTCCCCGTGCTGCTGGCGCCGCTCGCGATCGCGAGCCTGATTTCGCTCCCGCTCGACGCTTTCGCTGGCATGCCGTTCGTGAAGCTGACTGAAGTGGCCCGACTTCGAACTCAGGCCCTGTCTTTTTTCCTCGTCTCGTTCGTCGTCCTCGTCGTGGTGATTCGGGCGCTCTGGAACGCGCTCGCCAAGGAGCTCCCGAGCCTTCCGGAGCTCACGTATCCGAAGGCGCTCGCGGTGACGTTCCTCTTCGGCCTGGTCTTTCACCTCATCCTGACGATGATTTCTGGAGCGCGGGAGCTCATGACACCTGGAGCCTGGGAGCGAGTGGGTGTTTTGTACAAACTGTCGCCGTCGGCTACCCCCGCCGAGCAGCTCGAGCATGTGAGAAGGGCCCGCCTCGAGGAGCTTCGGACCAAGATTTGGGCGTTCACGGCGGACAAAGGACGCCCGCCGCTCAACGAGCGCTCCGGTGAGTTGTCGGCGGAGGTTTGGCAGAGCGTCCACCCATCTCGCGCCGACTTCGTGTATCTGACCAAGCCCAAGCTCGACAGGTCCCACGAGATCCTCGCCTTCGAGCCCGGCGTGTATGGCGTGGATAGGTTCGTCCTGTACTCGGACGGCGTCGTGGAGAAAAAATCGATCTACCTGATTCTGCGGGAGCTCCAGGGAAGTGGTCCGTGACTCGGCCCGGAGTCCGTCCAAGCCCCAAGGAGCGCTCGGGTTGTTGGAGGTTCGTCAAGGCGGCCGCTGTCCTGGGCGTACTCTTCGTCATTTTGTTTCTGGTCGCCATGGGCGCGGCCCACGTCCTCGACTTCGTGCTCAACTTGGCGCTTGGGTTCCTGGCCTACGTGCCCACGGCGGTCGTTGGTCTGGCCAAACTCTGGCGGCTCGTACTCCTCGGAGTCCTACTGTATTTCGGGGTGGCCGGTCTGCTTCACGTCCTCATTCGGTGGATCATGGCCCGCCGCGCGCTCGACCCTCCGAGCCCAACCTTGGCGCTCCGGGCCAGCGGGTTGATCGTCGCCTTCTCGGGTGTGAGTATCGCGACCGCGGCGGCGGTGCATCAGGCCGGATGGCTGGCCTCCGCGCCCGACGGCGCGCTCGTTCACGTGTCGTGGTACGACGACACGAAGTACGTCCTGCAGAGCGGCTGCGATCGCCTGCGGCGGGATCTGGCGACGACTTCGACCGACGCGCACGAGGTCCAGGCGTCGCTCCTGCCGAATGGCGAGTCCTATCGCAACCCGATGCGGTCTTGGCGCAATCCGGAGCTCCTACAGACCATCGTGCTGCCCGGGCCCGATGGAGCGGTCGCGGACATTCTCCTGATCCCGCGGCGTCAAGACGAGCTCGAGCGGTTCGGCTTCTGCAGCACGCTGGACGGCAAGATCCGTCCGGCCGTCGGGTTGCCGAAGTGGCTTTCGGCCTTCCACACATATGCGGCGACCGGCGTGGAACCCACCGACGCGGCGCTCGGACTCGAGTGACGCTCGCGTACTGAGTACACGTATTCGGAAGTTCGTGAGCAGAGCCGAGCTCCTCTTGATCGATGGAGCGAGCGGGAGAGCCGCTGCGGCACTGATCTGCTACGTCCAAAATTCGTCGCACGCCGCGAGGATTTTGGGCGTGTTTCGACTTCCCACCTGAGTCGGAGGGACGAAGGTTCGGCGACGGCGACGAGCGCGCCTCCGAGGAATTCCTCGACGCGGCTGCCGACTCTTGGTCTCGGCGGCGGGCTTCGTCTTGGCTTCGACGAGCTCGGGGACGTGCCACTTTTCGAGCGTAGGCGAGCTGAGCCGGGTTCTGCTTTGCAGACCGACCTCACGCGTGCGAGGCTCCAGCTAGACCTCGTCCGAAAAGTACAACTCCATGAATTTGTTGAAAGATCGACGAGTCGGGTGCAGCGAAACGCATAGATTCCAGCATTCTCGGGCTCCGCGACAACTCTCTGGGCGGTTCAGCGGGTCGTGGGCACGGTCATTTCCCCAATCTGCGGTTCCTGATGGCTTGACCGATCCCGAGTTCGTGGGTGGGCAGGCCGGCGTGGACGTAGGCGTCAACCGTGGGCGTGGACGTGGACGATTTCGTGGAGGTGGGCGGGAGACGTGGTCGTGGACGTGGACGGAACCCGAACTGACTGACTGACTGACTGCTGACTGACGCTTCGGGTGTTCAAAAGTGGCACATCTTCGTGAGCATACCGACGATTCGAGTCAGGAGCCCTTCCGCCTCCAGCGCAACCTCGTTCGGAATCAAGCGCAGTAAGAAGGCAGCATCGAAGATGGCGCCACATTCCATGGCCGACCCTCGTGCGATCACATAGTGCCGCGCTTGATCGGCTGGGGTGCTTCGACCGACGCCTTCCGCGATATTGAGTGGTACGGAGAGCGCGGCCCTCCGGAGTTGATCCATCAAATCCGCATTGCCTCTTCGACCCTTCTGGGCATCAAGAACTTTGGCCACCAGCGCCAGGTGTTCGATGGAGCACCTGTAGACGTCGAGTTTCTTGTAGTTGAGCATGCACCCGATATCGGCATTTGCGTTCGATGTTGCGAAAAAGGGGCTCGAATATCATTCCGAATCGTCCACGTCCACGCCCACGTTTCTTTCTCGCCCACCTCCACGAAATCGTCCACGTCCACGCCCACGGTTGACGCTCA
>CAYXDO010000273.1:0-6906 GCA_964463485.1 uncultured Myxococcales bacterium | reverse complement strand
GGTCGCCGCCTTGGTCCTGCAGGACCATATGCCAATGGTTCGAAAGACAAACAAACGCCGCGAGCCGGATCGATGGGAACCTACGGAGCGCACGCGCGAGGAAGAAGCCCACGATCTCGACGGCCTGAGGGTCTGGCTTCAAGAAGAAGCGGGACTCCAAAGTCCTGGAGGTCACGAACCAGTATTTTTCGGGGGTGTTCTGTCGGATGGGTCGCACGGATTGGGCATGCACGAACGGTCGCAGGAGCGCAATCGTTTGGGCTCCGAAAATCGTTCCGAATCCTTGGGCCCCAGTCTGGTGCGGGCATCGAGCTCCGAAATTCGTTCCGTTCGACGAAGCACGAAGCCCCGATCGCGATCGCGTTCTCGAGTTTCGCGTGGTTGCGCGGAGCTCGACGTTTCAGAGGTCCTCCGCGCGGTGAGGGCTCCGCGTGGAGCTCGAGCTTCGTGCGAAGCCGGCTCCGCGCGGGGCTCGAGCTCCCCAGGGGATGGGCTCTGCGCTATGTCGGCTCAGTGCAACTCCTGCGATTGAACACAAGATCCCTTGCAGCGGTGAGTTCATCGGTGCTATCGTATTCAGGCTCCGACTGACGGTGTCAGTCACGTCGGCTCGTTCGGATTCAGGCTTGGTATCATCTGAGGCAGTACTATGTCGCCGCCGATCATGCGCCCTAGTCGGATGCGCTCAAAGACTTTGGTGTTGCTGTGCGTTCGACCACTCGTCGGCCTGCTAGTCGGGATTTGCTGTCTCCGATTCTCACTCACTGCCGAAGCCCAAGCCCCTCCGGGGCTCATTGAGCACACTGTCGTCGGAGATGACGGAGTCTATGTTCGAAGGACCGACGGGTATGTGGAGCAGGTGGGTTCGAACAGGGTATCGGGTGTTCGTCTCTCCCGGCCTGAGAGAATTGTGGGAATCAGGCACGGGCGAGCCATCGTGGCTCGGAGAGCCGGAAAGCGGTGGGAATTGAGGGGCCTGAGCCTGACCTCCGGTACGGTCGGCTGGGTCCTACCCGTTCGTCTCGATTTCGTCGGTTCGCTCGTCGAGGGCTCTGATGCGGTCTTTGCAACACGACGTGACTCCCTCGTTGCTATCGATGCCGCGCTGGGTACGGTGCGGTGGTCCACGCAGACGGGCTATTGGGTCGCGGACGGTCCACGCGTTTTGGTTGTCAGGAAGCATGCCATTGTTGAAATGACTGCTGCGGACGGGGCGGCGACTACGGTGACCGATTTTCGAAGTGACGACGTCCGAGACTTCGTGGTGGCAGGTACGACGGTTCTCGTGAGAACACTCGACGATCGCCTACGCGTGCGAGCGCTTGGGTCAGAGTCGGACAAGTGGTGGGTCGACTTGTCGGCTTCGCCGTCAAAGTGGTCATACAAAGTCCTGGGTGGCCGGCTCGTCGTCTTGTATCGATATTTTGCAGTTCCCCACCGCGCTTGCACAGCTATTCGCGCGTTATCGCTCTCCGATGGCCGCGAGCTTTGGGTTGCGAAAGACCCGATGTGGTCGGACGACATCTATGCTCGCGGCTCGCGAGTTGTTGTCGCCGCGGTCATTGATGAGCTCGCCGGGGCTAGGACCCGATCGGTGCTCTTGGCTCGGGATCTGCACACGGGAGATCTCGTGTGGAGCCGACGCGCAACAGCGACCGGAGTCGGCCTCCGCATGTCATCCGCAGACGGCGCGCTTCTAGTCTGGAATAAGCATTCAGTTTGGCGGATTGACGAGCTCGCTGGTCGGGGAACTCCATACTACCCGAATCCTTCTTCCGAAGATCACGACACTTTTGACCAGGGTTGGGCGAAGAGCGGAGACGAGGTCGAGTCTTGCGGTGTCGCACTAGACTTGGAACAACCACGTAACAAATCAGAGTAACTCAAACGGCGGTAGGGGGGTAGGGTCCAGCGACTTCGGACAGTGCCTCCAGCGACTTCGGCGACTTCGGACAGTGCCCGGCACCGCTCGGAATCCACCGCTCGGAATCGGGCGCACTCGGGCGCACCGCTCGGAATCGGGCCTGGCCGCACCGCTCGGAATCGGGCCTGGCACCGCTCGGAATCGGGGGCACCGCTCGGAATCGGGGGCACTGGCACCGCTAGGAATCGACACCGCTCGGAATCCGCTCGGAATCCGTGGCACCGCTGGGAATCGGGGCTCGCCTCGGGCACCGCTCGCGCAAGTGGCTGGCGCTCCGGGACCCTCGACGACGACAAACCGACAAACTCTCGGGAGTGGCGAATTCGAGCCGGTCGCGCTAAGGTGGCTCCGATGGAGTCGCAGACGGATCGAGCGAAATGGGAGATCCGGAAGTTCTCCTCGTTCGAGGATGCCGATGAGCACGAGTCCGACTGCTACGCGTCCCTCACGGGCGAGGAGCGTCTTCAGATCCTGCTCGACCTGATCGAGTCACATGATGCACGCGAGACTTCAGAAGGATTTGCGAGAGTTTATCGAATGTCTCAATTCGAACGGCGTTGAGTACTTGATCGTCGGCGGTTTTGCGGTCGCCTTTCATGGCCGTCCGCGGTTCACCGGTGACATCGATTTCTTGGTGCGTCCAACGGAAGCCAACGCCCAGCGAGTGATGGCGGCTCTTCGGGATTTCGGATTCTCGAATCTGTCTCTTACTCCCGCGGATCTCACCAGCCCTGGGCAAATCGTCCAGCTCGGTCGACCGCCCAACCGCATCGACTTGCTGACGGCGATCAGCGGAGTGCCCACTGACGAGGCCTTCGCGCGCGGCCAAGCTTCGACGTTGGACGGGCTTCCCGTTGCCTTCATCGGCCGTTCGGACCTCATCGACAACAAACGAGCCGCCGCCCCGTCCGAAGGACTTGGCCGACGTGGCAGAGCTCGAGCGAATACGCTCGTGAGACGGGAAGTGCATCCTCCGCCGTCGATCCGTACGGTTCGCCCGTTGCAGTGATCTTGGATTCTGAGGTGACTGAATACTGAGGTGACCGGGCAACTCACTCCTGTTCCGGAACCTCCGACTTCACCCGGCCGAGCCGGAACCAAAGCCAATCAGATCAGACAGACCACCAGTCGCCGAGAGCTTGATCGCTCGAACACGAGGGTCGACATCCCCGGAGTTGCGCGTCCGCCCCGCCAGCCTTTCTCCGTGGCCCGCAACTGGGGTAGGGTGCAGCGACTTCGGTATTCGTGGCGACGTGGCATTTTGAGAGTTCGGATGAGTCGGGACGGGTGAGTTCGCAGGTGCTTCAGGACGGGATGAGTTCTCACGTGCTTCACGTACTCATGAGACTGATTGAGCGGCTTCGGGCGCCCGATGAAGGCTCGTCGGTTCTGCGATTGGCCCGCGTCGACGGCGGTCGCCTGCCCTTGCGGCGGAGTGGCTCGTTCGAGCAACGTCGGACCGCGGTGACTCCGACATGAAGGCCCGCGCGAGCGAGCACCCGGGTGCGGAGAGGGTGGCCGCCTCGGCGAGCAGGTGAGTCGCCGTCTGGGCCAGCCTGTAGCGCGGACGTTCCTCGCATCGAGGCGCTCGAGGTGTGCCTAGAGGAGCACCCCTTGGGGCTGCACCGCTCGGGTTGGGGGCCAGAGCTCTACGTTTCAGAGCTCTACGTTCGGCACTCTCCTCGTTTACTACGCATCGGCGCGTGGCGCCGGTGGCTCCCAGCCTAGATTTAGTGCCTCCGATCCGCGACCGCGCAGTGGAGCGCGCTGGGACCTTGCTCTACAGTCCCGCGCGTGGCGCTCCGATTGATCCTCGCGCTCGCTCTCTTCTGCCTCCCCGGGCTTGCTCTCGCCGCTGGTGCCTACGATCCGAGCGTCGAGTACCGCACGGTGGAGACGCCGCATTTCTTCGTGGTGCACGCGGTCGGCTACGAAGCCATCGCCATCCGGGCCGGCGAGCTCGGGGAGCGAATCCTCCCTCGACTCACTCGTCGCTTCGACTACGAGCTCTCCGGCAGGGTCACGATCGTCATCGACGATCAGACCGACGTCGCCAACGGCAGCGCCACGATCCTCCCCTCGAAGACCGTCACGCTGCTCATCACGCCGCCGACCGAGGTCTCCGGCCTCGAAGACTACGACGACTGGTTGGAGAGTATTCTCATCCACGAGCTGACCCACGTCGTTCACCTCGACATGGTCTACGGGCTGCCCTGGCTGGGCCGCCAGATCTTCGGAAAGTATGTCGCACTCAATTCCTACACTCCTGCCTGGGTGACCGAAGGGCTCGCCGTCTACTCCGAGACCGTGGACACCGGCGCCGGCCGGGGCCGCTCGAGCTACGTGGATATGGTATTGCGCATGGCCGTGCTCGACGACGAATTCCCCACGATCGATCGCGGATTCCGAAGCTACTCCTCTTGGCCCTTCTCGAACGTCGCGTACTTCGTGGGAGGCCGCTTCCAACAGTACCTAGCCGCTCGGTTCGGTGAGGAAGCGCTGGCCCACTACCATCGCGCCTACGCGGCAACCCCGGTTCCGTTCATCACCTGGCTGGCCTCGACGATCGCCTTCGACGCGACCCTCGAGTCCCTCTGGGGTGACTTTGAGGACGAGACTCGAAGAGACGCCGAGGCTACGCTCGCTAGCGTTCGCTCGTCTTCCGTCGCCGTCACCGAAGCGAAGAGACTCACCTGGGTCGGCGGTGATTTGCTCGGACCGAGAATCACTCCCGACGGAAAGTGGGTCGTGTTCTCGACCCTGTCGCCCGTGGACGGTGCCCGCGTCCGCAAGATTCCCTTCGATCCAACCGCCACCGCCCAGCCGTCCTCCGAAGTCCTCGTCGACGACACCTTCTCGAAGGCGTTTTCGTTCACTCGTGACGGCAAGGCGTTCTACTTCCAGCAAACCGAGATCAACCAAAGGTACTACGCGCACAATAGCATCCTGCGTTATGACCTCTCCACGGAAGAGTCTGAACGAGTGCACGTCACGAGCGACGACCTCGAGCGTTTCCTCGCCCCCTCAGGGTCGCTTCGCGCGCGGGACCCGGACGTGTCCGCGGACGGCAAGCGCCTCGTCTTCGTTCAGACCCTCAACGCCACCAACCGCCTGGTCCTCGCTTGGCTCGAGTCCGACGGAGTCACCCTTCACCCCGAAGTCATCGTCCCCGCTTCGGCCGACGTCCAACTCTCCAACCCTAGATTCTCTCCCGACGGACGTTTCATAGCGGCCTCTCGGTTCCTCGGCGGTCGACGAGACATCGTGATCTTCGATCTCGCCGGCAACCTCGTCGAACAGGTCACCCGCGATCGCGCGCAGGACGTCGATCCCACCTTCTCACCGGACGGACGGTGGCTCTTGTTCGCCTCCGATCGCACGGGAATCTACAACCTATACGCGTTCGACCGCGAGACCAGGCGCGCTCATCAGCTCACGAACGTGATCGGCGGAGCCTATCAGCCGTCGATCTCGCCTGACTCTGGGTACGTCGTGTTTCGCGGCTACTCGTCCGACGGCTTCGACGTGTACACGATGCCCTTTCGGCCTGAAAACGCCCCCGCGATCCCGCTGACGAAGAGCCCCACGGTCGCGCTCGATCGAACGACCAAGAGGCGCCCGTCGCTCTCGAGCGACCTCGCTCCGCCCCCGCCGGTCGCCGACCTCACCAGACCTCGACCGTTGCCGGACGGATTCTCCGTTCGGTCGTACTCGGCGCTCGATACGCTCCTGCCTTTTCGCGACAACTGGAACCTATTCCCGCTGATCGCCACGAACGAGCGAGAGATCTACGGTCAGCTCAGCCACTTCGGCCGAGACCCGCTGGACCAGCACGCCTACGCCCTGTGGGTGACTTATGGTACCGGAACCCAGTTCGTGGGAGGCGGCGCGACGTACTCGAACGATCAGCTGGAACCCACATTCACCCTCGGAGCTTCGGCCAGCGCTCGCACCTTCAGCCTCTTCGACGACGCCGGTGAGTTCATCGACTACTACGACGAGAAGAGCCTAGCCGCGGCCTTCTCCGTGGGCCTGCCGCTCCTGGCGCGGCACTACCTCAGCATCGGCTACTCGTTCGAAGATCGCAGCCCCTTCAACGTGCCCGTCGCCGACCAGCTCGCGCGAGCCGTTCGCCTGCCTGCGGACGGCCGATTCGCACGCGTATCGCTCGGCTACACCTACAACGACACGCGCGGCTTCGCGCGCTCGATCTCCCCCGAGCGCGGCTATAGCCTCGGCCTCGGCCTCTCGGGCCTGTCCAAGGGACTCGGCAGCGACTACGAGCAAATCGTCGCGAGCGGCGAAGCTCGTGGCTACCTGAGTCTTCCCTACTCACCGAAGTGGCTGAAGAACCACGTGATCGCCGCGCGGCTGAGTATGTCCCTTGGCGGCGGCCCCGACCTCGCGGAGCGATTTCGGCTCGGAGGGGTCGCTGGCAGCAGCATCCTCAGCACCACCACCACCAACTTTCAGCCGCTTCGGGGGTTGAGGACCGCATCGCTGGACGGTACCGCGCTCCTCGCCGGCACCATCGAATATCGCGCCCCCATCCTCTGGGTCGAACGCGGCCTCGGCACCTTCCCCGCCGTCGTGCGAGTCTTGCACCTCGCGCTGTTCGCCGATGCCGGCAGAGTCTTCGAGAGCCTCGATCCAAAGTCGATCGCGGACGACCCGCTCGGACCCTTGGCCATGAGCGTCGGCGCGGAGCTTCGAGCGACCGTGTTGCTCTGGCACAACCTTCAGATCGCTGGGAGGTTAGGTTTCGCCAAGGTGGTGAAGACGCCCCACCCGACCATCGACGCGTCCGGGCTCTTCTTCGAGTTGGGTACTCCGTTCTGATTCTGACGATTCAAGAGGCAGCGAAATCCGTGATCCAGGGCCTATTCTATTGGGTGCAGCCGGGCCTGGATCTGAGTGCGCCACGGGGGTTGGTCGAAAAAAGAATAGATAGAACGAGGACTTGCGGCGATCGATCGGTGTGC
>CAYXDO010000272.1:0-6992 GCA_964463485.1 uncultured Myxococcales bacterium | reverse complement strand
TTCGGAAGGCACTCGCGGCATGACCCTGATCCCTACATTCTGCACCGGGGAGTAGGCCTGTGCTGATCCAAAAGGAGCTTCGATGAGCACGACTCTGGCCGACCTAGGGTTGATCGGAAACTGCCAAATATCTGCGCTCGTCAGCCGAGACGGAGCCATCGTCTGGTCGTGTATGCCCCGGTTCGATAGCGAACCGCTGTTCGCAGCCCTGCTCGACGAGGAGAACGGGGGTGTCTTCGCGATCGGCCCGGCGGTCCATCGCCCAGGTCAGCAGCGGTATGTCACCAATACCAACGTCTTGGAGACCACATTCGACACCGGGGACGGCGCCTTCCGTATCATCGACTTCGCGCCCCGGTTCATTCAGTACGACCGTACTCATCGGCCCACCAAACTTTTGCGGATACTCGAGCCCGTGTCCGGGAGTCCGCGGGTGAGAGTGTGGTGCGACCCGGTCCTCGGCTGGAGTCGCGCGAGACCGCAGCGACAGCTCGGATCTCATCATGTCTCGTTTCGCGGTTTTGGGTCGGAAGTGCGGCTGACCACGGACGCACCCATTTCGTACCTCGACGGGGAGCCCTTCGCGCTGACCGGACGCCGGCACTTCGTTCTCACTTGGGGCGAGCCCGTGGAGGAACCGCTTCAACCTCTGTGCGACCGATTCCTGCTGGAGACCACACGATACTGGCAGCGATGGGTGAAGCATTGCGACATCCCTCCGATGCTTCAAGACGAGGTCATTCGGTCGGCACTCGCCCTCAAGCTCCACTGCTTCGAGGACACCGGAGCGATCGTCGCTGCTCTGACGACCTCGATTCCCGAGGCGCCTGGGTCCAATCGAACCTGGGACTACAGGTATTGCTGGCTGCGCGACGCATATTACACGCTCGGGGCGTTCCGCCGACTCGGACATTTCGAAGAGCGCGAGGAGTTTCTTCAATTTCTCCTCAACGTAGCGTCGTCGGCGCCAGACTTGGAGCTGGCGCCCCTCTATCGGATCGACGGCAAGTCCAACCTGGAAGAAACTTCGCTGCTCGACTGGCCTGGCTTCGGCCAGGGCCGACCGGTCCGCGTGGGCAATCAAGCGGCGACTCACAAGCAAAACGATGTGTTCGGGGAAATGGTGCTCGCGCTGACCCCGTTGTTCTTGGATGCTCGGTTCCGAGAACAAGTCACACCGCAGGTGCTCGCGCTCGTGACTCGATTGGCCAGAAAAGCGATGACTGTCGTCGGACAGCCGGACGCCGGGATTTGGGAGTATCGATCTTCTTGGCGGCCGCAGACGTTCAGCTCCCTCATGTGCTGGGGGGCGGCCGATCGGATGGCTCGGATCGCCGCGGTGCACCTTCCTGCCCTCGAGAGTGAATTCGCGTTGGCCTCGGAGAGAATCAGGGACGAGTTGCTCACCCGCGCGATCGACCCTGAACGCGGATGTTTGGTGGCAGACTATGGTGGCAAGGAGGTAGACGCCGCGCTGTTGCAGGCGGTCACGCTCGGACTCCTGCCTAAGTCGGACCCGCGGCTTCGCGCGACGATCGACGCCATCCGGAAGGACCTCGACCACAACGGTTGGCTTCGTCGCTACCGCGCCAACGACGGATTCGGGACCCCGGAAGTGGCGTTCATGCTGTGTTCATTTTGGGAGGTCGAGGCGCTCGCCAAAGTCGGACGCGCCGACGAAGCCAAGGCGATCCTCGAGCGAATCTGCGCCGTCCGATCGCCCCTCGGGCTCCTCTCCGAGGACTTCGATCCGAACACGGGCACGATGTGGGGCAATTTTCCGCAGGCGTACTCCCACGTGGGAATGATTCACGCAGCCTTTTCGGCCTCGCCGCATTGGTCCGACCTCGGGATCTGATGCGGCTGACCGTCTCTTCGGGCGCGAAGTTTCAACAATTGTCTGGATTCTCGGGCGTCCCGGTGGTTTGTGCTCCAAGAGCGCAGGGCCGTGGCTCACGAAAAGCATCCGGATAGGGAGCCGAGCGCGGCGCCATTCTCCAAGGTGATCGCGCGGACGTCTTGGGCGATCGAGCAGGTCGTGGATGTCGCGTCTGCCAGAGACCTCGAGCTCGGGCGGCTTCGGCGCACGCTGATGCACACCGCACTCGTGGGTTTGGCGGGGGGGCTCGTCGGCGCGGCGTTCTTCGCGGCGGTCGAACGCACCCAGCAGCTGCTCCTCGAACGCGTGTCGGGCTACCAGCCGTTGAGGGCCGCGGGCGAGCGGTTTCAGGACGACCTCCCGTCCATTGGGTTCCATCCCATCCTCTTGGTCGTGGTACTCACGCTCGGTGGGTTGGCGGTCGGGCTGATGACTCGCTGGGCGCCCGAGATCGCGAGCGGCGGCACGGACACTTTCATCGAGGCCGTGCATGCGCGGGCGGGTGTCATTCGGCGCAGAGTGGCCGCCGCGAAGTTCCTCGCGTCGATGATCACGTTGGGCACGGGCGGCTCCGGCGGTCGGGAGGGCCCCTCCATGCTGATTGGAGGAGCCCTCGGGTCTTTCGTGTCCTCGGTGCTCAAGCTGAGCCCGCGAGAGCGGAGGCTGCTGGTGATTGCGGGCGCAGCGGCCGGCGTCTCCGCGGTGTTTCGAACTCCCCTTGGAGCGGCCCTGCTCGCTGTCGAGGTGCTCTACCGGGACGGATTCGAATCGGATGCGCTCGTGCCCTCGATCTTGGCGAGTGTGATTTCGTATTCGGTCGTGATTTCGATCTTTGGTGAGTCGACGCTCTTCACCCACGCCACGCGGTACCCATTCGTGCCCGCACACCTTCCGCTCTATGGCTTGCTGGCTCTCTTGACCGCGTTGGTGGCCCTCGCCTTCGAGAGCTCGATTCGACGGACGCGCGCGTTGTTCGAGCGAGTCAAACCGCCGTGGATTCGTCCAGCGATCGGCGGCCTGGCGCTCGGCTTGTTTTGCGTTCCGATCGTCGTGCTCGTGGGCCACCGGACGGGAACGCCGGGCCAGGGGCTCGGGTTGCTGGGAAGTGGGTACGGCGCGGTCCAGCTGGCAATCAACGGCTCTGGCCTGTTTGGCCGCGGGGGCGCCGCGGTGGAGCTCCTGATTCTGCTGACGGTCGGCAAGCTCGTAGCCTCCTCACTCACCCTCGGCTCCGGCGGGAGCGCCGGTGACTTCGCTCCGTCGATGGTGATCGGTGGGTTGTTCGGCGGGGCGTTCGGCCACGCCGCCACGCTGGTGTTGCACGACCCACGGCTCGACCCCAGCTCGTTCGTGCTCGTCGGCATGGGGGCCTTTTACGGCGGCATCGCGCACGTTCCGTTGAGCGCGATGGTGCTCGTCTGCGAGCTCGCCGGGTCGTACGACCTGCTCGTCCCCCTCATGCTCGCGGAAGCCGTGGCGTTCGTGCTCCTGCGAAAGCGAACGCTCTATGCCGGCCAACTCACGGGTTCGAATGTCGCAGGCTCCTCGAGCATCAACCCGCTCGTCGGCCTGCTCGTCAGCGACGTCCTCAGCAGCGCCGACCGGCCGATCGCCTTCTCGCCCAATGCCAAGCTCGGCGAGATGTTCGACGTCCTTCAAACGCCGGAGGGCCGCACTCAGGTCGTGTTTCCGGTCGTGGACGCGAGCTCCAAAATCGTCGGGATCGTCGCCGGCTCGACTGTAGTCACCGTCCGCGGCGACGAGGAGCTTTCGCGCTGGATCCTCGCCGCGGACTTGATGCAGAAACCGATCACGGCGAGTGCCTCGACGACGTTGGTCGACGCCGCTCGACTCATGATCACGCACGACCTCGACGCGATCCCCGTGGTCGGGGAGTCCGACGAGATCATCGGACTCCTGAGTCACGCAGACGTGACGCGCGCGTATCTCGAGTCCGCGCGGGGCGCCTCCGGCCCAGCTCGACCCGCGTCGATTGTCTGAGCGGGCTGAGCCAATGGCTGCGGCCTTGCGCGACGCCGCAGAAGATATCGACGTTCCACGTTCGAATCGAGCAAGTCGGTTCCTTACGTACGCTAAATGCGGTCTCATGTCGGGATGCGCTCGCCCTCTTCGTTGGTGGTCTCGGTCTGCGCCCTCTCCACGGCCTGTGAGGGCGAGCCGAGTCTCAGCGTGCTCGACCCGAAGCTCGCGGCGACTCCTACCTCGATTCGCTTCGAACCAACTCCGGTGGGGCTCGCGCGGCACGCACCGTTTCGGCTCGCCGAGACCGGCGGAGGGCCGGCGCTCGATATCGAAGCTGAGCTCGTACCCTCCGAGAGGTCTCCCTTCTCCGCCAAGGTGCCCGAGGAGATCGCAGGAGGCGTGGCGGTCGACCTCGAAGTCACCTTCGCTCCGACTTTGTCTCAGGAGTTCCGAGCCATCCTCACGATCCGAGGCTCGTCGTTCGAGACGCTCGAGATACCCGTCGAGGGTCTCGGTCTACAAGCTCCGAATTGTGATGATGAAAATCCCTGCACAGACGACCAACCTACGCTCGACGAGAGCTGTACTCATCATATCCGCACCGGCCCATGCGATGACCGGAACGCTTGCACCGAGTCCGAGGAGTGTTTCGACGGACGATGTGTCGGTGCGGCGGTCGCATGTCAGGCCGAGTCCGACTGCTTCGTTGCTCTCTGTGACTTCGAGAGGGGCTGCGTCCAGCTTGCCGAGCCAGGGTCTTGCGACGACGACGACCCTTGCACGATCGATCGCTGCACCGCGGACGGCTGCGACAGCGAGGCGGCGCCGAATGGGTATCCGTGCGGAGGCTTTGCACAGTGCGAGCTCGTCCACATCTGCGTCCTAGGTGAGTGCATCGAAGCGGCGGTTCCCGAGAGTACGCCCTGCTCCGACGGCGACGTCTGCACGGAAGCGGATCGCTGCGTGACGAGACGATGCCAGGGCGAGCGCGTGGCACGACCGGCCGAGATCTCTGGATTCGCGCGGACCTTTGGCGTTCGCGGCGCGATCGGGGCGATCGTGTCCGACGGCCGGCTCGTGATCCTCGACCCGCTGGAAGGCGAGCGGGGCTCGATCGCCACCGTGCTGACGCGAACCGGCAGTTCTGCCCGCGTCTCGAGTCAGGAGATCCTGCCGACCTTGGTGAATCGGGGTCGATCCAGCCTCTCCTCGATGGGAGAGAATCTACTCGTGTACTCGGACGACTCGGGAGGCATCAAACTCCTGAGTTTGGAACCCGCCTCGACCGTCCACTTGATTTCGGAGCTAGCTGACACGCTGCCGATGCCGGGAATGGACCGGGCGCCGCTCGCGGCTTTCCAGCGCGTCGTCTACACATGCACGCTCGGGTCCTCCGAACTCTTCGTCATCAATGCGGACCGACCGGAGAATCCGTCCGTCTCGAGTCTTGGCCTGCCAGCGCCGTGCGCGGGCGTAGCCGTCGATCCCGTTCACGCGAGGTTGTTCGTGAGCGGCTTCGCCGAAGGGGGCGGCGGAATTGCTCGCTTCGATCTGGATCCGCTCGGGAACCCGGACTTCGTCGACCGCGTGCTCCTCGGAACTGGTTATCGAATGGCTTCCAACGGCAAAGTTCTCGCGCTCGCGGAAGCGGGCCCGTTCGCGACCAGCGAGTTGGTTCAGATCCTCGACATCGTCGACTTCACCTCGAGAAGCGAGCTCGACCCGTTGGACCTGTACTTCACCCACTCGTTCGGAGACCTCGTGTTCGCGGGTGATCGGTTGTTTGTGCAGACCAAGACGGGACTGACGAGCTGGGACGTCACGAACCCCGAATCACCGGCGCTCGAGGCGAGCTTCGAACGCTCGGGCGTAGGTAACGGCTCGAACGCACCCCCGGTCGGAGCCGTCGTAACCGACGGTCGAACCCTCTTTCGAGCGGGAGATCCGGTGTTCGGAGAGTTCCCGTTGCTCGTGGAGGTCAGCGGCGCGCCCACTTCGATCGAACACCCTTTTCGGGGCGGAGCGGATCGACTCTTCAAGAGTGGCGAGCGAGTCTTCGCCTTCGACGTCCGGAGCATTCATGGCCTCGAGAGCTCCGTGCCCGACTCACCGGCCTTCTCGAGCGGCTCCACGACTCCAGCGCTGGCCGCCGCGTCTCTGTGGGCCTTCGGCGACAGTGGAGGCGCGCCTGTGGCGTTAGCAGCTCGCACGTGGCCCGGCGTGTTCACGAGCGCGTACTCGGCGATCACTCGAGACGGACGCGACCCGGACGCCCCGATCGCGTTGGGCGCGCCCTTCACTCCGTTCAGTTCCGGCGTCGCACACGTCGTCGACGACCAGAGCCGAGCCGTACGGTTGGGCATATCGTTCGATGGAACGGAGGCGTGGGTCTCGACGCACCGCCTGGATGATTCGACCAGAGCAGATCTGACCAGCGGACTGACGGAGCTGGCCCGAGTCCCGCTGCCGGTTCACGCGACCCTCGACCCGAACCACGCCACCGTGGCAGCTCGAGGCGACCGCGTCGTCGCGGTCACCGAGGGAAGGCTGGCCAACCCATTCGACACTAGCGTGGTCGCCGACTCTCGGGTGTTCGTGATTCGACTGGGGCCCAACGAGCCGACGATCGAGGCCTCGAGCGAAGTACTGGGTCACGTCACCGGCGCCGGGATCGACGGGGATCGGATCGTGCTGGGCGTCAAGACCTCCGGCAGCCTCTGCTGCGGTCCGTTTCAGGGCGAGGTCGTTCGATATGTGTCCGTCGTCGGAAATCAGCTCGTCACTCGTGGCGAGGTCGCGGCGCCATACTCATCGGGAGCCCTCTCCATCGACGGCGACAAGGCCATTGCAGGCACATCGGCCGGCGCCTTATTCTTGGCGCTGGAGGAATCAGGACCGCGAATACTGGGTTCGGTCGGCCTCGCGGACTCACCCACCTCGGCCGTCGTCGTAGGCGAGCGCGTATGGTTCGCCGGTCCGCACGGCGTGACGTCGGTGCGCTGGCCCTGCGAATTCTGACCGAGCTCTTTCGTGCCACCTGATCGTCGCCCCCCCTGATCGATCGTCTGCGTCTGAGCGTCTGCGTCAGATCGTCTGCGTCAGATCGTCTGCGTCTGCGTCAGATCGTCTG
>CAYXDO010000271.1:0-7372 GCA_964463485.1 uncultured Myxococcales bacterium | reverse complement strand
GGTCTGAGTCGGAGGTCTGAGTCGGAGGTCTGAGTCGGAGGTCTGAGTCGGAAGTTCTGAGTCGGAGGTCTGAGTCGGAGGTCTGAGTCGGAGATGCCCGGACCCATCGATTAGGATCCGGCACGGCCACGGGCAGGAAGTCCTCGCAGAGCCGCGCCGAATTTCGACGCTCGTGGCTGGCGAGCTCGTCACTCATCGAGAGGCGGCTTGCGCTGCTGAGGTTCGCGCCCGCGGACCGTCGTGCCCGTGCCCGTCCGTGCCCGTGCCCGTGCCCGTGCCCGTCCGTGCCCGTGCCCGATCCTGATCCTGATCTACGATCAGTACGCTACGCAGGCGCTGTCACTCCGAACGTAGGTGTCGATCCCGCTGATCGTACAGGTCGAAGCGGACGTGAACACCACCGTGGCCACCTTCCAGAAATCGTTGGCCGTACAATTCCCGCCGTCGGACCCCAGCAGCGGTCGCGAAAGATATGACCCTGTAGGTGCAGTGACGCCTCCGCAGAAAATGTCGATCGTCGCGACCCTCCCCTCGGCCGAGGCGTAGTTGTGCACTCCGATCGTGTACACCCGCCCAATCACCGGCTCGGTCACGGTGATGTTCTCCGGACCCAGCGACCACGTGTTGTCGATGTCGAGCTGCGGATTCGGCCCGACGCCGATTCCAAACGCGCCGTCCCAGATCGGCGAAGTGTTCGCATAATAACAGTCGTTTTCGTTCCCGCTCTCGCTGAACCAAGGCTCCGTCGTGGAGTCGCTGAGGTGGAGGTCAACGTCGCCGTCGCCGTCCCAACTCAGCGCCACCCGAAGCCCCCGACCCTCGGCGGTCACGAAAAAATCGCAGGACGCGGTGATTCCGAGGTCGTCCGTGACCTCCACGTGCAAGGAGTACTCACCCACGATGTACGGCAGAAAGTCTACCGACTCCGTGTCCGGCGGGTCCGGATTCCAAGCCACGCCCGCGCCGCCGGTCGGCCCGGAGGTCACGCTCCATTCGTAGCTGGTGATCGCCGTGCCCTGAGTGCTCGCCTGGACCGTCAAGGTCACCGGGTCTCCCGCCGGCACCACCATACTCGGCGGACAAATGACCTCGGTCGTGGCCAAACCAACGCCAGAGAGCGGCACCCTGGGTTGTGAGTTTCTCGGATCCGACACGTAGAACGTCAAGAACGCCGTATGAGTGCCAGGACCCATCGGGGCGTACTCGATCGGAATGTCCAAGGAGTCCCTAGCCGCCACGACCAACCCAGTCTGAGCGCCATTTACGAGCCGGAAGGCTCGGTTCGTATCGTCCACGATCTCCAAGTCGTTGAACAAACATTCGTTGGTTCCGTCGTTCTGCACGTGCAAGACGAGCTGGCCCCTGGTGCGAGCCCGTACCACGCCGAACGAAACTGGGTTCGGATTGAGCGAGTACGCACAAGGCGGGAGATCGTCCCCTTCTCCGGTCAGCGGCACGTGAACCTCCGGGGACGAAGAGTCGTTGCTGTAGACCACCAACTCCGACGCAAACGGCCCTACCTCCGTGGGCTCGAAAGTCACCGACACCACCGTGGACGTCCCGGCCCCGACGCGCAGGGACCGTGGCGCTGCGTCATACCCATCCGTCATCGCCACGTCCGGCTCGATGCGGTCGATGATCAACTCACCGTACCCGAGGTTCGAGACGATCAGTCGCTTCGCGGAGCTGGTCCCGATCGACACTCTGCCGAAGTCGAGCCGCGCGGGGACCACGGAGATCGTCGGCCCACCGCACGAGCCCGTCAGGGAGATCGTAATCAGATCGAGGGCCCGGCGCTGATCCGTCTCCGAGAAGACGCTCATCTGCGCGCTGAAGGTCTGTCCGATGGCCGTGGCGAGCGTGGGGGCGAACAGCGTGTCGATGGCCATGGCCTCGCCGGGTCCGAGCTGCCGGGGCATGACGGCGGCGACGCTCAGCTCGGGCGGAGCGCCTGCGCTCATGCGCCAGTCGGTGACGAAGATGGGTGACGAGGAGATATTCGTACACGTCACGGGTCGTCGCACGGTCCGGCCTGGGTTGACTGCGCCGAAGTCGATGACGGGCGGCGCGCAGTCCAGCGCAGAGCTGACTCCGCGACCCCGCAGTCGGACCTCCTGCTCACAGAGAGGGTCTTCGCAGTAGGAGACGAGCCACCGACCTTGGTCCTGACCCGGCCTCGCCACGTCGGGCACGTACTTGGCTTGCACGACGAGCGAGGCGAACGGCGGAAGATCCTCGCCAGCGTTGATCGAGCCGTCCGAGGTGACTCGGGTGAGGATCTCGAAGCTGCCGAGTCCGGTCGTGGTGACTTCCGGCTTGCCGTTAGCGTCGCTCCGCGACAGCACGGGGACCGGTGTGTCCGCGACGTTCGTGATGGTGACGTCCATGCTCGCCGCGGCTCCGGCGAGGACGCTCCCGAACTCGACGGGGTTGGGCACGATCTCGAGGGCGCTCGGAATGACGTGCGCCCTCAGAATCACCTCGAGCGCGCCGGTGTTCGACGCGTCGGACTCGACGATGAGTGAGGACTCGATGGGTTCCTCGCGCGCGACGAACGGCCGCAAGGAGATGCTGACGATCTTCTCCTGATTCGTGGCGATCGTGAAGCCCGACTCATCGACCCCGAACTCCCACTCGCTGGTCACGAACGAAGCGGCGTCGGGTTCGATCGCCGACACCACGACATTGCCCTGACCGATGTCCTTCAACTTCAGCTTCCGGGTCGCGACCAGACCCACCGGGACCCTGCCAAAATCGACGATCGCGGGATCGGCTTGGAGTTGGCCGTGCACTGACCCAATTCGGGTGTCCTCGCAAGCCATCATCAGGAGGCACAGGGCGCCAGCGGTCTTCCGGAGCATCGACCGATTGTCGCGGATCGGCACGACCAGTTGTATCCGTCAAAGAGATCGGCGAAGACGCAGCACGACCGCGAAGAACCCATCGGTCCCATGCTCATCGGGGAACATACGCAAGCGAGCGCCGTCTCCGATCTTCTCCGCGAGGACTCGCCCTAGGATTTCTTTGGCCGGCACGACCTCCAGCTCAGGATGAGCTTCTTGGAAGGCGTCGATGAGTTGGTCGTTCTCTTCGGAGAAGAGCGAGCACGTGGAGTAAATCAAGCGAGCGCCGCGTCGCAGTAAGGGAAGAACCCGCTCGAGGATCCGTCGCTGAGCCTCGGCCAAGCGGGCCGGCGATTGGCTGTCGATGGACTTGCGAAGGTCCGGCTTTCGTCGAAGCACGCCGGAGCCGGAGCACGGCGCGTCGATCAAGATTCGGTCGAAGCTGGCGGACTGGAGCTCTTCCGGGAGTGAGCCTTCAGGAGCGATGGGGTGGGCGCGAAGGTTCGAGAGGCCAGCTCGTCGCGCCCGCCGCCGCAGCTCGAGGAGCCTCGCCTCGGAGGGATCAGTGGCCCAGACTCGCCCGCGACCTCCGAGGATCGACGCGAGGTGGAGGCTCTTGCCACCCGCGCCCGCGCAGAAGTCGAGCACCGCGCCGCCCGGAGGCGGAGCCACGAGCAGCGAGACGAGCTGACTTGCTTCGTCCTGAACTTCGAACTCTCCGTTCGCGAGCTCGGGCAGGAGAGCCACATCGGTCGAGCCCTTCACGAGGATCGCATCCGGAGCCAGCGACGGCTGCACGTCGAATCCCCGATCGGAGAGCGAAATCATCAGTCGATCACGGCTCGTGCGCATGCGATTCGCGCGTACGACCAAGGTCGGGCGGTCGGAGAGAGCGCGCGCGAGCGCGACCGCCCGCTGCTGCCCGAAGTCGAGGACGAGCCTCTCCGCGAACCAATCCGGCAGGGAGCCGATGACTGCGACTTTTTGCTGGATGGGCAGTCCTTCCGCAGGGTCGCGGGCGCGCAGGTCGTGATCGGCGACCGCGTCGACCGCCTGACGCGGCGTGCCAGGCGGAATCCTTCGTTCCAGGCGAAGGACTTCGTGGGCGAGGTCGGCGGCGCGGGCCCGAGTGAGTTGGCTCGGCCGAGCTCGTTCGAAGAGCCGCCTGAGTTGGGCCTTGATCCGACCGCCGCTCGCGATCCCGGCCAGGGCCTCCGTCGCAAGAGCTCGGGCCAGCGTTTCGTCTTCGTGCTCCGGCCGAGCGCTGATCGGCGTTTCGCGAAGGCCGTTCCCGCGGTAAGGTGCGCCTCGTGACCGACCTCGTTCTTTATGCAGACGCATTCTTCGACAGCCCCTGGGTCTATACCGCGTTCGTCGCCCTGAGCGAGAAGGGAGTGCCGTTCCAGCTGGAGGTCGTGGATCTCGACCGAGGAGAACAGCGGCGGCCGGAGTTCCAGGCTGCCTCGATGACCGCGCGCGTCCCGGCGTTGCGCCACGGCGACTTCTGGCTCACCGAGTCGCCCGCGATCGTCGAATACGTCGACGAGGTGTTGCCCGGACCGCGACTCATGCCGAGCGACGCCAAGTCAAGGGCGCGAGCTCGGCAAGTCTTGTCGTGGGTTCGGACGGATCTGTCCGCGCTGCGCGAGGAGCGTCCGACGACCTCCATGTTCTTCGAGCGGGTGACCAAGCCTTTGTCCCAGAAGGCGATGGACGCGCGCAACAAGCTCGTTCGCGTCGCCGAGGCCCTCGTGCCAAGCGGAGGTGGGCCGCTCTTCGATTCATGGTCGATCGCCGACGCCGATTTGGCGTTCGTGCTTCATCGGTTGATCCTCAACGAAGACGAGATCCCTTCCCGCCTGGAAGCGTATGCGCGGGATCAGTGGAAGCGGCCGAGCATCGCGGCGTTCGTCTCGCGTGAGCGACCTCCGCGCGGTTGAGGTCAGCCTTTGCCGTTGCGGTGGGTGCGATCGAAGATGTGAGGCGTATCGAGGAGCGGGCTGTCGAGGGCCGCTGCCCCTGCTGCCGGCTTCGTCTTTCCTTTTTGCCCCATGTGTTTGCCGAGCAGGTTGACCATCGAACCGCCGTCCACCTTCTCGAGATCTCCTTCTTGAAGCTCCCCGTCGTCGTTTTCCGTGTCCGTCTTCTTCTCGGTCATACTTGCTCCTCGTCCCACCCCCGTAGCGAGAGTGCGTCTCGAGGACGATGGCAGATCGCTCGATTCGCGGTCAAGGTCGGGGCGTGGCCTCTCGCTCTCGTTTGTTGATCTTCGTCGCGATTTGTTGTGTCCCCGCGACCCTCCAGGCGCGTCCTGGCGACGCGGACCAGCCCTTCCGGATCGCGGGGACGCCGTTCCTGCACGTGAGCGACACGTCCGCGCGCGGGGCCTCGGAGCTCGACAAATACGCCTGCGCAGACACCATCTCGGAGGCCGGCCCGGAGGTCGTGTACGCAATCGAGCTTTCGGTTCGGAGTCGCGTCTCTGCCTTCCTCGAGGGCGACGATGCCAACGTGGATGTCGACGTCCACATCGTCTCGAGCTTGGGGCACGATTCCAACGGTCTCGCGCCTGGCTGCATCGATCGCGGAAACCTCGAGGCGTCCGCCGATCTGGACGCGGGCACGTACTTCGTCGTCGTCGACACTTACTCCGACGCGACCAACGCAGGTCCGTATAGGCTCAGGGTCGACGTCGCGCCTCTCGACGCGTGGTACGAGCGGGAGCTCGCGGTCGGGGTCAAGCTCAAGACCAAGATCTATCCGTCCCTCTTCGGCGGCGCCCAAAACGGCAGCGTGCTGGAGGTCGAGCTTGGAGCGCCGGGCGTCAGCGTGAAGCCGATCGCGGCGACCGGCTGCCAAGTCGTTTCGAACCTCGGTGAGTCTTCGGGAGCGATCGCCGCGATCAACGGCGGCTTCTTTGGCACGGGCTGCGCGTCCGTTTCGCTCTTGAAGATCGACGGACAGCTCCTCGCCACGAACGCGATCAGTCGGACCGCGTTCGGGATCGGAGCGAACGGCCAACCGATGTTCCAAAAAATCGACGCGGGCGAGGACTGGCCAGACGCCGTTCAGGCCCTCGGAGGAGTGCCGAGGATCGTCTCCGCTGGCGCCGTCGACGTCGCCGATGAAGGCGCCACCGCTTCCTTCGTCACCGGTGACAATCCGCGCACCGCTGTGGGAGTAGACGCGGCGGGCAAGCTGATCCTCGCGAGTGTCGACGGCCGCACGAGCGCGGGCCTAGGCATGTCGCTCGCCGAGCTCGCGCAATGGATGATTTGGCTCGGCGCGGTCGAGGCGTTGAATCTCGACGGCGGCGGCAGCACGACCTTGTGGGCCAAGTCGGAGCCGTACGACGGCGTCGTCAACTACCCGAGCGACGATGGCGTCGCCGACCACACCGGAGAGCGCGGCGTGTCCTCCGCGCTCGGTGTCTTCGCGACGCCTCTTTCACGCTCACCCGTCTTCTTCGCGATGACGCCGACCAGCACGACCTGCCCGGGCGAGGCGTGGTTCGGTGAGTTCGCGGCCTTCGATCCGGACGGTCGAGCCGTCGAGTATCGCGTCGACGATTCGCAGCTCGCCGGCACCGTGGTCTCGGAAGCTCGCGCGGATAATACTCTGCGCCTGGTTGTCGCACCCTCCGAAGACGACGTCGCCCAAGGAGGTGCGGCCGTCACGATCTTCGCCACCGATGGCGTGGACGAGACAGCGCTCGAGCTCGAGATCTCCACGAACACCTGCCCTGGGGCGCCCGCGACCGACGCGGGCGTGCTCCTCGACGCGGGGCTCGAGGTCGACGCGGGTCGCGCGGACTCCGACGGCCCCGCGCCCGACGCGCGAGACTCTCCCGCCGACGCGGCACCGAGTGATGTTGCCGCCCGATCTACTCAGCGCACGGCGGACCCGGGTTGCGGCTGTCGATCGGCTGGGGCGAGCTCTCGGGCAAGTCTCGTCCCGCTCGGCCTGCTCGGGCTGCTCGGGCTGCTCGGGCTGCGGTGGGAGATCAGAAAACGTCAGAGATGGGATGGCATTTTTGCGAAAATGCCGTATTTCGATCGACCATGAGCAAAGTCGAGAAGAGCGCGGACGAGTGGAAGTCGTCGCTGACCAACGAACAATTTCACGTTTGTCGACTTGGTGGCACCGAGCATGCGTTCACTGGAGCGTTCTGGGATCACCACGAAGACGGGTCGTATGTCTGCGTCTGCTGCGGCGCGAGCCTCTTTTCGTCGTCGACCAAGTTCGACTCGGGCACCGGGTGGCCGAGTTTCTTCAAGCCAGAGACGAACGCGGCGCTGGCTTCGCACACGGACACGAGTCACTTCATGGTGCGAACGGAGGTTCGCTGCGCGGCCTGCGATTCCCACCTCGGTCACGTCTTTCCCGACGGACCGGAACCGACCGGGCTACGTTACTGCATCAACTCAGCGTCGCTTCGTTTCGAACCCGCGAAATGAGAGTGGAGCTCGCGACGCGAGGCAGGATCAGGCAAGATTAGGCAAGATTAGGATCGGGCACGGGCACGGGCA
>CAYXDO010000270.1:0-7446 GCA_964463485.1 uncultured Myxococcales bacterium | reverse complement strand
GCGCCAAGTCACGCCTCGATTTCACGGGCTGCTTCTGTTTGAGCACCTCGATGGCGGTGAGTACGTCTCCGACGTCGTGGGCGATGGCGGGGCGCGCTCGCTTGGGCGCGAGCTGCCGTTTGGCCGCTTCGAAGATGTTCTCCTTCGCACGAGCCGCGGGCCGAGTCTGGGAGTCGAAAGGAGCCCTCGGCGCGGACGCAGCGATCCTTCGCAGCGAGGTCATGCGCGGCAGCATGCACGGCGCGCCGTGGCTTGCCAAGGTCGCAACCTGCTAACGTCCCGCGCATGCGGCGGCTCGGATCGGGTCTGTTGTGGGTCGGCCTCCTCTCGTCTGGGTGCCGAGCCTTCGTGACCGGCGCGCTGTCGAACGCGCTCTCTTCGAACAGCTCCACGCTGGCCCAAGACGATGACCCGGAGCTCGTCGCCGCTGCTGCTCCGTTCGGCCTCGAGACGATGATGGCGTTGCTCGAAGACGATCCAGAAAACGTCGGCCTCCTCACGGCGCTCGCGTCTGGACTCACCCAGTACGCCTACGGATTCGTCGAGGAGCCGGCCTTTGCGCTCGAAGCCACGGACTTTCGCGGAGCCGAAGCTCTGCGGGCTCGAGCCCGGCGACTCTATCTCCGCGCGCGCTCCTACGGGCTCAGGGGTCTTGTGGCCCGGCATCCCTCGATCGAAGCCCGTCTTCGTTCCGAGGGGCCGCTCGAGCTGGAGCTCATCGACGTTCCCTTGCTCTATTGGACCGCCGCGGCATGGGGTCTCGCGATCGCCAACTCGCTCGACGATCCGCGCTCGATCGCGGAGCTTCCGTACGTGCTTCGGCTCGCCGAAGAAGCGCTCGCGCTCGAAGAGTCCTACGGAGCGGGTGCGCTCCACGAGCTCTTCATCACGCTCGAGAGCGCTCGGCCAGACGGCAGCTCAGCTCGCGTGAAACAACACTTCGATCGAGCTGTCGAGCTGTCCGCGGGCCAACACGCCAGCGCGTTCGTAAGCTACGCGGAGAAGGTCGCCGTAGCCCAGCAAGACGTGGCCCTGTTCAGAGAGTTGTTGGCGGCGGCGCAGGCCGTGGACGTCGAACGGAGCCCCGACGACAGGCTCGCCAACACGCTCGCCCAGCGACGGGCCGCGCGCCTGCTCGGCCGGGTCGACGATCTCTTCCTCGACGCGGCCCTGCCATGACCGGCTCCGAAGGCCACCCTCAGCGCTCGTGGCTTCACAGAGCCGAAGACGCGTTCAACCTGCTCATCCTCTCCGTGATGGCATCGCTCCCGCTGGCCGAGATGATCGGCCGGAGGCTCGGCGGCCTTACTCTGCCAGGGTCGGCGCAGTACGTGTCGATCCTGACCCTCTGGGTCGGCTTCACCGGCGCCCTGCTCGCGGCGCGTGAGAAGCGCCATCTCTCGATCTCGTTCGGAGCTCAATTCGCGACCGGCAAGGTCGAGCTCGGCCTTCGATTCGTCGCCACGATCGCCGCGTTCGTCATCACCGCCGTGCTCGCTCGCGGGTCGGTCTCGACGGTGATCGCCGAGATGGACTCGCTCAACGTGCTGGTCGGTGGCGTCCCCGCGTGGACGACGCAACTCATCATGCCTGTT
This sequence comes from uncultured Myxococcales bacterium, assembly GCA_964463485.1. Taxonomy (GTDB): domain Bacteria; phylum Myxococcota; class Kuafuiibacteriia; order Kuafuiibacteriales; family Kuafuiibacteriaceae; genus CAYXDO01. The sequence continues at coordinate 5,851 of CAYXDO010000270.1, read as the reverse complement.
GGCTACGCGGTCGTGGCAGCGCGCTTGCTGTTGGTGTCGCTCGAATCGTGGAGGCAGCGCGGTGTCGCGCTGGCTCTCTCAGTCCCGATCCTGCTGCTCGCGTGGTTCGCGCCGGAAGAAGTTGCAGGTGCGCTCCGATGGCCTCTGGTGATCGCTATCCTCTTGGCTACGGCCGCTGGAACGCCGCTCTTCGCGGGCCTGGGGGGCGTTGCGATCGTGATGTTCTGGGCCGACGGCACCCCGGTGGCGGCGGTGGCGGCGGAGACGGTGCGACAAATCGCGTCACCCACGATGCCGACGATCCCTCTGTTCACGTTCGCTGGTTACCTTCTCGCGAAGAGCAAGACGTCGGAGCGCCTGGTGCGGGTGCTCGACGCGCTCGTGGGTTGGATGCCCGGAGGCCTCGCGATACTCACCGCCGGAGTGTGCGCGTTCTTCACGACCTTCACCGGCGCGAGCGGCGTCACGATCCTCGCGCTCGGCGGAATTCTCTTTCCGATGCTGCGCAAGGACAACTACCCGCGGCCCTTCTCGGTGGGTCTGTTGACGGCGTCGGGGAGTATTGGGTTGTTATTTCCACCGAGTCTGCCGGTGATTTTTTACGGCGTGATAGCCGGAGTCGCGGTGGACAAACTCTTCGTTGCCGGAGCTATCCCTGGGTTGCTCCTGGTCCTCGCCGTCTCGGTCTACGGAGCGATTGGCGGCGCCCGCGCCGGCGCCGCACGGAGCCCCTTCAGCCTGAGGGAAGCGCTGTCGGCCGCCAACCACGCCAAGTGGGAGCTCGCGATCCCCGTGGTGGTGATCTTCGGCATCGTCTCGGGGCTCACGACGCTCGTCGAAGCGGCCGCGATCACGGCGGCGTACGCGCTCTTCATCGAGGTCGTCGTATACCGAGACCTGAAGCTCGGTGACCTCCCGAGCGTGGCCATGGAGAGTGCGACGCTCGTCGGCGGAGTGCTCATCATTCTCGGAGCCGCGATGGGACTCACTTCGTATCTCATCGACGCGGACGTTCCGACGATCGCGCTCGATTGGGCCAAGGGAACGATCGACACCCGGTTTGGGTTCCTGCTGGCGCTGAATGGGTTCCTGCTCGTGGTCGGATGTTTGATGGATATTTACAGCGCAATCGTCGTGGTCGCGCCGTTGATACTCCCGATCGCGACCCACTACGGGGTCGAGCCGCTCCACCTGGGCGTCATTTTTCTCGCCAACCTCGAGCTCGGATTTCTGACTCCGCCCGTCGGGATGAATTTGTTCTTGTCGTCGTTCCGATTCAACGAGCCGCTGTCGCGGGTGTATCGCGAGACGTTTCCGTTCCTCGTGATCCTGCTCGTCGTCGTGTTGCTGATTACCTACTGGCCGGGCCTCACGCTGAGTCCGGTGATTTGGCTGTTCGGGGAGCTCTCCGGGCCCAAGATCGAGCTCTACTGAGTGTCGTCGCGGTCGACCGGCCAGAGACTCGGGAGTCCGCGGGCAGATTCAGGGCCGAACTCACCTGACGATACTCGCATTCCGCCGCAGGAAATTACACCGACGCGGCCGTTCGTCCGCTGAACCGTTCGACGAGGCCGCTTGCCGAAACCAACGCGGGCGGCGAGAATGTGCTCGTGGCCGAGTCTGGGAACGGAACGAACGGGATGGGAACCGTCATCGAGATCCTCCGCGAGATCGCGGCCGAGAGCCGACGAGCGAACGATCGCCTCGATAGGATGGAGGCTCGACAAGACCGCGCAGAGCAGCGTCAGGACCGCATGGAGCAGCGTCAGGACCGCGTGGAGCAGCGTCAGGACCGCATGGAGCAGCGTCAGGACCGCGTGGAGCTCAACCTGGCCGCGCTTGCTCAGATCGTGAAGGACGGCTTCGATCGCGTCGACAAGAGCATCCAGGAAACGAACCGGCGGATCGACGACCTGAACCAGTTCCTTCGCCTTCAAATCGGAGCGATGCGAGGCGCGCTCGAGCATGACGACCAGCGGTTCGCGGTCCACGCCCGCCTGGAGGACAGCGAGCGACGCATCGAGGCGCTCGAAAAGAAGACGGCCTGATCCCTTCCTGAAAGTCGTCGCGGGCGATGTTTGTCCGGAAGCCATGGAGCTCGCTCCGAGTCTCGAACCGATAGCCTTCAGCCCGAGGTCCACGTCTGGTCGGCCGCGCCATGTCCGAATGAAATTCCGAAAGCTCACTCGACAGGTGGCATCGGTTCGGAGTACAAAATCCGCGATTTCCCCTGTCCTCGTTCGCCATCGGCACTTCGCTGATGGAACGATTTTCGCTTGACATCGCGCGAGGCCCCGACGATCACGCTCACGCTCCGCCCAAAGCCGTGTCGTCAGTCAACGAAGAAAACGCACCGTCGGTCCCCGACGGAAGCGCAATGGGTTCCTGCCTTCGCATGTCGCGTTGGGGCCGGGGCTCGATCTCTTCGTTGACCCAACGTCTCGCCCCTTTGGGGTGTGAGCATCCCGAGAGGCCGGTCGCGTGACCGGACGCGGCCCGTGAGAGCGGGCCGAGCCGAAGGAGAAGACGCTTCAGATGCCGTCGCTCGTCCAAACCAACTTCCGAATCCGTAAGAACTTCGGAACCAAGCAACAGCCCGTCGAGATCCCGAACCTGATCGACATTCAAAAGCAGAGTTACGAGAAGTTCCTGCAGGCGAACGTCGACCCAGACAAGCGGGAGGACTTCGGTCTGCAGGGTGTTTTCAAATCGGTTTTTCCGATTCGAGACTTTCAAGGCACCGCGCAGCTCGATTTCGTCTCGTACCACCTCGAGAAGCCCAAGTACGACGTCGACGAGTGCCATCAGCGAGGCATGACCTACGCTGCGCCGATCAAGGTTGTCGTCCGACTCGTCTCTTGGGGCAAGGACGAGGTCACGGGCACTCAGTCCGTGAAGGCGATGAAGGAGCAAGAGGTCTATTTCGGCGAGATCCCGCTGATGACCGAGAACGGCACCTTCATCATCAACGGCACCGAGCGCGTCATCGTCTCGCAGCTCCACCGTTCGCCGGGCGCGTTCTTCGATCACGACCGCGGCAAGACCCATAGCTCGGGCAAGTTCCTCTACAGCGCGCGGATCATTCCGTATCGCGGGAGCTGGCTCGACTTCGAGTTCGATCCCAAAGACATACTTTACGTCCGCATCGACCGCCGCCGAAAGCTCCCGGCCACGGTGCTCTTGCGAGCGCTCGGGTACTCGACGCAGGAGCTCCTGCGGTACTTCTACGACTTCGAGAACGTGCAGGTCGAGAAGGGGAAGGTCTCCAAGGAGGTCAACCTCGATCTTTTGAAGAACCAGCGCGCCGCCCGCGATCTTCGCGATCCGAAGACCGGCGCAGTGATCGTGAAGAAGAACCAGAAGTTCACGCAGAACGTGATCTCCAAGATCGAGAAGTTGAAGCTCAAGGCGATCCCGCTCGAAGAAGACGAGCTCGTCGGATCGGTCGTCGCCGAGGACGTCATCGACCAAAGCTCCGGTGAGGTTCTCGCCGAGTGCAACGACGACGTGACGCCCGAGATGCTCGCGATTCTTCGCGAGGCCGACGTTACCGAATTCAAGATCCTCTTCATCGACAACCTGAACGTCGGCCCGTATCTCCGAAACACGCTCAACCTCGAGCTTTCGGATCGCCGCAAGACCCGCGCGACCAGCGGCGACGACGGCTCCGTGGACGCCACGGACGAAGCGATCATGGAGATCTACCGCCGGCTGCGTCCGGGGGAGCCTCCGACCGAGGACACCGCTCGCGCGTTGTTCCAGAACCTGTTCTTCAACCCCGAGCGCTACGACCTTTCGCGCGTCGGTCGTTTGAAGATGAACTACAAGTTCAACCTCGACGAGCCGATCGAGACGCAAGTCTTGACCAAGCGCGACATCCTCGAGGTGGTTCGGTACCTCATCGAGCTCAAGAACGGGCGCGGCCAGATCGACGACATCGACCACCTCGGCAACCGGCGCGTACGCGCCGTAGGCGAGCTCCTCGAGAACCAGTACCGCATCGGCCTCGTGCGCATGGAGCGCGCGATCAAGGAGCGTATGACGGTTCAGGAGACCGAGACGCTCATGCCGCACGACCTCATCAACGCGAAGCCCGTCTCCGCGGTGGTGAAGGAGTTTTTTGGAAGCTCCCAGTTGTCGCAGTTCATGGACCAGACCAACCCGCTGTCGGAGGTCACGCACAAGCGTCGGCTGTCCGCGCTCGGGCCGGGCGGTCTCACCCGCGAGCGTGCGGGCTTCGAAGTGCGCGACGTGCACCCGACCCACTACGGCCGCATCTGTCCTATCGAGACGCCGGAAGGTCCGAACATCGGTCTCATCAGCTCGCTCTCGACGTTTGCCCGCGTGAATCCTTACGGGTTCGTGGAGACGCCGTATCTCGAGTCCGAAGAAGGTGTGGTGAAGGAAGGCGTGAAGTTCTACTCCGCGTTGCAGGAGGAGAATCACAAGATCGCGCAGTTCAACGTCGCCACCGACAAGAAGGGTCGGATGACCGACGAGCGCGTTCCCGTCCGTGACGCGGGTGAGTTCGTGATGGTCCGGCCCGAAGAGGTGACGCTCACCGACGTCTCCTCGAATCAGCTCGTGTCCGTCGCGGCCGCGCTCGTTCCGTTCCTCGAGAACGACGACGCGAACCGCGCGCTCATGGGATCGAACATGCAGCGCCAAGCGGTGCCGCTCGTTCGCACCGAGGCGCCGCTCGTCGGCACCGGCATCGAGAAGATCGTCGCGCGGGACTCGGGCGTGACGACCGTCGCCAAGCGCGACGGCGTCGTGGAGTTCGTCGACGCAAACCGCATCGTCGTGAAGGCCGACACCGCGTCGGACAGCACCGACGTCGCGGCCGAAGTCGATATCTACACGCTGCTCAAGTACCAGCGGTCCAACCAGAACACGTGCATCAACCAGAAGCCGATCGTCCGCGTCGGTGATCGCGTCAACCGCGGCGACGTGATCGCCGACGGCGCGTCCACCGAGATGGGCGAGCTCGCGCTCGGACGAAACATCGTCGTCGCGTTCATGCCGTGGAATGGGTACAACTTCGAAGACTCGATCTTGGTCTCCGAGCGCGTCGTCAAGGAGGACGTCTACACCTCCGTTCACATCGAAGAATTCGAGTGCATCGCGCGCGACACCAAGCTCGGTCGCGAAGAGATCACACGCGACATCCCGAACGTCGGTGAAGAAGCGATCCGTGACCTCGACGAGTCCGGCATCATTCGCATCGGCGCCGAAGTGCACGCCGGCGACATCCTCGTCGGCAAGATCACGCCCAAGGGCGAGACCCAGCTCTCTCCCGAAGAGAAGCTCCTCCGAGCCATCTTCGGTGAGAAGGCCGGCGACGTGCGTGACACGTCGCTCAAGGTGCCCACCGGCGTCATCGGAACGGTGATCAACGCCAAGGTCTTCTCGCGCAAGGGCGTCGACAAGGACGCGCGGAGCCAGAAGATCGAAGACGAAGAGGAGGCCCGCCTCCTCAAAGACCAGAACGACGAGATCAAGATCATCCGCGAGTCGGGCCGTCGAAAGATGGTCGATCAGCTCCTTGGCAAGAACACCAGCGCCAAGATCATCGACGACAAAGGCAAGGTCCTCGCCGAGAAGGGCGTGAAGATCGACGAGGGTCTGCTCGAGTCGGTCCCAGAGAAGAACTGGGTCGACTTCAAGATCGGGGAGCCCGAGGTCGAGAAGCGCCTCAAGAAGATCGCCGAGTCCGTACGTGACCAGGTCGAAGTCACGACGATGATGTTCGGGGAGAAGATCAATCGCCTGAAGAAGGGCGACGAGCTGCCTCCCGGCGTCATCAAGATGGTGAAGGTCTACGTCGCCATCAAGCGCAAGCTCCAGGTCG
>CAYXDO010000269.1:0-7555 GCA_964463485.1 uncultured Myxococcales bacterium | reverse complement strand
GACGCAGACGATCTGACGCAGACGCAGACGCAGACGATCAGACGCAGACGCAGACGATCTGACGCTGACGCAGACGCGGACGATCACCCGCAGACGATCTGACGCAGACGATCTGACGCAGACGCAGACGATCTGACGCAGACGCGCTGCCCGTCGTCATCGAGTATCAGCCGCGATCGCTCCTTCGCTTGCTCGTCGCGAACCGGCGCGCTGTGCGGCGATTGAAGACGCCGACCAACACGATCGGCCAGAGCAACCGCGCGGTGCTGCGAAGCGGAGCCCCCGCGCGTCGCTTCGTGACTTCACAACCCGAATCGTCTGCTTCACATCCCGAGGACGTCGAGGAGTCGGCTTCACACCCAGAGGAGCTCGACGAGTCGCTCTCGCATCCCGACGAAGCGGACTCGTCCGAGGCGCAGCCCGCGCCCGCGTCCGATTCCACGTCCTCGCCTGCGCAGCCCGAGTCCGTGTCCTCGATGGAGTCTCCTTCACACCCCGTGTCCGAGTCCGCCGACACCACTGGCGTCGGGTTTGGTGTCGGCGTCGGGTTTGGTGTCGGCGTCGGGTTTGGTGTCGGCGTCGGGTTTGGTGTCGGCGCCGGGTTCGGCACGCAGTCGCCCCAACACTGCGACGCAGGCGGCGGCGCCACGTACACGCTCACGCGGCTCGAAGGCGCTGCCACCGCGGTGAGGATCTCGCCCTTGACGCGTCGCTCCTGCGATCCCCCCGCCACGACCACGTCGAAGGTCCCCACGAATCCGCCCTCGTCCGTGGGCAGCAAGCGGACGTCCTGCGACACGACCTCCCCTCGAAACACGACACGCCCGTCGGCGACCTCGTTGAAGCGCACCACGAAACGCGTGGAGGGCAACCTCGTGATCTCGAGGATCGATCGCTGGCCGATCTCCGCTTCGATCTCCGCGTACAGGATCCGTTGATCCTCCGCATCCTCGAAGACGATGCCGGGCACGTAGTGGCTGCGTTCATCGAACGAAACTCGCAACTCGACCTCCTGCGGAGTCGAGCCGCACGAGGTCAGCAGCGCAAACACAATCCAGCCAAAGGCAATCCAAGCAAACGCAATCCGCCTCATGGCTAAAAGTGGATCCCGAGCGTGCCAAGCAGCGCGGCGCGAGCGTTGGAAGGTTGACCCGACAGGTGGGCGATGGGGTCGAACGATCCGATCGGCGCGGATAGCTCGGCGCGAAGGCCCGCGGAGACGCTCGGAAGGAATCGCACGCCGCCTCCGATGGCACCGACGATCACCGGAACGGACGTCACCGCGGACAGCGATCCGAGCTCGAAGCCGCGGTCGATCCGCCCCTCCATGTACCGAAAGCCGGAGCCCACCTCCGCGTAGAGGCGTCCGCGCCCGAAAACCGGCACGACCAAACGCGGCGCCAAGAACAAGTCGAGGTCGGACCGAGAGAGATCGACGAGCAGCCCCTCGTACGCGGTGGCGCCGGACGAACGGCGCATCGCGGCGGTAACGAGCACGTGGAAACGAAGGCCGTGCCACTTCCACGTCACGCCGGCAGACAGCTCATGCAGAAGGCTCGGGCCCGCGCCGGCGTCACCTCCGTTGGCTACCCCGCTTGCGACCTCGACCATGAACCAGGTCGGGCGCTCGCCGGCTTCGGCCTCGCCGGCCCAGACTCCGGACCAGACGCCGGACCAGGCGGCAAGCATCGCCACGGAAACAGAGCGTGTGGACATCCTCGAACGCTCAGCAAAGGCCACTCCAAGCCCGCCCCGAGGCTTCCCGCAGGAGATCTGCGTCACCGTGCCGGCCAGGCTCGGGCCGATTCGGCACACGTCTCGTTCGTGCAACACCGGTCGCAACATTGGCAGGAAGCTGACTCCGGTGTAGGGGACGAGACAGGGTCGAAATTGCATGCCCGGTAGACTGATCGACGAGCTGACGAGGCGCGCTCTCCTCAGTCCCGACCAAGTCACCCTCCTGCTCAAGCACCACGAGCGATTCGGCGGTCCCCTCGACACCTCGATCCTCGAGCTCGGGTTGGTGTCCGAAGCAGACATCTCCGCAGCCATGGCCTCCGCGTACGGGCTCGCCGTGGCCAGCGCGAAGGACCTTTCCACGCCGATCGAGCCTCAGACCGCGCGCGCCTTCCCCGAGCAGTGGGCCAAGCGACACGTCCTCGCGCCCCTCACGCACGACGTTCCGAACGCCACGATGACGATGCTGGTCGCGGCCCCCCCGAACCTATCGCTGCTCGCCGAGCTCGGAGAGCTCCTCGACTTGGCGCTCCGGCCCTTGCTCACCCTGGAGATTCGCGTACGGCAACGCCTCCACTTGCTCTACGAAGCGCCTCCGCCCCCTCGCGTGGCCGCCCTGCTCGAGCGATCGCCTGACGGCCCAAAGCCCGCCCCCGCGCGGCAGCGGCCGCGACTCGGTCCGATGAGCTTCGCGGAGGTCACCCATCGCCTGCACACCGCGACGAGCCGAGACGACGTGGTCGATCTCGCGCTCGCCTACGCGCAGAACGAGTTCGAGCTCGCGGCGCTGTTCACCGTGCGCGGCCCCAAGATCACCGGCTGGGCCGCGGTGGGTCCGGGTTCGGACCGCGTCGGCGACGTCGAGATCCCGCGCGGCGCCCGTTCTTCGTTCTGGTTGGCTACCGCCACGGAGGCCCACCACCTCGGCCCGCTCGAGTCGCAAGACGCCGACCACCTCGCTCCGCTCGGGCGTGACCTGCCTCGAGCAGCGTTGATCGTGCCGATTCGCGTGAAGAACCGAATCGTCGCGCTTCTTTACGCGGAGAATGGGCCGCGCGCGATTCCTCCTCGCCTCGCGGCCGACGCGATGATCCTCGCGACGCACGTCCAGCAGGCCCTCGAATCGGTGCTGATGCGTTCGAAGCGAGTGAGCATGCCCCCCCCGCCTCGGGCCGCTGCTCCGCTCCCGCCGATCCCTGCGCGCGCCAACGGGCCGATCAGCGCGTTCAGCTCGAACAGCGCTAGCAGCGCCTACAGCACCAATGATCGCGGCCCGCCGATCCCTCCACGCGCTCGCGAGCTCACCCCGGCTCCGTTCCGGCCGCCGACCCAACCGCCCGCGAGCTCCGGAGCCGAGCCCGCGTCGGCCTCCCGGATCTCGGATCACGCGACCGAAGACCTCGAGCCCGTCTTGGAGAGCGCGGGACGGGCGAGCCGACCGCCCGGGCGATTTCTTCAGCCCGCGGTGATCGACCCTTCCGAGTCCGCGTCCGAGATCCTGCGTCGCCGCCGCTCACCGGTGCCCGCGCACCTCGTGTCGGAGCCTCCGCCGGAGCAGGTCGAGTCGGAGCGACCGCTGCGCTCGAATCGCCCGCGCATGTCCGAGCTCCCTCCGTTTCGGTTGCCCGCGGCCGAATCTCCCGGAGCCGTACGACGCCCAGCGCTGGACGCGCTCTCCCTTTTTCCGAAGACGGCGGCCGACGAGCCCACCACGGATCGCCTCGCGGTCGAAGAAAACGAGAAGCCCCAGGCGATCGGCGAGCCTCCGAGCCTCGACGAGGTCGACACGCTCGACGAGCCTCAGCGCCCGGTCGAACCCACCGGCACTTCGGCGCTCGAGCCCCCCACGCTCGACGAGCGCCCTTCGGACCCGAGCCCTAGAACCCGCGCGGCCCTCAAAGTGGAAGCTTGGGCCGACGCCAGCGCCGCTCGAACGTCCGCGCCCTGGGGGGACTCGAACAGCGGGCGCACCCCGGTCCCGCGCCTCGACTCCGCGCCGCCCATCGTCGGATTCGATGGCGACACCGCACCTCTGATTCGACCCACCGGCGAGCGCATGGAGGAGCTCTCGAGGGCCCTGCAACAGATCAACGAGGCCCTCTCCACGCCCCCGCCACGACCCATCGTCGAGACGCGCAGAACCGCCTGGCCGGCGCTTGCCGGGCCCTCCGACGACACGCTCCCCGAGGTCCCGGCCATGAATCCGCACGCCTTGGCGGCGCTGCCGGTGAGCTCCGACCTCGACATCCCAGTCCTCGACCCGGTGTTCGATCCGTCCGAACCCCCCGACGAGCTCGACGATCGCGTGTCGCTCTCTCGGCCCGCCCACCTCGTGAATCAGACCGGCGACCTGCTCGTTCAGGTGACGCCGTACCTCGGCGACGACATGCCGGAGGCCACCGACGTCGACGACGCCACCCTCGTCGAAGTCCTTCCCGCGATGAAGGGCGCCCTCGAACCCGAAGTGCCCGAGCCCGAGCCCCCCTCGCTCCTGGAGCTCGCGAGCGTCCACGACGCGGAGCCCGTCGAGGAGCCCCAGGTCGTGGCCGAGGTGCTCGCCACGCCTCTGGCGCGGATCCGCCCTCGCAAGGAGTCGTCGGAAGACCAACCGGAGCCTTGGGAGTCCGCGCTCATCGCGGCGCCGCCGGAGCCGGCTCGCCCACCGCCGCCGCCGGCCCCGAGCTCGCCGGTCCACGTCGCGCGACCCGAAGTCCCGGAGGAACGCCCGGAAGACCGCGGGCTCCCCGTTCCCTCGGTGGGTCAGGGCGCCTCGCCGCCGCCCGCGGCGGTCACGCTCCGCGATCGTCGCCCGGAGCCCGAAAAGCTCGTCATACCCCGGCCTGCGGAAGCCATCGCGGAGCCCGCTCGGAATCGCGCCGCGGAGCTCGACGAGCTCATCGAGAAGATCACGGAAGAGCTTCGCCCCGCCAAAGAAGTGGCTGACAAGCTCCACGCCCTCGGTGAGTCGGTCATCCCGCGACTCATTGAAAAATTTCCGGGGAGAGTTCGCTTCGACGCCATGGTCGTGAAGCGTCTCCCGCCGATCTCGGACTGCGGACCGCTGGTGAGTCTGTTGGCCCGCTTCGGGCGAGTCGCGCACCCTTACGTGGCGAAGTTGCTCGACGCCCCGGAGCCCCTGGTCCGGGTGTGGGCGGTTCATTTCTACGCTAGCGTACACGTGCCCGACGTAGTCCCGCTGTTGGCCCGACGGCTCAACGACGAGGTCGACCAAGTCCCGGTTCACACCGTCGCCGCGCTGGTGAGTTACCGACCTTCGGCCGAGTACACGGCGGTCGTCGAAAACCTTCGCATTCGTCTCGCCGCGCCGTCGTCGGACACCAGAGCCCGCGCCATCTTCGCGCTCGGCGGGCTCCGAGATCACGAGTCCGTGCCGCTCCTGGCCGAAATCTTCAACGACAAAGACAAACGCCTGACTCAGCTGGCGGAAGACGCGCTCGCCGAAATCACCAAACAACGCCTCGGTCCGAATCACAAAAAATGGCTTCGTTGGTACGCCAAGAATGAACGGATCCCCCGCCCAGAGTGGCTCCTCGAAGGTTTGAAGTCCGACGAAGCCGCGCTCCGAAAAAGCGCCCTCGAGGAGCTCCGGGCGCTCTCGGGCCTCGACATCCCCTTCGACCCGGCTGGCCCAAAGAAAGAACGGGAGATCGGCCGAAAGGCGTTCGTGAAGTGGTGGGCCGAATCCAAAAGCTGACCGCCCTCGCGCTCGGCGTGAGCTTGAGTTGCTCGACGACCCCGGAAGCGCCGGCCCGCGCCCCCGATCGGCTGGACGTCCTGTCGTGGCTCGCCGGATCTTGGGAAGGGGCCGGCGCCCACTCGTACGAAGAGACCTGGACCCCGCCGAAGGGCTCGACGATGTTCGGAATTCATCGCGAGCTCCACGGATCGAAGACGTTGTTCTACGAGTATCTCCGGATCGAGGCCAGAGACGAAGGAATCACGTACCTCGCCAGCCCGCTGGGAAGGCAGCCACCCGACGCCTTCCGAATGAAAGAGATCGGGCACGACAGAGTCGTGTTCGAAGATCCTCTCCACGACTTTCCGCAGCGCATCGGCTACGCCCGCAAGGGCCCGCGCCTCGAGGCTTGGATCGAGGGAGTCGAAGGAGGAGAGCCTCGTCGAGAGAGTTGGACGTTCCAGCTCGCCCCCGTTGAGACGCGCTAGGGTAGGGTGGTGCCGGACCCCTGGGACAGGCGCGAGCTCTACGAGCACGAACGAGCACGAGCTCGAACTCGAAATTCACGGAGCTCACGTTACTCGTGCTCTGGCCTTGACGCAGTAGCGGTAGAAAGCACCGGGCTGAGGTCGGATCAACGCTCAATTCCACCGCAGTAACTTCCCCAAACCCGCCGGAGCTCACCGCAAAGCTCCGTGACCCTCCCCTCCCGCGCATCTCTCGGAGTCATCGGGTCGATGCGAATCCGAAGTTTCGCGGAGCGCGGAGACACGATCAGCACGTGCCCGTCGGTGTGTTGAAAAGTTCTGAGCAGGTCGGAGCCCCGGTCAGTCTCTGCCCAACCCACCTCTCCGATTCGACTCACCCACCCCTCGAAGTCGCCCTCGGGCGGAAGCTCGGCTCGCCAGTGCAAATCGCGGCGGCATCCGAGGTCTCGGCGAGGAGAAAGGTAGACGAGCTGCTCCAAGTCTCGCCATCAAACCACGAAAGCCGCGAAGCTGTTCACTCGAGCTGTCCCGGTCCGGGCTCCGAAACGACGCTGACCTCGGCTGGCACCCTCACTCGCCGAATTTCCTGGCTCGTCATCGGTCCGCGCAAATACGACATGGCCCGACATGGCCCATCGAGGATGGAGAATCGAGAGCTCGCCTTTGGATTCCCTGACCACGAACCACCGCGGCGCGATCTTCTTCAGAAGGTCTGCGACTGGGCTCTTCTTCTTGTCCTCCCCCAAGCCTTCGACGACCCGGGCCCGATCCGCGTCGGTCTGGAGCCTCCCGAGTATCCAGGTGCTCGCATTGCTCAAAGCCCGGTAGTCGAGATCCATGGGATTCTGCGTGGCCACCAAACAACCCACTCCATAGGCTCTGGCTTGTTTCATCAGCGAGACCATGGGTCGCTTGGTGGGAGGCGTCCTTGGGCTCGGCGGAATGAAGCCAAAGACTTCGTCGAATACGATCAGGGCTCTGAGCTGGCTCGTTCCGGGAAGACTCCGGACCCAGGTGAGAGTCTCTTCCAGAACGACTCCCAGCGCCAAGAGCCGAGACTCTTCGTCGAGGTGAGCCACACTCACGATCGTCGCAGGCGTCTTGCCATCGACCGAGGACATCCAACCCGCAACGTCCAAGTCCTGCCCTTGCCTCCAGGTCGCGAGCGCCGGGGACGCGATGAGATTGTTGAGATCTGCGGCGAGCTCACTCCGCCTGCCTGGGCCAATATACTGGTCTACCGGAAGGGCCCCGACGCTCTCGACCGGGGGATCGAGCACATCCGGGAGCAGCGCAGCCAGATCGGCGGGGCTGCCGTCTCGAAGCCTGCGCTCCGCCAAGACCGAGAGCAAGGTATGCTCTCGACTCTGGCCCGGCTCGGGATCCCGGCCGACGAGCCTCAGAAGGAGAGACACGGCCGCGCTCAACGTGTCGCGCGCTCCGTCGAGGTTGTCGTCCCAGCACCGTCGACCCTGGGAGTGCAGGCGCGCCTAAGCGCCGCGGACTCCTGGGAGCGCAGGCATCTTGCCTGCGCCTGAGCTTCGCGGACCCCTGAGTCGACCGCGGACGTCGAGCCCAAGGCGATCGCTCCCGTCCTCGGGATAAACACCGCCGACCCTTCGAGTCGATCGCT
>CAYXDO010000268.1:0-7762 GCA_964463485.1 uncultured Myxococcales bacterium | reverse complement strand
TGAACATTTCCGACCGACGACCGAAAATCGCACAGGGTCAGGCACGGCTCGATTGCAATTGGGGCACGGCTGCAATTGGGGCACGGCTCGATTGCAATTGGGTCAGGCACGGCTCGATTGCAATTGGGTCAGGCACGGCTCGATTGCAATTGGTCAGGCACGGCTCGATTGCAATTGTGCAGACCAATTGTGCAGACGGTCTCGAATGCGGCCGCTGTGGCGGACCTCTCACGCCCGTCGGCCTCATCACCGATCCCAAAGTCGCAGCGAAGATCCTCGAACACCTCGGCATGGACGCGACGACCCCGCGCTTCACGAAGTCGAGGGGCCCGCCGTGAGCGACAGCCCCCTTGCCGCTCAGCGCGCGAGGCTTTGAGCCCGTAGCGCCCTCGCGTGAACATCTCGAGCCCCGCGATGCACACGTCTGACCTTGAGCGCATCTTGAGCCCTACATTCCCTCGCACCGACCTCGAGGGCGACGCGCCCATCACGCGACGCCGACGCCGAAAGTCCTCAGCGCAGCCCAAACCGCCGGTTCCTCGAGCCCGTTCTGCGACCGCTTTGCGCTCAAAATTCCTATCCCGCTCGGAGAGTATGAGCGCCTCGTCGGCGAAAGTGAGTGCGACATTCAGATCGTGGAGGGCGGCGACCACGGTGAGTCCGAGCGCCTTGATGGAGTCGATGACGTCGAGCTGATGGCCGACGTCCAGGTGGCTCGTGGGTTCGTCCAGGAGCAGGATTTTGGGGGACTGGGCGATCGCGCGGGCCAGGAGCATTCGCTGGCGCTCGCCGCTCGACAGCGAGCGAAACGAGCAAGGGGCAAGGCGGTCGGCGCGGGCCAGCGCGAGGGCCTTGCGCACCAGCCGCTCAATACCCCCCGTGAACGGTTAGGCCCCGTGAACGGTTACGCTGGGGCTGGAGACGGCCGAGACGAGTCGGATCCGAATGAATGCGGAAGGGTGTCATTCATACCAGCGTTCCGAGCGCGGCAAGCGATCACGATATTTCCGAAGCAAAGACAGCTCCCGCACGGCCCAGGCAAGGGGAGAGGTTCGTTCGCAGATCGTCGTTACGACCTTCCCTTCGACTTCGCGCGCGTACACGAGGTACTGCCGAGCCCTCTCGAACGGGTACCTGCAACTCGGAGCCGGTGACTCCACGGCGACTCGTTCCGGCACGCTCCCCTTGAAGCGCTCCTCGACCCGGATCGCCACCGTTTTCGAGAGCTCGACCACCGTGCCCGTGAAGACCAGGGTAGCGAGGGAGAACGCTTCGGCTGGGGTCTCCGGACCAGGGCACCGGCAAGCCATGACGTCACTGGAAAGGAGAATAAGAAGCGCCGCCAGAGCCTCTACGGCTGTGCGGCTCGCGTGATCGGCGACTCTCATCTCAGCCCTCCCGACTGCAGGGTGCTCCGACACATCCCTTGCACGTAGACGGCAGCGTCGTCGAACGCCGCAAGCTCATGCACCTTGTTTGGAGACTCCCTGACTGCGCTCGCCAAGAACCGCGAAGCACCATTCGCGAAGGACAGCTGTCCTGACGTGACTTCTCGGTTGGTCGAAACCCACGAAACCGAGAGCGCTTCCGGCTGGATGGACGTGATGATGGCAAGGCCGTCTTCGAATCCACCGATCGCGTGTACGCTCTCACTCGTCAGCAGGACGTCATGGAGACCTGGCGAGCCTGCCTCTATCGTCGAGAGGGCGCGCACGAATGCATTCGGCGCCTCTGCCAGAGGGTGACTCGTGAGGAGCGCCAGGTTGCCTGGATCTGTCACGAACGTGCATCTCATCGGCCCCTCAGGAATGACCACCGTTCTACGACCCACCGTATCGCGGGCTCGGAGGGTGGCCACCGTCATGGTGGGAGGAACGCCACCGGACGCCCAGGCTGCCCACGTCGCGCTGCCGTCGCTTCCGAGGCAGGGCCCGCCAAAATCGCTCGCTCCGTGCGCGGAGACCTTGAAGGCGGGCCCGGCCGCGGATCCCGACTCGTCCAGATGCTGGATCCAAACAGCTTGCTCGATATCCCGAAAGCCTACGGCGAATCCGCTTTTGGTCTGGGCAAAGCCAAGGGAGTGCCCAACCTGCACCGACCCGAGGTCGACGTCTCTTGCGACGATTCGGCCTTCGAAATCCGCAAACCGGACCTCGAGCCTGCTGAGCCCACTTTCGGCACGCAGTATGGCCCACCGATCCTCGCTCGCGGGCGCCAATGCCCACAGCGCGTTTACGCGGTTCTCGAACCGGTCCCGAAAATCGCGCCGCTCGAGGCCGCAGGGGTCTCGGTGCCGGCGCGGCTGCTCCTTGCCGTCTCCGCAGTCGAGCCGGCTCACCGCGTGCGCGTCTCCGAGCGATGGGTTCGGATGGGTCGAGAAGACCTGGCCGTCGACCCCGATCAACTCCCCTCCAAACCCGCCGAGCCCCCCCGTTAGCGAAACGTGCGATGTCACCCGTCCATCGAGGCCGAGCGTCGTAGCCCACACGTCGCTCTTCCCGCCGCTGCGCGGGGCTGTCGACCAACTCACGACGAACCTCCCCTTCGACCACGCGGCCATGACGGCGCCGAGAGGCTCCGCCTGAAAGTCATGGAGCTTCCGCACGGACAGACTCTCGTCGAGCAGCGCGCCTTGAAGCGTCGGAGTGTGCTCGGAAGTCCGATTCGCGTCGAACAACACCAGACTTCCCTCGGAAGCGGCGACAATCGCCAGATCACCGACTCCAGCGTCTGCGGCGATTCGTCGAGTGCTCTTTCGAACTCCTTCGGCTGACAAGCGCGCCACGAACAAGCCACGCGCCTTCTCGTCCGGGTTGGATGCGTACCATGCGGCGAGAGCGCCGTCGCCTTCGCCGGTCATGACGACATCCATGAACGATCCTTCCGCGAGCTCGGCGATCGACTTCACCCGGGAAGGCGCGCCCGACTTGGGGTCGAGGAGCACCGACAGGATCGCGGAGCTCGGAAACCGATTCTCTTCCCAAATCGCCAGAATTCCCGCGCGCGTGGTGGCGAGGCGAACCTTCGCTTTGAGGATGGACGAAGGCGCGCCGATAGCCTGGTGCCATACGATCCGGCCGCTCGAGTCGACGCGAAGTACCTCGACCTGGGACTCGCCTCGAAAGACCTCCTTCGAGCCAATTCCTCCAACGGTGACGTACTCGCCATCGGAGACCGCCGAAAGGTCGCGAAAGTTGCGAGCGAGAACGATGATTTCCGACTTCAGTCCCTTCCCTTCGAGCTCTCGCTCCCGCAGCCGCAGTCCAAACGGCGTTTTGGGAGTCTTCTTCTCGGACGGACTCATCTCCGCGGTTGGGTCATTCTCGGCGACGAACCAAACCAATCGCTGGTTCGCCCAGACCATCTGCGATCGGCTCAACCCGTCACCAGGCGCCTCAGCCCTGCCCACTTCGATGGCGACCAGGCCGTGCTCACACGAATCCGTTTCGCCGTCGGTCGGGGGCGCCAGCAGCAACATCCATGCAAGGGTCGAAGCGATCATGGACTGATCCTCGCCGGAGCACGCGGGTCGGACGTGTCTCGGCACACAAACCTCTCTGCGCGTGGATGGGTTCCGAGGTTGACGTGGCCCGCCCCGTAGACCGCAACAACGCCGACTTTAGCCGCCGCGACGGCTGGAATGGTGACCTCCGAGCCGCCGAAAATCGGAGTCGGCGGAGCGACTCTTCCGTGGTCATCCAGCACCGTGACATAACCGGTGTCGTTGGAGCGCCAGGCGACGAAGGTCAGCGACTCGCCCTTGCTTACTCCCGTCAACAAGGAACCTTCGCCCGTGCCGACGTCGACGCGAACGGGCGGCGTGAGTTTGTCGTCATCCCCCAATCGAGACACGTGAACGCCCCGCCGATCCGAGAATGCAGTCACGCCACCCGGAGCCCACAGCACTCGACTCAACCAGGTCTCCGAGAAGGTGTTGATGGCCTTCATCTGACCGTTGTCGTCGAGCCGCGCCCAAGCGACCCTCCAGGTGCGAGCCATCAACTCACGTTCGCCCCACTGGATGAGGAAGCTCTTTCCGTCGTGAGTCACGGAGAGTCCAGCGTCATGGTCCACAGACGGAGTTTCCGCAGGGCTTTGGGCCAGCACCTTCCCTGTCGTGTCGTCCAGAAGTGCCCAGGCCAGTTTAGACTCGTAGCTCGGCGTCGATCGTTCCCGAGCAACCAGGACGCGCCCACCGCTCCAGGCCACTCGGGGGCCCTGTTCGACGCCCTTGACGTCGAGAACTCGAGACCACTCGAGCGCTCCTTCGTAGGATGAGCGAGCGACTCGAATCACGGACTCAGAGTCGGACTGAAAAACCGTCGAGGCGGTGATGAAGCTCGTTGGCCCGAACGAGGCGACGTTCTCTGAACCGAGCCGGGAGCCCGCGAGCTCGCGAATCGCGTCGTCCTTGGAGAGTTCGATGATTCGCGGCTTCTTGTCGTGGTCGGCGTTGTAAATCGTATAGACGCGTCCCTCACGAAAGGCAGCCGTCGCCAGCTCTCCATACATCCACGGCATGACGCCGTCTGGAAGATCGATGACCCGCTGACTCTGTAGCCCAAATGGGCACCCGGCAGGGCCCGGATCGCCCGAGCCCACAGAAGTGGGCTGCTCGTCGATGGGCGGCGAAAAGTAGCGGGCCAACGTCTGTTGTCGCCTCTGGTCCTCGGCGGCCCGCGCAATCGCCAGCGCGTCTGCGGTCGAGGGGGGTCGAAACGCCTCGGCATACTTCTTCAGGTACTCCAGCTTCAAGGGCTGATACGGCTTGACCTTCGTCCACGACTGCTCGGTGGTGATTCGTCCGTTCTCCGCGAGGACGAACATCCTGACGTCGAGTGTCTCGGTGAAGCCGACGGACACGCGATCCGGCGTGCACATCATGTCCCCAAAGTGGGCCCAGAAGCCCTTCGGAAGGTCGCCGCGCGGAGTCACCTCTGCCGCGTTGTGTTTGAAGATGGCCGCAGTTCCAAGGCCCTTGACTTCGATACCCAGCAAGTCGGTTTCGCGCAGCGTTCGAGGGACGTCATAGACCAACGAGACGCTGCTTCCCGGTCCGCAGTCACCGCCGCCGTAGGCAAAGCCGATGCGTGCCGCTTTCGTGCTCGGGGGCTCCGAGAGACCCTCGAGCGGCCCGTGACCCGTCACGAACGAGCTCTCCTGAAACCATCGGCGCGTCGAGATCTTCTGCTTTGGGCCGAACTCCTCGCGTCCCCAGCGGGCGATGTTGAGGCGTTGATCGTCCGAGAGTCGCTCTCCCGCGTCCGAGAAGACCGAGACCCGCTCAATCGAGTATCTGGTGTTGGGTCGGAGCTCGCGCGTGGGCTCTAGGCTCAGCACCGTCCTGTCGACGCGACTCTTCAACGTGACCCACTGACCGCCAGCCTCGCGAATGCGATACTCGGACGCCATTTCGTCGCGAATTTCCTTGGGCCAGGCCGTGAAAAGGACTCGAATGACCCCGTCCGTCGGAAAGTCCACGGCACCGTCGAGCGGAATCGTCAGCCGCTTCATTTCGGCGCCTGCGCAGCTACATGCGTTACTCGGTCGAGGCTCCCAAACGAGGGCAAAGAGGGCTGCGACGGCGGCCGCGGACAGACGTCCCATGACGGCAGTGTACCTGATGAGCGGCGCCCGTGCTTGAAACCAAGAGCGGCGTGCCAACGCGCCGTGCTCGACACAAGAAACCACAGACGGATGCGGGTGGACGAGGTCACCGCTCGGTCCGGCGACGGTGGCGTCGACGTCGGCGCAGACATCGAGCTTAGCATCACCTCGGTTCGTGAAGTGGTCCAGGTGAAGAAGCACGCCGGCCCATCCAGCGCAAAGACCTTGACCCGCTTCGCGGTTCGCTCTACCGCTTCAACGAAGTGCGAGGCACCATCGCACCACCGCTCGATTCGCGAAGGGCACCCAGGAGGCCGCCTTCGCCACCGGCGCCGCGCCCATCACACTCATCGACGGCGACTGATCAACTTGCTCATCGAGCACGGCATCGGGGTTTGAAAGCGAACCATCGAGATGCTCGAGGTGGATGCGTCTGCGTTCGCCGCGGTCGAGGCGGACTCATGAAGTACGAACGGCGCCGCCCCAGCGAGGGCTGAGCTCCATGGAGCAGAGCGAACGCATCAAACAGGTTCTCGAGGTCCTCGATGGTATCCGGGCGGCTGCCCCCGCCTCCCTCGACGCTCTGGCCACGGAACGGAAGACCGCCACCAAGGCGGCCGCGAGTCGCCGCGGTATCGATGAACGCACCATCGCCGACAAGTGCTGGCGGGGTCTCTGGCGGGAGAAGGACGAGAAGTTCCACATCGCCGAGTTCGACGCCCTGGCGTGGGACTGGTTGAACGGCGCTCCAAACGAGCTGTGCGCGCGGTGCATGGACGCTTCGACCAATGAGGCCGACCGCGCCGCGGTGACGGACTTCTTCGACGGGGAGAGCAGGGTGACGCGCTACCGCATCCGTGGCGACTGTGAGGTCTGGGTCGAGCCCTGGAACTCCGGAGCCTCGATCGTCGTGAACTCCGTGGGAGGCGGGCCCGACCGCCGCCCTGGTCTGGCTGCCCTGCTGGAAGCGCTTGCACGAAAGAACATGAACCCGGCCGAGGTGGGCTACCACCCATCCCGCCGCGACTACGTGAAGCTGGAGGGCGTGCCCTTGGACGTGGGCGCGACGCTGGAGCGCCCCTACGAGGCAGCCCAGGCGCTCCATCGGGCCGCGGGACGGGTGCCGGACGGCAACCAGGGGAGCCGACTTCGGCTGGTTCTGCCCGACTCCGCTACGGAGGGAGTGGAGGGGCTGCTGCGAGGCCTCTCGGATGGCCAGGAAGCGACAAGCACCCTCAGCGGCCAGCAGATCGTCGACCATGTCTGGCGATCACTCGCCACCGAGGGCCTGGACTTTTCCAAGGAGCAGGTTGCGGACTTCTACCTGGCGGTGAGGACCAAGCCTTTCGTGCTCCTGGCTGGCATCTCGGGCACCGGCAAGTCGATCCTGGCACGCCGTTTCGCGGCCGCCTGTGGCTTCCTGGCCCCGCTCATCGCCGTGCGCCCGGACTGGAGCGACCCGTCCGAGCTGCTTGGCTATCGTGACCTGGAGGGCGCCTTCGTGCCGGGACGGCTCATCCCCCACCTGGTCGCGGCCGCGGAGCGGCCCGACCGTCCCTACTTCGTCATCCTCGACGAGATGAACCTCGCCCGGGTCGAGCACTACTTCGCTGACCTGCTGAGCGTCATTGAGACACGAAGGACGGTGGGGGACCAGGTCGTGACGGACACGTTGGACCTCGACATCGGCCCCGAGACCAACTTCCGCTGCGACGCCGCCCTCGCCGCGCGCCTCAAGGACCAGCTAGCGGATCGCGGGCTGGCTGTTCCGTCCAACCTCTGCGTAGTCGGCACGGTCAACATGGACGAGAGCACCCACCCCTTCTCGAAGAAGGTGTTGGACCGAGCCATGACGCTGGAGTTCGTGAGCGTGGATCTCCGCGCCGTGCCGGTTCGAGAGGAGCCGCCGACACCCATCTCTGTGGGCAGCGGCGACCTCGACGCCCCCCACCTGTCGCTTTCGCAGGTCTACGCGGGCCGAGAGACGTTCTTCCAGCCGGCCATTGACCTGCTCGTGGAGCTCAACGGGACCCTGGCCCAGGCCTCCATGCAGGTCGGCTACCGCACCCGTGACGAGGTCTGCCTCTTTCTCTTCCACAACGGGGTCTGGAACGACGTCGGATCCCGAGTACTATGCAGCGTCTTGAACATCCTT
>CAYXDO010000267.1:0-8033 GCA_964463485.1 uncultured Myxococcales bacterium | reverse complement strand
GTCGGATTCGGCGGTCGGATTCGGCGGTCGGATTCGGAGGTCGGATTCGGCGGTCCCAGGCGAAGATCTTCCAGCCGTTCGTGATACGTTTATCATCTGTGTTCGATCGCGGATGGAGTCCACGCTGATGGTCGCGCAGGCGTTCGTACCTCTCCCGCACGTACGGCCCGCGGCGGGGGTGAAGTCGTGGTCGGATTTGCGCCTCGCAGCGCCCCTCTTTTTGCGCGTGCCGCTCACGATGCACGTCATTCGCCACGGAGAAACGGTGACCAACGCCCAGCGGCTCGTGACGGGCTCCGTCGACGCCGAATTGAGCACTCACGGGGTAACGCAGGCGAAGGAAGTCGGGACCCGGCTCGATCAGCGGTACCCGTTGGCGTTTGTTTCGACGCTTCGTCGTTCGCGAGCCACCCTCGAGTACGCCGTTCGGTCCAACGCCGTGCACGTCGCCATTCTGAAATCCGATCCACGGCTCAACGAGCGGAGTCTCGGGGTCCTCGAGATGCAACCAGAGCGGTTCATTCCTGCGTATGCGGAGGGCGACCTCGAGTTTGCACCGCCGGGTGGGGAGTCGTACGAGCTCGTGGCGCGCAGAGTGCTTGGCTTTTTGCTGGACCTCGCTGAGTTAGCCGAAGACGCTCGTGTCAACAAGGTCCTCATCTGCGGCCACATGGGTCCGCTGCGAATCCTCTGCGGGATCGCCGAGGCTGCGCGGGACAGCCGCACGGTGTTGGCTCGGCACTTTCGTAACACGGAATTGCTCAAGCTCGAGGTGGACCGAGTCGCAATACCTCCGTTCCTTTCCAGGTACGCGAATGGATGAGTCATGCCCGGAGTTTGCACAAAACCGGGAGTGGTGTGGCCCGGAGGCGGACTTGTCGTTGCACTCCGCCTTGGCCAAGAATTGGCAATACTCTCGAAAACGAATCGCAGAGCTTCGCGACGTGCTGGCGGCGCCGCCCGCCGAGGTGCAGACGTTGGCGATTGCGGGCTCGCTTGGCCGCATGGAAGGGTCGCCGGAGTCCGACGGCGATCTCGTGGTGGTGCTCAGGCCAGGCAGATTCCGCCAGGGTCTTGCGTGGACACGACGACCAGGCGAAGGCCTGCTTTCGATACTTCTCGTGGAGCGCCTTCCACTTCGGCACGGCCTCCATACAAGGCTTGCACCACGTCGCGTAGAACTCCACGGCGAGCAGCTTCACGCCCGGCTTCTCCAGCCACCCATCGACGTCGAGGCCGGCGGCGAGAGCGGAGCTCGACGTCAGCAGCGTGACCGAGGCGGCGACTGCGCGGACACCCACGCGCCGAGCTTCTTCGAACGGAAGACCGTGGGCAAGTGCCCGAGGATCGGTCGCTCCCTCGCCGACATCGAACGATGACGCCGGCGAGTCGCTCGAGTCTTCGACGGGCTTCAGGACTCATCGTGGGCGGCTGCGGCCGAACGTACGATTCTGGCAGACACCAGCCTCGCTCAACTCGGGGCCGGTGGCGGGTGCTCGGGCCAGCGGCGATCGCTCCTGAGCGAAGTGAGTATGGCCTGGAGCTCCTCGCTCGCGCTCTCGTCGAGCTGCTCCGCTTTGGCCGCGTCGAGCTCGATCCCTAGAACTTCTGCGAGCGCGATGGCGAGCTTCTTTCCTTCGTCGAGTCCGAGCTTCTTTCCTTTGTCGAGCCCGCTCTTCTCACCTTCATCGAAGCCGAGCTTCTGACCTTTCTCGAGCCCGCTCTTCTCGCCCTCGCCGAAGCCAAGCCGCTCTGCGAGGCTCAGCATTCCGCGAGCATCTTGTTCCGCGATCTTCGCGCGGTCGTAGGCTTCCCACTCGTCGTCGGTGAACGCGCTCATCCGAGCCACGTCGAGGGCCGACTCGAACGGGGAGCTCGCCAGCACCGGTGGCACGATACTCAGGTTTTCGGCCTCAGAGAAAAAATAGGCCCACTTCTCCACCGCAGTTCCTGGGTCCCGACTCCGGTCCAGCTTGGGGAGCTCGAGGAACACGTACTGAATCTGGCCCAAACCCAAGAGGCTGCCGGTGTGTTGCTCCTGCATTCGCCAACGACTCAGCATCGGGACGGGCTCCGGCCAAAGCTCGAAGTCGCAGATCGTCACCCCGACGACGTCGGACAGGTTCGGATAGCCTTCGCCGGTCCGGAGCTGAGTCGTGTACGACTTCGAGACGTTGTACACCACGCGGCGTTCGAACCCCTCCACGTTCAACACCTGCATCTCGACGACGTACGTCGTGCCCGAGGCGTCCGTACACTTCACGTCGACGATCGAGAGCTTCATCCCGTCGATCGGGATCCGCTGCTCCGGGTGCAGGAAGGTCACGGCCACGAGGCGATGGGACCCTTGGAGCTCCAAGAGATCGTTGAGGAGCTCGATGAGTAGATCTTTGTGCCCCTCGCTCCCGAAGATACGCTTGAACACGAAGTCGGTCTTCGGATCGGCGAAGATGGGCCGGGTCACGGGGCCAGTGTACCCTGGCCCCGGGGAGCAGAGGCGATTTTCGTGAACATACCTCGGCCAAGGTCTGGCCGCGGAGCTTGCGCCTACGCGACGCCATTTGCCTCGGCGAACGGCTTCGGCCCGGGGACGCGAAACGACAATTTGTCGGGTCTCGTCAAAGGTCAAAAGACAAGGGTCAAGAAGAGGGGCGCGCACAGCGGAACCCGATCGCGCCGCTCTGGCTCTGTAGATCGGTCCCGCCGCGGACCGAAGTGCTGACGTACCCGCCAAACTCGAGGCTCCAGCTCCCGCCTCGAACGACGCGGGCCCTCGAGCGCCCGGACCTTGACACCGGATTTCGCGCGCCCAGCGACCGATAGGCGTTGGGGTCGTAGACGTCCTCCACCCACTCCCAGACGTTTCCTGCCATATCGAACAGCCCGTTGGCGCCCGCGGGCTTCGAGCCCACGCGTTCGATGGAACCACCACAACGGATCATGTTCGCGTGCTCGCAACTCGGCGCTTGGTCGCCCCACGGGTAGATCCGACCGTCCGTGCCGCGCGCCGCTTTCTCCCATTGTGCCTCGGTGGGCAGCGCGCCGCCCGCCCACTTGCAGAACACCGAGGCTTCGTTCCAGGCGACTCCGACAACCGGGTGGTCGTCGCCCCTGTCGTTGTCGTAGGCCGCGCGACAGTTCCCGGCCCGCACGCACGCGTTGTAGCGGCCCACCGTCACCTCGGTGCGGTCGATGGAGAACGCGTCGAGGTAGACCTTCCGGCCCGGCTTCGCGTCGTCACCACACGAAGAGTCCTTCGGGCTGCAGCCCATCCAGAACTCACCTGCCGGGACGGTGACCATGTCGCCTTTGGCGCCGCCGGACGAGGCGCGGCCGGCGGCACGATCCGAGACCCAACCCTTCGGTCGCGGTTCGAGCTCGACGCGGAGCCGCGCGGAGAGTCGCGCCGAAAGCGAGTGTTGCTGAGGCAGAAATCCAGGAGCCGAAACGTCGACCACATGGTCTCCTTGCGACTGCGGCACCCGAGCTTCGTTTCCGCTCACGGCCTGACCGTCGATCGAAATGGTCGCCTCCGCCGGCGTAACTTCGAAACGGAAAGTCACCAAATCGCTCGGATCGACTTTTTCGGACGCCGGGAGCGCAGGCGTTGGACCCTTCGGCTGGGCGACAGCGGAAGCTCGGGCGCGCGAACCCAGCGTCGCCTTCACCTTCGAGGTCTTGCGCTCTTCGAGCTTCAGCGTCTCCTCGAAGCTCCCTTCGCTCGAACGCACCTCGACCTTCTCCGAGCACAGCGCGACCTTCCACGTCCCGGGCGTGGCCCCCACCTCCTTGCCGTCGACCAAGACCTTGGCCTCCACCGCGTCCCCGTCGCCGTCCTCGGCCTTGACCTCGACTGCGCTCTCTCGAGCGGCCGGGGCAAAGCTGAGTTGCTTGGACTCACCTTTGGCGAGACCGAACCGCTCGCCCTTCTTCAGGTAGCAGCGGTCCTCGACCCACACCTCGTGCGCGCCAGGGTCGAGCTCGTGGCTCGAGACGGGACTCTCGCCGACTCTCTCGCCATCCACGTACACCGCGAGCCCCGACGGTTCGCTCGACACCGACAACGTCCCGAACGCCGCCTCGAGCTTCCATTCGAGCTTCGTGCCCGGAGCCACCGCGACCCGCTCGCTCCGCTTCTCGTAGCGCTCCTTCTGCATGACCACTGAGTGCGGGCCCCGACCCAGTGATTTCTTGCAAGGCGTACTTTGGCACAGCACGTCGCCGTCCACCAGAACCACAGCGGCGCCGGGACTCGACGAGAAGCTCACGATCACCTCGTTCGAAGACTCAGGCGACCATGCCGCCCGCTGCTCTTCGATCTTGCTCGAGAAGGCTCGCTTCGGCGCCTCCTGCTTTCGCGGCGTGCCCCCGCCCGGGAGCTGAGTCTCGGTCCGCGTCTTCCGTATCAACGTGTCGAGCGCCTCGGCCACCGCCCGGTCGGAGTGGTCCGGGTCGAGCTCCGTCAGCGCCGACGCCGACAAGCAGCCGGACTCCGCCGAGTGAAGCTGCAGCGCCAGCTTGGGCCTCACGGAGTCACCGAGCACCGAGGCCTCCAACATCGAGTTGGCTGGCAGCTCCTTGCCCAACTCACAAATGGCCTTCTCGTCGTACCCGGCCTCGAACTGGCGCCGCTTCAGCTCCGCCAGCTTCTTGCGCTCCGCCGCGCTCGCTACGACCACCAGCTTCCCGCTCCGGCCGAGCTCGTCCACCACGACCTTCCGCAGCTCGTCCCCAGACACTTTCACGCCTTTGGGTACGCCCCCAACCGACACGTCCACCCGAGGCGCCTCGCGCATCCAAGACTCGATCGCGGCCTCCACGTCCTCGACGTGCGCCCTGGCCACGAGCTGGTGGCCCTGCCAGCCCCACAGAAAGGCCGCGGGAAGGCTTCCCGCACCGTAGCGCTCGGCGACCACGCCGTCGAGGTCACAGACGACTTCGTCGGGCGTCCAACCGGGGTTCGCGCAGACTCCGCCAGGGTCCTGCGTGGACACGACGACCAGGCGAAGGCCCTGCTTTCGATACTTCTCGTGGAGCGCCTTCCACTTCGGCACGGCCTCCATACAAGGCTTGCACCACGTCGCGTAGAACTCCACGGCGAGCAGCTTCACGCCCGGCTTCTCCAGCCACCCATCGACGTCGAGGCCGGCGGCGAGAGCGGAGCTCGACGTCAGCAGCGTGACCGAGGCGGCGACTGCGCGGACACCCACGCGCCGAGCTTCTTCGAACGGAAGACCGTGGGCAAGTGCCCGAGGATCGGTCGCTCCCTCGCCGACATCGAACGATGACGCCGGCGAGTCGCTCGAGTCTTCGACGGGCTTCAGGACTCATCGTGGGCGGCTGCGGCCGAACGTACGATTCTGGCAGACACCAGCCTCGCTCAACTCGGGGCCGGTGGCGGGTGCTCGGGCCAGCGGCGATCGCTCCTGAGCGAAGTGAGTATGGCCTGGAGCTCCTCGCTCGCGCTCTCGTCGAGCTGCTCCGCTTTGGCCGCGTCGAGCTCGATCCCTAGAACTTCTGCGAGCGCGATGGCGAGCTTCTTTCCTTCGTCGAGTCCGAGCTTCTTTCCTTTGTCGAGCCCGCTCTTCTCACCTTCATCGAAGCCGAGCTTCTGACCTTTCTCGAGCCCGCTCTTCTCGCCCTCGCCGAAGCCAAGCCGCTCTGCGAGGCTCAGCATTCCGCGAGCATCTTGTTCCGCGATCTTCGCGCGGTCGTAGGCTTCCCACTCGTCGTCGGTGAACGCGCTCATCCGAGCCACGTCGAGGGCCGACTCGAACGGGGAGCTCGCCAGCACCGGTGGCACGATACTCAGGTTTTCGGCCTCAGAGAAAAAATAGGCCCACTTCTCCACCGCAGTTCCTGGGTCCCGACTCCGGTCCAGCTTGGGGAGCTCGAGGAACACGTACTGAATCTGGCCCAAACCCAAGAGGCTGCCGGTGTGTTGCTCCTGCATTCGCCAACGACTCAGCATCGGGACGGGCTCCGGCCAAAGCTCGAAGTCGCAGATCGTCACCCCGACGACGTCGGACAGGTTCGGATAGCCTTCGCCGGTCCGGAGCTGAGTCGTGTACGACTTCGAGACGTTGTACACCACGCGGCGTTCGAACCCCTCCACGTTCAACACCTGCATCTCGACGACGTACGTCGTGCCCGAGGCGTCCGTACACTTCACGTCGACGATCGAGAGCTTCATCCCGTCGATCGGGATCCGCTGCTCCGGGTGCAGGAAGGTCACGGCCACGAGGCGATGGGACCCTTGGAGCTCCAAGAGATCGTTGAGGAGCTCGATGAGCAGATCTTTGTGCGCCTCGCTCCCGAAGATGCGCTTGAACACGAAGTCGGTCTTCGGATCGGCGAAGATAGGCCGGGGCACGTGGCCAGTGTACGCCTGCCGCCGGGAATGGACGTGATTTCGTGGATGGACGGACGGCCCGGCTCGAAGAAGGAGGTGCCGGACTCGGGCAAAATCGTGTTCGGCCCGTGCGGCGGCATCAGCTCGGGTGATGAAGCTCGAGAGACCGAAGCGCGAAGCGCTCGCCACGACTCTAGCGCCCGGCGCGAGGCGCTCGGGGTGAGCTCGGAGCCTCGCAGCTTTCTGCCCGATGCGCCGAGCAACCCAGTCGCGCCCGTTCCCGCGTCACGACGCAGCCGAGGTAGGTCGTCGCCTCGACGGTCGGGCGTGGGCCCGAGGTGATCTGGGTCCTCTCTGGGACGGGGAAGTTGGAGAGCGCGGTCGGCGCGCTCATGAGAACAGCGCGTCGGTCGTTTCGACCACGGCGACCATGCTCAGCCACCGATCTAGAGTTGCTGCGTCCGACTCACTCTCGATCCTGGTCCGTGCACCCTTCGAGACGGTTATTCCGCGCGATTTGAGGATGGCCAAGACCGCCGCAGTCTTGCCCTTCTCGACGCCCACTTCGAGTACGTCCTCGAGGCTCGAGTAGCCCTTCTCTTCGAGGAGGTTCTGGAGTGCGACCTCGCTGGCGACCTTTCGGCGACGTCGACCAGCGTGCCTGATACCACGGTCTCCGGTTTTCGCGTCACCTCGGGGGCTCAGCGAGCCTCTCCGCCAGATATCCGCCGGGATGGCCTCTGAGTACGATTCGGACCTCGTGGTCGAGCGAACCGATGAGGTTCGGGATCCGAATCACGACGTTGAACCCTCGCTCCTTGGACCCGGCGCAGTCGGAGTACGATCTCATCGCTCCCTCGCAGTCGAGAAGCTCCGGCACGAAATGCAACGGTCTGGTCCGACTTCGTTCTCGGAAGAGCGCTTCACCCGCGAGATCGACCGCAAGCGGCTTCGGTGACAGGATGACGAGCACGTCGGTTCTCAAGTCGCTCGCGTCACGCCACCGAAGCTCTGTCACGATTTGGGGACCATCGATACGCGTCGAGATCACCTCGAATACGTTGGCGCCGTTTTTCTCCACCGCTGCCCGCGCAGCGTCGAAGCATGTCCGAAGGCTCTCT
The DNA here is from genome assembly GCA_964463485.1 of uncultured Myxococcales bacterium. GTDB lineage: Bacteria > Myxococcota > Kuafuiibacteriia > Kuafuiibacteriales > Kuafuiibacteriaceae > CAYXDO01. The sequence continues at coordinate 560 of CAYXDO010000267.1, read as the reverse complement.
GGCGCACGGGCGTCAAGCGTGATCGCGCCGAAGACGAGGGCGGTGCGCATGGCTTTTTTGCACTCTTCTCTCCGGTCCTGCATTGCGGCCAGCCTCGCTCGCTGGAAGCTGATCTCCGCGACGACCTTGGGGCAGGCGGTTTCCGGGATTGATGGCAGTCTGGGTTCTGGAGCCTTCGACTTCGGATCGAACTGATCGACGATGGCCGCGACGTGCTCGAAGTCGCCGTTCGAGCAAATCGGTCGAAGGGGGGGAGCTTCGACGACCAGCAGAAGAGAGAGCGACGTCGTGAGGGTCAGCATGAGAGCATTGTACACCGCCGCAGAAGCGACTTGCCCGCTCGACATATCCTCAGCGTTGAGCGTTGCCGTCGAACGCCCAGCCCCGCACATCGGCCAGGTCCGTGACGGCGTGCAGTGCGTCTGGAGAAGCTCGAGCACGGGGGTCGGCTCGGCGCGAACTTTGAACGACCGAAGGAGCAACGCACCGGATTCTCGAGTCTGTCCGTTGAACGAAGCCGCTTCGCGGCGGTCTGAATCCGTGCGTGCATCTGAGTCTCT
>CAYXDO010000266.1:0-8380 GCA_964463485.1 uncultured Myxococcales bacterium | reverse complement strand
CAACGATAGTATGCGACGCGTTCGGACTCATGGCCAGGCGGATCTGCGCCCTATTTTATTTCGTGGTCAAAGTGATTTGCACACCCTTGAGCCGCGCGACCTCCTGAATCAGGCTGTCGAGCTCGGTCCCGAGCCCCTCCGCGTGTTTGCGGACGTTACCCCGCCCGTAATTCTGTACCGTCTGGTACTGCGGGCTCGTCCTGCAATTCTGCGACATGTACGCGTCGTACCCATTCGCCCGGGTCTCGATGGCGCGCAGCTGAGCAAGATACTCCTCATATTGGCGCTTCATCGTCGGCAAGGAAGCATTCATGTTGTTCAGCTGAGCCTGTTGGCGGTTCCATTCGCTGAAGATCCAGGAGCATCGGTCGATGGTCTGCTGAGCGGTCGCCCCGGGGACCATGTTGTTGCATTGAAGCGACGCGTATTCGTTTCGAAGCGGCTGGATCTGAGTATCCAACGTCACGATGCTCTTTCGATAGGCCTCGATTTGCGTGCGGGCCGTCGCGAGCTGCCCTTGAATCGCGCTGCCCTGCTGGTCGAGCTGCGTCGCCAGCGTCTCATACTGCCCGCAAGTCTCTGCCTGAGCACACTCGGCGCGGTAGCTCGACGTGTACTTCTTGATTCGGCCCTCGACCTGACTCAGTTGATTCTGCACCAGCCCGCGCTGGCGATGGAGCTCGTCGATCCGGCGCTTCAGCGCCAGAGTCTCCGTGTCGATGCCCGCGAGCTGAGATCGCATGTCGTCGACGCGATCCTGATCTTGCGCGAGGATCGAGCGCTTCTGAGCGCACATGGCCGAGTTGTCGGGAGGAGGGAGCGGCGCTGGGGGCGGCGTCGGAGGAGCGGCCGGATCGGGCGTCGCCACCACCGGCTTCAGGCGCAGCATCGGCCCGGGCGGCCCCTTTCGACGATTGCCTTTGTCGGGGTCTGCGAACGCATGGGCCGCAACGCAGAGAGAAGCGGAGAAGATGAGGAGCTGGGTTATGGAACGCATTTGGACCCTCGTTTTGCCACCGACTGCTCGGTGTTCGGTTTGCGACGCAGCCTCCATAGCAGCGCAGCTTCCCCGGGTCGACCGAGTTTCGCGAAAGCCTGCGCAAGGCTCGGGCTGACCGGGAATCCTTTCCGTCGTCACCGCACTTATCGGTCGGTTGATTCGCGATCGACTCCCTTCGCGCGGTCGATATTCAAGCCCACGGGTCCGGCTCGTCGAATTCGAACAAATCCGGACGCCCCTCGGCCGTCCGTCCGCCTCTCGCGGTCCAACGCACCGACGTGGGCGCTCCGGCACGTCGGCTGCACAGGGCCTCCTCATGAGTCGCTCGATGGCCTTCGAACACCCCCGCGCCGAGGTCACGAGGCGAGCGCCTCCCCGTTCCCCTCCCCGTTCCCCTCCCCGATCCCCTCCCCGATCCCCTCCGCGATCGCCTCCGCGGAGCGGTTCGGGCGTTGGCATCGCCGTCGTCCCCACGATGGCCATGGACGAGCTCGCGACGGTCACCGCCGGCGCCCGCTGGGCGACCGCGGCGATCGCTACGTCCGTCTTGATGTTCGGGATCGCGCTCGGCGTCCTCTCCGAGTCGCGCCAAACCGTGAGCGCGATCGTCGAAGTCGTGAGCGACGAGACGCCCAAGCTCACGCCGGTGGCCGAAGATCCCTTCGTCGGTGCGCGCGATTCCTACGGCCGCGGCGCGATCGACCCCGACCGGCTGCTGCAATATTGGCTAGAGCCCGACGTGTTTGAACGCCTCAGCGCTTCTGAGCACGTGGAGCTCGCAGATCTGTACCTCCGGTTCGTGCCGGGCGATGGGATGGCGCTCAGCATTCGCGACGCCAAGGCGCGCTGTGAGCGCGATGCACTCTCGGCCTTCAGCACCTCGCTGCTCTCCACAGGCGCCCGGTCTGTGCGTGTGGGGTTTGCGGCCACGAGCGCACGAGGATTCGATGTTCGTGTCGAGCTCGACGCCAACGACGCACGCGCCCTGCGCGTCTTTGCGGAGGCTCTGGAGCGTCTTTCGTTACAGGTCACCGTGTTTCACGTGGAGCTGACTGTCTCCTGACCCGCCTTGCGTCGCATGCCAGACCCCGACTTTCTGCGATAAACACGAGTCAGTGGCTTCGACTCGTCCCACGCGCTGTGGCCTTCTGTGCGCCTCCTTCGCCTGCCTGCTCTTTCTCGGCGCTTGCGCTGACGAAGACCCTCCGACGCCCGTTCCCGTGGCTGCGGCGGCCGAAGCCGTCGATGCCAACCTGGTCGAGGTCGTGTTCAGCCGGCGCGTCGCACCCCGTTCGGTGCACGCTCCCGATCTTCGGATCACCGCGCCGTTCGAAGCGGCCTCCGCTGCTCTAGAAGTCACGTCCGCCACCGTCGATGGCGACGTCCTGAGTGTGTCTACGAGTCCCCAAGTCGGCGGACGCACGTACGCCATCGACATCACTTCGCTGCGATTCGAGGAAGTCGAGCTCGCGGACGCACCCGCCTCGGTCTCGTTTCGGGGTTTCGGCCTCGCCCCAGTCACAATTCGTTTGGACACCAACGGCCGTACTCTGCCCGCGTCCCTCGATGCGCTCGTGACTCTCGACCCAGTGACCGGGCGAAAGAAGCCCGATTTCGCCCGAATTCCGATGAGTGACTCCGACGGCGACGGGATCTTCGAAGCCTCGACTCGAGCTCGAATCTCCGACGAAACCTATGCGGCACGGGCGGTCGGTGCGAACGGCCAAGAAGCCGGCGCCCTCGCGTCCTTCACCGCGACCTCGACCGCGCCGGTCCTCGTCTTGCTCGATCCGCGGCTTCCGAGCCTTCCCGAGTTCGACCCACCCACCGATCCCAATCCCGGCGACGGCCGGACGCTCGTGCGGATCATCCTCGACGATCGACCGGCTCACGCCCTGCTTCGACCCCAGCTTCGCTCCTCCGTCGCTGCCGACGGGTCGTTCGATTCCAGCCTCACCCGCGTGGATCCCGTTCTGCCGGTCGTGGACAAGCCCAGAGTGTATGAGTTGCTCTTGTCGGTCGCCGTGGACTCGAATCGCCGACTCGACGGAGACACGCCCGAAACGTACCCATACCTGGCCTTCCTCGTCGAGGGAGACGAAGATATTCCTCAGCGCGGAGTCACCTTCGTGGCTCCGGATGAGACCCCCCAAGTGCTGGTCGTACCCATCGCCAACCCAAGCCTCGTCGCAATCACTTTCCGCGTGGACGCAGGAAATGCGATCCTCGAGCCGGACGGCCGGAGCCGAGGCGTGTATCCAGGCGAGGGGGTGTTTCTCACGGGTGAGTTTCGCGACGCGGAAGACGCCCTTGGGCGACTAGCCGCCGACGCCTTCAGCGGCGGCGAGCGAGCAACCCTCGAGATGAGCAAGCGACCCGACGCGCCCACGGTCTACGAGAAGATCATCTTCCTGCCCCCCAACCGACCCTATGGCTGGAAAGTCGTGCGCTGCCCGAGCGGCGCTGGCTGTGCCGAGCTGAATCGCCACGTGAGCTCTTCCGGCCGCGCCTTTCCAACCGTCATGAAGAACTTGGTTACAGGAAACCGCGACGCCGCGAGTGACTCCACGATCGCTGTCGTCGACCCGAGCGACCTCGCGCACGTGATGCTCCCCGATGGTTCCGTCCTGGACTATTCGGGAGCTCGAGTCTCCGAGACCGGGTCCGATAGCGCGGCGCCGCCGATGCTGTTCAAACAGGAGGCGCCCGATCTCGTCGTCACCGTGGGTACGACGCCGCTCATCACGCCAATTTACGTGGTGGGAACCTGGCGCGACGTGAACATTCCCGGAACGCCCCTCGACATCATCGCACGGGGCGATGTCCTCAGCCTCGCTGAGTATGACTACGACGACGGGCTCGCCGGCCGAAATCCGCTCGTACGCGACTTGGACCTCCCGGTCGACCCCGGCGAGGCGCCCCTCGTGCCCGGAGAGCCGGCTTTTTCCGCGACGGACGGAGTCAAGGATCCTGCTGCCCGTAGCGCCGCCGACCCGAGCCGTACGACCCTCTCGGTGGCCTGGAATGGTCGAGATCTCTACGTCGCAACTCAGCCCGCGACCGCCGGCCAAGATCGGTTCGTGCTGGTCTCGCTGGACGCGCCGAGCGCCACCCACGCGTCCCCGTGGGCCAAAGCCGGCAACGTCGCGTCCAGCGCGCGCACGGTTTTTTTGGCCATGGAGGGCGACGGTGACTTCTCCTCCTGGTTTAGGTTGGACGCCGCGGGCGCCGAGACTCGGCTCGAAACCCACCCGACGGGCCGAGGCTCGGCTCTCGAAGGCTCGATCGAGCTCGGCGCTCTCGGAGCCGTCTCCGATCGCGTCTGGGTCGCCGTCCTGACCTACGGAACCCTCGACGGAGACCCGCTCCAATCTGCGGCTCAGAACCCGCCCGGCAACGGTGACTTCGATGTCGGCGCCACCGAGCTCGTCGAGCTCGACCTGGCACAGTACCGAGCCCGCTGAGTACGGAGGGGGGGTTCGAGCAGGACGTGACGAAAACCGGGTCCGCGACCGGTGATTGAAGAGACACCTCCGGCTCGGTTGCAGACCAGCCCGATTCGGCATACGCATCGGTCTCATGCAGACCGGTCTCGCGTGGCTCGTTCCCACCCTCATGGCGCTCGCCGTCTACGGCTTGGGCCAAGGGCTCGTGAAACAGTACAGCCTCGACATCCCTCCCGCTCGCTATTGCTTCTACTTCTTCTTCGCGAAGCTGATCGTGTACGGCGGCTACTTCGTGTTTCAAGACGGGACCTGGCCGTTCGAAGCGGCCCGCTCGAAGGACATCGGCATCGCCGTCGTGGCCTACGTGCTCGAGGGCCTAGGCTGGATTTGTTACTACCAGTCCATCGTCTCCGGCCCGATCTCGATCGTCGGCACACTCTCGGCCGCCTACGCTGCGCCTACTGTGCTCTTTGCGTACGTCTTCCTCGGCGAGACCTTGAAGGAGCTCCAATACCTCGGCGTGTTCCTCGTGATCGCCGGCTGCGCAGGAGTCTCCTACTCACCCGCAGGTGCCGGCGGCAAAGTCACCAGCCGTCGCTGGATGGTGTTCGCAACTTTCGCGCTCCTGTTCTGGGGCGGGTGGCAGACCCTCGTCAAATACTCCTATCAGTCCGCCAAGTTCGAAGAGACCCAGATGGGCCTCTTCAGCATTTGTGGAGCGTTCCTCACGCTGTTCGCGTTCGGAGTGCTCCGCGGGCGGCGCGAAGGATCGGCACCAAAAGGTGAGTTTGCCAAGTCGGCGCTGCCGATGGGGATGATGGCGAGCGGCGATCTCGGCGTGCTCATCGCGACGAAGACGGGTCCGGTGTCGGTCGTGACCGCGGTCTCCGGGGCCTACCCGCTCGTGACCCTGGGTTACGCGTTCTTCGCCCTCAAGGAGCGAATCACCAAGCTCCAGGCCTTCTTCATCGGGCTGGTGATCGTGGGTATGTATCTCTCGCTCGACTGGAAAGCCATGTAGTCGTCACCGTCGAGGTCCGTACTCACGGAAACGACTGCTCGAGGATCTCCAGACCCTCATCTAGCGCGTCCTCGGGGATCGTGAGAGGGAATAGGAGTCGCAGCACGTTCGAGTACGTTCCTGCCGAGAGCAGCAACAGGCCTTTGTTTCGGGCCCGCGTGATGATCTCCTTGGTCTCCGAATCTGCCGGCTCCTTGGTCTTCCGATCGCGAACGAGCTCCATCGCGATCATGGGTCCAAGGCCGCGCACCTCGCCGATCGATGACTTGCGCTCGGCGAACGCCTCGAGCCTCGACCGCACTCTCTGTCCGAGCGCTTCGGCGCGCCCGGAGCTGACTTCGAGCTCCAGCGTTCGGATCGCCGCCATCGCCGCAGCGCATGAGACCGGGTTGCCCGCGAACGTGCCTCCGACGCCTCCTACAGGGACCGCGTCCATGATGGAGGACCGGCCCACGACGCCGGACAGAGGCAGGCCGCCCGCGATCGACTTGGCGACCGTGGTCAGGTCTGGCGTGAAGCCGAGCACCTCGGAGGCGAACATACGACCGGTGCGGCCCATCCCCGACTGAACCTCGTCGGAGATGAATACGATGCCGTGCTTGTCGCAGAAGGTTCGGAGCTCCGAGAAGAACTCCTTGGGCGGAACGATGAACCCACCTTCGCCGAGCACGGGCTCGATGATCACCGCGGCCAAGTCACTCGGAGCTACGAGGGTCGCGAGCGCCTTTTCGACGCGGCCCACGATGCTGGCGTCGCGATAGGGGTATGGGTACGGCAGCCGATACACCTCTGGAGCGAACGGACCCATCCCGACTTTGTATGGGTTCGCTTTGCTGGTCATCGTCATGCCGAGCAGAGTTCGTCCGTGGAACGCGTGTTCGAAACACAAGACCCCTTGTCGCTTGGTCGCGCGGCGGGCGATCTTCACCGCGTTTTCGGTGCATTCGGCGCCGGTGGAGAAGAGGGCGGCCCGCTTCTCGAACTGACCAGGAGCGAGCCGACACAAGGCCTCGCAGACCTCCACGTAGCTCTCGTACCCGGTGACTTGGAAACACGCGTGGGTGAGCTTCTCGAGCTGAGCTCGGGCTGCCTCGACCACCTCGGGCCGAGCATGGCCGACGTTGAGACAGCCGATGCCGCCGGCGAAATCGAGAAACGTATTTCCGTCGAGGTCGGTGATCGTGGATCCGCTGGCGCTGGCCGCGAAAATGGGGTGGGCGAGTGATACGCCCGGCGCCACGGCACGTTTACGTCGCTCGATCCAGGCGGCGCTCTTCGGTCCGGGGATAGGTGTGACGATTCGTGCGTAACCCATTTTTCAATACCACCCGAGAGGTCCTTCGGTCAGGTTGATGTTCATTTGCTTGGTCTCGAGGTACGCTTCGAGGCCGTAGGGCCCGAGCTCCCTGCCGAAGCCCGACTGCTTGTACCCACCCCACGGCGCCTCGTTGTAGGTCGGGTGGTAGTTGTTGAGCCAGAGGATGCCCGCGCGCAGCGCCTTCATGACGCGGATGCCTCGGAACACGTTGGTGGTCCAAACACCGCCGGCCAAGCCGAAGGGCGTGTCGTTTGCCAACCGAATCGCCTCGGCCTCGTCGGAGAACGGAATCACCGCGAGGACCGGACCGAAGATCTCTTCCTGCCCAATCCGAGCTCGATTGTCGACGTCTGCAAAAATCGTGGGTTCGAGGTACCAGCCCCTGGCCAACTCACCCTCGGTGGCGCGGCGACCGCCGGCGATCAACCGACCCTCCTTCTTTCCGATCTCGATGTAGGAGAGCACCTTGTTCATGTGCTCCTCGGTCACGAGCGGACCCATCTTGGTCTCGCGCAGCAACGGATTGCCGAGCTTCACGCGCTTCACTTTGGCCTCGAGGGCCGCCACCATCTTGTCGTAAATCGACTTCTCGACGAGCAAGCGCGAGCCGGCCGAGCACACCTCGCCCTGATTTGCGAAGGCGCCGAACAGCGCTCCATCGACGGCGGCCTCGAAGTCGGCGTCCGCGAACACGATGTTCGGATTCTTTCCCCCGAGCTCGATCGTGGTCCGCTTGATCGTCTTGGCCGCGTTTTGAATCACCAATCGACCCGTGTCGACGCCACCGGTGAACGCGATCTTGTCGATGCGCGGGTCTTCGACGAGTGTCCCGCCGGCCGTGGGTCCGTCGCCCGTGATGATGTTGACGACTCCGGGCGGCAACCCAGAGTCCGCCAAGATCTCACCCAAGATCAACGCCGACAGCGGCGACTGCTCGGCCGGCTTCAGCACGGACGTGCAGCCCGCGCAGAGCGCCGGACCCAGCTTCCAGGCCGACATGAGCAACGGATAGTTCCAGGGAATGATTTGGCCCACCGCGCCCACCGGCTCCCGCACGACCACCGAAAAAGCATTGTCGGGAACGGTCAGCGCGTCGCCGCGAATCTTCGTGGCCAAGCCGCCGTAGTATTCGAAGCAGTGCGCGGCGTCGGCGACGTCGAACTCGGCCTCCACGATGGGCTTGCCCATGTTCATCGTGTCCGTCCGAGCGAGCTCCTCGCCGCGCGCACGAACCTTCTCGGCGATCTTGAAGAGGAGCTGGCCGCGGTCGCGCGCGGTGAGCTTGCCCCACGGACCCTCGTCGAACGCCGATCGCGCCGCCGCGATCGCGTCCCTCACGTCGTCCACGCCGGCCTCGGGGACCGTCGCGATGACCTGGCCGGTCGAAGGATTGATGACCTCGCGGGTCTTGCCGCTCTTCGCGCTAACCCATTCACCTCGAATCCACATCTTCTTTGCGGTGCTCATGAGGCGGCACCATAGATCAACCAACCCGCAGAACGGAAGGTCCCCCCGGGGGCACCAAGCCCCGATCCTGCGCGGAGCTCATAACCCGGCCTAGCCGGTACCATAGAAGATCGACAAGGCGGGGCTGG
>CAYXDO010000265.1:0-8411 GCA_964463485.1 uncultured Myxococcales bacterium | reverse complement strand
GTGGCACATCTTCGTGAGCATTCCAAGACTCATGGCCAGGCGGATCTGCGCCCAAATCATTTCTCTGGCCGAGCCAAATTCGAACGGGACGACCGCGTTGCCATCCATGCGTACTCGCGGTGCTCGTTCGTGCTCGTGCTCGTTCGTGCTCGTGCTCGTGATCGGCGTGCGGTGCCCATACTCGTACTCTCGCCCATACTCATGCTCATGCTCATGCTCATCCTCGATTCGAACGCGTGGACGTCCGCTTCGAGGAAGCGCACGTAGCACGCAGAGACCGCGGCGCACGCAGCGCACGCAGCGCACGCAGCGCACCGAAGACCTTGCACGCCGCGACGTGTCGAGCCATGCTCGAGCGCATCGCGGAGGCGTGGTAAGTGACGGACCCCGAAATTATCCGCCAGATCTCCTGGCTCATGTTTGCAACTCTCGCCCTGATCCAACCGACTGATGCGCTGGCGCTCAAATGTCCGCAGTCGAACGTACACGTCTTCCCAGAAGACGGCCAACTTCCGACGGGCGCTCAAATCACGATCTTCGGATCCGGCGAAATCGCCTTTCGCCTGGTCGATATCGAGCGACGCCGCCCGCGCCTCGAGTCCCTTCAGACGACCATTCCGCTCGAGCTGAAGTGGCGCGACGTGGGACAACGCGAGGTCACCGTCGTGCTGGAGCCTTCCGAGCCGGTGGCGCTCGACGCGCTCTACGTCCTCATGATCGACGGGGTCGATGAGAGTACGATCGACGAGCACCAAGTCATTCTGTTTCGGGGAGTCGAGACGTCGAGCATCAGCCGAACCGAGTGGCTGGGGCGGCCCGAGTACATCGGGAGCGAAGAGCTCTTTGGATTTGGTGCCAGGTTCAGGCTCCCGGTGAAGAGCACGTCGTGGATTCTCGTGGAGCTGCACCTGTGGTGGAACTCGGTCGACCTCGGCGTCTACCGTCGGCCCCTGTATGATGAACGAGTCTCGTTCGGGAACAATGGCTGCTCCGGTGACCTCGACCTGCGCCCCCTCGCTACGTATCGGGTGAGATTCAGCGTGGTCGATGGGTACGGCAACTCGACTCCGGCTCCGGGCGGCGACTTGATCTTTCAGATGAGGCGAAGGGCGTATCAGTGATCGGGCTTGGCCTCGTCGCTTGGCTGGTCCTTGGTGAAGAGACAGTCGTGTTCGTGCAAGATGACCGCGGGCATGCCGTCCCAATGGCGGACGTCGAGTTGGGAACCTACCCGCTCGCGAGCGGATCGAGAGACTGGCTCGTGCCAACGCTCGAGTCCTCGGACGATGTGACCTTGGAGAAGGTGGTCGCCGCGTTCGAGTTTCCCGCCGAGGTGAGGCGAGCTGATCGATCCGGCAAGCTCGTCGTGTCGGTCCCCGACGGAGCCGGTTTGGTCGCTCGGGCAAGCGGTGACCAATACGGCGTGTTGCAGGACAAAGGGAGTCGTGAAGTGACGCTGCGACGCCCCAGGCGCACGATATCTGGAGTTGTGCGCGACAACGACCAGCGGCCGCTAGGAGGGGCCAAAGTCCTGGCGATCGGCCGGTCCTCCCGGGCGTTGTCGTTCGCGAAGACCGCGTCGACCGGGGCCTTCGAGGTGCACATCGACGACGATTGGGCCCAACTCATCGTCTCCGCTCCTGGGTTTGCAACTCAGACGGCGTGGCTGGGGCGTCCCAACTATCTACCGCAACGACCCACTCTACTCAAGAAGGTCTACGAAGTCCGAGGCTTCGTCCGCACGCTGGCGGACGAGGTCGCGCCGGGAGTCGAGGTTTGCATCAGAGAACGGAGCAACGTTCCAAGAGGCCAAGGGTTCACAGATCGACTGGGGCGGTTTTCGATTCGAACGACGGCGGACTGGGGGTCGATAGTGGCGGGAGCGCGATCCATGGCGGGCACGAGCAACTTCACGTCGCTTGATCAAGGTGACCGGAGAATCCTCGTGATTCTCGACACGAGGCTCGTGGACGGAGTGATCGAGCTCGTGGATACTCGGGGGCGTCCCACGGCAGGCCGGCAGGTTTTGCTCGAGTACCACGACGGTCCTCAATTCGAGATCACCCACCAGGAGCGGCGTGCTCACACGGACTCAGCTGGGCTCGCGAGGTTCCGAAGGCTCGTGCACGGAGCGACCTACGAGGTCAAAACTTCGACGACGACGACCTTCGTTTCGGTGCTCGGGACCACCAGACGCTGGAGAGTCGTAGACGACGGTCGAGAGGAAAGGCGCGGGCATGGACGCCGCGCGACCACAGCGCAACGGGCGGGCCACGTCGAGCTGAGTGTGTCGATCAGGGACGAGCAGGGTCGAGCGCCTTCTCCGATCGAGCTGAGGGTGCATGGGTCGGGCGGCGCAGACTGGGAGGCTGCTGAGTTAGGGCGAAGTGAGTTCCGCGTCCGCGGAGAGATGGACAGCCATGCCCGTCTGACCGTCTGGCGAGGAGGGGCGCTTGCGGCAGTGAATTGGGTGCGCGGCGAATCACCCGATCAGGTCAGCCTCGTGATCGCCGCCGAGCCGGAGGAGAGGCCGCTCCGCCGTGGTTCTGCCGTGCCGGAGATGGACGCGCCGAGCCCCGCGTTCGTCGGAGCAGGAGTGACGCGAGTGCGTGTCATCGACAGGACGTCGAAGTTTCCTATCCCGAAGCCACAGGCTCGGCTCGTCGCGCCGCACGGATCGCATCTGGATTTCGTGCGGCGCTCGGGGATGGATGGTCGGATTGAGATCCCCAACCCTTGGTTCGTTTCAGGGAGCGTGGAGCTCTTGGCCATGGGCTACGCACCTCGGAGGATCTCGGTCGCCGAGCTCGAACGAGATATCGAGCTCGCACGCTGGGTAGCCATAGAGGGTACGGTCACCCGCGGCGGACTGTCGATCGCGAGTGACGTGAAGATTTCGGGCAACCGGGCAGAGACGAGCGCGAATGGTCGCTTTCTGGCCAGCGCCGTACAGGGCCCGGCGGTCGTGGAGGTCGGCACGCGGAGAAGCAAGAGAGGGGTCCTGGGTGAGTCCGAGGAGACCCATCGCTTCGAAATCGACATCCCCGACCATGCGTTCTCCTTGCCCATCGAGCTGCCCGTCCATCGGGGCCGCCTTCGGCTCGAGCTTCCCTCAGTGCCTGGGGCTCCGCAGCTCGCCATGTCGGTGTCGGCGACAGGGGTCGTCGAGCTTCGGCCCGAAGCCTGGGATTATGACGTCCACGTTTGTGTGTACGAACGGAGCGCGCCGCGGAAGCGTGGTCAACCGCGCTGGAGACTCTTGGCGAATACCAGCTCGCGAAGCCTGACGATCGACGAGGTTCCCGGCGGCTGGGCCGAGGTCTTCGTGCTCTTGCGACGAGGAGTGAATCTCACACTCGTCGCTGCGGGCGAGGGTCGGGTCGACGAATCGAGCATGTCCGAGCTCGCGCTCAATCGCGAGTGGCATACCGTAGAGTGGTTCGCGTGTGACCCTTCGGGGCGCTGACGCGCTTCGCGCGTCACTTCGGCAGTCGACTGGCCACGTTGACTGCGACATCGGTGAGATCCGTAGCCGGATCGACGGCCTCGAAGACGGGGGCCGGGGCTAGCCTTGAAATCGCCTCTTCGACGCCAGGCGGTCCCGCGACCAGCCACCGTCTTCCGTCCACGGGAAGGGCCGTCGTGAGGTCGGGCATCAGCTCGCTCGCGAGGACGGGAGCGATCGGCGCGGCGGCGCCATTGACGACGACCCAGGCGAAGCCGTTGGCCTCCGCCGTCTTCTGCAGCATGCGATGGGGATGAGTTGGCCAGTCGGACCACTTGCCATCGTGAAAAATGACCGCAACCGGGACCTTCGACTCGCTCGTCGCCTTCTTGGGCAAATAACCGACGTACTCGACGGAGCGCGCCAAGCTCGGGGACTCGAACGAGTGTGCTTCGGCCCTGGCCAAGGTTGGGTCGGAGGCTCCCAAGCTGAACGTCCGCTCCGCGACCGCCAGGACATGGTCGACGATGAATTTCGCGCCCAAGGGCTTGAAGTGAACTCCGTCGGAGGTGCGCAGCAAGCCCCGCTTCTTGCCTATTTGAACCGTCTCGCGATAACTTCCGTCGGCCTCCGAAGTCATCGCCCAGGTCGACACGAAGGTCGCACCCTCGGCCCGAGCGACCTCCTCTTGGACGGAATTCACGAGCTTCATCTTCTCGGCGAACGCGGGGTCGCGCATGTTCGGCATACCGATGTAGATACTCTCAGCTCCGTGTTTCTTGGCGATGTCGATCATTTGCTTCACGCGAGCCCCGTACTCTTTGCGCCACTTGGGTGTCCCGGCCTCGATCATCTGGGAGCCAACGGGTATGTCTTGCGCGCAGTTGCCGCCGAAGTTGGCGATCACGAGGTCTGGGTGAAATTGGCGAGCGAGCGTCTCGAGCGTCGCCGGCCAGTCGAAGAAATCCGGTCGCGCAAGGCTGGTGGCGAGCTTTCCGAGGCGCTTCACCTTGGCCCCCGGATATTTCGGGACCTCGTGCTCGAGCTCCACTCCGAGCGCAAACTGGATCGACGACGCGCCGATCACGAGCACCCTGCGCTTGGGTTTGGGAGAGATGTGGTGACGGGCGACCTCCCCGGAAACGGCCGCCGTCGCCGTCGTCGCGGGCAGAAGGTCCGGAGCGCCGAGGGGCTGCACGAGCACGAGAAGCGGGGCCTGAACGCGCTGCCGAATTCCGTCGACCAGACCGCGGGCGGCGCCGGCCCCGAGCGCATTGCCGACCGACTCGATCGCGGCCGCGACTCCGCGAACCGGGGACTCGGCGAGCGGGCTCTTCTCGACTTCTTCTCGAATCGTGGGTGCGCCGTAGAACGAGAGGGCGACGACGACGCCCCAGAGGCTGAGGATCCCCACGCGCGGGGGCGTTTTTTCTCGCGTGGCCTCGTCCAGCGAGACCCTGGGCTTGAGCGACTCGAACATCTCAGAACGCGAAATAGATGGTGGCTTCCATGCCGTAAGGTTTGAGCGCGAAGAGTAAGAGCATCATCCCAACCCAGACGACCGGTCGAATCGGCGCTCGCAGTCGCTCGTGCCAACCCACGAACCCATCGAAGAATCGCCGACCGAAGAAATTCAACGCGATCGTCGAGATCGTCACGAACAACACGCCGAGGTCGAAGCCATTCCCGCGATAGGTGAAGGCAAAGAGCGCTCGGAAATACTCGAGCGCGGTCGGAATATCGTTGGTCTTGAAGAATATCCTCGCGAACGCGCAGAAGTTGATCGTGAGAAACCACCCTCCCACGAGCAGCCACAGGGGCCTCGGGCTGTCGGTGTCGATACCCATTTTCCTACGGACGTCGAGCGACGCCTTGTAGGCCGACAAGGCGACCCCGTGCAGCCCGCCCCAGACGATGAATCCCCAGGACGCGCCGTGCCAAATCCCGCACGCGACGAACGTAATCATGAGGTTGAGATAGGTTCGCATCGGCCCATCACGAGAGCCGCCCAAGGGGAAATAGATATACTCGCGCAGCCAAGTCGAAAAGGTAATGTGCCACCGCCGCCAGAAATCGCCGATATCGGTGGCCGAGTAGGGATAGTTGAAATTCTCCGGAAGATCGTATCCAAACAGGAGCCCCACGCCTCGCGCGATGTCCGTGTAGCCCGAGAAGTCGAGGTAGACCTGAGCGGTGTAAGCAAAGACCGCGAGCACCAGCTCGAGGGAGGAGTATGCGCTCGGCGACAGGAACGCGTCGGTGGTGAGCTTCTGCGCGACGTAGGAAGCGAGCAACATCTTCTTGACGAGCCCGGTCGCGATCAGCGCGACGGCGCGGGAGAGCTCGGGGATCGCGGCGGGTGCGGGCGCCATGATTTGGGGCAAGAGCTGGTGAGTGCGACAAATCGGACCGGCCGCGAACTTCGGGAAGAACGCCATGAACAAGGCAAAGTCGAGCAAGTTTCGCGGCTGCACTGCTTTGTCCCGGTAGGTATCCACGAGATAAGCGACCGCCTGGAAGGTGTAGAAAGAGATTCCGAGCGGCGCGACGAGCTCGAGCAGCGGCAGGTGGACCGACAGATCGAGGAACGCGAGCAGGTCGCCGAGGTTGTCGACGAAGAAGTCATAATATTTGTAGAAGCCGAGCGTACCGAGGTTGAGCAGCAACCCCGTCACGAGCACGACTTTGCGCCTCGGATCGCCCTTCAACCGTACGAGCAGGCGCCCGACGTAGAAGTTCACGAGCGTCGAGCCGACGAGCGTGGCGAGAAACAACGGCTGGAACCGCCAGGCGAAGAAGTAGCTGGCGAAGAGCAAGAACGAGCTCTGTACGACCTTGTTCTGCCGAACGAGCCAGGAGATCGTGAGGGTCGCGAGGCCGAAGAAGACGAACTGGATCGTCGGGAACTCCATCGCGCGCGGGGAGGCTAGCACCTCGGGGTGCAGACGGGGACTCGAAGAACGCCGGATGGGATCGGTGGTGCGCGCTCGAGACTCGTTGGATCGAGCCAACGCGCGTGTTGGATCGACCCAACGCGGGCTTGAACGGGCCGACCGCTTTTTCGAGAAGTCGCGGTGTTTTCCGGTCGAATGGGGTGGCTCGAAGGCGGCACGCCGCGTGCTTATCGCCTTGGCATGTCGCGCAACAGCATCCCGTCGGACGTTGGATTTCGGGCAGCCGTGGTGGCCTTGCAGTTCGAGGCGCTCCGGCAGGCGGCGGAGGTTGCGACGGTTCAGCTGGCCATGGCGGAGCAGGCCTTTGGAGCGACCGACCCGAACTTGCAAGCCCTGAAGTGGGCCGGCGGGGCCCGCACGTTCGCGCCGATGGTCGGCGCGGAGGCCCCGATGGGTGCCCTTCGGGCCGGCGACTTGGCTCGAGATGCGACGGCCCGAAGCCTCCGCTCCCGCTCCAACGACACTCAGGACTCTCGAGTCGAAGTTCCGTGGGTCAGTCAGTTCGACGCTCGGGTTCCCCAAGCGGGTCGTCGGGCCTGCTACCGCGCGGCGCGCTACATGGCTCAACGGGCCGGTGCCAATCCTGGGGCCAACACCGAGAATCGCATTCAGGTGGCCACGGGTGAGGATCGCGCGGGCCGAGTCCAAACCTCCACGAACCGCACCGCCCAGGCGCGCAGCTACATCGACTCAGAGCTTCGGGCGGGCCGGCCGGTCGTTGCGGGCGTTTCCCACCGCGACAGCAGCTACAACCGCGACGGAATCACCGACCACTTCGTGACGATCACGGGCCGCGGCACCGACGAGAGCGGCCGCACGTTCTACACGTACCACGACCCGGCGACCCGCAACGCCCAAGCCGGCCGCGACAATCGCTTCTACGTCGACCCCACTTCCGGAAACTTGGTCCACGAAGGCTCGTCTGCGCGTGGGCTCGTGTACCAGCGGCACACCGAGCTCAGCATGGTCGTGCGCAACTCCTGAAGTCTGGGCCAGAACCCTGGGACCGCAGGCATCTTGCCTGCGGCTACCTACCTCGAGCGGCGGACCGATGGAGCTCGCCGATTTCCTACACGTGCTCGTGCTAAAGACTCCGGATCGAGCACCAGCGCGAGCGCCGCTGTTCTGTGCTCCGGTACGCTGCGTCGGTCAAACCGCCGGAAATTCGGTCAGCCAAACAACTCTCGTTTTGTCGCACTCACTTGTCGCGGGCGATCTGAAGCGCCTTCTTCTCGAGCTTGGCCGTGTACTCCTGCCACTCCGTTCGCTCCGCGGAGCTTGCCTTCCACATCGTGAAGTGACAGGTCTCCGCGCCCGCGGGGATGGTGGAGTCGAACCGAACCTCGAAGCCGAAGCG
Source organism: uncultured Myxococcales bacterium (assembly GCA_964463485.1). Classification (GTDB taxonomy): domain Bacteria; phylum Myxococcota; class Kuafuiibacteriia; order Kuafuiibacteriales; family Kuafuiibacteriaceae; genus CAYXDO01. Next base: position 655 of record CAYXDO010000265.1, on the reverse strand, counting down.
CCTGCCGTACTCCTCCGCCGCCTCGACCATCCCCTGCACGAAATACCGCTGCACACGACAGTCGAACGCGCCGTAGTGGTCCTGGTGCGGACACCAGAGGATGTCGAAGGTCGCCTTGGACTCGTCGTGAATCTTCGGCGACTCGAGTGAAGCGTAGACGATCCGGTTGATCACCGTGGCGTAGAAGGACACGAACTCAGCCGTGCTGAAGTCCTCGGGAACCGTCGTGCCCGCGAGGACCTGGCGGCCGATGTCCAACCCGATCCGCCGAAGCGCGCGGAAGACGAGCTGTTGCCCCTGTTCTCCAAAAGTGGCCTCGCACTCGCCGAGGACCTCGATCAGCGCCATGGCCTGCATCGTGCCCCACTGCCAGAGCGTCGCCGGGTCGAAGTCGGTCTTGGCGAGGACGTCCTCTTTCAGCCGCTTGAGGCCCTTGGCGTAGGGCTGGTTGAATTGAAATCGGTTCCAGTTGGCTTCCGGCCGATGCTCCCAGTGACTCATGCGGACACGCTAGACCGGAAGGGACCAAATGTCGACGTGTCGACGCGGACATCCGATTCAGACATCCGATTCAGACACCCGATTCAGACATCCGATTCCGACATCCGATTCAGACATCCGATTCAGACATCCGATTCAGACATCCGATTCAGAC
>CAYXDO010000264.1:0-8742 GCA_964463485.1 uncultured Myxococcales bacterium | reverse complement strand
CTTTTTGCGAACAACTTCCCCGCAGCGCACTCAGATCCAGGCCCGGCTGCACCCAGTTCAATCCGCCCTCGAATCCAAGCGGGAGCTCGAAGTACATGTGGAGCAACCCATCCCGGTCATTCTGGCCTATACGACCGCAGTCGCGCGATTCGACGGCACGATTCACTTCTTCGAAGACATCTACCGCCACGATCAACGCCTCGAACGCGCGCTTCGAAGTCGTTGAGTCAGCGCCTCGCCAACGCCCTGTCCTCAGCGGCTGCGACGATGACACTCCCTCCGCGAATCCGATCGATGAGCTTCACCGCGACCGAGGGATCGAGGGCCGGGCATCCAAAGCTTCGCCCGACTCGTCCGCCGCTTCGACGACGAAATTCGGCGCCCACGTAATCGGCCGGGTGAATCACAATTCGTCGTCGTCGGGCCAGGTCGTTGACCCCTCGCTCCAACCCATCCAGCTCGAGGCTGTGACCGTGTTCGCCGGTGTACGTATCACCCGTCAAGAAAGTCCCGAGGCTGGTGCGTTTGCTCGACGGCGCGTTGCCGAACCGAACCGCGAGGTCTGGGTTGGAAGGGTCCGCGGATCCTCGGCCGTGCGCCACGAACTCATGGAACAAGACCTCCGAAGTTCGAGGATCCACGACCCAGAGTCGTCGCTCCGACGAGGGGAGCGAGTAGTCGATGACCGTGAGCAGCCGATTTCGAACGCGGCCCGCTCGGTCGAGAGACTCGAAGGTGCGAAGCGCTCGTGTGAGCAAGGCGGGATTCGGCATCGGCGGTGACGCCGCGACGACGTCGGTCGCCAGGCCGAGCGTCAAACAGAGCGTCAAACAGAGCGTCGAACTGAGCGTCGAACCGAGCGTCGAACAGGCACTCAGGCGCAGAGCGACGCCCCATGAGACTCGGCGGACGATGGATCGATTGTGGAGAGTGACTCGGCGATTTCAACACATCTTTTCGTGACGGCGCGCTCAGCGGAGCTCCGCGTTGCGAGCTCGCGCTGGAATCGCCGGAAGCTCTGACGGAGCCAGCTCGGCGGAGGCCGGCGCCGGCGCTTCTCCCCGCAGCGAGCGAACGCCCAGGGCGATTCGGTCCCGCGTCAGGTCGGCCAGCTTCTGGACGTCATTCATCGTCATCCCCTGCGTGGGGATCGGCGCCAAAACTCGCACGACGGCTCGTGCATCGCCGAACCAGAGGCTGCCTTTGGGTCGACACTCACGAGTTCCATCGATGGCGAGCGGCAGGATTGGGGCGCCTGCGGCGATGGCCATTTCGAAGGCGCCGGGCTTGAACGGGAGGAGGTTGCCGTCCGGCGATCGGGTGCCCTCGGGAAAGAGCATGACCGACAGCCCAGCCCGAAGCGTTTCATCGCAAGAGGCGAACATTCGCTTCACGCTCTCGCGATCACCTCGACGAAGCGGAATGTCACCGCTGGCGCTCATGAGCCGGCCGATCACCGGCCACCGGAACATCTCCTCTTTCGCAATCCACCTCATGTCCCAGGGCAGGAACGAAAGCAGGAAGGGATCAGACGAAGACTCGTGATTCGAGACGACCACATATCCGCGGGTCGAGATGTCTTCGGGGCCCGCGCCATCCACCGAAAATCTCCACAAGGGAGTGAGCCTCGACGTGAGCCGCCCGAAGCGGCGCATCCAGCGGCCACGACGGCGAGGAGCGGCCCCGCCGGGCTCGATCCACGCCACGATCGTCATGATCACTGCGAAGGCCAGGGCGAGCGCGAAGAACTCGAAGTACGTGTAGAGGCCAAACACGACACGTCGCATCGCCTTTCGTCGTACCAGGCGCGGGTCACCGTCCTGTCACGGACCCGGTGCGTGGCTCTAGTCTCCGCCGAGCATTGCGCCCGTGAGCGCGTCGGGAAGCGGGAGCGCCCACGACGTAGGAGGTTGAGCCTCTGCGCCTTGTTTCTGTAGTCTCCGCCCGTGGCCACACGCCTTCACCCCATCTCGCGGGACATCGCGGTGCTCTCGCGCGCTGGGTACCCGCTGATCTACATCATCACCCAGGAGGAGCAGCGGGCGCTCGACTTGATCGAGGCAGCGGCTGCGGCGGGGCGCAGGAGCTTGGCGCAGTGGTCGGTCGCCAAGGGCTTTGGCGACGGAGAGCACATCGATCCTGGCGACGCGGTCGACAGCATCGCCGCCACATCCGATCCAGCGTTGTTCGTTCTGCTCGATTTTCACCGGTACATCGAGGACCCCAAGGTCGTTCGTAAGTTGCGCGAGCGACTGCCCGAGTGTGCCGCTCGTCGGCAGTCCATCATCATCGTCGCGCCCGTATATCGGCTCCCTGCGGAGATCGAGAAGGAGGCCGCGCTCATCGACCTCCCCTTGCCGAACACGGAGGAGCTCACGGAGGTGCTGCGAACGGTGGCCGAGAGCGAGAAGGTCGGGATGGAGGGCGACGTCGGAGAGCGCGCGGTCCGATCGGCGTTGGGGCTCTCGGTCAACCAAGCGACGCGTGTGTTTCGCAAGGTGATGGTGCTGCGCAAGGGCCTGACCCCTGACGACCTCGGATTGATCGTCGAAGAAAAGAAGAACGTCTTGCGAACCACCGAGGTGTTGGAGTTTCACGAGCTCGGCGACTCGCTGAACGACGTAGGTGGGCTCGGTGAGCTCAAGCGGTGGCTCGACGCGCGCACCGCTGCCTTTGGTGAAGATGCGCGGCGGTTCGGGCTCCCTCCGCCGAAAGGCCTGCTCTTGCTTGGCGTGCAAGGCTGCGGGAAGTCGTTGTCCGCCAAGGCCGTGGCGGACTTCTGGAAGTTTCCGTTGCTGCGCCTCGACGTGGGCGCGGTCTTCTCGGGCAGCAGCGGGTCGCCCGAGGCGTCGATTCGAGAAGCCATCAAGATCTCGGAGAGCCTCTCGCCGGTCGTCTTGTGGGTGGACGAAATCGAGAAAGGCTTCGCGAGCAGCGAGCAGGGCGGACAGTCGGACGCGCGCGTCTTCGGTACGCTGCTCACTTGGCTCGCGGAGAAGCGCGCGGAGGTCTTCGTCGTCGCGACCGCCAACGACGTGTCGCGCCTTCCGCCGGAGCTGTTGCGGCGCGGACGCTTCGACGAGGTCTTCTTCGTGGACCTGCCCAACGTCCACGAGCGGCTCGAAATCCTACGCATTCATATGAGGAAGCGGAGTCGCGAGCCCGAGCGATATCCGCAGCTCGATGACGTGGCCAAACGCGCCGAGCACTTCTCCGGCGCGGAGCTCGAACAGATCATCGTGTCCGCCCTCTACAACGCGTTCGCAAATCGCCGGGACATCTCGACGACCGATCTCGAGCTCGCGCTCAAGCACACCGTGCCGCTCTATCGAACGTACGAGGAGAAGATCAAAGAGCTGCGCGAGTGGGCGCGCACGCGCGCTCGGCCGGCTACGCTCGATTCCACGGTGCTCGACCTCTTCGGAGGTAGGCTCTGAAACCGCAGAGCCTCTGGTGCCTCGGGCTGGCGATCGGCCTGAACGCCTCGAGCTGTAGGTCGTCGTACCCCGTAGTCTCGTTGGCGTCTCCGGACGGGCTGACCGCCGATGAATACGACCACGTGCTCAAAGCTTGGACGCGCGAGGACCGCGTCTACGACCGCTTGGAGTCGCGCTTGTTCGCCACCGCGACCTTCCATTCTCCCGCGTTTCGCAAGGCGTTCATGCTGCGTCATGAGGACTTCAGCGGGCCTGGCAGCGAGCAAGCGCGGAGCCTGTCGTTGACGAGCGCCGGCGCCGAAGAGTCACTCGAGTTCTTCGTCTCGACTTGGACGCCCAACCCGGATTGGAACGACTTCGATCAGGACGACTCGATTTGGAGAGTCACGCTGGTGACCGACGCGGGCTCTTCCGCGCCGTCGAAGATCACGAAGGTCAAAGCGAACGCGAACATCCGCGCCATCTACCCGTACATCACCGATCACTCGCTCACGTATTCCGTGCGCTTTCCGCTCACCGACGGAGCGAGCAATGCTCTGATTAGTTCGAGCACCAAGCAGTTTCGACTCGAGCTGATTTCGTCGGTCGCCAAGGCCACGTTGACTTGGGACCTCGCGCCCCTCGGCAAGGACTGAGGCCAGCACCCGTATAGAAGCAATTCAGGGGGTGAATCGGGCACGGGCACGGGCACGGACATGGACGGGCACGGGCACGTCATGAGCTTCAGAGCCTTTCAGCGACCTCAAAGGGATCTAATCGACGCCGAGCGCGTCCCACCGGTCGAAGAGGCTGACCTTGAGCTCTTCCCCGTCGGGTCCAAGCCGACCGCCGCGTGACTGATCGACCGCTCGCAGGATCGCGTCGAGCGCTCGCGTGTGTTTTCGAAGGTCGAGCCCCGAGGTATCGATCGAGAGCACCGGGCACGTCGAATAGGTCGCGAAATAGTCCGAGTACGCCTGCGAGAGCGCCGCGATGTACGCGGGGTCCATCCCCTTCTCGTAACTGCGTCCGCGCTCCCGAATGCGGGTCATGACGAGGTCGAGATCGGCGTGCAAGTGGATCACGAGGTCCGGCTTGGGTACGTCGAGCGTGAGGACCTTGAAGAGCGACTCATAGAGCGCGAGCTCGTCGCGTTCGAGAGTGAGGACCGCGAAGATCCGATCCTTGTCGAAGAAGTAGTCCGAGATCGTGATCGGCTTGAAGAGCTCGCCCTGAGCGATCTCCTGCTGTTGCCGATACCGCGACATCAAGAAGAAGATTTGGGTGGAGAACGCGAACCCTTTGGGGTCGCGATAGAAGTCGGCCAGGAATGGGTTCTCCTCGAACTCCTCGAAGATCATCCTCGCATTGAGTCGAGCGCCGAGGGCACGAACGAGGGTGGTCTTTCCGACTCCGATCACGCCTTCGATCGCGATGTAGCGCGGGTGTCTTGGCGGTTCGTGATCCGTGGGGCGGGTCACCGAGGCGTCGTGGTAGCCGGATCGTTCGGGGTTGGGAAGTCGCTTGTCGAACGGAGCTGGTCGAAAGGAGTCAGCGTCGTTCGATCGAAACGAGCTTCGCGAGACCGACGAGAGCCGCAGCGTTGGCGAACAACCACGTTCGATCGAGGACGCCCGCGAAGCCCGGGATCAGCGCGACGTCGGCAGGCATGACGATTCCGGAGACGAGGAGGTGCGCAGCAAAGCCGAGGCACAGTCCCGTGAGTGTGCCAGCGGCTCGCTTCACGGGGAGAAGCACGAGCACGAACGCCAGCGGCGGGAGCGCTGACGCCCAGAGCGCCGACGACGCAAAAGCCGGGCCCAGGTTGATGTCCATGGCCGCCAGCGGCATCGACAACAAACCGAGGCTCGGCGCGAAGAACAAACCAGCCGAGGCGATCGACGCCGCAAACAGCCCCAAGCCACCGAGGCCCACGGATCGCGATCCCTTGAGCTTGACGGTGAAGAGCAACGCGAGCCCAAGGGCGGCGAGGAGGTGAGAGGGACCACCGACGGCCTTGCGCGCCGCCTTGACCGCGCGTCCTGCGTTCAAGATCCCTGAGCCGTACTTCGGATCCCAACCGCGCGCGCCTGCCTCTGAAGCGGTGGATCGGAGGATCTGTTCGACCTTTGCGGGATCGGTGACGCCGAGGCTCATCACCAACGCCGCAGCACCAGCCACGTGAGGCGTCGCCATCGAGGTGCCCTGATACGAGAGGTAGGTAGACGTCGCGCCGACGCGGCCTGGCTCGATGGTGTTCTGGAGGATGCCGCCCAGCTCGCCGCCCTCTTGTTTGTCTCCGCCCGGTGCGGCCAACGCGATCTCTTTGCCCCAGCTCGAGTAGAACGCGAGCTTTCGAGAAGGCCCCACCGAGCTTACTGCCGTGGAACCAGCGTACGCGGCCGGATACTCGACGATCCCGCGGCTCCCGTTGCCCGCTGCGCACGCGACGAAGACGCCCTTCGAACGAGCATACTTCACCGCGTTCTCCATCACGAACGAGCGGCCACCGCCGCCGAGCGACATGTTGATGACCTTGGCGCCTTCGTCGGCCGCCATGCGAATCGCGTCCGCGATGTCCGCCGTCGTCCCGCGGCCCCCGCGGTCCAGGACCTTGAGCGGCATGATGCGCGCGCGAGGAGCGATCCCCGCGACGCCGATCCCGTTGTTCGTGGTCTGCGCGATCGTCCCGGCGACGTGGGTGCCGTGGCCGTGATCGTCGTTGGCGTGTTCGGTGTCGTCGATGAAGTTGTAGCCAGCGACGAACTCGGTCCCGGCGAGGTCTTCGACCTTTCGGAAGCTCTTGTGGTTCTCGAACGCGACGCCCGTGTCGATCACCGCCACGACGACGCCTCGACCATCAGCGACGTCCCAAGCGGAGGGCGCGTCCACCATGGCGAAAGACCACTGCTTCTCGAACATCGGATCATTCGGGAGGCCGAAGGCCTCGACCTCCCAATTGGGCTCGGCGACCTCGACGCGTGCGTCGCCCCGCAGCAGCTCGAGCACTCGAGCTCGATCCTCCTCCGCGACGTCGCCGATGAACAAACGCTCGGCCCGCGAGTAGACGCTGTTGAGCCGCAGATCGATGCCGCCGATGCGCTCCTCCAGCGCACGTTCGTCCTGATCGTCACTGTCGTTGACCAGGTCGACGATGATGCCCTGAGCCTTCGGCGTTTGCGCGAGGGCGGGGCTGGAGAGGAGTAAGAGAGACGTAGCTATGCTCAGCTTCATGTCGACCTCGTAAGACCAGCATGCGCCTTGTCCTCAAAATTCCCAAGCGCACGACCTGGACGAGGAAAGAAGGTGAAGCCCGAGGGCGAGCTGCTAGATTCAGATCCAGTCGTGGGTCCTTGGGCGGAGCTCCCGTGGAAAGAGCAGCTGTACTACCTGCGGGCGTATGCGTCTTGGTCCACGCCGAGCTGGCGGACGCTCGAGCCCACGCCCGAGATCGTCGAGCGAGCCGCGCGCCTGGTGCCGGGTCGAGCCCTCGACGTCGGCTGCGGCTTCGGCCGCGACACCTTCGCGCTGGCCGAGCTCGGCTGGGACGTCGTGGGCCTCGATCTTTCACGGAGGGCGATCTCAGCCGCGCGCGCGGCTGCGATTCGCAAACGAGCGAACGTCGAGCTCGTTCGAGGACCCGCGAGCAAGCTCTGCGTCGAGGGACCGTTCGACCTCGGGATCGACGTGCTTGGACCCGCGAGCGATCTCGAAGGAGACGCGCTCACGTCTTACACGAAGAGACTCGCGACGTTGATGCGACCCGGAGGAACGCTGCTCGTGCTCACGTTTCGACCGGAGCTCGTGGCGCGATTTCCGTTCGAGCTGGTCGAACGACGAGCGCTTCGGGGCACGAGGCACACGGCGCTGTTGGAGCTTCGAAGAGCCGCACGTTGAATCCAACTCTCTGGGGAATCGGGCACGGGCACGGGCACGGGCACGGGCACGGGCACGGACGGGCACGGGCACGTCACGAGCAGAGCACCGACCACGGCACGGGCACGTCATGAGCACGGGCACGTCATGCTGGGTGATCTCGCGAGGTTCAGCCAAGAGATGTCGTGCGTGACTCACTTCAGTCCGACTCAGAGCCTCCGACTCACTTCGGCGCCTCCGACTCACTTCGGCGCCTCCGACTCACTTCGGCGCCTCCGACTCACTTCTTGGGCAACAGGGCCGCCGACTTGCAAGTCCAACCGCACTTTCCGTCCACACACGCGGACGGACACTCGAGATCGTTCTTACACGACTCTCCCAGTGCTTTGACCTGCAAGCAAACGTTCCGGATACAGCGCGCCCCGGGCGCGCACCCTCCGTCTGCGCATGGCTGTCCCGCCGCGATCACCGCGCCGGGTCGGCACGCCTTTCCATCACAATGAAAGCCGGGACCACACTGAACGTTGGATCGGCACGTCGCGTCCTTGCCTCCCAGCGGCTCACAGCGACCTCGGGCGCAGTACCCATTCTTGCATTCGGGCCGACTGGACTCGTCGCGAAGCATCAAGGCGACCGAGTCCACGCCTGACCGGCACATCGATCCCACCGGCAAGGCAGGTCCACACTGACCGGGAGTCGCCGCGCTGAGGCCGAGGCACTGGAGGTCCGAGGCGCACTGGAGCGACGAGCGACAAGGCGAACCCAGCGGAAGCGTGCCCGAAACGAGCGAGCGACACTCGTTCGGAACCTTTGGGGCAATCGGTCCGACCCAATCGCATCCGCTGAGTGCGACCTTCATCGCGGACTCGCAGGCCGAGACGCGGGACTCCGACAAAGTCAGGGTGCTCGTGCCCGTCAGCGCGGAGCTCAGCGAATGAATACATGGCTGGATCGCCGCAAACCCGGGCTTCTGAGCGCAACACTCGGCCCGCCGAGTCACGGGCAGCCCGTGCAGCGCGGTGCAGACTCGAACCGCGAGCGGGTGCGGCGGGACGGGCGGAAACAGCTCGTCGTCCCCAGGCCCCTCGGCGTGAAGCGGCAGGGAGGGCAGCGGCAAGGACGCGTCCGGATCAGTTTCCTGCGGAGCGGTTCGCTTACAGCCCGTGAGGGCCAAGAGCGCTGCGAGCATCAGCCGGGGCGCTTGGCTCATCCGTCCTCCTACGCCTGAAGGCGCCGAGCGGAGAAGAGTTTTCTACTACTGTGTCAAATTTGTAAGTCCTCGAAATCTTTCGAGCACGAGCACGAGTACGAGCACGGGCACGAGCATGGAGGTTTTCGAGTTTCACTCTTGTCCGTTCCAGAACTCGACAAGTCTGGGAATTCGCTCCCAGGAAATCGTGCTCGTGCTCGTGCTCGTTCGTGCTCGTGCTCGTTCGTGCTCGTGCTCGTT
>CAYXDO010000263.1:0-8752 GCA_964463485.1 uncultured Myxococcales bacterium | reverse complement strand
TGCTCTCTGTGGTTTCTCCAATGGTCACGAATTTGCGGGGACCTGTACTAAGTACGGCGCCTCATGGACGAACTATTTTTCTCGCAACTTCTGCCCACATCACCCGACAATGTCCGCATGTCGAGCTCAACCTCCATCCAGAAGGCACTTGCCCGGGCCCTCACCAACGACCGCGCGGGATCGGTCAGCAGCAAAGACGCCAAGGCCATCGCAGACGCGGGGATCAAAGAGATCTTCAAGTCGGCCGATCCGGCTGCGACGTTTGCGCGCACTCAGAAGTTCGTCGAAGCGGCCAAGGTCCTCGTCGGATCGGAGACGGCTCCGGCTGCAAAGACTCTCGGTCAGTTCGAGACGCGCGGCCAAGGCGCGGTGTCCGCACGGATCGAGCAACTCACGGGACACAAGCAGCTCCCAGCAGCGCTCGCGAAGGAATTCAAGGCGCTCCTGACCGATTCGGGGATGGCCGAGTCTGCCGCTGCGGTGAAGATCTCCAACGTCAAGAGCTCCGGGTCGAGCTTCACGTTCGACTACGAGCTCGGTGGAGAGAAGAAGTCAGCTCACGCGATCAGCTACGCCGGCGGGCACGTCCTCAGCCCGGTCAAGTTGACCAAGGCTACGTTGGACGCCGCGACGAACGCGATGCGCAAGCAGTTCGACGAGGAGTTCTCGGATCTCGCCGAAGAGCACTCGGCGGCCGAGATCTCGGCGATGCGGAAACAAATCGTGCCTGGCCACGCCTTCTTTCCTGGACAGGATTCCGATCCCTACAGCTACACCAACGAGTATCCGGTGGTGCTCTCCATGAACAATCCGACCGGGTCGGATCACGGTTTTTATGTCGGCATCGATCCCAAAAAGCCGTCCGAGGCCTCGGCCTATACGTTCAACTAACCGACTACGCCGCGGTCGATTCGATTCGACCATGCCTGTCGGCTCTTGCTGGCCGAATCTACGTTGAGTCCCTCGTCGAGCTGAAGGGCGACCGCGCGCCGCTTCGTGGACGCACGACTTGCAGCAAACTTGCCGGTGCTCGCGTCGACGACGCCGAGGCCGTTCCGGGGCCGAGAAAAGTTTTTTTCTTTTCCGGCGACCCGACCAATACCACCCAGAACCACTTGGACCCCGGTTTCCCTTCTTGGGAGGATTTGAGGGCTGAAGTGTGGATGGAGAAGAAACATGCGACATCAGACGACTCTCGGTTACTTCCTGGCTGGCCTCCTCATGAGCTGCGGCGTGTCCCTCCAGGGCTCACTGGCCGTGGATACGGACCGTGACGGACTGACGGACGAACAAGAAGCCGCGCTTGGGACCGACCCGGCGAACGGTGACAGCGACGGTGACGGGATGGCCGACGGGGACGAAGTGGCCTCGGGGCGCGACGCACGCGACCCGGGCGACCGACAGGAGGACGCCGAGCCTGCCCATGACGGCGAGCCAGCCCATGACGGCGAGCCAGCCCATGACGGCGAGCCAGCCCATGACGGCGAGCCAGCCCATGACGGCGAGCCTGCCCATGACGGCGAGCCTGCCCATGACGGCGAGCCTGCCCATGACGGCGAGCCAGCGGACCATCCGGACGCGGTCTGCGGCACGGCCGAGGCTACCTGCAGAGACTGGCACGAGCGTTGTGCGGCTGGGAATGCAGAGGGCTGTGAGCTCTTCGAGCGTGAGTGTCGCTGTGACGCCGAGCCCACGGGCGAGCAACCACACGACGAGGAGACACTCTGCGGAACGCCCGTGACGACCTGTCGCGGCTGGCACGAGCACTGTGAGGCCGGAAACGCCGAGGGTTGTGAGTTGTTCGAGCGCGAGTGCGTCTGCGACCCCGCGGTCGAGCCCGCGCCCGAGACCATCTGCGGAACTCCGGCCGCCGACTGCCGCGGCTGGCACGAGCGCTGTGAAGCCGGAAACGCCGAAGGCTGCGAGTTGTTCGAGCGTGAGTGCGTCTGCGACGTCGATCCTGCGCCTGCCTGCGAGATCCCAGCAGAACATTGCGCGAGCTGGCACGAGCGCTGTGAAGCCGGCGACGCCGAAGGGTGCCAGATGTTCGAACGGGAGTGCCGCTGTTGACCTCGCACCGCGATCTGCAGAATCGCGAGTGCCCTCGGGCGCCAGAGTGAAAGCACGTTCACGTCTCGGAGCCGCCTGAAATTTCTGTCCCACGGTCACGTATCGCTGCCGCCTGAAATTTCCGACCAGACAAGAAATTATTCGCACCTCGAGTAGCGCTCGGCCGTTCAACTCATTCTGCCGAGAGTGGCACACCCGATGCTTCTCGTCCCTCCATGCGGTGGAGGCTCGCCATTCTCGCCGTGCTTGCCTTTGCTGCCGGCATGTTCTCTTACCGCGTGACGGAAGAGCGGTCGAAGGTCGCAGTCGTCTTGGTGGGTGAGGGAGAAGTCATCGACTTGCCGGGACCCGAGTTGGCCCCGCATCTCACTCTCGCGACGAACGTGGAGCCCGATCCAGCGTGGTCCGAGTCTCCCGAACCGCTTCAACCCCTAATTGGCGAGGATCGAGCGGAAGCCGGCTTCGTGAGTGTGCGTGCCTCCGACCCCCCTGCGGCTCCCGAGGCCGACTTCCCCTCGACCTTCGTTCCACCCCAACAGAGCTCCGACGTTCCCGAGTCGCGACATTTCGTTGAGGCAACATCGCCAACGCCCGAGCCGTCGCGACCCGGGGACTCCGCGGAGCTGGCCTTCCGGCGGACCATTGCTCAATGGATGGGCATCGACTACTGCACCGCCGGGAGGCTCGGGGTGGACGAAAGGCTCGAGGTGCGGTTCGAGATCGAGCCCGACGGCCGCGTAGCGGCGCTCGGTATCGAGTCGAGCAGGGTAGTCACTCCCGAGCTTCGGGAGTGCTTACTCGCACACGCCCGCGCGCTCCGATTTCCAACCTCGCTCGCTTCGGCCCAACGCACGACCGCCTGGACAGCGAGCTTCGTGCGGGCTGGAGCGGGCTGAGTTTGCCAGGGCTACCTACCTCCGGCGACTCAGTCGATCGGGAAACGATGCTCGCGCTGGATACTCATGCCCTCCGTCGTGGTGGCATCCAAACGAACCACGACGAATCTCCGCCCCGCCGGGACTTTGACCAGCCAAGCTCGACCGCTCGACTTGCCGACGATAACAACAGGTGAGCGATCGGTGTCCGCCACACCCAGCGTCCAGGTCCAGTTCGAGATGTCCACGCCGTTATAGCTGCTCACGGCCTCGAGCTGAACGTCATCGCCGGGCGTGAGCTCGAGCTGGTTGGGGGTGAGCGAGTAAAGTCCCGGCGTGAAGGAGAGGTTGACGGTGGAGGCCAGCTCCCGGGCGCCTCCGCGGGGCACCGAGAGTCCGACACTCACGTGCACGGCGACGCTCCCAACCTCGGCGGCCTGAAGCCTCCCGCACGCGTTCGAGATCGTCCTCAGATCCAGACACTCCGGCGCGACTTGCCCGGAAATCAGCGTGGCGTGCGGATCGATGGAACCCATCGGGCTGAGTTGCCACATCACCCGTTCGACGTCGGAGATCGAACCTGGGTAGCGCGGCTTGATGAAGAGCGTGTCGTAGGCTTCGAACACGGGGCCGCGCGAGCCGGAGGAGGACCACACTTCGAACTCGACGCGAGGAAGGTCACAGGAATCGCCTTGCCCGTCCCTGTCGGTGTCTTGCTGCTCGTAGTTGGGTACTAGGCGGCAATTGTCATTTCGGTCCAGGATTCGGTCGCGGTCGACATCTTCACAGACGTCGCCGACTCCGTTTCCGTTTCCGTCGTCTTGGGTGGGGTTCGCGAGCTTCTTGCAGTTGTCCGCGGAGTCGATGATGCCGTCACGATCGGAGTCCGAGCAGGCGTCGCCCCGACCGTCGTCGTTACTGTCGCTCTGAGTTGGGTTGAAGGCGACCGGGCAGTTGTCCTTGGTGAACGCGATAGAGTCACGATCGTCGTCTTGGCAGGCGTCCCCGATCCCGTTCATGTCCGCGTCGACCTGGCTTCGGTTGGACAGAAAGCAGTTGTCGACGTCGTCGGGGACGTCGTCGAGATCGAAGTCGACCCTGGGCGCGTCGAGCTCCACTCGGAGGTTATCGAACCCGTAGCTCGCACTCGACGACAGCGGAAAATGGCCAACGCCGTAGGGCGCCAAGAAGATCCCGACGGAGATGGGTTCGCCGGCGGAAGAAAAGTCGGGCGAGTTCGTCGTGTCGAGGCCGCGATCGGCGTGAGAGTAGGCGACGAAGTCCTCGGCCTCGAGGCTAGGGAATTGAACACGCGTCCAGCCCAATGCAGGCCGACCGAAGATTCGGCCGGAGCTCGTTTGATCGGCGGCCAAGTAGATCGTGGAGCCTTGCCGAAGGGCGGCGAAGGCGTAGGCGAGGGAATCGGACCCATCGACGGGGAGGCCGAGACCATCGAACGAAAAAAGGAGATTCCGAATGCCTCCGGCTTCCTTCAGGTCGATGGCGGCGCCATCGAAGAGGTGACAGGCGTGGACGGACGGGCTGGCCCTGAGGTTGTACCAACCCCCGAGGCTCGCGGAGAATTGGTCCTCGAACACGGCGTCGGAGCGCACCCAAGTCCCAGGGTGGCCGAGGTCGGCGACATGAGTCTGCAGGGAGCTCCGGCCATCCTCGGCGGTGAACGAACAGGCCGTGAGCCATTCCCGAGGCTCGAATTCGGTCGCGTCGAGTTGGGTCGCTCGGCCCGTTTTGACCCGTACGCGCTTGACGAACGAACCCGAAGTCTCCTCTGCCCGAACCGTGCCCGAGGCCTCCAGGGTGAGGAAGACGTCGACCTCCGCGGCCGTCGAAGACGGATCGGGAGCGCGAGCGAAGAGAACCCCGATTTGCTCCGAGGCTTCGGTTCCGCGATCGATCACGAACGCGCAAGGGCGGGGCTCGTCGACCACCGAAGGGTCGTCGAGCGAACAGCTCCAGCGAAGGGACGCGGTGCCGGGCTCGGCGTTGGTCTTGGCGCGGTACACGACGTCGATGCCCGAATGCACCGCCTCGGGGCCTTCGATCGCGAGCTCGAGTACGGGACCGCTCCCGCATCCTCCGAGGAATGAGACCCAAATCCATCGGAGCATGCGCGATGCCATGAGCGAATGATCAACGAGGCGAGGGCAGGGGACAAGTCGCGGGCGCGTCGAACCCTCCCGGACCACTGGGCCAGGGACTCGGACACCGGCGAGGGTCGGGGTGAGTCTGGGGCGACGGGCAGTTTCTCCGAGGAGGCCGTTGATGATAGGTTGATCGAGCATGCGGAAGCGCCTTAATTTACCGACGCTCGCGCTCGCGTCGGGCTTGCTGCTGCTGCTCGTCCGCGCTGTTGCGACTCGGTCGTCCGAACGGGGAGAGTGGGCCCCGCCGAGGCAGACGGGTCGCGTCCGAATGGTACGCCACGTCTATCCCGCGGACGGCGAGACGTTTCCTTTGAATGGACGCATTCTCGTGGTGCTGGAGAGGGAATATCCGCCGGAGCTCGCGAGATGGTTGACGTGCGAGCTCATTGGGATCGAGGTCGAAGGGTTGGGCGTCGTCGCGATCGTGCGTTCGGAGTCGCTACAGGCGTACGAGCCTCGAGGCTTCGTGGATGACTTGGTCCTTAGGAACGCTAACTCACAACCTATGTTCCGGAGCTTCGTCCAGAACGAGTCCGGGCCGGCTCCGCGGGTTCGGCTGGTCGTGTTTGGTGAAACGGGCGCGCGTGTGGACGGCGCGTGGGTTCGGGCATGGGGCGCGGAGACGCTGTCACGCCTCGTCGGCAATGACTCGACTTTAGCCTCGGGTCAGGTCCGATTCATGACTCCGAAAGCGCTGTCGAAGCTCTCCGCTGCCACGAGGACCGTGGCGACTCTCTTTGCGCGCGGGTCGTTGGTGCTCAATACGCCGCGGTTGATACGACCGTTCTTGTCGAAGGTCGGGGAGGTTCGGACGGTGCCGATCCACGACTCGAGCTCTCGGTGACCGAGGCGAGTGACTTCGTCTTTGGTGACGTGAAGCCACAGCGCCGCCGCGCGCGGGTTGATGCGACGCTCGAGTGCGAGCGCGACGTGACCCATCGTCCGCCTCGGGTTGATCTCGAGGATGGGTTCGAGCGCGAGCTGCCCTGACTGAGCTCGAAACAGGAGCGCGTCGAGGCCCGCGAAGCCGCTGAACCCCGCCTGGGCCAGCTCCCCGGCAACCCATCGGCCTGCGCGTCTGAGTACCTCGAGAAGCCCCATTCGCCCGAGCTCCGCGCGGGTTCCCGCATCGAACGAGGCGAGCGGGTCCAGGAGTATATGGCCGCGATAACGTCCGCGAGGGTCGGTGAGAAATCTCCGGACTCCGAGGATGGGGTCTTTGGCGCCGACGTGGAGCAGCACGCCGAAGTCGGCCACGCCGTCCTTCCATTCCTCGACGATCACTCGGCCTTCGGACAGCGCTCGCTCGGCGAACAGCCTCGATTTCTCGTCGAGCGGACCTTTGAGCCAGGCTCGGGCCCGTCCCGACGCGGAGTGCTCGGATTTCACGACGAGCTTCGCGCCGTGTGAGCTCGCTCGTGACACCAGACTCTCCAACTCGGCCATCGCGGAGGCTATGAACCGGCGGTTGGAGACGTCCCACTCCGTGCCGACGGCTCGTTCGATGGGCCAAGCTTTGGAGAAGAGGGCGGCGGGCGTCTCGGTGCCAGCGATCGAGTGGCCGATCCGCGCACGGACCGAGCTCAGAACGCTCTTCGTGGATGCCCAAGGTTGCAGGTGGCCGAGGGTCCTGCGTCCGAGCTCGAGCGCTGGGGTCTCTTCCACGATCTCCGGGAGCGTGAACCCGACCTCGGTGAGCTCGACGAGAAACTCGGTTGATGGACGTTTGGGTACGAGCACCAAGTCGTCCGACTTCGCGAGGAAGAGCATGAGGGGCGCGAGGTCCGAGACCAACTCAGTGACCGCCTTGGACCGCGGGCCGCGGCCGGCGAGCTCGTCTTCGGCCTCGGGATTGAAGACGAAGACGTCGGGGGGCCGACCGCGAGAGGCTCCGAACACCACGAGCTTTTGGACATACTCGGCCGGGAGTCCGGCCCGAGCTCTCGCATCCGTGCAGAATCGCGGACCCTTGGCGCGCACCATCGTGAGCGGAAAAGTGAGAGTGGCCGCGTGGGCGTCGAACAGCGAGAGTGATGGGTCGCGCCAGCGCTGAAACCAACGCAACCCGAATCTGACGTGGCGGATTTCGTCGCCGAGCACTCGGAGCAGCACTCTCTTGGTCGCGTCGTCTCCGAGGCGACCGAAAATTTCGGCGTATTCTGCGGCGAAGTCGAGGTTCGCTTGCTCCAGAGTCAGACTCATCGCGGCGACGAAACGCTCGGGAGACTCCATGCCGGACAGCGCCGTCCAGAAGAACCCACTCGTCGGGAACGCGCCGAGGTCGAGACCCAGGGCTCGAATTCGCTCGCGATACAAAGCGAGATGGACCTCCTCCTCGAGGAGAGCCGCCGCAAGGCCGCGCCGAAAACGAGGAGGCGCGTCGGGAAATCGCAGCAAAGCGAGCGCCATGAGCTCCATCGCCAAGAGCTCGTGGTTGGCGAACGCGTGCAGGAGCTCCGCGCGCGCGTCCTCGCGGCTCAAGGACTCACGGCTCGGGATCCGCCGGTCGGCCCGCGCCGTGAAGGCGAGCTCCTTGGGACGGGTCGGCTGGGCGACAGGAGGAAGGTCCCGTCGCGGACGGTGGTCGGTGAGCCGACGAGGCCGCACCAGCTTCTCTGCCAAGGTCGCGCCGAACAAGACCTGCTCGGCGAGCTCACAAATCTCCATCGATTCGATGGAGGCAGACGAGAGCTCTTGCTCCCAAGTTCCTTCGGCGTATGCTGCGGCCCGCCCGTCGTTCGCCATGGATGAGGAAGCCATCGTCCGCGCCGCAAAAGGTCACCCGCTCCTGGCGACGTTGGACGAGCCCGTGCTCCGGGCCGTCGTTCGAGCGAGCCGATTGGTACCGTACCGCGCGAAGCGAACCGTGCTCAAGGAGGGAGACCCCCCCGACCAGGCGTTCGCGTTGCTCTCGGGCGCCGTCCGCGTGTTTCACAGATCCGGTGAGAGTGAGGTCTTACTCAAGCTCTTTCACGCGCCCGCGATGTTCGGAGAAATGGAGGTCATCGCGGGTCGGCCCTTTCTCGAGTACGTGACCACGCTCGAGCCCTCCCAGATCTTGTTGATCCCGACTGCGACATTTCGGCACGTCGTCAAGACTCAGCACAACTTCACGCACTCTCTGTGCCTCGACCTGTCGGCTCGTCTGTGTATCGCGGCCTACAACGAGAAGCTGCTGGCGTTCTTCGACGTCGACACCAGGCTGGCCAACCTGCTCCTCGACTACGTCGAGTTCTTCGGGGAAAAGGCCTCCGGGTCGGACGTGAAGCTCACCGTTCCGCTGACTCAAGACGGCATGGCCCGCGACCTCGGTGTCACGCGCAAGGCGTTGGCGAACTCTCTGAAGAAGCTGAAGGACGAGGGCGTGCTCGACAAGCGCGAGGCCCGCTACATCGTGCAGGACATCGAGGCGTTACGGCGGCGAGGGATCGGGAGCCTCGGACTCTCGTACCAGCTCGATCGCCCCATCGCGGTGGAGAAGACTTCGATTCCACCGCCGCCGATCGTACCCACGCCCGTGGGCGGGGAGGACGCACCGGACGTCCGGGCGGCGATGGACTCGGAGAACGAAGACTAGGCAGGATTCAAGGCAGGATTAGGCGGGGATCAGGCAGGATTAGGCGGGGATCAGGCAGGATTAGG
>CAYXDO010000262.1:0-8867 GCA_964463485.1 uncultured Myxococcales bacterium | reverse complement strand
CCAAACCAAAGGGTGACCACCAGTAGGCCTCAGCTCCGACGGCGATCCCGACCCGTCCATGGGCGAGCGCGCCTGAATTCGACTTGCTCGTGGCGAATGCCTACGTCCAGCTCCTCGACGTTGCACGAAGCAAAAATGGTCTATTGGGTTTTCGCATGCCCGCCGGCTATCCAACTCATCCGCGTGTCGTTGTTGTGAACGAAGACACCGGGCTTCCGGACGTCTGCACTGGTGCGCCTGCCTGCTTTGATCCGCTCTCAGATCGTCTCATCCTGGCGGACCGGCTGGTACCAAGCAATACCGAGAACCGCACCACTGAAGCTCAAGCCCTAAACCTGAATACCATGGCCCACGAATACGGACACTTCGTCTCTGACACCTATCAGGGACCGCTCTCGCGGTCCCTGCCAGGCACTCGGGCCACGAGAGAAGGATGGGCAAACGTCTTCGCCCTGCGGTACGCCCTATACCGAATGGTTGTTCGAGGAGACTGGGCATCTCATTACTTCATGGGCATGTTCACACATGGTGTTTTCAAGCACCGTGACAGACTACACCATGGTGAATGGACCCTGGAGCCGCTCGACGGTCAGGGTCTGAAAGCAGACAACTCGCTGCAGATGGACCTCTTCTGGGGCCGCAACCCCGCCTGCGCAGATCCTGAACTCCGTCCCTACGGCTGCTCAGCTCCGATGAGTTACGTCTATTGGGAGCTCGCTTGGAACAAGGCTCGGGCTCCCTACTTGGACACGCCGAGCGGCGCCGCCATCCTGTCGCACGCCGACCTGGCTTTGACCGCTGCCAATAACGCGTATTCGCACGCAGTTGTCCTGGCACTATCCGGCTTCGACCCATACGTATTCATGTATTCGGCGCAAGGAAGATATATGGACTATTTCTCGGACGGGAGAATCAGCGTCGAAGACATTAATCGCGTTCAGGACGTTTTTAGCCACCATTGCGTCGGCGGAGCAGAAGTATGCTCGCCCGTGTTCGAGTCCAACTTGGGTTTGCATCGTTACCCTGGCGCGCCTTTTCCGTCTCACGTCACACTGAAACAGAACGTTGTCGAAGGTGAGAACGGCCTTCGCATCGGCGTCGTCGTTGATCCCGTCACCGGGGACATTCTGGGACGCGAGGTCAGAATATTGGCGAACGCAATCTTCTGGTCAGGGGCGTCAGGGCACGCATTCTCCTTGCTCACGCCAGCCACATCACCCGTGACTCACGAATTCGGAGAGGTGCCCTTTGCTGGGGACAATCGGGGCATCCTGATTGCCGCTGGCGGCTGGGACGCCGAGACGGAAGTCCGTGTTCGAGTCAACGACGGCGCTTGGACGGAACTGGCGTTGCCGGCGCCTTCAGGGGGCTGGGTTTGGATCGAAACGCCGAAGCTCATGATTCCAGACGGACCGATCAGAGTCGAGCTGGACGTCTCTCGTGGCCAGTTCGCAGTGGATTCGATCGTGATTGACGGACACGAATTCATCGAGCGCTACTGCTTGTGTCCGATAGGAGATGGTAGCGATGGTTGCCAGGTCGTCCCGCCCTGAGGTTGGGCAGTTCGCACACGCCACGTTTGCCTTCCTCGTCGTTTCCGCGTCCTGCGCTGACCCGGTAATTCAGCGCCGCGACGCAGGTGGGGACGGTTCCACCACGCCGAATCGCTGCGTCTACGACTTTCAGTGTCCAATCGGCAGTGTGTGCGCTCGCCCCGAAGGGACTTTTCCGAAGCCAAGCGTGATAGGATGGTGCGAGCACCTTCTCTGCGACAGCGACGAGTCGTGCTCGCCGGGGCGGTGCGGACGACGCGGAATCTGCGAAGAGTGGACGTGCTTCGATTCTTCCGAGTGTGGCCGAGGAGACGGTTGCTACCAGGGTCGGTGCCGCCCTCCGCGCAGGCCGGCCGCGTGCGCCTTCCGCTCGGACCCGTTTGTGCTCGAAGGCGAACCGCTCAATACCGCGGTTGTCGAGGTCGATGAGCTCGACCGACTCGTAGCCTTAAACCAGCATCCGGCCTTGGAGCGCACGGGTGCGGGCCTACTCGCCTCCGGGGAGGTGCTGGTCGGAAGCGCCACGACGACTCGAAGCTTCGCCTCTGCAGCGCTCGGGCAGGTGGTGTGCTCGGGTACCGCGACCGTCACGACTTTCAGTCGCACGGACCCGGGGTACAGGAAGGTCGTCCTCTTGGAGCTTGCAACAAATCGGAGCCCGCGCATGGTTCCCGTTACTCAGCCGGGATCGGCGACTCTTCGTACCGACAGGTACGGCTCGGCTGAGTTCGTCAATGGAATTGCCGGGGAAGTGAGCGTCGCCGCGCAAACGGGGACAGTCACTGTGCTTGGGGCACCTGCTGGTGATTTGCTCATTCGGGTGGCGCCAGCGGTCGTCGGCGGAATGCCGTTGCGAGGCGTGGTCGACCGCCAGTCTCTGTCTCGCAACCTTGGTGCGTGGGTCGCTCTCGTGGGACTCGCAGTGGAGCCTCGCCTTCTTGACTTCGAGATGACGCGAGTGCTGGGTCCCGCTGCCGCAGCCGACCAACTGCCTCCATTGCCGGGCGGTTTGGTCGTGGAGTGGGGTTCGGAAGAGTCGGGACCTCATTTCCCGATGGACGATTCGAGGGGAGCCAAGGATCGGTGCCTCGAACCCGTCGCGAGTGGTGAAATGGGTTGCTTTCGACTCCAACCATCGGCCACTCCCACTCTCATTTGGTCGGCAGCGATGGAGTCCAGCGACGTCGAGGCCGCACGTGTCATCGACGTTGTCGGAGCGAACCACGCGGCCGATTTGTATGGTGCGGACCTGTGTTTGGCACGATCGGCGCTGCCTATCATGGTTTCGAGCGCTCAACGGAGGGGGCTGGGACTTCAGATTGCACTCGAATCACACGAGTTGCTGACTTCGGTACTGCTGCCTCCAGTACCGCCCATGGGTGAGGCGGCGCTGTTCGGAATTGGTCTAACGAAGCTCCCCCAGTTTGGCCTGCTGCCCCTGGGATTCGCAGCGGCGCGCATCGAGAACGGCGTTGTGCGCACGCCCGATCTCTGGCCCTCCTTTCGTCGCTTCGACGGCGCGCTACCGTTTGCGCTTTCGCCTTTGCCTATCGTCGATGGCTCGACGCTCGTCTTCGCCTTCGTAGCCCTGAATCTCGACCATGCCAAAGACGGCCTCCCCATCCCTCGATCGGTTCTCGTCGCCGGTGCAAACGAAGTCCCGCTTCCCGAGTCAATCCAGATTCAAAGATCGTTCCTGGCTCCGGTACGAGCGCGAATACGAATGCAGGCGCGGTCAGTCGAGTTTCAGGATTTGGATCAGTCGGCGACCCTGATTCGTGTCGTCGTCGATGGGCCAAAGGGTCGCTGGACAGTCTATTCCCGGCCCGCGCCATCGGTCCTCCTCCCGGCGTCGTTGGATCACGCGGAGAACGTCACCGTCACCATCGCGCGGTTCGGGTCCACCTGGGAAGCGCTATGGGGCCTCGGGACCGCGCTTCGTGCTTGGGAAGCGCCGGAATCCCTCGAAGCTTTTGCAGACTCTCCCTGCTGGCGATGGCCGCTCACAGAGGACGAGATGCAGTGCGGCCCGCTCTGAGTACGGCTCCCCGCAAGTCCTTCTTCCGAGCGGTGCCTCGATTCGATTTCGAGCGCCCCCCGATTGATTCCGAGCGATGCCCCCGATTGATTCCGAGCGGTGCCTGTCCATTCCGAGCTTGCCCGGCATGTTTCCCCGCGATTACTCATCAGCGACGTCGATGACCTGGCGGAGGCCGCTACGCCGCAAGCAGCTCTTGCGGCTCCGTCGTCGGCGCAGGTCGGCGACGAGCTGAAGCGGTCGCGTGCGACGACTGGTCAGCGCCGTTCTAATTCTAGGCCTTCGTCAGGACGTCAAAGGTGAAGCTGTCGAGGTGATTACTCGGCAAACTCCACACCACTCACGTCGCCCGCTCCCGCTCGAACCAACGCCGGCACGTCCTCGCTCCAGTCGATGACCGTCGACGGGCTGCCACGAAGGATCCCGGAGTCGAGCACGAGCGCAACCTCCGCTCCATATCGCTCCGCCAATCGGATCGGATCCGAGAGCCCGCCGGCTTCGTCTCCGTCCAACGCCGAAGTCGTGAGCATGGGTCGCCCGAGCGCCTCGGCCAGCGCCAGCGCCACCTTGTGATTCGGAATTCGAATGCCGACCGTTCGGCGCTTCCTGTAACCCATGCTCTTCGGCACTTCCTTCGTGGCACCCAAGATGAACGTGTAGGGACCTGGCAACGCGCGACGCATGAACCGATAGCAGTCGTCACTGACCACCGCGTACTTCGACACTTCGGACAGCGACGTCGTCACCAGCGACAAGGGCTTGGTGCGATCGAGATTTCGCATTCGATACAATTGTTCCATCGCCTCGCGACTCTCGATGTCGGCGGCTAGCCCATAGATCGTGTCCGTGGGATAGATGACGATTTCGCCAGCCGAGATTCGATTCACCGCTTGCCTAATTCGGTGAGGTTCCGGATGCTCGGCGTCGATCTCCAGCAACTGCGCGCGTCGCACGGCCACGAGCGGTCGGTACCACTCGGAGCAAGAACGCGAAATCTGGGGATAGCCTCTCATGAGGGCCCCACCAACCACACCATGGGTGCTCCCACTCACGGCAAACCTCCTCGCCTGCAGCCCGGTTGTTTTCCTCGAGGCCCCTCCGAACAGCCTCGTCGTCGTGGGCTTCGAAGACAACGAGCGCATCGCCGTCGAGCTCGGAAGGACCGCCATCGATCGCTTGAGCCTCGACTCCGAGACTCGAGCGGCGCTTTGGATCCTCGACCTCGATGAGTTCTCGAACCCTGACGGATCGCCCCTCGGGGCGGACGCGCTCGGCGACGCCGGAGTCTCCATCGGGTCCAACCCCTGCGGATGTCCCAATCCTCGATTCGACGCCGATGCTAAACTGATCTCCCATCCGGGATCCGCATGCCCCTTGGGCCGCCCGCCGGATATGACTTATGCGCGCATGGATTCCGAGGTCGTCCGGGTCGACGAGCTTCCCGTGCATGTTGCCCAGCAAATCAGGGTGACTTGGCCAGGTGAGTGCGAGTGCATGCCCACGGTCACGAGCGAGGAGCCCCGCAAGCTCACCGTTTGTCCGGTCCTCCCAGAGGGCGCGGCGCTGAGTCTACATCAGTCGACGATCGCGTCCGACGGGACCGTGGCGGCCGATGCCGGCCAAGTCCTGATGCTCTTCGGCCCCAATGGAGAGCGCTTCGAGCTCGAGCTTTTGGCTCGGGAGGTCACGTCGTACCTGGGCGCCCTCGGCGACCGCTTTCTCTTGTCTCGCTGGAACGCCGAAGACGAGGATCAACTGAGCCGCCATCGCTCGGTCGGGCTCGACGGTTCGGTCGTGGACGTCACCGAGACGATCGGAGAAGACTTCACGACTCAGGCTGCGCTCAAAGACGACAGCGGCGTTTGGCTGGGAGGGATCGTCCCTGCCAACGTCGCAAACTACGTCACGGCCGTCATGAGTTGTGAGTCCGTCGGAGGGCGGTGTCGACGTCGTGTCCTGTCGCAGCGGGTCGGTTGTCACTGGGGAGGACGATCGGACGGCATCGAGTCCTTCGTTTCCGCACGAAACGAAATCGTGGCCATCAGTCCAATCGGCGGGATCGCCTCCGTCGACCCACGAACGACAGCTGACTTCGAATGCCGACTCGAATCACACCCCGCGGTGGGTTCCGAGACTCTGCGTTCGGTCCGAGGCGCCGAATCTTTGAACGGCCGTGTGTTCTTGTGCGCAGAGCTCTCGAATCGATCGGCGCCCTGCGGAGGCGGTCGCGGCGCGCTCGTGGAGGTCGATCTGTCTTCCCAAGACGCGAGGTTGACGCTGACCGCCACGCGGGCCGGCTCCTGCCAGTCCCTCTCGAGGCTCCCAAACGGAGACCTCCTGGCTTCCTTCGGATCCCGCGGAGTCTTGATCTCAGCGTCCGGACCCCCGACGGATGTCGCACTCGGACCTGCTCACCCTGGATTTTTCGGTGAGGCCACCGAGAGTCTCTCCAACCTCCGCATCTCCGGCCGCTGGGTGCTTTCGACTCGGAATCACACCATCCTGCGCGGGCCCACGGACGGACCGCTCGAGGCCCTCTACGGTCCGGCCGACGGAGCCGGAAACCGGATAGGTGCGGCGTCGACGCCAGGCCAACTGGTCGTGGCGCGAGCTGGTTCCAACGTCGTGAGCTTGAGAGCAGCGGGCTCGACCTGCGAGTCGATCGAGGTCGCCGAGCTCGCCCCGAGCTCCGACCTCGAGGCCGACGACGTCGTGGTGCACCTGGAGGTCGATCCGTTGGATCCCAAACGATATGTCGTGTTCGGGACCAAAGCCACCGGCGCCGACTTCGTTCGACGCGGGACCTTCGGCGACGGGTCCGACGAAGCGGAGCTCCCGTTCAGACCCATCGGCGCAGCGCGACTCGGCGCCGATCGGTGGGCTGTTCTGGGTACGGACTCGATGCTGGTCGTGACGATTCCTGCGTTCGGACCCATCGAACCCGCCACCTTCTCTGCGATCACTCCGGAGTACGACGACCCTCGCACGAGCGCCCTCGAGCGAGCTCCCGACGTCTCGACGTGTGTACAGCGGTTCCGAAGGATCGACTCAGCCCAAGGCGTCGCATGGGTGACGGGTTCAAGAGCGCTGATCCGCGTCGTGGATCGAGGCCAATCGGTTCGGGCCGAGGGCCACTGGTTCGCAGACATCGATCTCGAGGTGGCCGACCCCATGGCCGACGGATTGCCCTCCCCAAGCGCCGTCGACGCCGAGTGCGGATCCGACCTCTCACTGGCGGTCGAGCTCGCAGCCAACCCGTCCGACCTCTACCCGCACGCCGTCTTCTTCCAGCTCCGCGGCCGAGCCGATCCCTGCAAGGGCGGCACCGCGAGTCTACATACACTCGGCACCCTCTGCCGGCTCCCCGACGAAAGATCCGTCTTCAGTCGAGTCGCTGATGCCGTATCGCTCGTTTCGCAGACCTCGGGTCTCGCCGTGATCAACTCCGGCGGGCACATCGTGCGACCGCCTCTGAACCAACGCCTTACCGTCTCCCAAAGCGTGCACCAGGCCGCCGCAGGCTTCGGGCAAACTCTGTTTCTCTGGGACGGAGACGGGACAGTTAGCGTCGCGCTCGATCGCCCATGAGTCCGAATTGCCGCGTCGGCTCCGTGCATCCCCCAAGCGCAGCCATGCGAGAAAGCACAAGCGATCGCGCGACGAACATTGTATGGAGTGAGCGATGACTGCACCTACCAACCCGAAGGACTTCCGGCGCGTCTGCAAGGCGGCCGTGCGTTATGTACGGTCCCTCGAAGGGAGCATCGAACAGGCCGACGCCGCGCTCGAGGACCTCATCGAAGCCGTAGAGCTCTTCACAAAGAAGCTGGAGGAGAAAAAGGCCGAAGAGGTCAAAGCGGGCGACCAAGCGGGCCCCGCGCCAGCATCCACGGAGAGTAGCGCGAAGGAGACGCCCAAGCCGCCAGCGCCACCGAAGCCCGGTCCCATCGTCGAGATCGTTCGGCGACCCACACACCACTGACAGGTTGTGAAAAAGGCTCCGAAATTCATGCCGTGCCCGTCGTAGCCCGATTCACCGCCGAGCGAGGCTTAATCCTGCCTACGGTGCTTATTTATACACGTCCGTGGAAGTTCGTGACCACGCTGAAACCACAGAGGACGCGGAGAGAAGACACAGAGGACACAGAGAAGTGCTCATTCCATCATCTGTGTGCTCTGTGGGCTTCGGCTCTGTGCTCTCTGTGGTTTCTCCCGTGGTCACGAATTTGCGGGGACCTGTACTTAGGATCCGGGCGCCGAGAAGCCCGCCCGGACGAGCGCGTGTCGGCCTTCTGCTCCCAACACGAGCTCGACCCAGGCCCCTGCGAGCGCTGCGTGTGCGGATCCCTTCACGATCCCGATCGGATACTCAGCGAGCACGTTGAATTCGGGCGGGATCGGGATGAATGTCGCACTCTCCAGACTCAGGACGTCGGATCGGTACACGATCCCCGCGTCGGCCTCCCCGAGCTGGACCTTGGTCAGCACCTGCCTCACGTTGAGCTCCCGCGAGACGATCTTCGCCTCGACCCGGGCACGAAAATCGGCGCCGAGCTCTTTTCCCGCTCGATCTAGAATCTCAGTCGTGTAGCGACCGATCGGCACGTCCTTGGTGCCCAAGACGAGTCGACTCGCCATCGCCAGATCGGCCAGGCTCCGAATTCGCCCAGCCGCCTCCTTGGAGACGACGATCACGGGTTCGTTGCGGGCAAAGACGACGGTTTGCTCGACTCGGCCCGCTCGCACGACGTCCTCCATCAGCCGCCGATCCGCGGACGCAAAGACGTCGGCCGCCGCCCCATTCTCGAGCTGGACGCGAAGCTCCTGAGTGCCGGCGAATTGAAACGTCACGTCCGCATCTGGACGAGCGCGCTCGAAGACCTCTCCCAACCCCGAAAATACGTCCCGAAGCGAAGCCGCGGCGAACACGCGCAAAGGTTCTCGTTCGAGGCCCGCGGTGGGCGCGGAGCAGGCCAACGCCAAGCTCATCGGCAACAGACACAACCGCATGACTCTCTTTACCCCGTGTCATGGATTCGTTCCACAACGCCTGATTGCGGCGGATCGCAGTCGACCGAGTCTTGGCAGGCGGGTTCGATTTGGGTGCAGCCGGGCCTGGATCTGAGTGCGCTGAGGGGGTTGTCGAAAAAAGAATAGATAGAACGAGTACTTGCGGCGATCGATCGGTGTGCGACGCGTTGCCGTTCGGACTCATAGCCACGCGGATCTGCGCCTATTTCGGATCGTCCACCTCCACGACCAGGTTCCACGCCCAC
>CAYXDO010000261.1:0-8967 GCA_964463485.1 uncultured Myxococcales bacterium | reverse complement strand
GACGCTGACGCAGACGATCTGACGCTGACGATCTGACGCCGACGCAAACGATCTGGCGTTGACGATCGGACGCAGACACTGACGCTCACTCGGCCTTCGTCGTTCAGGTCGGCGTCGGACTCCGTCGAGGCTGCGGCCTGACTGATCGGCGCTCCTAGCGGGTCGTACGGAGCAGCGCTTCGGTTCGGCTTCGGTGATCCGGGCTGCCGAACACACGCGCGAAGAGCTCGGCCTCGAGCTTGCCGGCGAGCTCGGGGGGCCGATCTCGTCCGAAGATCAGCGCGCGTTTGGTGTTGCGCACGGCCTCCGGCGATTGACGCGAGATCGACTCGGCGATCGCTCGGGCTCTTGCGGCTGCAGGCCGCGACGCGGTTTCGTCCGCGAGCTCGTCGGCGAATCCGTGGCGCTCGGCCTCGGCGGCGTCGACCGTTGCAGAGGTCGACAGCCAGAGCAGCGCTCTCGAGTAGCCGACGCGTCTGAGCAGACGCTGACCGCCTCCCCATCCGGGCGTGAGCCCGAGCGCGTTCTGGCGGAAGTGGATCCGGGCGTGCTTTGCCATGACGCGAAGGTCACAAGCCACCGCGACCTCCCAACCTCCTCCGAAGGCGTCTCCGTCGAGAGCCGCTATGGTGGGCACGGACAGGGCCTCCAGGCGGCCGAGGACCTCGTGCATGGAGATCGAGGCCTCGCGCGCTTCCGCGGGCTCCATCTTTGCGAGCTCCTTGAGATCGCCTCCGGAGACGAAGATCGGGCCGACCGCTTCCAGCACCAGTGCGACGATCGCCTCGTCGCGTTCGATCTCCTCCAGATGCCCCGAGAGCTCGAGCATCGAGGAGACGTCGATGGCGTTTTTGGCTTCGGGGCGATCGAAGGTGACGATCGCGAGGGAACCCGATCGTTCGAAGCGAACGGTCATGTTTGGGCCCCTGCCGATCGGGCGCTCAGTTGCTCTCCCAACTCTCGGGCGGCTCGGGCTCGGGATCCTTTGGGGGCGTAGCCTGTTGCGGCGCGACCTTCTCAGGGATCTTTCCTTCGAGCGCGTAGTGCACGAGTCGCTGGGACGTCTGGGGGATCACGTTTCCAGGGCTCTGTTCGATGCTCGTGTCGAACGCGGCCAGCCCGATCCCTTTGGCCCACGTCCAACGAATGTGGAGCGTGACTTTGGGCTCCGACACGGAGGAGTGGACGACGAGACAGTCGGCGAACGTACCCGCGGGCACCGTGCAGCTCTCGCCCACAGACTCGATCACGAACGTCTCCTTCACGGTCGGGCCCACACGTGCGTTCCAGGAGTGGCCGACGGAGATCGGGTTCATGAGCAAATAACGCTGTTTGTCGCGCAGGCCGGATGGCGTGTGCTTCCAGCTACCGTTGCGATCGTCGAGTACGAAGCCTTCGCTGTCCGTCTCGACCTGGGTGACCTTCATCTGGCCTTCTTGACCGAGGAACTTGACCTCGTAAGTCCAGTTCGCGCCGGGTTTGAGCGGGGCATAGTCGGCGGAGGTTCTGGTCGCCTCTTGGTTCTTCGGCGCGGTGGCGCACGCGGCGATCAACAGCGCGGAGGCGAGCTCAAGGGGAAGCTTTGGCTTTGGCTTCTTCACGACGTTTTCTCGCTTCGAGCTCCCTCAACGCGTCCGTCGCGGACCGCCGGAGCTCCGGATCGGGGTGCCCACTCGAAACGGTGAACAGCCACGCCTCGGCCTCTTTACCACCGATCTCGGCGACTCCGAACACGATCTGCGAGTTGAACGCAGGCGTGCGGCCCTTCGTGAGCGCAATGAGCGGCGGCACTGCGCGAGGATCACGGATCGCCACGAGCGCGCCGATGCAACGAACCCGCAGAGGCGCCGGCAACGACACGTCCTCGACGAGGCGAACAATCGCAGGTACGGCCGCCTTCGACTTTCGCTCGGCCGCGCGATCGATCGCGCGGGCCACGAGCTCGAGATCGGAACCGCCGATGGCCGACACGAGCTCGGGCTCGGGAGCAGCGGCGAGCGTAAGGTCCCAGGCGAGCACGGTGAAACCGCGAGACAGCGCCTCATCGAGGACGACGTCGAGCGGTTCGAATACCGGAGCATTGCGCCCGTAAAGGATTCTAGCCTCGACGCGATCCGGTTCGGCCGAGGTCTGATCGGTGGATGGGTCGAGGCGGCGCAGAGAGAGGTCGACGCCCACGCCTCGGTACACCGTGTCGCTCGGAACCACCCCTGCGTCGTTGGCGCGTGCAGAGGCCTCCACGGAGAGCTCCAAGATCACGCTGAGCTGGTGACGACGTTCCTTCGCAGAGCTTCGGAGAGCGAACCCGGGCAAGAGCCCGACCTTGGACTCGGCGAGCGAGCGGGCCTTGGCGACGTCCAGCTTCAGCGCCGGGTCGGCGACGGGTCGCGATCGATCGACGACTTCGATGGCCGAGATGGATCTCCTGGGGGCGTTGCAAGCGGAGAGCGTAAGGAGAGCCAGGGCCGAGAGAGCGAGGGCCGAGCTCGCGATGGATCGCATGACCGCGAAGCGGCTAGACGCCGAGGATCAGGCGGGTGCCGAAGTTCTGCGCGAGGCCCGCGGCGATGATCTTCTTTCGTTGGGACTCGATGTCGTACTCGGATCGCACGTACATGAACTCGCGGAGGTCGGTGTCGTAAATGCCGGCGCACGCGCGCGGGTCGTAGTCCCGCGGTTGTCCGACCGATCCGACGGTGACGATGTATTTCATGCCCTGCTTGAGCCGGAACTTCGGAGCGACCACGTCGAGGGCGTCGTCTTCGGTGAGGGCGAAACATTTGGTGAGATGCGAGTGCCCGATGAAGGTGATGTCGGCGAGCGCGGTGCGCGATGAAAGCAAAGCTCGCGCCTGATCGGTCGCGAAGATGTAGTCGTACTCTTCAGGGTTCACGGGGGATCCGTGGCTGAACTCCACGTGGCCGTCTCGGTGGGTGTAGGGCAGCGACCGGAGCCACTCCATGTTCTCGCGGCTCAAACGCGCAGCGCACCAGTCGAGGGCCTCGCGAGCGGCGTCGTAATAATACGAGTAGTCCATGCGGCCGGTGACGGCGGCGTCGTGGTTGCCGAGGAGCGCGACGTCGGCGAGCTCCCGGATGCGCGAGCAGCAAGCGTCGGGGTCCGCGCCGTAGCCGACGATGTCGCCTAGGCAGATGTATCGGTCGATGGACCCTTCCCGGTCGAACGCATCGAGGACCTTTTCGAGGGCTTCGATGTTGCCGTGAATGTCCGAGAAAATCGCGACGCGCATCCCGGTGTCGCTGACCGTACGGGCAGAGGCTGTGGGAATCAACGGGTACGAGGGCGACGCGTGCGAATGTTCAACGCGGTCGGCGCGTCCGCGCTCTCTTGGCCTTCTGGGGCGCGTTTTCGAGCACGAACAAGATGCCTAGCGAGACTTCGGCGAGACGAGCTCGCAGCTGCGCGCGTTGGTCCGGAGTCATGCGATCGGCGGCCTCCGCCAACATAGCGCGCCCGAGCTCGGGGTCGCGGGCCTTGCCCCAACCCTCGAGGGCTCGCTTGACGGCCTCGTCGACGGCGAAGGCCGCGTCGGCTCGCTCGGTGTCTCGGAGGGTCACGGCTCCTCGTCTCTGGGAACGTCCCCGGGCGCGTCGGCGGTGGCTTGGTCGGCCGAAGGCGCGGGCTCCGCCTCGGTCCTCTCAGGGCGCGGCGGCTCTCGGCGCAAGCGGGCCCGTCCGAGGCCAGTCGAGGCGAGCTCGTCTGCGCGGCGAATGGCCTCGGCCAAGGTGGGGTTCTGGACGCTCGGAGGCGTCGGGTCGATCAGCTCGGCGGCGCGTCGTGCGAGCTCGTCTCCGTGAAGCTGATTCAAGATCGTCAGGCTCGCGCCGCGACTCACCGCAGCGCCAATGACCGCGGCCGTCAGCCCGGCCGTGCGCTCACCTGCGGAGGCCAGCTCGGCCACCCACGCCTCGATGGAGATCCCAAGCGATCGGGCCAGGGCTCGCTGTTCTTTGGCCCAAGTGTCGAGCTCGGCCTCACGCGACACCCGACGCGGCGGCACGAACGGGAGGCTCGCAGGGACGAGGTCCCAGCGCAAGCTCAGTTACATTCGGTGGGTCCCTTCCACACGAACGAGGGCTCCTCTAGAGCCCGAAACGCGGGGGTGCCGCCGTCCGACTCGACGACACCCACCGGCCACACGAGGTTCCCGCCGAGCGAACGCGACGCGCTGAAGAACTCGTTGTTGTCCAAGCCAATCCGAACCTCGACCGGTTGCTCGCCTTGGCCATCGGGCGCACGCACGTACAAAGTCGCTCGCCCGCGTGGGACCACGAGG
The DNA here is from genome assembly GCA_964463485.1 of uncultured Myxococcales bacterium. Lineage (GTDB taxonomy): Bacteria > Myxococcota > Kuafuiibacteriia > Kuafuiibacteriales > Kuafuiibacteriaceae > CAYXDO01. Next base: position 4,670 of record CAYXDO010000261.1, on the reverse strand, counting down.
AGCAGCATGGACGTGGCTCCGCCATAATCGGCCTCCGACAAGATCTGCGGATCGTCGATCGAGCCGGCCTCGCCCCACTCCGGTGCCGGGTTGCAAAAGCACGCATCGTAGGGCGCGTCGAACAGCGAGTAGCCCTCTCGAACGAGGTGGAGCTCGACGCCGTCACCGCTCAGCGCCGTCACCGAGAACTCGGTCTGGCTCGCAGGGTTGGGGCTGCGCGCCGCCTGCACGGGCACGACGACGACCGGAGTGTCGGGATCGTTCGAGCGGATCTCGATGCCGCCCCTGAGCTCGCCCACGCCGAGCCCGCTGAGCCGAGCGATCAGACGCATCCTCTCGCCCGGGCGAAGGGGAACGGGCCGCACATCGATGGCGAGCCGAGGGTCGGAACCCCGGGCGACCGAGATCGACGTCGTCAGCGTTTGTGTTCCCGAGCTCGTGATCCAAAGGCCGAACGTCGACTCCGCCCCGAGCCTTTCGCCAAGCAGGAGCGCGGGCGGCCATACCTCGAGGTTCGGCGTCGGCGAGTCGACGAGTGTGTACGAAGCGGGAACCAATCGCGACCCGAGGTTCGTCGAGAGGACGAGCTCCGCCGTGTGTGTGCCTGGCGTGAAGTCGGCGAGACGCAAAAGACGCGCGCGAAACGTGGCCCGATCTCGAGCGGCGAGGAGCTGCGGCTCGAAGTCGACGAGCTCGATCGGACCCAACATGGGCGGAGCAAACTCATGGAGCTCTAGGTCGAGCTCGCCGCGGTTCTCGAGCACCACTCGCGACTCGAACACGTCGGCCCAGCTCGCGTCGACCGTGCCGAAGTCGAGGCCCGAGATCACGAGCTCGGGGACAGGTACTCTCACGGCGTGCCCGACCGCGGTGACTTCGAAGGCACCCGCTCGAATTACGGCGGTGTGCCGCCCCACCTCGGTGGGCGCGAAAGAGACCTCGAGGTCGATGTCGGAGTGCCCGATCGCCACGGAGGTCGTGGGCGCTGCGGAAAAGGGCGGCGACGCGCTGACGGGCGTCGCGGGCGCGCCGATGGTGCCGAGGTTGCGAAGGCGCGCTCGCCGCGTCCGCGTCTCGCCCACCACCAAGGTGCCGAAGTCGACGAGGCTCGGGAAGGCTCCGACCTGAGAGCGCACACCTTCGGCGCGGATCGTCGTCGTGTAGCGCTCGGATCGGCCGCTGGACTCGGCCGCGATCACCTCGAGCGTAGCTTCCAAAGACCCCTCCTCCGTCGCACGAAAGCGGATCTCGATCGGTGCCGTCGATCGGCGCGGGAGGTCCGATGGTCCAAGCACCACGAACACCGAGGGCGTCGAACGGAGCTGCCGGAGCGTCAGGTCTTGGTCGGTGAGGTTCGTGAGCGCGACCGTGACGGTCGCGGTGCGCTGCAGGAGCACGTAGCCAAAGTCGACGGGCAAGAGCTCGAGCCAAGGACCGCCCGCTTGGCCCATGACCCGAACCGTGACCCTCGGACCCTCGACCGTCGGGAACGCGATCGAGCCGCCGTAAGACCCGGCGAGGCGCGGATGGAGCACAACGTCGACCGCGTGGGCTTTGTTGGCTTCCAAACCGCGAGGCAACCCTTCAACCCGAACGAATGGGCGAAGCCCTTCCTCGATCTCCGGCGGGCTCAAGTGAACGACTCGGTTGCTGGTCAGCTCGATCCGCCCGATCGCTGGCGCGTCCACTCGGGTGCTCCCAAGGTTGAGGAACGCAGGTGAAACTGTGAACACGATGGGCGGGTTATCAGGTGAACCCGAACAACCGAGCTCCGCGAGATACGCCAGGAGGAGCGGCATGAGGAGGAGCAAGTTGCTCCCGAGGAGCGTGGTCGCTATGGTCCGCCCGTTTTTCGGGTCTCGAAGCCGAGGAGTGATCCCGGTCTCTTCGAGGACCCACGGGAGGTGAAACTTTGAAGAAATCATCTCAGCCCGCTCGGTTCCGTGGTTGGAACCGCGTTCGGCAGACACTCGAGCGCACCGCGTTCGCAGGGACGGCGGCTCTGTTGGTGGCTTGCCCCGCCGAGAAGAAGCCGGACCCGCCGAAGCCGCCTCCCGCAGAGGTTGCGAAGCCGACGCCTCCTCCGCCGAAGCTCACGGCCGATCCGAGCTGCTTCGCGGCGTGGAGCACCTCGGGAGAGCCCGCGAACGTGACCGTTGGAGCACGAACCTTCGCGCGCACGGGCACCCTATTGGCCGAGACCTCCAAAGACGACGACGCCAAGGCCATCGTCGGGGTCGTGTCGGACATCAAAGAAGACATGCCTGAAAACCTGGCCAACCTCGACAAGATCCTCGACTGGTTCAAGGCGAGCAAGGTCGACACGATCCTCGTCACCGGCGACACCGGCGAGGAGCAGGCGCAGATCGAGCATTCGCTCGACAAGATCGCCAAGGCGGGAGTGCCGACCTTCGTGATCATCGGCAATCGCGAGGGCAAGAAGAACTACAACGCCGCGTTGGACGCGGTGTCGAAGCGCAGCCCGAACGTGTTCAACCTCAACCACATTCGGTTGGTCACCATGGATGACGCGTCGTTCGTGTCCGTGCCCGGGTACTTCAACAAGACTTACATCCACAGTGAAGACGGGTGTCTCTATGGCCCCGACGACGTGACCGCGACCAAGCCGATCCTCGCGTCGGCCGCGGGCAAAACGTTGGTGATGGTGAGCCATGGTCCGCCGCACCAAAGCGGCGTGGATGCGCTCGATCGCACGCGCGATCAGGAGAACGTCGGCGACCCGGCGCTCGCGGCGCTGCTCAAGGAGGCCGGCGTGAAGTTCGGCGTCTTCGGGAACATCCACGAATCGGGCGGGCGGGCGACCGATCTCACCGGCACGAAGCTCGTGCCGCAAAAGACGTTGGTCGACGAGCTCTTCATGAATCCGGGCCCGGTGGACAGCGTGCGTTGGCCCTTGAACGACGGCACCGAGTCCGTAGGCATGGCGGGCCTTTTGACCGTCGATGGCAAGCAGGCGAGCTTCGAGATCTTCCGCATCAAGCCAAAAGCCTGATCCAACCGCCCTGATCCTGAGGCGAGCTCCTCATCCTCATCCAGGATCCAAAAGCCTGACCGCTCGTTGGTCATCGCGTTCGGGCGTGCTATCGTCCCGATGCGGCATGACGGAGCGTCACGGCTGGCACGGGCTCGTCGATGTCGACGCAGACGCCCCAAACCCCGACTCCGCGACAGCGGAGGATACCGACCCCGACCTCAAGCCCGTTCGCGCCGGCAAGGAGCGAAAGGACGACGAGCCGCGCGTTCGCGGCGCCGCGAAAGCTCCGGACGATCAGTCGAAGGACCGCGCCAAGCTGCCCCGGCCAGGCCCGAGAGGCCCGGTGCGCGAGGTGGTCCGAGAAACGCCTTCAGCCCCGGTCCGACCTTCCGCACCGCCGGCCGCGCCCCCGAAATTGAAGCTCCCGTCAGCCGCGCCGGCGTCCGAAGGTCCTCGTCGTGTCCAGAGCGCGCCGCCTCCGTCCCCGATCGCGGACCTCGTCGAAGACGTTGAAGCTGCCCCGCGCAAGCCCATGTCCCCCAAGGGGTCTTGGAAGGACTACAAGGAGCTGATCGCGACGGGAGTGATCGGCGCGATCGTGCTCGGCAGTGTCATCGCCTACCAAGCGTTCCGGCCGCCTTCGACCGCCATCGATCCCGAGATCGTCCACGTCACGCCACCTCCTCCGGACCAGCCGGATCCGGAGCAACCAGATCCTCCCGTCGACGTGCCTCCACGCACTGGCACGGAGCCCGACCCAGAGAGCCCCAGCGACGAAGCGGCCAAGCCGAAGGTCCGGATGGTGAGCATCGTGTCGACTCCGCCAGGCGCGACGGCCGAGGTGAACGGAGCGGCTTGGGGGGTCACGCCGATCATCCGCGCGCACGAAGGCGAGGACAAAGCGCTCGAGGTGGTGCTGACGCTGAAGGGCTACAAGGAGTTCCGGGACGTGATCACACCGGACGAATCCGGTCACTTCACGGTGACGACGACGCTCGAGCGCGAGGGGCGCTGATTTCTTCTTCCTTTTTCTCTCCGTCTTTTTCGTCTTTGGGCCCGCGATCTCTTCGGCGGTCGCTTCGATCTCGGCTTCCCAAGATTCGCTGGCGATGACGTCGAGCACGTGCGCAGCTCCACGACTCGGCAGCGCCGGTGTGCTGAGAAGACGCGATCGAGACGAGATCGACTCGAACGCCTCGATGCGAGGCGTCCGCACTACAAGCCTCAGGAGCTGGCGATCCTCGAGCTCCGAGCGGCGCGACGCTGCTCCATGGCCCAGACGGCGACTCACCTGCTCGTCGAGGCGGCCACCATCTCCGAATGGGAGCGAAGTCTTCGGCGAGAGGGCACCGAGGCCGTCATCGGGCTCCCGAAGCCGGTCAATCAGTTTCCTGAGTATGTCACCCCTCGTCGACGTTCTGCGATTGGCCCGCGTCGACGGCGGTCGCATGTCCTCGCGGCGGAGTGGTTCGTTCGAGCAGTCGGACAGTAGTGACTCCGGCATGAAGGTCGGCGCGAGCGAGCACGTGGGCGATCTTCTTGTTTCCGAGCCGCGGACAAAGGGCCTTCAGGCAGAGGACCTACTCAGGAAACTGATTGACCGGTGGCGATCGAAGGCCGAAGCATCGCGGACCCCTGGGAGCGCAGGCATCTTGCCTGCGCGTAAGCTTCGCGG
>CAYXDO010000260.1:238-9192 GCA_964463485.1 uncultured Myxococcales bacterium | reverse complement strand
GAACGCCAGCCCCGCCTTGTCGATCTTCTATGGTACCGGCTAGGCCGGGTTATGCAATTCTCTGTGTCCTCCGTGTCCTCTCTCTCCGTCCTCTTTGGTTTCAGCGTGATCGCGAAATTCCGAGGGCATGTACCGAGCAACCACGCGAGGAGACCGCCTCTTTGGAGACGCCCACCTCGATCGAATTCACGATTTCGAGTTAGGCACTTCGACCTGATACTGCTAGCGTTCGCGCGTGCCTCGGTCAGCAGCACACGGGTTGCGGCCGATCCTCGTCTTTTGGGTCTGGAGCTGCCAGCCCCCTGGCCTGCTCGTGCTGGACAGCACGGCCATCCCCGCGGACGTCGACTGGGTGGCTGCCTTGCCCATCACCGAGGCTGGGCCGGCGTCGGGCACGCCGCTGATTTCGTCGAAGTCCGAGGTGTCATGGTCCTTGCGCCGCGCCGACACACTCACCGGCAGGGAGTGGCTGGTGGGTTGGCCGACTGAGTCGCTCGAGGCCCCGAATGAAGCCGAGCTTCGAGCTCGGCCTATCGAGCCCGCGACGTCCGCCGATCCTTTGTTACCCTTGCCGGCGTGGCAAGCGGAGCTCGTGGAAGGTATGTTGACTCCAGACTCTCGGACGAACCCGCTCACCACCGCATGGTTGCCTCCCTGCGGGGCGCCTGAGTTGGTCGACTTTCGCTGCAGCGTGTGTCCGGTCGAGGTCGCGGCCTATGGGTGCGATATCGTGGTGAACTTGGAGGGATGCGGGCTGGGCCACGTAGCCTTCGATTTGCGAGGCACGACGGCCTCGAACCTGAGGACAGACCAACTCGCCGACTGCGTTTCGTCGGCGGTGGGGCCGGACGAGCATTTTCGCGTCGAGTGCAGGAATGGATCGCTGTCCTGTCAGTTGCGAGGGTACGGAGCCCCTCCTGAGCTTCCCTGGGTTCGAGCAGAAGCTCAGCTCGAGGACGAGTCCCTCGGGCTCCCGTGGATCGCGGCCCCCGACCAACGCTTCGGCCCTCGAGTCCTCGGGTTCGGAACCCTCGTCGGTGACTCGCTCTTGGTACCCGGCTACGGCGGTCCTTCCTGCCGCGGAAAAACGACCATCCACGAAATCGACGTCTCATCCATGGAGGTCACCTCGACGGCCACGATCTCAGGCTGCCTGGTCAAGCTCCTGAATACACCTTCGGGACTTTGGGCGTTCGACCCGAGCGGCCGCGTGGTTCGACTCTCCCCCGAGCTCGAGGTGAAACAAGAGTTCCTCGTCGCCACCGACGAGGACTGGCAAGCCGCCGATCTAGCTGTCTCAGATGCGAGAGGCGCCCTCCTTCAGTCCAAGATGCGCAGCTCCAGAGCCAAGCTCTTCGAGGTCAATCTCGACCGTGGCGAAGTCGAGCGAAGCTTCGACGTGCAGGAGGACGGGCATCTGGTCGTGCCCCTGGCTGGCGGTCGGTGGGGCGTGCTCGGTGGGAACATCATTCAGGTCGTCGAAGCAGGAGCGCCGGGACCGGAGCGCGTCTGCTCGTCGACCAACTTCGAGGCCTCGGACTACTTGGAGGTGGGAGCGCACACCATGGTGGCATCGGTCGATCCCCACGGAGCCGTCTTCATGGTTCCAGGACTCACCGCCGTCCAACTCTGCTCCGTAGCAGCGCCTATCGAAGTCTCCGGCATGGTCACCTCGATCGAGCCGTGGGGCCGAGAAATCGTCGCGTCGATTACCCAGCGCGAGACTGCGGAGAGTTGGGTGTCTCGAGTCGATCCGGCCGAGGCCCGCTTCCTGCCGGGCTCCGTCTTCGTGGGGAAGGGTAACGTGCAGCTGGTGTCGGTGAACGATTCGGTGCTGCTCGCCGTTCTCCTCGAAAGCGGCCGCGTCGTTCGACTCACCCGCTAGCAACTCGGTCCGAGTCCGCGCAATTACTGCACGCCGTCCGCGGCATCGATGGCTTGAAAAAGGTCGAGCCGAGGGTCCAAGCTTCGATCGATCTCGATGCAGCCCGCACCGCTCCGCAAGCTCTTCGACGCGCCGCTCCTCTCGCTCGACGGCACGAGCGTCGAAATGGCGTCGCTGTTGTTCCTGTTCGTCGCAGTCATGATGGCCACGAGCATCCGGGCTCATCGCCAAGCGGTGCGGCATGCGGTGCAGCTCGTGTCCTTCATCTTCTTCTACTTCGTCGTCTACTCGTGCCTCGGCGTCTTCGGGATGATCCGCAACTCCCTCTATGGGTTGACGCTCCTTGGGTCCGTCTACACCGAGTCGTTCTACTGGATGGCGCTCCCGGTGCTGGTGATCGCCGCGACGCTGGTCAGCGGACCCCTCTTCTGCGGTTGGATTTGTCCGACCGGAACTCTCCAGGAGCTCACGGGGATGGTGCGGCGGCGTTTCGTGAAACCAAGGGCCAGGCCGACCCGGCGTCGCATGCTGGCGCTGGGTCTGTTCCTACTCAGCTTCATCGCGGTCGTGGCCTGGCTGGGTACGCGAAAGGAGCTCTTCGTGGAAGACTCGAGCCTGCATTGGGGCGCTGGGCTGATCCTCGTCTGCTATCTGGTCGTCGCCGGCGTGCTCGACGACCTCCCTACACGCAGCCTACGCGTGCTCAGCCTGTCCGCGATCTTCGCGAGCGCCCTCTTCCACTGGGTCGTGAGCTCGCCGATGCACTTCGCGTTCACGTCGAGGAGCGACCCCGCCTCGATGCTCACGACCGCGGTGATTCTCGTCTCGAGTCTCTTCGTGTTGCGCGCGTGGTGCCGATATCTCTGCCCGTGGGGCTACCTGATGGGATTTTTGAACCGCTTCTCGCGCTCGAGGATCGTCCGGAACGAAGCACTCTGCAACGAATGCCAAATCTGTACTCAGGCCTGCGACGTCGGGGCGATCGACAGAGGAGTGATTCGCATCGAGCACTGCCAATTCTGCTTGGCCTGCGTCGATCATTGTCCCACGAGCGCCTTCCAGATCGTCGACACTTGGAGGCAGGCGGAGGGTTCCGCTTCGCGTGACTTGGTGCAACTCACCCGCCGGGGCGCTTCCCAGTCCGAGACGGGAGCGGCAACGGACACCGAGAGGCCTGCGCGCGAATGAGCTCGGCGCCGCATGAAGCCCACGACTTGAAGTCTACCGTCTGCGCCTGCGGCCTCGCGACTCTGTGGGCCGCCTCCGTCTCGGCGTCCGAGCCTGATTGGAGGCAGAGCAGAGGCGATCCCGGCAACCAGGCACGATTCACGCTCGAGTCGAAGCGCACGAGTGTCCCACGCCCGTGGACCTTCGAAGGCAGCGGGCGCACGTGGGGCTACGAGCCCGGAATGACGGTCTGGTCGTCCGCCGCGATCGCGAGCGTAGGAGGGCGTACGCTGCTCGCCGTAGGCAACTACGACCATGACGTTTACGGCCTCGACGCGACCACCGGACAGCTCGTCTACTCATTCACGACGGGTGGACGAGTCCAGTCTGCGCCCACGATTTGGAATGATGGCGCCCGTTCTTGGCTCTTCGTCGCGTCCAACGACCGCGTCCTCTACGCGCTCGACGCGACGAACGGGCGCCAAGCCTGGGTACATGCGGTCGAGCGCTACTCACCCACGCTCGGAGGCGCACGCCTGACTTCGCCGACCGTCGGAGAAGCGGGCGAACGTCCCGCCGTGTTCGTGGGCCATTGGGTCTGGGACCGGGCGCTGGCCTCGAGCTTTCAAAGGGCTGAGCTCAGCGCGTTCGACGCCCGTCAGGGCAAGCCGTTGTGGCGTGTCGAGCTCGGTGACAACGAGCTCACGGCGCCCGTCTTCATCTCGCGCGGCGGGCGTCGGTGGATCGTCATCGGATCCTCGACCGGAGCGCTCTTTGGAATCGATGCGGACTCGGGTCGCGTCAAGTGGAGGCATACCGAGCTCGACGCCATCAGGAGCGCGCCGGCCGTGTTCGATGTCCACGGAGCGCCGCTCGTCTTCGTGACCTCGAAATACGGCGCGGTGCGAGCGCTCGAGCTCGAGACCGCGAAAGAAGTCTGGGTCTTCAAAACCGGCGACCGAATTCTGGGCTCGCCGCTCGTGGCCGAGCTCGAAGGTCGCCCCAGAGTCTTCGTCGGTTCGTACGACGGAGGCTTATACTCACTCGATGCCTCGACCGGAGCGCTCCTGTGGCGATACTCGGCCAAAGCGGGCATTCATTCATCCCCATCGATCGCGCTCGAGGGCGATCGCGCGATCGTTCTCGCCTCAGCCTGGGACCACGCCCTGCACGCGGTATCGGCGAAGACGGGGGAGCTCGTATTCGCCAGCTTCACCGGAAGACCGCTGTGGGCCGTCTCGGGCTTGGACGCCAGCGTATGGGCCTCTCCGGTGAGTGCCCGCCTCGACGGCCGGTGGATGAGTTATCTGGGAAGCTACGACGGTACGCTGCGGGCGATACCCCTCGACGAGGCCGGACGCAGCGCGCCGCCGGAGCGCTCGAACGTCGTGTTTTGGCTGACCTTCCCCGCTGCGCTGACGCCGACCCTCGGGCTCGCCTTCGCGCTCACGCGGCGCCATCGAAGGGAGTCGTCGCGGCGCGTCAGCCCGTCGCGCTGACTTCGGTCATACTCATCCCTTCAGTGATGTCTGACTCTTCGCCCTCGACCACGCGAAACCCACCAGATCGCCCCGATGAGCACCGGAATCACCGCGTACATCAGCTGCCCCCACTTCGACCGCTGCTTCCTGAGACTCCCGCGCCCGAGCTTCGTCATCCCTCGATCCTCGGGAGTCGTCCGGCTCGTGGTGTCGACGCGGAGGTCGACCGTTCCGATTTCCTTCGCGCCGGATCGAACCACGAAATCCAGCCGATACTCACCTTCGGGGACCTCCGCCTTTCGGCGCAGATGAAACCTCATCGCGGTCTGTTCCGCCGGGTACAGCTTGGGAATCAGCGCGGGCGTAGAGCTCGCGGTGGAAGCCAAACTCTCCACGCTCAGCGAGAGCTCGTCGATCACGCGCTCGGAGACGTTGTGAATCGTGACGACGGTCTCCGCCCTCTCTGCCCGCAGCCGAACCGCGGATCGGTTGCCGTAGAACATCAGTCCCTTGGGCCCGAGCATCTCCATGACCGCGACGTCCAACCCACTTCGGCCGTCCCGGGATCGCCTCCGGACGTCCGCTCCTTTGGCCATCAGCAGCTTCGCGATATCGCCGCTCGCGGCGATGTGCAGCGGCGTCATGCCCTCGAAGTCGACCGCGTCGAGCTTCGCGCCCGCGCCGAGCAGCACCTCCACGACCGCCGTCGTGGAGGCGACGTGAAGCGCCGTTTGACCGTACATGCTCTTGGCCTCGAGCTTTGCTCCGCGCCGCGCCAGGAGCGCCACCACGTCGCGCTCCCCTTTGAGCGAGGCCCAATGGAGCGGAGTCATGTCGTAACGCGCCCGTGCGTTCGGGTCCGCGCCGCGATCGAGCAGGAGCGAGGCCGCCTCCGCACGACCAGCGATGGCCGCGTAGTGAAGCGGCGTCCACTCGGAGCCTTCCTTCTCCGTCGGCGAAGAGCCGCGACCGAGCAGGGCGCGCACCTGTTCCACGTTCCCCGAGTAAGCAGCAGACGCGAGCTCGCCCTGCGGCGCGAGCGGAGGCGCTTCCTCGCGGTCGCAACCCCACACCGCGACCCACAGCGCGACCACGGTAGCCGTTGCGCGAACGAGAGCTCGCGAACGCTCTTGTTCCGCACATCCTGCTCTTGGGCCACGCCGTCGGCTGAACGAACCGGTCATCGAGATCGAAGTGCCCTCGACTCCCTTCGGATACACATCCGGACACTCGATTCCTTGAGCTGAGTCAAATCGCGTGCGCGGATTTCGGTCCAGCGGTGAGTCAATTCGCGAACCGAAGCTTCGGCAACTCTTGAGGATGCCCGCCTCGGGCTGCACACTGATCGGGCGATGGCTGACCGAGAGTTGCTTCCGACCAGCCCACTCCATGGGTTCATTCGGTTGCTCCGAAGAGCTTCGTCGCGTGGCCTCGGAGTCCTCCTCACCGCCGCGATCCTGACGAGCTTCCATCCGACCGAAGCGCGCGCGCACTGGTGCCACGATCTCTGGGCTTCATCGTACAACTTGGTCGTACGCCCAGCATCCGACGCCGTGACAGTGCCCGCGGGCGGCTCGGCGACGCTCGACGTGTGGGTACAGAACAACATGGGTTATCCGCTCCGAAACTTCGCGCTCACGGCAGAGGCGAGCGGCTACACGATCAACGTGGGCCGGCAGGCGTCGAAAGTCAGCGGATATCTGATGCCCGGAGAGAGGTTGTTGCACACCCTCACCCTCTCGAACGGCAGCGGATCACTTCCCGTGGAGTCGATCGAGTTTTATGTGAGCTTCGGGAACGGCGGGCAGAGCGGTGAGTATCCCCAGAGTCCAGGCAAATCCGTCGTGATCAAGAAGTCGGACGGGAGTGTCTTTCCGCCGAGCATGCCCAATCTAGGCGAGGGTTGGGGCCAAGCCGCCCACCTCGCGAGCTCCGCGCTCGCAGACTACGGCGACCTCGGTCAAGCGCTCGACAATCTCCTCGAGGAATACTGCGCCGGTCGTGCGTCATGGGACCACAACGGCGCGGGCGTGCAGACGAGTTATTGTCCTGACGTCTCGACGACGTCGTGTCCCCCACGCCAGACCGGCCAAGACGGCACGAAATGGGACTGGCAGAAGCTCTGGGCGGCCCAGGAGCTCGCATACCGGAAGTCAGCGCTGGGCCCCAGGCTGAGTACACTCCGCGACAGACTCCAGTGTGCCTTCGACGACGTGAACCTCCCCTTTCGCGCGTTTCCGCTCTTCATCCTCGGGTACCTCGGTGAAGATCCCGGCGCTCGTACGTTCATCGAAGCCATCATCGCCAACGGTGGCGCCAACGAGCAAGCGATCGCCAAAGCGGCGCTCTTGTTGTTTCGAAACAGTGAAGACGCTGTCCGCTACCGCGCGGACGTTCTGAGTTGCACGGGGTCTTCGAATGGATACGTGGCCGCCGCTTGCGCAGCCTCCTTGGGTATCGTAGACGTGAACGACGCCAAGGTCGAAGAGGTCCTCCTGCCGAACGCGCAGTGGGTCGAGCCTGACACGTCGGACAATGGCTACGCCTTCTATGTCTCCCACCTCCTCGCGTTGGTGGTTTGGGACCGGCGAGGCTGGGCGACGAACGCCGGTGATGTGGGTACGGTGAGCTTCTACGGAGGCGTGGTGTCTCCGCCCGTCGATACGACTCCGCCACGAGCACCGGCCAACGTCCAATGCGCCGCCTCACCGGGGGGAGCGATCCGCGTGAGTTGGGCCCAAGTCACACTCGATGAGAACGGCGGCGGCGAGTTGGTGGGTCAGTATCGAGTGTACTCCGGAAATTCGGCCGGGGATCGAGCTCACGTGGACTCGACGAATGCGACTTTTCAGGATTTCACGGGCCTCGATGGCACCCAGACTTTCTTTTACTCCGTGGTCGCGGTGGACGCCGCAGGCAACCCGAGCGCCTACTCGCAGGAGGTCGACTGCACGCCGCTGTATGCGCCCGTCGCTCGTATTCGCTGCGATCCGACGACGGGGGTGCCTCCGCTGCACGTCACCTGTGACTCCGCACAGAGCTCCGACCCCAATGGGAACGGGAACATCAGCACGCGCACCTTCACACTCGATGGGGGCGCCGAGCAATCCAGCGAATCGGTGAGTTATGACTTTACCGAGGCCGGCGGGCACGTCGTGCTCCTTCGGGTCACGGACCGCGACGGCTCGAGCGACACCGCCCAAGCGGCGATCGGCGTTCAGCCGCCTGGCAACCAACTGCCGATTGCAGAAGCCACGGGAGCGCCGCTGACCGGACAGGCTCCGCTCACGGTCGATTTTTCGTCGGCCGGAAGCCGCGACCCAGACGTAAGTCAGACACTCAGCTACTCCTGGGACTTCCGCGACGGCAACGCATCGAGTGAGCCGAGCCCGAGTCACGTGTTCCAGGACGCCGGCACCTTCGACGTGATCCTCAGCGTCACGGACGACGGGACCCCTCCGGCCACCGCCACGGCGATGGTGACGATCGAAATCTCCGGAAACCGACCGCCCGACGTCAATGGTGCCTCGGTGAGCCCGTCCTCGGGCCGCCTCCCCCTGCTCGTCCAATTCGATGCCAGCTTAGTCACCGACCCTGACGGCAACCAAGTCGACGTCACCTGGACCTTCGGAGATCAAGCTCCGGACTCGAACGAAGCCGTGGTCGAGCACACCTATTCGAGACTCGGACGATACGACGTAACTCTGTCGGCGCAAGACGACGGCACGCCCGCCATCCCCCCCGTGACCAAGTCCTTCGTCGTGATCGTGACGGACGGAGCGAGCGTCGCCAACCGCGCCCCGGACTGCGCCACCGCGACGGTGACACCAAGCGCCGGGACCGTCCCGCTCCACCTGACCCTCGACGCCTCCGGTTGTTCCGACCCGGACGGAGACCAACTCAGCTACCTCTGGCGAGTCCCGACCTCCTACACGACGGAGCTGACCTTCACGACCCCAAAGGCCGAGTTGGACGTCGATACGCCTGGGCCTCTGGAGATCCACCTGCTCGTGAGAGACAGCGCGGCGGCTCAGATGGAGACGAGCAGGGACTTTCAAATCGAAGTTACCCACGGATCTGCGGCCCTGATAGGAACCGTCAGCGGCGGGTGTGTCTGCGCGGGCTCCACAACCGCCGGGTCTCCGTGGGCAGGGCTGCTGCTCGTCGGCGCCGTCCGACTCCTCATGAACCGGCGCTGGAGCGTACGACACAGACACCTGGGACCGCAGGCATCTTGCCTGCGGCTATTTGGCACGAAATGAGTTGGTGCGGGAGATTCTCTCATCGGCGTATGGATCGCTGAGGATCGCTGAGACGCTGGAGGATACAGCAAAGTTGAGTCCGCGAAGCTTATCCCAGGGCACGCACACCTGGGACCGCAGGCATCTTGCCTGCGGCTATTTGGCACGAAATGAGTTGGT
>CAYXDO010000260.1:0-138 GCA_964463485.1 uncultured Myxococcales bacterium | reverse complement strand
GCGATACGGCGAAGTTGTTACGCGCAGGCACGGGCATCTAAGACCGCAGGCATCTTGCCTGCGGCTATTTGGCACGAAATGAGTTGGGCGCAGATCCGCCTGGCCATGAGTCCGAACGCGTCGCATACTATCGTTGGA
>CAYXDO010000259.1:0-9247 GCA_964463485.1 uncultured Myxococcales bacterium | reverse complement strand
CGCGTCCAAAGTCTTGCCAGATCGTGCGCGAACTTTGGGAGAAAGAGACTATCGTCGAGGATCTGGAGTCTCGCGCGGAGGAGCTGCGGGCTGGGCTCCAGGGTTCGATCTCCGGCCCCCTCGCCCCGCTCAAGGCCCAGGCGGCTACAGATGATTCTGAGCATGATCGAGCTCATAAGCTCTTCTACAACCTGATAAAAGCCGTGGCGGACCATGGCCGGACCGAAGCTGATCGAGCCGCCGGAAAGGCCGTCATCGACGTGCTCTATCCGGACGGGCTGGTTGTAACCACGGCGTCCTACGAGCGCGAGGTCGCGGCGGGCGCGACGTTCACAGAGCGGTTGACCCGAGCCGACATCAAGACATGCTTCGTTGCGGTCGAGGCTTATATCCCGACGATCGAGGCGATGGCGGGGGAGGTCGTGGCGGCCGCGGAAGCGCTCGGTACGACGCTCAAGAAGATTCGAGCCCTCGAGATCGACAAAGCCGGAAAGCCGATTGAGACCGGACTCTTCGACGCCCGCCGCGAAGCGCTCAAAGAGTTGCCAAGGACGATTTGGCCGAAGCGCCTGCCGTTACAGCAGCTCCCGAGGTCCCGGCGGCTCCGGTTGCCGGTTCGAACATGAATCTGGCCGCTCCGTTCCTGCCTGCCGACTGATATCCAACAGCCACTGGCCCCCGAAATCAGTGGAGCACGCGGATCGCGTGGCAGCGCTGTGGAGCCGGACCGCGACGTCGTTCACAGCCGCGAGAGCTCTTCGGCGCACGTCAAGAACGCTCCGGTCCCGAATTCGTGAGTGCTCTCCGCGTGGGCCGCCTCAGGCCGCTCCCCGACGCCCTGCACGTACCCGACCCCTCCCTCGGGTCGAACGAGCTTCAGCAGCCCAACCCAGGCCGCTTCGACCGCCGGCCGATACCGAGTCGGATCGAGCACCCCGAGCCGAACGCCCCGCGCCAGCCCTGTGCAAAACAGCGCTGTCCCGCTCGCCTCCGGACCCTTCGGCTCCGCCGGGTTCAACAGGCTCGGTGGCCAGGTGCCGTCGTCCGACTGAAGCCCTAGGATAGCCTCCGCATGTTCACGAACGAGTCGTTCGTACTCATGCCGTCGCGGATCGTCCTTCGCGAGCAGCTCCAGCGTGCGTGTGGCTCCGGCCAGAACCCATCCGTTCCCTCGCGACCAGAACAGCTTCTGGCCATCGCGAGTCCGCGCCGAGAAATAGGACTCGTCACGAAAAAACAAATGAGCGTCCGAGTCCCACAGGTGCTCGACGGCGTCGAAATACATCTCGTGCAACCGATCGCGGACTCTCGAGTCGCCCGTGCGCTTGGCGAGCCAAGCGAGGCCGGGCGGTCCCATGAACAGCGCGTCGGCCCACCACCACTCTTCGCGGCCGGGGCGAGGGTCGTTCACCCAGGCGTAGAGGCCAGCCTCCGCTTCGCCGAGCTCGACCTTCGCCGCGGGCAAGTCGAAGGCGAGCTCCTCGTAGACCTGCGCGATCGCCAAATCATCCGCGTGCCTCGGGCGCGGCCCGAGCGCATATTCGACCTCGCTCGAGTAACGCTCGACCGCTTCGAGGAGCTCAGGGTCGTGAGTGAGTCGGGCGGCGGCGAGGAGCCCCACCAGGAAAGATGCGCGCGACCAGTTGACCTCTGACTCTCCGCGCGGCGGAGCCTCCGGGTTCTGCAGCTGCCAGTGCGCGACGGCCCGAGCGACCGCAGCCTCATCGCTTTGTTCGAAGACGGTGGCGTCGAGCGCAGACAGGGGCGCAGAGCAAGCGGTCGCGAGGCCCGCGACCAGAACCCACTTCACGGCCGGGCGGAGGTCGCGCCCTCCGGACGCGAACGCAGCCGGCTCAGTCGCTCGCGGTCCTTGGACCCCCGAGCGCCCGCGCGCGCGTATTGCTCGTCCGCGAGACCAAGCTCGCCGAGCGCCTCGTGGCAATGCGCCGCCAGCACGTGGGCGTCTGCGCGACGCCCGTCGTCCAACGAGTGATCGGTCAGCTCGGCCAAGACGTCCGTCGCCTCGCGCAGTCTGCCTTGCACCACGAACATGGACGCCAAGGCCTCGAGCGCTTCTGGCTCTAGCGATTTTCTCGATGTCGCAAATCGGAGCGCCTCCTCGGCGGTCTCCAGCCGGCCCGCCGCGAGCGCGGCGCGGCCGAGCTCCAAGTGAGCCTCCGCGAACGTCGGAAAGCGCTCCACCAACTTCTCGAAGATCGCTACCGACCCGGCGTGGTCGTCGAGAAGGTCCACGGACACGCGCGCCGCGGCTCTGGCGAAGCGAAGGCTCTCCGAAGGGGTCTTCGCGAGCGAGCTCGCTCGCAAGTAGGTCGTCTTCGCCGCGCTGGGATCGGAGAGATGATAGCCCTGGATCGCCGCGAGATGTTCAAGTGAGCGAAGGGTCTGCGAAGGATCCTCCGCAAGCGCCTCGTACGCCTTGGCCGCCGCACGATATTGATTCTGGGCGTACAAACGATCTGCGCGCTCCGCAGCCGTACTGCACCCGACCCCAGACGAGAGCGCTCCCATCAGAAGAGCTTTTCTCAGGATCGGCCGTCGCAGAAACACCGCCGAGGTCCTTACCCAATTCCGCGCGCGAAAAAAAGCACCATTCGTACGAATCCGTTCTGTTGGTGGGCCAACGAGTGAGACGCGGTCCTACCTCGAAGTCACCGCTCGACCGAAGGCTCGCTCGATGATCGAGAGCAACTCGGCGACCGGCACTCGCGGACGCCGCGGGAGCTGTATGGGCTCCGATCCCTTCTGCACGTAAGCAATGGGGCCGTCGGCTCCTATACGCCCGACCGACGCGAGCTCCGACCAGCGGACGCCCGACGCGAAGCTCGGCGTGCGCGCGAAGCCGGAGGCATGTAAGTAGAGCGAAGGAGGCGCGATCCGCTTGATCAAACCCTCCGGCAAGAATCCGATGGCGATTATATCTCCACGCCCGAGCAACTGAGCTGCGCGCTCGACGATCCCAGGACCCTCCAACACGAACGGCGCCGAGCCCGGATCGCGCCGAATGGGTGGCCCGAGCCGCATGCGTCGGTGCCAATAGGCGGCCACGGGATCCTCGACGAACAACGGCTCTCGATTTGGCCGCGACAGGACGTAACCGGATTCCGCCCTCTTCAAGCTCGGCGAGCCCAAAAGCAGACTCTCCGCAAGCTCCACCACCTCCGCCTCGGTCGAGCGACCTTCCTTCAACAGCCGGCGTCGCGCGTCCGCAAGCGCTCCCGAGGAGATGGCCCGGCCCGCCCGCGCTAGCTTGAGCGCCAAGGAGGTCACGAGAGCTGGATCGACCTCGCGATCCAGGGCGAGCTCGAGCGCGTCCAAGTCGGCGTCGGTGAACGCACCCTCCTCGGCCACCGAAGCGATGAGCTCGTCCTCGGGCACGTCGAGCACGAAGAAACGACTCACTCGAGCCTCACGTGGTTCGGCATCTCACCTCCGCAGGCCTCAGGAGTGCCCGCCTTCGGCTACAGCCACGCTCTCCAAAGCCGCCCAGACTCAGCCGTCGCTTGGCTCGTCCGCGCCTTCGTCGCCCTCCGCGGGCTCCGGCACCGTAGGCTCCGGCACCTCGGGCTCCGACTCAGCCTCGGACTCGGCCTCCACAGGCTCCGGGACCTCGGGCTCGAGCGGCTCGCTCTCGACAGGCGCGCTGATCTCGGCGCCGTCATCGTCTCCCTCGGCGATGCTCGTGAGCGCTTGGACGCTCTCCTCGGCGGAAACTTGCACCAACCGCACGCCCTGCGTGTTGCGTCCCATGACGCGGATGTCGTGCGCGCGCATGCGAATCAGCTTCCCGCCGTCGGTGATCAACATGACATGGTCTTCGTCGCTCGCCATCAACACGCCGACGACCGACCCGTTCCGTTCGGTCGTCTTGATCGTGATGATGCCGCGACCGCCGCGCCCCTGCGCGCGGTACTCGTCGACCGCGGTCCTCTTTCCGTAACCCTTCGCGGTCACCGTCAGCACTGAAGCGCGCTCGACCGATACGGCCTGATTCTCGGCCTTGTCTTCCGCCCGAATCACCGTCATGCCGACACACGCGTCGCCCTGATCGAGCTTGATGCCGCGCACGCCGACGGAGGGCCTACCCATGGGTCGCACCGCGCCGATCGGGAAGCGAATGGCCACACCGTTGCGCGTCGAAATCAGAAGGTCGTCGCCCTCCTTCACGAGCTGCGCCCCTACCAAGCGATCGCCCTCGGCGATGCCCACACCGATGATCCCTTTGGGGCGAGGCCGTGAGTACTCGGAGAGCGCGGTTCTCTTCACCGTGCCGTCGCGCGTGGCGGTGACCACGTAAGTGTCGTCGGTGAACGTTCGCACCGGGAGCAGCGCCGAGACTTTTTCATCGGACTCGAGCTGCACGAGGTTCACGAGCGGCTTGCCCTTGGCCGTTCGGTTTCCGAGCGGCAGCGCGTGCACCTTGACCCAGTAGAGCTTCCCGCGATCCGAAAACGCGAGAAGGTAGGCGTGAGTCGATGCCACGAACATCTTCTCGACGAAGTCCTCCGACTTCGTGCCCGCACCGGTGACTCCTTTGCCTCCGCGCCGCTGCGCTCGATACTCACTCGGCGGAGTGCGCTTGACGTACCCTTCGTGGGAGACGGTGACGACCATCTCCTCCTCCGCGATCAGATCCTCGTCGGTGTACTCACCGAGCTCCCCCTCGATCCGCGTGCGGCGAGGATTGCCGTAGGTCTCCCCGACCTCGCGAAGCTCGTCGATGACGACCTTCAACAGGAGCTTCTCGTCGTCGAGGATCGCCCGTAGCCCCGCCATCTCGATCTCGAGCTCCCGCGCGCGGGCCGCGAGCTTCTCTCGCTCGAGCCCGGTGAGGCGATTCAGCCGGAGATCGAGGATCGCTTGCGCCTGCTCCACGCTGAGCTCGAAGTAACCGCGCTCCAACGCTTTGGTGATCTGCTCGTCCTTGGCGTCCAACAGCGCCTGGAGGTTGCCGAGCCGCGGGAAGCGCTCCGCCACCAAGTTTGCGCGCGCTTCCGCGGTGTCGGCCGCAGCTCGAATGATCTCGATGACGCGATCGATGTTGTCGATCGCAGCCAGGAGGCCGACTTGAAGGTGGAACTCACGCTCGGCTTTGGTGAGCTCGAACAAAGTCCTGCGAGTGACGACCTCGCGGCGATGATCGATGAAAGCCTCGAGCACGTCGGTCAAACCGCAGATCCGCGGCTGGCCTTGATCGATGGCCAGCATGTTGACGCCGAAGGTCTGCGCCATCGCGGTGTGCGAGTAGAGCTGGTTCAACGTGACCGCCGCGTTGGCGTCTCGCTTGAGCTCCACCACGACGCGAAGGCCGTCGCGATCCGACTCGTCACGAACGTCCGAGATCCCTTCGACCACTTTCTCGCGAACCAGATCCGCGATGTGAATGATCAGCTTCGCCTTGTTGACCTGGTACGGGAGCTCCGTGATGACGATTTGCTCGCCGCCGCGCGATTTCGGCTCGATCTCGGCGACCGCGCGAACCTTCAACCCGCCTCGCCCGGTGGCGTAAGCTCGCTTGATCCCGTCACGCCCGTGGATGATTCCGCCGGTCGGAAAGTCTGGGCCAGGCATGATCTTCAGAAGCTCGTCGAGCGTGATCGACGGGTTCAGCGCGAACGCGATCGTCGCGTCGATGACTTCCTTCAAGTTGTGCGGCGGAATGCTCGTCGCCATGCCGACCGCGATCCCTTGAGAACCGTTGACGAGAAGATTCGGAAACTTCGCGGGCAAGACGAGCGGCTCGGAGAGGCTCTCGTCGAAGTTCGGCCCGAAGGCGACCGTGTCCTTGTCCAGATCCTGGAGGAGCTCACCCGCGAGGCGAGTGAGGCGCGCCTCCGTGTAGCGCATGGCCGCGGGCGGATCGCCGTCGATCGATCCGAAGTTGCCTTGGCCGTCGATCAGCGGCTCGCGCATCGAGAACTCTTGAGCCATGCGGACGAGCGCCTCGTAAACCGCGGAGTCTCCGTGCGGGTGATACTTGCCGATGACGTCGCCGACGGTGCGGGCGGACTTCTTGAAGGGCTTGTTGAACTGGCTCCCGAGCTCGTTCATCGCGTGGAGAATCCGGCGATGCACAGGCTTGAGTCCGTCGCGCACATCGGGGAGCGCGCGACCCACGATCACGCTCATGGCGTAGTCGAGATACGAAGTGCGCATCTCGTCTTCGATCGCGACGGGCCGGCGCTCCTCGCGGGGAGGCTCGGAAGGCGGAGAAGGGGGCTCGCCGGGAGGAGGCGCGGCGGCGTCGGGCTGTGTCATGCGCGGGGACGCTTAGCGCGACCGGAGAGTGGGGCCAAGCGATTAGGAGGGGTCGTTCCAAAGCGTCAGCAGCGCCCGGACGGCGCTTTCGCGGCCCTGGTAGTAGCCGCGAACCAGCGCCACCTCGCGAAACCCAAACGCCCGATAAAACGCTCGCGCCGCGCCGTTGGAGCTTCGGACTTCCACGTGAATCCGCTGAATCCCGGCCGTCTCGGCCATGCGAAGCAGCCACTCCATCAACGAACGGCCAATACCCGCACGCCGCCGATCTTCACGAACCGCGAACAGCAAGAGGTGAGCGGACTCGTCTTCATACCGCATGATCCCGAAGCCGAGCACCTGGCCGTCCTCCCGCGCCGCCACGACCTCCACATCGCGCGCTCGAATCAAGCGCAGCACGGCGTCCGGCCGATAACGCCAAGCCAACCCGTGCTCCACGAAATCTCGCGACATGTGCGCGATCTCCGCCGCTTCGGACAACTCCGCAGGACCCAGCTCGAGGGGCATGGCCCGATCATGACGCCGAGACGCCAATTGCACAACCCGGGTTGAATTCGGGCCCAGTCTCTGGGAAGACACGAGCGCATGACCGAAGCTGCGCTCCACGAACTGGCCGCCAACACCCTCCGAGCCCTCGCGATCGATGCGGTGAACAAGGCTGATAGCGGGCACCCCGGCGCCCCGCTTGGCATGGCCAACATCGCCGCCGTACTCTTCACCGAGTTCATGCGGTTCGACCCTACCGACCCAGCCTGGCCCAATCGCGATCGGTTCGTTCTCTCGAATGGACACGCGTCGATGTTGCTGTATGGACTGCTCCACCTCGCCGGCTATGACTTGCCCATGGACGAGCTGAAGCGCTTCCGCCAACTCGGCTCCAAGACCCCCGGCCACCCTGAGTACGGACTCACCTCCGGCGTGGAGACCACCACCGGCCCCCTCGGCCAAGGCTTCGCCAACGCGGTCGGTATGGCCCTCGCCGCTCGCATGGCGCGAGCCCGCTTCGGCGGCCAAGGCTTCGAGCCCTTCGATCACAACGTCTTCGTCTTCTGCGGCGATGGGTGTCTCATGGAGGGCGTCAGCAGCGAGGCCGCATCCTTCGCCGGACACCTCGGGCTCGGCGAGCTCGTCGCCGTCTACGACGACAACCAAATCACCATCGACGGAAAAACCGAAATCACCTTCGGCGAAGACACCGAAAAGAGATTCAACGCGTACGGTTGGCATACTCTGCAGATCGACGGACACGACCCTGCCCAGATCCGACGAGCCCTCCACGAAGGTCGCGCCGAACACGACCGCCCGACCCTGATTCTCGCCAAAACTCACATCGGCTTCGGAAGCAGCCGGCAAGACACTTCGAAAGTCCACGGGGAGCCTCTCGGGGAGGAAGAAGGAAAAAAGACTAAGGCCAAGCTCGGCTGGACCCTCCCGCCCTTCGAAGTCCCCGACGCGGTCCGCACCCTCTTCCAACAAGCCGCCGCCCGCGGCCAAGCGGCCCACGCCAAGTGGCGCCAAGACCTGCATGACTGGCGAGCTCACCACCCCACCCTCGCGGCCACGCTCGATGCGCACCTCGACCCGACCCTCCCCGACGGAGCTTTCGAGCGCGTGCTCGCGGCCATGAGCCCCAAGGACGCCGCCACCCGTGCCCTGTCGAACCAGGCCATCGACGCCTTGGCCAAAGAGATGCCCGCCCTGATCGGTGGGTCCGCCGACCTCGCCGTCTCCTGCAAGTCCAACATCAAAGACGGGCGCCTCGTGAAAAAAGGTGACTTCGCCGCTCGCAACATCCCGTTCGGCGTCCGCGAGCACGCGATGGGTTCGATCACCAGCGGCCTCCGCTTGTCCGGATTGTTCGTACCCTTCGGCTCCACCTTCCTCACCTTCAGCGACTATATGCGCCCGGCCCTGAGGCTCCAGGCGCTGATGAAGATCCGCGCCACCACCGTCTTCACCCACGACTCCGTAGGCCTCGGAGAAGACGGGCCTACTCACCAACCCATCGAACACCTCGGCGCGCTCCGACTGATTCCAGGGTACGACGTGTGGCGCCCCGCCGACGGCCTCGAGACCGCCGTCGCTTGGATGTTCGCGCTCCACCTCGGACCCCCCAAAGGTCGAGCCTTGGTGTTCTCTCGGCAGTCCGTCCCGCCCCTCAAACGACCCGCCGACTTCGACCCACGAATCATCCTGCGCGGAGGGTACGTCGTCAGCGACCTGCCCAACCCGGAGCTCGTCCTGATCGGAACCGGTACCGAAGCTCACTTGGCGCAAGCCGCCGCAGCCCTGGTCGGCCTGCGCGCCCGCGTCGTCTCGATGCCCTCCCTCAGCACCTTCCTCGAACAGGACGTAACCTACCGTGAGTCCGTCCTGCCCAAAGGCGTACGAAGGGTCTCCATCGAGCTCGGGCGAACCGAGCCGTGGCGCGGACTCATCGGCTCCGACGGTCTCGCCTTCGGCGTCGACACCTTCGGCGAAAGCGCGCCGTGGGAGGTACTCAAGGAGCACTACGGGATGACGCCGGAAGCCATCGCCGCGAAGATCCGAAACGAAATGCCCCGCAGCTAGCACTCACCGGAGAAACCACAGAATACACAGCGCGGCCGGTGGCCGCACCCAAAGCATCGACTTGAAACGGGCCGCGCAGACCGTAGACCATAGACTTTAGGCTGGAGGTCGGACGCGGAAAATCCTGCCCGACGACGGCGGAACACAAGCGAACCCAACACCTTCCAGGAAAATGTTTGCGCGGCGACTCACAGTCCTGAGGTTGAACGAAGCCGCTTCGCGGCGGTCTGAATCCGTGCGTGCATCTGAGTCTCTGCTCGAATCGGCCCGTGACCGATAACCAAGTCGGTGGCCGAGCTTGAGTCCGTCGCCGGGTCTCCGTCACCGGGCCCGAGTCCGTCACCGGGCCCGAGTCCGTCACCGGGCCCGAGTCCGTCACCAGGCCCGAGTCCGTCACCGG
>CAYXDO010000258.1:0-9499 GCA_964463485.1 uncultured Myxococcales bacterium | reverse complement strand
GCATCCGGCCCTGGGAGCGCAGGCATCTTGCCTGCGCGTAAGCTTCGCGGACTCAACTTGCCGTATACTCCTGGGCCTCTGCGATTCGGTATCGTACCAACTCGTTTCGTTCCAAGTAGCCGCAGGCAAGATGCCTGCGGTCCCAGGCGTACGTGGCGACGGGGATCTTGCCCGCGCGTAAGCTCCGCGGACTCAACTTGCCGTATACTCCCGGGCCCCAGCGTCTCATCGATCCATACGGCGATTTACGGCGATTAGCCTCCGGATTGAAGTGCTCGCGCTCGGAGCGTGGTGGGCGTATGAGTTTGCGGGCGCCATGATCGGGACGTTCGGTCGAAGGATCTTGGTCGAAGTCCTGTTGGCCTCGGCCTTGGCAAGCCTCGCGTTCGTCACGCTGCTCGCCGTGGTCGAGCTCGTCGAGCTCGGCAATCACATGGGAGTGTCCGATCCGAGCGGGCTCGACGTTTTGAAGCTGGTGGTCTTCGGGATCCCTCGTTTGTTGAAGGACGTCGTGGCCGTGGGAGCTCCGATCGGGGCGGCGAGTGCGATCGGAGCGTTCGTGCGTCGTTCCGAGATGGGCGCATTCTTCTCCGCTGGAGCGCCTCCGCTCCGAGTCTTGATCCCCCTCGCGGCCAGCGCCGGGGTAGTCGCCATCGCTCATGGGGTTCTCGTCGACCGGCTGGTTCCAACGACCTCCTCCGAGGTGCGTGCGCTCCGCGAGCGGCTCGGGATCCGCCGAGGAATAGGAGTGAATCGGGAGGAGGACGAGACCTGGTTTCGCTCGGGTCAACGACTTGCGCACGTGCGGGCGCGGCTCGATCAACAGGGAAGAAAGCTCCAAGGCGTCACGATCCTCTCGGCCAAGGAAGGCCACTTGCTGGACCGGACGGACGCGCGAGCTCTCGTGCGAGCCGGGAACGAATGGATCGGGCGAGGCGTCGTTACGCGGGCTTTCGCAGGCTCGTCCATTTCGACGACGCGGTCTGCAACTCAGGCCGTCGATTTCGTCGAGACTCCGGAGGATCTGGTGCGCAAGGTCGCAGCTCCAGGGCAACTCAGCTACGCGGAGCTCATTGCGTCCGTAGCGGCTCGAGAGCGCGTAGGTCGAAGCGCTTTCGAACATCGGTTCGAGTTGCACGCGCGCTTCACGACCCCGCTTTCGATTGGGCTCGCCATGCTGCTGGCGTCGTCGTTCGCGTTGCGGGCGAGCCGCAAGCAGACGCTCGCGTTGGGTTTGCTACTGGGCGCTTCGGCAGGATTTTCCGCTTGGTTCTTGGTGGAAGTGGCCCGGGCGCTCGCGACCGCGCGAGCGATCCACCCGGGTGCCGCGGCTTGGCTCGTTCCAATCCTCCTGCTGGCAGCGTTCGCATCGGCGTGGCGGCGAGTCGTGCGATTGGGGATCGGTGAGGGCTCAGCGGGCTGAGACAGGAGCGCTCTGGCGCCCAGGTCGAGAGCGTTCTCTGTGGTTTCTCCGCCACACACCTCGGGTCGCGATGGGTTCCCGCTTCCGCGCTTGACCCGGTCGTCTCGCTCGCCTAGAGCCCGAGCCGCATGGCGACCCTTCGCGAGCTTCGTAAGCGCCTCAAAGCGGTCAAGAACACGCAGAAGATCACCAAAGCGATGAAGATGGTCTCTGCTTCCAAGCTGAAGCGGGCTCAAGACGCGGTGATCCAGGCGCGTCCTTACGCGCTCAAGATGAACGAGGTCCTCGAGCACATCCTCTCGCACGCCGATCTCGCCGGACATCCGCTGTTGGTCGCCCGCGTACCCAAGCGCGTCGAGGTGTTGGTCCTCAGCTCGGATCGGGGTCTGTGCGGCAGCTTCAACTCGAACATCATCCGTACGGCCGAGCGATTCATCGACGAGAACAAGGGCCGGTACGAGGACATCTTGGTCTCGACGATCGGTCGCAAAGCCCGCGAGCACTTCAAACGAAAGGGTCGGGCGGTCTACGCCGACTATGAGGGCGTCACTCAAGCGCCGCGATTCGAGCGGGCGGACGAGATCGCCCAAGACCTGGCCGCGCGATTTCGCGCTGGTCGCGTAGACTCGACGGTGATCGTCTACAACGAGTTTCGGAGCGCCATCTCGCAAAAGGCTGTGGTGCGAGAGCTCCTGCCGCTCGCTCCGATCAAGGACTGGACCTCCGAGCGCATCGCGTTGATCTCCGAGCTCGCACCCTACTCGCACGACGCTCGCGCGGTTGCCGGGCACGAAGGGGACACGGCGTTGGAACGGACCGCGGAGCAGAGCGGCGAGGGCTGGCAGCCCAGCCCGCGGGCCGAGCTGTTCACCGAGGGTTACGAACACTTGTTCGAGCCGAATCGCGCCGAAGTGCTCGACGCCCTACTCCCTCAACACCTCGCGGTGCAGGTATACCGCGCCATTCTCGAGTCGACGGCCGCGGAGCACGGAGCGCGTATGTCCGCGATGGACTCCGCCTCGCGCAACGCACGCGACATGATCGAACGGCTGACGCTCCGAATGAACCGCGTACGCCAGGCCGCGATCACGACGGAGCTCATGGAGATCATCAGCGGCGCCGAAGCGCTCCGCTGAGGCGCTTGCCCCACGCCGCCTTCGGCGCTATCGCGCCACAATGGCAAAGGCCGAAAAGGAAGAGCTCGGGAAGATCACTCCGCGCGCGGAAGCGTACGCGGATTGGTATCAAGACGTGATCCGCGAGGGCCGCCTCGCGGAGGTCGCTCACGTCGTGAAGGGTTGCATGGTGATCAAGCCGCACGGCTATGCGATCTGGGAGAAGATTCAAGCTGAGCTCGATCGAAGATTCAAAGAAACCGGGCACCAAAATGCCTACTTTCCAATGTTGATTCCCGAGTCGTTTCTCAAGAAGGAAGCGGAGCACGTCGAAGGCTTCTCGCCCGAGCTCGCGGTCGTGACGATCGCGGGCGGAGAGAAGCTCGAGGAGCCCTACGTCATTCGACCCACTTCCGAGACGATCATCGGGCACTTCTACAGCCAGTGGATTCAGAGCTGGCGAGATCTGCCGCTGTTGATCAATCAGTGGGCGAACGTCATGCGTTGGGAGCTTCGCACACGTATGTTCCTTCGAACGACTGAGTTCCTGTGGCAAGAGGGTCACACGGCGCACGCGGCGCACGAGGAAGCGCAGCAAGAAGTCTTGCGTATGCTCAAGGTGTACGCCGAGTTCGCCGAAGGCCACATGGCGATGCCTGTGATCATGGGTAAGAAGTCGGACAGCGAGAAATTCGCCGGAGCCGTGTCGAGCTTCACGATCGAGGCGCTCATGCAGGACGGTCGCGCCCTGCAGGCGGGCACCAGCCATGACTTGGGTCAGAATTTCGGCAGGGCGTTCGACGTCAAGTTTCAGAACAAGGCCGGCCAGGTCGAGTACGTGTGGCAGACGAGCTGGGGCGTCTCCACGCGTCTCATCGGCGGACTCATCATGACTCACTCGGACGACGACGGTCTGGTGTTGCCACCCAAGCTCGCGCCGCTACAAGTCGCGATCGTGCCATTTTTCAGAAAGAGCGAAACCGACAACCAGAGAGTGCTGGAGGTGGGGCGCCGAATTCGCGCGGAGCTCGCCGCGGCCGGGGTTTCGGTCCGATTCGACGAGCGCGAGGGCCACCCGGGTCCGAAGTTTTACGAGTACGAGAGGATGGGCGTACCCATCCGTCTGGGCCTCGGCCCCAAGGACCTCGACAACGGAGTGATCGAGCTGAAGCGGCGAGATCAGAAGGACAAGCGTTCTGTGCCGATGGAAGGTATTCTGGCGTTGGTTCGAGACGAGCTCGACGTAATGCAGACCGAGCTGTTCGAGAGGGCCAAGGCGTTTCGGACCGCGAACACGGTCCGGATGGACCGCTACCCAGATTTCGTGGAGCTCATGAAGAGCGAGAGCAAGCTGGTGTTCGCACACTGGGACGGAACACGAGAGACCGAGGCCAAGGTGAAGGCCGAGACGGGCGCGACGATCCGGTGCATTCCGCTACCGGGGCAAGGGTTCGAGGCGGAACCTGGTGAGTGTATGGTGACGGGTCGACCCTCGGCTCAGAGAGTGATTTGGGCGAAAGCGTACTGACTCGGACGCCCGCGACCGCAGCATCTTGCCGGCTGAATCCCGGGCGCGCGGGATCAAGGAGAGTTTCGCTGCACCGAAGCGAGCTCGGAGCCGAACGCGGACTGGATCGCCCTCGTCGTTCCGAAATTCGGAAGGAGTACACCCGGGACGAGAAATGCGCGCGCGGACCCTCCCGCGGGGTCGTAGGCGTCTGAAGCTGCGTACACCAAGGCGCCGAGCCACTCCGATCCGCGCCGCAACAGGCGCGGGTCTCCGCACTCGAACGCCAGCTTCACGCGGTGACGGGGGAGATGCTCGTACAACTCGGGGGCGAACGTCGTCTCGAGTGTCACCTCCGTCCAGGCGTCGCGCACGTCCACTTCGCGGACGATGAACAACGCGAAGACCGTGGCGCTCGCGAGCGCCTCTTCGACCGTCCGTGGGCGCGCCCACCAACCCCCTGCGGGCGAAGCGTCTGCGCGCGATAAACGCTGATTGTCCGGGAAGAGGCGATACAACGGCGGAGACTCTGCGAGCCAGGCAGCTACCTCGTCGTGCGCTCGCGCGTCCCTTCGAAGCGATGCAGTGACCCGAGAGGCTTCGGTCCCCTGGACGATCACGGGCCTTGGGTCGCAGGCCTGTCCGTGGAGGTCGGACGGCGCGATCGAGTCGAGGGCGAGGAGGAAGGAATCGCCGCAGGTCTCGGTCCCGTAGTACGCGTGCCCGCCTGTCCACAGAGTGTCGTGAGAGCCGGCTCCCCGCAGGCGTTCGTCCACCTGGTGAGCGACGTACGTTCCGCCTGCCCCGGTGCAGCACTCGTCGGCGAGACTGGTGACCGTCGTCCCAACGACGTTGGGCGAGCTGGCGAAAGTCCAGCTCGTCCGATAGAGCTCGGCGAAGGCCGGCAACTCCGCAAAGGGTGAGTGAGGCGCCCGGAGCTCGCCAAGGACGAGCTCCCGACTCTCGGCGGTGTCGGGCCTGAAGTCGATGACACTCCCGACTGCGACGTCCTGGGCAATCGTGGGCGGCCCCCAGAGGGTCGCCAGCCACCGGTCCTCGGAAGGACCCGGGAAAGGCGCCGAGAACACACGACGACTCCAATTGTCCGCAAACTCTCCCGGCACGGTTCCCCACAGAACCTCGATCACTCGAAAGTACGCACGATCCTCGTCGGTCCGCACGATCTGTACGGACGCCACGACGGACTCGCCGCGGGCCCGATAACCCATGGCGGGCTCGAGGGTCCGCTCGTACTGGGCGGGAGCCACGACGACTGCCTGCCACCACGATCCCTCGGCGAGCGGGTACGTGTTGCCGCGGAACCCGACGAAGTACTCACCGGGAAGGTCGAGCGTCGAGCGCTCCGCGGAGCTCAACTCGAAGCGGGCCTCCGATCTCTCGAGAAACGAAGCGCCCCGAAGGACGCGGTCGATGCGAGCGACGAGCTGGCCGTCCTCGAGCCGCAACTGAGCCTTCACCACGGCCTGCGAGACCGAGAAGCCGATCTGCCAAAGCTCCAAGCGGTTCGCTTCCGAGGCGTCGGTCGGGCACTCGGTGGGCTTCGGCTCGATGTCAGGCTTCGCGTCGAGAGCCCCACCTCCCGCGTCCGCGGACTCGGGCGTGAGTCGATCGACGGATGACGTGCAGGCGAACGAGCAAGCGCAAACCGCGAGTGCGCGCATGAGTGAGCTCCTCTCGAGGCAGCGTCCTTCGGGGCCACGCATCACGCCGCCATCGTGCATCGAAGTCGCCGATACGCGCCGGCCGTCGCCGTCGCCGTCGCCGAGCGGAGTGGCATTGGCATTGGCATTGGCGAGCGAGCAACCGACCGAAAGTTCGGCAACTCATCCGATGCAGACGCTGCTGCACCGAATCGTGTCCGTGTTGGTGAAGATGGCGGGATGAACGGGATCATGAGTTTCGGCGACGGCAAAGGCAACCGCGAACCGCGCTCCTTGCGTTCACCGGCGATCCGGTCCCGGGTCCCGGTCGTCAAGGGTGTGATGTCGGTCCGCGGCAGGCAGGACAGCGCAGTACAGTGAAGGCGGCGATGTTGGTCCGCGGGCAGGCCGGAACGGCCGAGGCGCCCGTGGGGCGGGGCGGAAGTCATCAAGGTGATGACCGCGTGGATCGCTTCTTTTTCGGAGTGTCTGCGGGCTCTTTGGGCTTGGCTTTGACCTTTTTCTTCGGCTCGGGTTTGGTTCGTTCCTCGGCCGTTCGCTTTGGCTCGGTTTGGGGCTTGGTACCTGGCTTGGATTCACGCCGCGGAGCTCGCGCTCTTGGCTTGGGCGGCGTCTTGGCGTCTGATTTGGTTTTTCGCGTAGGCTTCGCTGTCGGAGACTTCGGCCCTGACTCCTTCGCTTGCGCTACAGGTTCCGCTTCCGGAGGAGCCAGATCGTGGGGGTGGATCGCGAAGGGAAGCTCGGCCTGAGACTCAGCAGGATTGGACGAGGGCTCGGAGGACGGGGTCGGACCTTCGGCCGAATTCGGCAAAGGCGCAGACAGAGGGACGTCGATGGAATCAGCGGCGTACGCGTTGGCGACTCGAGCCTCCTCCGCCCGAGCGGGAGGCTCGGTGAGTACTGGCGTCTCGGCGAGCGTTCGTGTTTCGAAGGCATCGAGCTCGATTCCGGACGGGGTCGCGACGGCCTCTTTTTCGTCTGCCGGTGGGATTTCGTTGGGCTTCGGCTCCTGAACTTCCACGTTTGAAGTCTCATCCGACTTCGACGGTTCCGCCGAGGTGCTGGCTCCAGAAGTCGCGGCGGCCGAGGAGCTGCCTCCTGAAATCGCGGCGTCGTCTTCCTCTTCGAAAGACATCGGCGCCTGCAACTGTTTGGCGAGCTCCCCGGCCCTGCTCACGGGTTCCTCGATGCGGCGACCGGTCGTCACGACGTCGACGACGTCCAGAAAGGCTCGACGCTGCCGCTGGTAGCCGAAACGATCTTCCCACGCCTTCGCCGCGAGGATCAACTCCCGCCGCCGCTCGCGGTCTTTCGAGAGTCTCACCATGGCCGAGGCCATCGAGGTGACACTCTCGATGGGTACGAGCTCGAGCTCTCTCTCACCGAAATAGTGAGTAATGCAGCGCGTTCGCGTCGCGATCACGGGAATTCCGATGGACACGTATTCGAGGAGCTTGTTGGGGAGGACCGAGTCTTCCTGATCATCTCGATTTGGGACGATGCCGATGTGGGCGTCGCGAACCAGACGAGCGACCTCGTCGATCGGGAGCCTTTGACCGATGATCTCGAGCGCAGGCGGGTCGAGCTCGAGCTCCGCGGCCAGCCTTCTCACGTCCGGCAAGAAATCTCCATCGCCGATGATTTGAAGCCGCAGCCGTGGGTTTTGTCGGCGGGCTTCGGCGAGGGCTCGCACTGCTACGTCCACGCCGAACCGATGCAGGATCGTCCCGTGATAAATCATCCGGATCTCGCCGTCGGGGCTCTTGATGCTCGGTTGCTTGGTCCGTGCGGCAAAAATCTCCGGGTCGGGCGCATTCATGACGACGGAGAGCTTTTTCGACGGAACTCCGTCGCGGAGCAGCAGGCGATATTGGGGCTCGTGCACACAAACCGCGTGGTCGGACATCGCGACGGAGAGTCGCTCGAGCCCTCGCAGCACCGAGACGACTCGACCATCGCGATCGAGCCCGAACTTGAGCGCGTAGAGATCGGGCATGAGATCGTGCATGTCGAGCACAACCTTGGCTCCGGAGAGCTTGGGCAGCAGACCCGCGACGACGAGGAAGTCCGGCATCGTGTGGACGTGAACGAGGTCGAACTTTCGCCGTCGATGCTGCCGGTACACGGCGAGCGTGACCTCGCCCAGGAAGCGACCGTACGAGCTGACGTAGCTCGTGGCGCTCGATCCGCGGTACCGAGGGATATCGACTCGCAGGAGTCGCACGCCATTCAAGTAGCCTTCGGCGGCCTGGCCTTCCTGCCGTAAGCACCAAACCGTGACATCGTCGCCCCGCTTGGCGAGGATCTCGGCCTCCCGCCGCACGCGCGGGTCGGATTCGTAGTGGGTGTATGCGATCGCGGCGACGCGGATGGACACGGTGCGTGCGTACCCCAATCGATCGTGTGGCTCAAGCAAAGGCGAGTTAGCCGAGGTCGCGCGCCGCGGACTTGGCGGGAGAATTCGCCCCGTCGGCGGCTCCGCGAATTGCGATGCGGCGGCGTTCTTGGTCATGCTCCCGCCGCGTGACCCGGCTCGACCGCTACGTGCTGCGCGAGGTGGCGCTGCCCTTCCTGTTTTCGCTCGTCGCGGTGATCGTCCTCGTCTTCCTGCTTCAGGCCAACAACCTGGCCGGGGCTGCGCTCGGACTTGCGATCTCGCTCGAGGACATCGTGGTGATTCTCTCGGCGGCGCTCCCCCCCTTTTTGGTGCTGGCGGTTCCGATGGCCTACCTCGCGAGCGTCGTGGTGGGCTTGGTTCGACTCAGCGGGGACTTGGAGGTCGGTGCGATGCTCGCGGCAGGCGCCAGCCCGATGCGCATCGCGCGTGCGCCGATCGCCCTCGGCCTGGCTGTCACTTTGCTCACGTTGCCCGTCGCCCACGTCCTGCAGCCGCTCGGTCTCGTTTCGCTGCGGACTCGGTTGATCGACGTCGCGCTCAGGAACATGACCCAGGCGGTCGAGCCGGGCACGTTTCGCGAAGACCTCGGCGGCGTCGCACTCTACGCTGAGTCCATCGAAGGCGAGACGCTCGAGTCGGTGCTGCTCTATGACGAGCGAGATCCGAAGGCGCCCGTGCTCGTGCTCGCGAACACCGCCAGGCTCGTTCCTCGGTGGGTCGAGGGTCGTTCACCCATCATCGAAGTCGAGCTCGAAGATGGGGAGATGCACCTCGAGCAGTCGGGAGAAGGCGAGCGCTACGATCGCGTGTTGTTCGCGCGCGCCCGCCTCGCACTCGACGCCGAGCGGGAGCTCCGTGAAAGGACTCGGTTCGTGAGCGACCTTCAACAGATGCGGTCCGAAGAGTTGCTAGCGGAATCAGAGCGGCGCGGACCCAGCGATCTCACGGGCCGCCGGATGGAGCGAGACTATTGGCGACGCTTTGCTTTTCCCGCCATGTCGCTGGTCTTTGCGCTGCTCGGAGCGGCCATCGCGATGGGCGCAGAGCGATCGGCCCGAGCCAGAGCTGCGTTGGTCTCGATCGTCACGGTGGTGGCCTACTATCTGACGACGCGGGTGGGTGACACGATGGTGCTCCGAGGGACAGGCACGCCCTTCATTGCGGCGATGGGTCCGAACCTTCTGTTTCTGGCACTCGGCCTCGGAGCCTTGTGGGTCCGGGGGCGGGCTCGCTGAGATGATTTGGGTGCAGCCGGGCCTGGATCTGAGTGCGCTGCGGGGGAGTTTGTCGAAAAAAGAATAGATAGAACGCGGACTTGTGGCGATCGATCGGTGTGCGACGCGTTGCCGTTCGGACTCATAGCCAGGCGGATCT
>CAYXDO010000257.1:0-9667 GCA_964463485.1 uncultured Myxococcales bacterium | reverse complement strand
TCTTACGCAGACGCAGACGCAGACGCAGACGATCTGACGCAGACGCAGACGATCTTACGCTGACGCAGACGATCTGACGCAGACGCAGACGATCTGACGCAGACGCAGACGCAGACGATCTTACGCAGACGCAGACGATCTTACGCAGACGCAGACGATCTTACGCAGAGGCAGACGATCTGACGCGGACGTAGACGATCGGACGCTGACTGTCTGACGCGCTCGGTGGCGTCAGCCCCAGTCGCTGTGGAACGTTCCCTCGCGGTCGACTCGCTGGTAGGTGTGTGCTCCGAAGAAGTCGCGCTGCGCTTGGGTGAGGTTCGCGGGGAGCCGTCCTCTCCGCAGGGCGTCGTAGTAGGCCAGCGACGCCGACATCGTCGGGACCGAGATCCCTGCGTCGATCGCTCGCTTCACCGTCCGCCGCCAGCCCTCCTGACGCGCCCCGAGCTCGACGATGAACTCGTGATCGAACAGCAGGTGCTGAAGGCCCCCGTCGCGTCCGTAGGCCTCCTGAATTCGTCGCAGGAACGCCGCTCGAATGATACAGCCGCCTTTCCAGATCCTCGCGATCTCACCGATCGCGAGGCCCCAGTTCCGGTTGCTGGAGGCCTGGTTCAAGAGCGCGATGCCTTGAGCGTAGCTCACCGCTTTGGCCGCGTAGAGCGCAGCGCGCGCGTCCGCCACGATCTCGTCGTGATCGGCCTTCTTGGGTGCGGGTCGCGGGCCCACGAGCTTGGTCTCGGCGACCAGACGGAGCGGACGCATCGTACTCATCAGCCTCGCGTCCACCGCGCTCGCGATCGTCGGGATGGGTACGCCGAGTCGCGCGGAGTCCTCCACGGTCCAGCTCCCCGTGCCTTTCATTTTCGCATAGTCGAGCACCGCGTCGAGCAACGGTCGGTCGGACCCTTCGTCTTTCTTGCGAAAGACTTTGGCGGTGATCTCGACGAGGAAGCTCTCGAGCTCCCCGCGGTTCCACTCGTCGAACACGTCCGCGAGCTGGTCCGTCGAGAGGCCACCGCCGTGACGAAGCAGATCGTAGACCTCGGCGATGAGTTGCATGTCGCCGTATTCGATCCCGTTGTGAACCATCTTCACGTAGTGACCGGCTCCGCCCGGCCCGATGTGGGTCACGCAGGGACCGTCGTCGACCTGCGCGGCGATCTTGCGAAGGATGCCCTCGATGTGTCCGTAGGCCTCTTTTGGCCCGCCCGGCATCAAGGAGGGCCCGTGGCGCGCACCTTCTTCGCCGCCGCTCACCCCCATGCCGACGAAGTGAAAGCCGCGCGCCGCGAGCGAGGCGCTCCGCCTCTCCGTGTTCTCATACCACTCGTTGCCGCCGTCGATGATCACGTCGCCAGGAGCCAAGTGGGGGACGAGCGACTCGATCGTGGAATCTACGGCGTCACCCGCCTTGACCATGATGAGGATCCGACGAGGACGCTCGAGCTTCTCGGCCAGCTCGGCGGGAGAGTATGCGGCGACGAATCGCTTTGCCCCGATCTGCCCCATGAACTCGTCGGTTCTGGACTTGGTGCGATTGTACACGGCGACCGAGAAACCTTTTTCCTCGACGTTCTCGGCTAGGTTGGCGCCCATGACTCCGAGGCCGACGAGTCCGAAGCTGGCCTTGTCAGACATTTCCGTTGTTCTCCTCTCTCGACGAACGGGTGAGTGTTCCACAAAACGCGCGAACCCGAGGCCCGCAGACGTAACTCATAGTTGCCGCCAGGCGCGCCCCGTCCGCGCCAAGAGCAAATGGGCCTCCTCGGGGCCCCAGGTCCCGGCGGGATAGAACTTCGGCTCGGCCGCTCCGGCGTGCCAGGCTTCGTGAATGGGCGTGATGAACCGCCAACTCGCCTCGGCCTCGTCCCCGCGAATGAACAACGTTCCATCTCCGTTGATCGCGTCGAGCAAGAGCCGCTCGTACGCCTCGGGCGCTTGCCCGTCGAACGTCGACGCATATCGGAACTGCATCGTGACCGGCGCGATCTCCATGGTGGGTCCGGGCACCTTCGATCCGAACCGGAGGTCGATCCCTTCGTCGGGCTGAATGCGCACGACCAACACGTTGCCGCCCTTCTCCGAGACTCGCTCACCGTGGAACAGCCGGTGAGGCGCGTCCCGAAAGTGAATGACGACCTCCGTGGCCTTCTTCGGCAACGCCTTGCCGCTCCGCAAATAGAAAGGCACCCCCGCCCAACGCCAGTTGTCGATGAGAAGCTCCATCGCCACGAACGTGTCCGTCTGTGACTTGGGGTCGACGTCCTTCTCCGCTCGGTACGAGACCCGCTTGTCCCCATTGACCGCGCCGTCCACGTACTGGCCGCGGACGACCCGATTCTCCACCATCGCCGGATCGATGGGGCGCAAGGCTTCCAGCACCTTCACCTTCTCGTTTCGCACCGCGTCTGCGGCGAAGCTCGCGGGAGGTTCCATCGCGGCCAGCGACAACACCTGGAAGAGGTGGTTCTGAACCATGTCCCGCATGATCCCGGCGCGATCGAAATAGGACCCGCGACCCTCCATGCCCAGAGTCTCCGCGTGAGTGATCTCGACGTAGGAGACATAGCGGTTGTTCCACAGCGGCTCGAAGATTCCGTTCGCAAACCTGAACACCAACAGGTTTTGAACGGTCTCCTTGCCGAGGTAATGGTCGATTCGATAAATCTGCCGCTCCGCCAACACCGAACGCACCTGGCGGTTCAGGTCCTGCGCCGAACTGAGGTCGGTTCCGAAAGGCTTCTCGATGATCACTCGCGAGTGCGATCGCGAAGTCTCTTCGACGAGCCCGGCAGCTCCGAGATTTCGCACGATCGAAGCAAATACGTTCGGCGGCGTCGAGAGGTAGAAGAGTCGGTGGCCGGCCAACCGGAGCTCCGCCTCGATCGCTCGAATGCGCTCGGCGAGCCGCTGCGACCCTTCCGGATCGTCGTACCCACACGTCTGGTAGAAGACTCGTGAGAAGAAGGCGTCGAGCTTCCGCGGATCGAGAGATTTCGTTCGACTGAATCGGGCCAGACTCTCCCGCAGCCCCGCCCGAAAAGCCTCGTCGGACATCTCCGAGCGCGATGCGCCCACGATCGCACACGGAGGGAGCAACCCCTCGAGCTCCAACTGAAACAACGCAGGCACGAGCTTTCGCCGCGTGAGATCTCCGCTCGCGCCGAAGATCACGATGGTCGTCCCGTTCTGAATCCGCGCAGCCTCCGCGTTCATGACGACCATCTCGACCGAACCGGAGTGAAAGTCAAACCGGCCCGAGGGCAGATATACGCGCTTGAGTTCGGCGGGAACACGGCGCAGCCCCTTGCGTTTCGGTTGGATATGCCGATCCTCGACCTCCGTGTTGCCTGAGGAAGCGCGCCTTTTGGAAGACTCCCGTCGACTCAAGAACTGGAAGCGCTGGGGGCCCTACCTCTCCGAACGACAGTGGGGGACGGTGCGCGAGGACTACTCGGCCGAAGGGAAGAGTTGGGAGTACTTTCCGCACGATCAGGCGCGCAGCCGCGCGTACCGGTGGGGCGAGGACGGGCTGCTCGGCTTCACCGATCGTGAGGGTCGGCTGTGCTTCGCCCTGGCACTCTGGAACGGCCGAGATCCGATCTTGAAGGAGCGACTGTTCGGCCTGACCGGGCCAGAAGGAAATCACGGCGAAGACGTAAAGGAAGTCTATTTCTACGAGGACGCCACGCCAACCTACTCGTACTTCAAAGGGACCTACCTCTACCCGCAGCGTGAGTTTCCATACGGACAGCTCGTCGGCGAAAATCGGGAGCGACCGAAAACGATGGCCGAGGTGGAGCTCGCGGATCTCGGCATGTTCTCTGATGGACGCTACTTCGAGGTCACCACCGAGTGCGCGAAGGCGTCCCCCGACGACATCTCGATTCGCATCACCGTGACCAACATGGCCACCGAGACCGCGCCCATCCACGTGTTGCCGACGCTGTGGTTCCGCAACACCTGGTCCCCCGGCCGCTTCGGAGAAGGTTACTGGCCCAAGCCGAGGATCGAGCGCATCAGCCCCCAACGAGTCGACCTCGACCACGCTTCCTTGGGTTCGATGGGCATGTGGTTCGGCCTCGGGCCCGACGGGCTGGCCCCCAAGCTCTTGTTCACCGACAACGAGACCAACGAGGGCAAGCTGTTCGGCGTGCGCCAAACGAACCCGTTCGTCAAAGACGCCTTTCATGAGTACGTGATCTCGAAGCGCATCGATCGAGTCCACCCCGCCGGAGTCGGGACCAAGTGCGCGGCCTATCACCGACTCATCGTCCCGGCCGGAGAGTCCGTGACGCTCCTCGCCAGGCTTCGGCCCAAGGCGGAGGGGCCTCCGTCAGGCGAAGGGATCGAAGAAGTCTTCCGGACGCGGCGTCAGGAAGCAGATGAGTTTTACGCCTCACGCATCCCTGCGACCCTCTCCGTCGACCGCCAACGCGTCGTCCGAGAAGCATACGCGGGATTGCTCATGAGTAAGCAGCTCTACCTGTACTCGGTCTCCGAGTGGCTGGAAGGAGATCCAGCCTACCCACGACCGCCGGACGCTCGCCGAGCGGGCCGCAACGTGGGCTGGAAGCACCTGTACAACCGCGACATCATCTCGATGCCCGACAAATGGGAGTACCCATGGTACGCCGCCTGGGACCTCGCTTTTCACATGATCCCCTTCGCCCGCATCGACCCCGATTTCGCCAAGCAACAGCTCGTGCTGCTCCTGCGTGAGTGGTACATGCATCCGAACGGACAAATCCCCGCGTACGAGTTCGAGCTCTCGGACGTCAACCCGCCGGTGCACGCCTGGTCCGCGTTTCGTGTGTACAAGATGACCGGATCGCGCGGGGAGCGCGATAAGGTGTTTTTGGCCCGGGTTTTTCAAAAATTGCTGTTGAATTTCACCTGGTGGGTGAATCGCAAGGACGACGACGGGAACAACGTCTTCTCTGGTGGGTTCCTAGGGCTCGACAACATCGGGGTCTTCGACCGCAGCAAGCCGCTGCCGACGGGTGGCAATCTCGAGCAAGCGGACGGGACCGCGTGGATGGCGTTTTATTGCGCCACCATGCTCTCGATCGCGCTGGAGCTGGCCTGCTTCGATCCGAGCTACGAGGACGTGGCCTCGAAGTTCTTCGAGCACTTCGTGGCGATCGCCGACGCGATGAACACCCTCGGCGGCTCTGGGCTTTGGGACGGCCGAGATGGGTTTTATTACGATCACCTTCGCATCGGCGAGCACCTGCTGCCGCTCCGAGCTCGTTCCATGGTCGGGCTGATTCCGTTGTTCACCGTGGAGGTGCTGGACGAGCGAGTGCTCGAGAAGCTGCCTGGATTCAAGCGCCGGATGCGCTGGTTCCTCGAGAACCGTCCCGACCTGGCGCGGCACCTGACCTACGCCGAACGCACCGACGACGAGGGCACTCACGGCATGCACCTGCTCGCCATCCCGTCGCGAGAGCGCCTCGAGGCGCAGCTCGGGTACATGCTCGACGAAGACGAGTTTCTGTCGCCGTTTGGCATCCGATCCATGTCGAAGACCCACGAGCGGGATCCTTTCGTCCTGGAGCTCGACGGGACCACTCACACGGTGGGTTACGTCCCGGGTGAGTCGGACTCCTATTTGTTCGGCG
Organism: uncultured Myxococcales bacterium; assembly: GCA_964463485.1. Lineage (GTDB taxonomy): Bacteria > Myxococcota > Kuafuiibacteriia > Kuafuiibacteriales > Kuafuiibacteriaceae > CAYXDO01. Next base: position 4,040 of record CAYXDO010000257.1, on the reverse strand, counting down.
GCAACTCGAATTGGCGTGGGCCGATTTGGTTTCCGGTGAATTTCCTGATCATCGAGGCGCTCGAGCGCTATCATTATTTTTACGGAGAGTCCTTCCGAGTCGAGTGCCCGACCGGCTCCGGAAATCTGATGAACCTCCAACAAGTCGCCACCGAGATCGCGCGCCGACTGGCCTCCCTGTTCGATGGGGATGAAAGCGGCCGAAAGCCGTGGCACGGCCATGACCGCTTGTTCACCGAAGACGAGCGTCAGCGCGCCCGTTCGCTCTTTTACGAATATTTCGACGGCAACACCGGTCGAGGGCTGGGTGCAAGTCACCAAACCGGTTGGACCGCGCTGGTCATTCGGTGCTTGGAGATGCTGGCCCGTGGTTGAGACCGCTTTGTCCGACCCAATGAGTCCGCGACCATCTTGAATTGAAACCACAGAGGGCGCCGAGGGAGGACACAGAGTGATGTCCACCAAGTCACCTGTGTTCTCCGTGGGCTTCGCTCTCTGCTCTCTGTGGTCTCGATGCGAGATTACGCGGACCGGCCCTAGCTGAGGAGGAACCTCACCGGATTCAACTTCTTCTCTCGATCGTCGAGTGTCTCCACGATCTTCACAGAGTCTGGTTGTTTTCCCAGATCGACCGTCTCTGCCTTGCCGTCTTTGGGTTGGACCATCCTCACCTGCGGGCGGTCCGGGCGCGTAGGAGCTTCGGGTATCGAAGCGACCACGCCCACGCGACCGGTCGAGAGTTTCACGATGCTGCCGACGGGAAACTCACCGATCGCGGCGGCGAGCAGGCGGACCACGTGAACGTCGAACCGGCGCCGCGCGGAGAGAAGGATCGAGAGCGCTTGATCGGTTCTGAGGCCGCGATGGGGGGGTGGGGGCATGGTCAGGATTTGGTATACCGACGCCGTTCTGACGATGCGAGCGCCCATCGTGGGCAGGAGCTCGTCGGGGTCTCCTTCGACCGGGAGGTTGTTTTCGAACGCGAGGCAGGCTCGTTCGACGACCTCGGCCGATGAGAGCGAAAGCGCGTTGCGTACGGCATCCAGGCTGACCTGGCGGATACTCTCGAGCTCGTCCGAGCTCGTCGTGGGCCACTCTCGACGACTCAGATCGAGCACGATCGCGCCTAGGGCGAGCTGCATGAGCTCCCGCTTGGGGATTCCGAGTTTCTCGCACATCAGCGTCACGAGGACCGCGACCGCGGTCGCGTGCAACCCATCGAACATCTCGGGAAGGTCGAGGCGAGTGAGTCCGGCGAGCACGGCTTTCTGCTGCTCACCGGCGTCCGCGAGCTCCTGAATGCCGCGGCGCAACAACGCGAGACTCACAGACTCGCCCCGATCAGCCTGGTGGCGCGCGTCTCGGACCATCGCGGCGAGCTCGGCATAGAGATCCGCGACCTTGCCACGGCTGTCCTTCCCTTTGCCCGCGCCCTCCTCGGCGATCCGGACTCGGATTCCGCTGAAGACTTCCTTGGTGAAGGCGGTCGGGGTCTTGCTTCGATAGTGTCTCTGGAACACTTCGAAGAATCGTCGAGTCTCCGCAGGGGGCGGGACTCGGTCGAAGGCGATCTCGCTTATTCCGAGCTTCTGGTAAATTTCCGTGGCCTGCGCGGAGGCTTCGATGGCGGGGCCCTTTCGGCGTACGAACACGCCGTTGAAATAGGTCTCGGACCCGACGACCTGTACCTGGACCTGGCCGAATTTTCGGTGGAACGCACCCAGTTGTTCGGTGAAGGCGTTCAACACACTCTTGGCGGTTTCGTTCTCGAGCTCGTGGACCGTCGTGACTCGAAGGGCGCGGACGAACTGCACGAAAAACTCGGGGCCTTCGCGTCGCGCCGCCGCGTCGAGCTGATTCTCCGATTTCTCCTGACTCATAGGGCCCTCTTCTTGGCCAAGTCGTCGAGCTTATCCAGGGCGGTCTTGCATGCGTCACGCACCGATGGGTCGCCGAACCGGCGCCGATGGACCCTCTTCAGCACGGGCCGGGCCGCTTCGAACACCGACAAGGCGCTGGCCGCAGCGGACCGGACCTCCGCAGGCTCGTCCGTGTCCTCGAGCAGTCCCTCGACCAGGTGCAAGGCCCTGGGTGTAGCGAACGTCGCGAGCATCCGCGGGATCTGGGCTCGCGACGCGGCGGGCGCGGGTCCGGCCCGCAGGACGACCTCCAACATCTCGATCGCGTCCGGTGACTTGGCGCGAACGAAGAGTCCCACGGCGGTCTCTCGCAGCCGCGCATCTTCATGAGTCAGCGCGGGCAGGATGAGCGCCCGGTAGTCGAGCACCTTCTCCGGACGAATCGCGCTCATCGACTTGGCCCGAACGCCCGGATCGTCAGACGAGAGCGCCATGCGAATCAGGACGTCCAAGTGATCGGGTGAGAAAGAAGTCACCAGCTCGAAAAGGTGCGGAGCGATCGAGGGCCCGAGGTCCTGCAGCAGGAACGCGAACTCATCGGACTGAATCTTCTTGGACCGCAAAATCGCGAGGAGGAGTCGCCGCTCGTTGGCGGGCACTCGGGCGAGCTTGGCCACGAGGGACGGCACGACGGAGTCTGGGAGCGCCTCGAGAATCGACTTCGCTCGATCGGACTCACTCGAGGCCAGCTTTGCGGAGATTCGATCGATGGGGGCCTGCTTGCAGAGCGGGTCGAGGAACTCCTCGAGGCGCGCGCCGCCGCCGGGCGCGTCGCTCCGAACGCGGGTCAGCGCGCGTTCGAGCTCGCTCAGCGTGGGCGCGTCGAGGAGCGCCATGTAGACGTGCTCGATCAGCTCGAGCACCGGCGACCGCTGTGGGTCGGCGGCGTAGGGGAGCGACTTCCACAGAAAATGCAGGATGCGAGGGGCGGGCTCCTTGGCATCCGCGAGCCCTCGCTTCAGCACCTCGAGGTCCGCGTCACCGAAGCGAACGTCCTTCGCCTCCAGGGGACCCGGCGCGGCCAGGGCGAGGTCAGGCGCGGCCACGAGCGCAGCGAGCTTTTCGAGGTGGGCCTTGTCGGTCGCAGCACGACCCGCCGCCGCCGATCCGAGCCCCGCGGCGTTCGCCGCCTCGAGGATCGCTTTGCGCGCGTTCGCGCGGTCGCTCTTGTCCCCGTCGGAGAGCTCGAGCCGCTCGCGAAACTCGGTCTCGACGGCCTTGAACTCCTCTTCCCACACGAGCGTGCTGAAGCTGTGCTCGCCCGTGAGCGCTCCGGACAGCGCCTGCCACCAAAACTCCACATAGCGGGCAAGCTCGGCGCGCTCGATCCCCTTGTGAAAGGTGATGGCGAGGACGCCTTCGGAGTAGAGCCGCATGATGATCGATTCGTCTCGACCATCGTCTTCGAGCACCGGATCCTCTTCGGAGAGTAGGCGATGCGCCTCCACCTCGAACCGAATCGAACCGAGGCTGGCGAGGTGCTTGCCCGCGTTCTGATGCAGCTCGTCGAGCGCGCCGACCGATAGATCGTGTGTGGATTTGTAGAGGCGGAAGATGGAGAGGCACCGCTTCAGCCGCGCGGCGACCTCGGTCGCGGCCTTGACACGTTCGCTTGGAGGCGGGGCCACGGGGCGACCATAACCTGGTTCGGCCCTGAGACGAAGCAGGCGGCGACGACGCGATTCCAGCCGATCGCTAACCTCCACCGAGCCGAGACACACCGAGATCAACGACCTCCGAGGACCAAGCCTCCGCCGAAGATTCCGGCGGAGAGGGCCGTCGCGACAGTTCGGGAGGGGCTTGTGAAACTGAACACTGCCGCGATCTCCCCCTTCCGCACCTTTCGGCCGAACTCGAAAGCCGAAAGCTCGTCGCCCACACCGACGACGGTTGGATCCTCCCGCGGTCGGCCCAACTCACTTTCCTCCAGCAACCCAGCGCGTAGCCAAACCGAATTCGGTCACAGGCTGACGGCGCGACCCGTCGTCGTATCGTTCCAGCCCCCATGGAGGCGCTGGAACGATACGACGGAACGACTCGCGGCAGCGCACCGTCGCTGAAAATACGGTGATCGGGATAGGGGGCAGCAGAGTCAGACCCTGCTGCGCCCCTCCCACACCAC
>CAYXDO010000256.1:0-9726 GCA_964463485.1 uncultured Myxococcales bacterium | reverse complement strand
TTCCAACGATAGTATGCGACGCGTTCGGACTCATGGCCAGGCGGATCTGCGCCCCATTCACTTGGTTCGCGACCGCGGATCATCGGCTTGGAAATGGTGTGAGTCAGGCCCTCTCAGATAGCTCGAACAACGTATTCTTGAGCGTCGCGAGCATCTGGGAGATGGCGATCAAGGCTTCGCTCGGCAAGATCGCTCTCCATGTGCCGCTCGAGTCGATCCCGGTGCAGGCTGCGCATGCGCTCCGGGTAGATCTCCTGCCTTTTCACCATCGAGACCCATTCGATCACCTTCTCATCGGGCAGGCGCTCGAAGACGGTCTCACGATTGCGACACGCGATGAGGCGATCAAGGCGTACACGGTTCGCACCCTCTGGGACTGATATCTACAGTAAAACGGCTTGGTGCGCCCTTCGCTCAACTCGGGTCCGGCGGCGCTCGGCGCTCGGGCCAGCAGCGATCGCTCCTCAGGGAAGTGAGTATGGCCTGGAGCACCTCGCTCGCGCTCTTGTCGAGCTGCTCCTGTTTGGCCGCGTCGAGCTCGATCCCCAGAACTTCTGCGAGCGCGCGAATGGCGAGCATGAGCCCGAGCTTCTTTCCTTCGTCGAGCCCGAGCTTCTTTCCCTCGGCCCTGGCCACCGTGAGCGCCCCCCGCGCATCCTGCTCCGCCATCTTCGCTCGATCATAGGCATCCCACTCCTCCTCCGTGAACGCGCTCATCCGCGCCACGTCGAGGGCCGACGAAAACGGCGCCTTCGCGAGCGGCGCAGGAACCACGGAGAGATTCTCGGCCTCCGAGAAAAAATAGGCCCATTTCTCGAGGTTCGACTGAGGGTCCCGCGTCTTATTTCGCTTCGGGAGCTCGAGGAACACATACTGAATCTGACCCATACCCACCGTGCTGCCGGTGTGCTGCTCCTGCATGCGCCATCGACTCAGCATGGGTACCGCTTTGGCGGGCCAGAGGTTGAAGTCACAAATGGTCACGCCCACGACATCGGCGAGCTCCGGATAACCTTCGCCCGTTCGAAGCTGTGTGGTGAATGACTTCGAAACGTTGTACACGACGCGCCGTTCGAAACCTTCGACGTTGAGGACCTGCATCTCGACGACGTAGGTCGTACCCTCGGCGTCGGTGCACTTCACGTCGACGATGGAGAGCTTCATGCCTTCGATGGGAACGCGCTGTTCCGGGTGTAGGAACGCGACGTCGGTCAGGCGGTGAGCTCCGCGAAGCTCGAGGAGGTCATTCAGGAGCTCGATGAGGAGGTCTTTATGGGTTTCAGTGCCGAAGATCCGCTTGAAGACGAAGTCGGTCTTCGGGTCTGCAAAGACGGGGCGGGTCACGGAACCATTCTATAGCGCGGCCGACGGACCGCAACCAGCTGGCTCGAATCGGGCTCAACTCGTTGCCCGGACAGTGGGCCTCCCCTCGCGGGGACGACCTCGACGAAGAGCGGGGTGAGCTTGGCTCGTGACGATCCGCAGAGAACCCCTCTCCATCGCCGCTGTCGGTGGACGCGGGCCACCCGTGGGTTTTGGACGGTCCACTCAGTGACTTGGTCGTCGCGTTCTATTCGGACGTTGAGCGGTGCTTCTCTTCGTGTCCTCCGCGGTTTCAGCGCGGTGACGGAGTTCCGGGCGGGCGTACTTAGCGACGTTATCACTTGCCGCGCGCGGCCTTCCGAGCGAGGCTCGAGCCATGCAGCCGAGAGTACGCGCGAGTGCTCGGCTTGGGCTCCTCTTGTCTTTGGGCTGCTCCGATCCGATCGTCATCATTCATGCCGACTCCGATGAGTTGGTGATCGCGGCCGTCTTCGATGGGCACGGAAGAGTCGTAGGCGGGGGCGTGCTGGACCGAAACGACGCGCTGCGGCCGACCGTGCCGGCGAACTATGAGCTCGTCGCGTGGGCCCTTCGTCGCGACGAGCTCGTCGGTCTCGACGGCGCGCCGTTGGGCGGGGATCAACTCAAGGCGTTGGTGCTCGAACCTGACGCGGAAGGCTGCGGACGGTGCTTGCTCCCGTCGATCGACCCGCCGCTCGTGATCGAACCGGGAAGTGAGTGCGCCATTCCGCCATTCGCGCGCCTGGTCTCGGGCGAGACAGCTCCGACGGTCATGTTGACCTGGCCCGGACCATGCCCCTGCGTTGGTCCAAGACTCGAGCGACACGTGGCTGATCCGATCGAGCTTCGTCCGATAGCTCCGAACGAGAAGGCTTGGCCGGTCGGAGCGGTGGCGATTTCGGACGAGGGTGAGTTGGGCATCTTCCACGAACACCTCGCCCTCCGAGCGCCCCTCGGCGGCCCGCCGACCATGAGCACCGGACCGTCCGTGTTCGACGCGCCCGTGATCGCGGCGTCTGCGCTCGGCGCCTCGCGCTTCGTGGTTGCGATGGTCGATTATTCCGTGCCGGCCTCGAGGTCACGACTCATGCTCGTGAACGAGGACCTCCAACTCACTCCTCTCGACCCGCTCGCGACCGAGGCTCGGTCGATGGTGGCGCTTCGGGATGGGTCGCTCTTGATCTCGGGCAGGCACGGCGGACCTTCGATCGAGCGATGCTATCCGCCTTTCCTGGGAGGCTCGTGTTTGTTGGTGCTCGATGGGCAGTTTCCAGGCGGGCTCGACAACGAATTCACGTCCGTTCGGGTCGCGGAGAGCGGCGAGGTAACCGCTGTCGGAAATCGTGGCTCTCTTTTGGTCGCGGAGGGGCTCCCGAGCGGACAGAGCGCGGAGGCGCGTACTCAGTCTGATTCGCTGAAGGCGTGGGGGACCATTACGAGCTCGATGGGTGAGTACCTCTGGAGATACGAATCCGCCTCCATTGGCTCCGGCTTGCTCCTCGACGCCACCGTGGTCGATGGGTTCTTGTTTTCGTGTTCCGCCGTCGGGTTCGAGTCCGTGGTGAAGAGTGCGCCTGTCTCCAATCATGCCTTCGAGACGGGTTTCGAGTGGACCGAGATCGGTCGGGCTTCGGGACATTGTGATGGCTACTTCGCCGAGGCGCAGGAGATCATCATGGGTATCGGCGATGGGGCCCTTCGATGCACGGCCTCCGCCTGCGAGGCCGTGTCAGAGCCCTTGCCGGGCCGGCTCAATCCGGGGCCGGCTGGTCGAAGGGTCGTGGTGACTGACGGCGCGGTCGGGAGAGGCTACGCGACCTCCGAGGGCTTCGAGGAGGTGTTTGGAGATCTCGACGAGAAACGGGCGTATCGCGCCGCCGCGGCCGTGGGCGATGAGGCTTGGTTCTTCGGCGTCGACGGAGAAATCACGGTGGTTCGTGCTGACGGAGCGGTCGCCCATCGCGCGGTCGCCGGGCTCGTCGGCCGCACGATCGTCGATGCGGCCTTCGACACATACCTGGGCGAAGTCATCGCGCTGGGTGAGGGTTCGTTTCTTGCCAGAATAGGCCTAGATTTATCGGTGACTTCCGCGACCCTCCCCGCGGAGTGGGCGGCCGACTTCGAAGGAGGCGGACACGTCGCCGTCATCGGGCCCGGGCGATACTCATTGGCCGGCGCGTCCCCGCGACTCTTCGTTTGGTCGGGCGGTGAGTTTGAAGAGGTCGAGATCGCTTGGGACGATCCCACCACGGAGAGGGTCGAGGAGCTCCGGACGGCCGAGTGTATTCCTCCGTTCTTCAGCGCGGTTGCCGGAGGGCGAGGCGGCGCTTTGGCGGTTGGCTGTAATCTCACGGCCCTTCGAGTGCTCGCCTATGGGTCCCATCCGAAGGCCGTGAGAGCCTCCGTCATCGAAGCGGGGGTCCCGGACGAGAAGAGCGGCCTGCCCGCCGTACAAATGGACTGCGCTGATGTCGCAGCCATCGGAATGACGGGTCGGAACAATCAGGATCGCGAACACGGCCGGGTGATTCGGATGGGTCCCGGATCGGGGCCGGTCGGACCCGGCGGTGGGTCGGTTGTCTTTGCGCTCGATGACTCGAACGAGAACGCACTCTCGTTGGCGGGGCTCGACTCCCAGGCGCCTTCGGCCCTCGTCGGGAGCAGCCAGGGCCTGGGCTCGCTCGTGTTGGTCTTCCGCCAGGGGTCGGCCCATCGCGTGGGTGCCACCCGGAGGTCGCGATTGGGACCGGTGACCGCCAACGCCGCGGTCATGTTGAGGAACGGCTCGATCGTGGTCGGAGGGTCGTCGGGTCACCTGTTCCGAGCCGAGTCGCCGGATCTGCCGTGAAGGTGAGATCGAAGGCGGTCGTCGTCCGTTCGAACACCGCGTGGCAAGTGACCGCTCCTACATGACCGTGCTGTTCGATCCGGACCCTCCCAAATTCATTGGCATCGAAGAACCCGAGAACTTCCTGCACCCGCGCCTGCTCCCCGAGCTCGGCGAAGAGTGCCGAGTGGCCGCCGCGCGTTCGCAGTTGTTGGTCACGACTCATTCCCCCTTCTTCCTCAATGCTCTGCGAGCCAACGAAGTCCGAGTGCTCTATCGAGACGAGCAAGGCTACTCGCAGACCGTTCGGGCGCTGGATATTCGAGGCATTCCCGAATTCATCGCCGCGGGTGCTTCCCTCGGACACCTATGGCTCGAAGGGCGGTTCGGCGTCGGCGATCCGCTGGTTCGCTCTGGCGCTCCCGCCCGACGGGGAAGATCGTGAGTGTCGAACACGTCGAGTTCCTCGTCGAGGAGCCCTCGATGGAGGCGGCGCTCCGCATAGTCCTTCCTCGAGTCCTGGGCGGGCTCTCGTTCGAGGTGTACGCGTGCCAGTGCAAGGACGAGCTGCTCGAGCGGCTCCCAACGCGACTCCTCGGATACGCGAGCTGGATTCCAGAAGATTGGCGTGTCGTGGTGATCGTCGACCGGGACGAGGACGACTGCGACAAATTGAAAGCGCGTCTCGAGGGCATGGCAACCTCCGCGGGATTGCTCACCCGTACGAAAGCGGCAAGCTCGCGATACTTGGTGGTGGTGAACCGGCTCGCCATCGAGGAGCTCGAGGCGTCGTATTTCGGAGACTGGGAAGCTGTTCGCTTCGCCTACCCTCGAGTTCCAGCCACGATCCCTCGACAGGCCAGGTACACCCGAAGCGAAGTCGAGACCCATCGACTGAGGCCGGAAGCCCGAGAGCCACGACTCGACCTCGCGGTGTCCCGAACGAGCGTTGTTGTGAAAGAGCACCTCCCGGGCGAGAATGAGGCATGGCCGAGCCCGTCGAGCTCCAAAGAGCCGGATTGCAGATATCAACGGCCGTGCCTTCGGCAGCCTCTTGGGTTCCTCGACGTCGAAGGCTATTCGGAGCTCGCCGCGATTTCGACGAATCTCGCTTCGCCTTGGGTGACTCTGCTCGGGCGCCGAGCCCACCGAGCGCCGCATGAGTTCGATTTGGCGATGTCCCGAGTGCCGATCGGAGTTCCAAGGCGACTCTGGTCTGTGTCCCGCCGACGGCACTCCTTCGCGGCGACTCGGCGACGTTCGCTGGCTCGGGCGATCTGTCGGCGGCCTCGAGATCGTCGGTGCGCTCGGCGCCGGAGGCATGGGCGAAGTCTATCGAGCTCGCGACGCGAGCGGCACCGAGCACGCCTTGAAGCTGCTGAACCGTCGCGCTGGGCGCATCTCCCGCAGGCGCTTCCTTCGCGAGGCTGAAATCTCTCGACCGCTGCGCCACCCCAACCTGTTGGCCGTGGATGACTTTGGCGTAGAAGACGACGGGACGCCGTGGATGAGTATGGAGATCCTGGTTGGTGAGTCCCTGGCCGAGAGGCTCAGCCGTGTGGGACGGCTCGAGCCCGAAAACGTCCGCGAGCTGGCGCTCCAGCTCGCTCGCGGCCTCGGCGTGCTGCACGAAGCGCACATCGTACATCGTGACCTCAAACCCGCCAATATCATGCTCGTTCCCGGGCAGCCAGAGACCGCGAAGATCCTAGACTTCGGGATCGCGCACATGGCCTGGGAAGAGAGCGAGGAGCTCACTCGACTCACGAAAACGGGAGCCTTCGTCGGGACTCCGGCATTCATGGCGCCCGAGCAACTCTCGGATGACCCGGTGACTTCGGCCGCTGACATCTATTCGCTCGGCGTGACCCTGTACTCGGCGTTGGTGGGCCGCACACCATGGAAGAACAAAGGGGTTCAGCTTCTCACCGAACGACTGCGCCAGTCCGAGCCGCCGGAGATTCCGCCCGCTGGTGGTCTCGAAGAAGTCATCCGTCCGATGCTCGCGTTCCATGCCGACGAGCGGCCTGCGGACGGTCGGGCAGTGGTGACTCTAATCGAGACGCGTTCGCATATCCGAACCGCTGGGATCGAGGGACCTTCCGAGTCGGAGATGGCGAGCGATACTCGCCAGGACGTGCCACCGAGTCGCGGCTTGCGGCCAGTCGTGATCGCAGGAAAACCGATCCCATCCCAACTCGCCTCACCTGCGATTCCGCGTGAAAATCGTTCGAGGCCCTTGGCGATTGCGCCCGCAGCTTTGGACTCAGGGCCGTCGACGGCGAAGGAGAGTCCAACCCACCGGCGACGATCTCGCGGAGCACTCTTGGCTTGCCTGTCCGTGGCGGTCGTTTTGTTCGGAGTCGGGTTCTCGCGAATGAATGTGGCCAAGTTCGCAGCACCTCAGGTGGTGGCCGAATCCTGGGTCTTGGAGCCGCCGACCAAGGCTCACGCGTCGCCTCCGCCGGCTCGGACCCCGACGACCCTGACTTCAACTCCGGGTCCGGAAGTCCCGTCGGCGACACCACCGAATGCGGCAGCAGACCCGAGACCGGCCGTCGCGGCCCGAGTCGCTTCGCGTTCGAAAGCCCCCGAACCCGCGGCGGCGTCCTCGGAATCGAGTGGGCGTCGAGCGGGCCCGGCTTTCTCGGAAGCAGCCAGGCAACTGGACAAGAAACTGAGCGCGGCCGGTCTGTCGGAGCTCGACCTCCCGACTCTCGCCCCATCCGAGGGCTCGCGATGGCTGGCGTGGAAGGCCTCTGGAGCCGAGCCTCCCGTCGAGGAAGTCACGGCTACGCTTTCTAGACTGGAAAGCGCGCTGCAAACCGACGGAGCGGGACGAAAAGTTTTGAACGCCAAGTTGGGGCGGGTGTTGACCGCAATTCGTCGAATACCCCCGGATTCAGCGTTATTCGAGGCGTACCAGAAGCAGTACCTTGCCCTCCTCGAGAGGACCTCACGCCTCGAGGCGGGAGCTCGCAGCGTTCAACTCGGGACCGAAATCGGCCGACTCGAGAGCTCGCTTTCGAGTTTCGAACGCTGAGTTGGCTTCGCTCTCCTCGGCCGCGGCCACGACCAACAACCAACCGTTGACCACGAACTGTTGACGAAACTTTCATGTGGCCGGGTTAGAAGATCGTGTAGCGTACGTCATTCGGCCAGCAGCGACACCAGCCCGGTAGTGAGACCCGCGATCCCGAGAGTCGCCATCGACCATCCGACCGTCCTCTCCAAGCGAATCGACCCGCGACTCGCGTCCGCATCCTCGTAGGTCACGCCTATGATGAGACCTGAGCCCGGATCACGCTCGCCGAGTTGACGAGTCAAGGCCGACATCTTCGATTCGGCGAGTCCGATCACGACGCCCCCGGCGAGGAGCCCGAGGGCGCCGACTCCGAAGGCGACCCAAGGCAAGACAGCCGGTACCCCCACGGCGGCGACTGGCTCTCGAGTTCGCGGAGACGTCCAATCGACGGTCGCCGCGGGTTGTGAGTCCTTCGTGGGTTCACTCGGAGGGACGGGATCGACGCGCGACATCACGGCGATGTCTTCTCGGGCCCGCTCCGGAAACAGAGTACGAATCGCTCGCGTCAAGAGAGGGCGCCAAGTCGCTCGGTCGAGCTCCAAATCGAGCTTCTGGGTCGGATATCCCGCGCGCTTCAATGAGACCCTGAGCACCGTAATCGCGCCAAAAACTCGCACCAAGACGACTTCGGCGCCCGCTCGGGCTCCGAGCTCCCCAAGGCACTCATCCTCACCCTTCGAGCAACTCGGCTCGGCGGCTATCGTGGTGCTCACCGAATCCCGAGTGACCTTTGCCATTTCGTCGGCGAGCGTCGACACGAGCTGACCCGCATCCGCTTCAGAAGCTCCGACGTTCTCGTCCAGCTGAACGAGGATCGACGAGCTCAGGATGCCAACCAAGGGGAGGATTCCGAGGGACACGGCGCGGCGAGCCTACCACAGGAGGCAGGCCGAGAACCCACGCGACGATCCCGGAACGCAGGACGGGGCGGGGCGATCGGCAAGGTGTCGCTGCGTCGCTGAACAGCGGGTTGGCTTCCGTTCTCCGTTGGAGTACTCGTACGCCCAACGCGTCAGATGCTGCGCCAACCCTTCCCCGTCCCCCTGCTCGCCCTTTTTTCCGGAGCCTGCTCGGCTCCGTCATTCTACCCCGATGACTTCGCGTGTCAGACGAAGACCAACTGCGCCTCGACCGCGCGCGATGCAGGACCTCGTCGAGACGCGTCTTTGCCCCCGCCGGACGCCGGTCCGGCAGACGTGTCTTCGGCCCCTCGGGACTCAGGTCAGCCAGACGTGCCCTCGGCCCCTGGAGACTCCGGTCCGCCAGACGCGGGAGCCTCGGACGCGACGCCGTCCGAGTGTCCGGACCCAAACGACCCCAACATTGAATACGACCCAGCCAACTGCCGGGGGATCGAAGCTCTGGAGTGTTCTGCTGGCAAGATCGAATTCTCGAGCCCGTGCGGATGTGGCTGTCGCCGGATTTCAGCTGGAGAGTTGCTGGTCAGCTTGGACGCTGCGGACTTCGTCGACGGGTCGACATGGTTGAATCGGGGAACTCTCGGCGGAGCCTTCTCTGCGGTGGGGCACCCATCGGTCACGAGCTTTCTCGGTGTGCGTGGGGTCCAGTTCGACGGAGAGCGCGACGCTTTCGTGGGTCCAGCGACGACCTCGACTCTCGAGGGCGCCAGCGACCGAAGCGTCGAGGTGTGGGTCGCGAACTCGAGCTTCGTATCCGAGGAGACCACCGTGTCCTGGTCGAAGAGGAATGGAGGCCCGAATACGAACTTTACTTTCAATTTCGGTGACAGCCCGGGTTTGGGTGCGGCTGGCCACTGGGCCAACGACATGGGGTGGCTCCCTCTACCCGAGGCAGGAAGATGGCATCACCTCGTGTACTCCTACGACGGACAACGCACGGTGCTCTATGCGGATGGCGTGGCGAACTCCCAGCTCGTCGTCACCCTCGCGACCTCCGGCGGTTATCCGATCAACGTGGCCGCGCAGCGCGCCGAATCCGGAGACCTCACCTTCGTCAACTCGTTCACCGACGAATTCATCGGAGGATCCTTGGTCATCGGCGCCATCCGCATTCATTCCGGAGCCTTGAGCGAATCCGACGTCGTCGATCTATTTGAAGCCGACAAGGCGCGGTTTGGGATCTGACCCGGCGAGATCTGGGCGATTCCGCCGCCGACGCCGAGTTGCTGCTCAGAGCTCTGCGGCCGGGCGAGTATGTCGTTACGTATCGACGAGTATAGACGTAGGCCGCCCTGCTTGCGCAAAGCTCAGCCGATACTCCCGTCATCGTCGTCTCGGGGACTTCGCACGAGGAGTGTATCGCGGGCGCGCGGGACTTTCTCAGCAAGGGTCGGATTTTCGGTCTGCCACCGGCCGCAGCAAGGGTGATCAAGGAATGCGAAACGGAGCGCACCGAGCGCCAAGCCCGAAGCGAGCACCAGAGGACCGAGAGGATTGATTTGGGTGCAGCCGGGCCTGGATCTGAGTGCGCTGCGGGGAAGCTGGTCGAA
>CAYXDO010000255.1:0-9765 GCA_964463485.1 uncultured Myxococcales bacterium | reverse complement strand
CGGCCAGCGGAGAAGTGGAGAATATTCGTCATACCCGATTCCTACGGCGGGACAGAGATCGCGATAGGTTGAGGCGAGGATCCGGACGTCCACCTGGAGGTCCCGGGTCGCTCCCACCGGTCGTACCGTGCGCTCCTGCAGGGCCCGGAGAAGGCGCTCCTGGACGCCGGCGTCGTCTCGCCGATCTCGTCGAGGAAGAGCGTGTCGATGGCGACGAAGGGTCCACCGGCTCTTCGCGAGTTGCCGCCGACCCCTTTCGCGTAATCCCTCGCAACGCGACGCTCGACGATCCCTCTTGACACGATGCCCGGCCTGTAGTTGATATTGAAAATCATGTTCATTACCGACGGGGCAGCGCACGGTGACTGAACGGCCCAGCAAGAAGCCGCCCCTCGGCGTGTGCGACCACTGCGGCCAGGGCGCAGACCAAGGCGCCGAGGGCGCTCTCCGCTGCCCCTGCGGCAGCCTGCTCGCGCGCCGTGTCCACAATGGGATCGAGCTCAAGTGCCGGCGGTGCAAACGGACCGTCCTGATCCCCATCGCGGCCAAGGAGGGCGTACCCGCGGACTGAGAACGCCCCCCATCAGCAACCACGAGCCACAGCGGCCCGCGACCAGCGCGTCCAGAGCCCGGCCCACAGACAGCTCACCCCAGGTGAGCGCCAAGCCGGAGCAACGGACGCATGTACTCAAGCTCGAAGCACACCACGCGAGGGGCCGCGCTGCTCGTCTCCGGACTTACGTCCGCCGCTTGGGCGCAGGAGCTCACGCGGGCCGCGCCCGAGCTGGCCCCGACCGCCTCGACCTCCGTGGAGCGGGAGCCCGACTCCCCATTCGAGCTGCGCTTCGGCGGTTATGGCGACCTCCAGTTCGCCTTCCACGACTTTGGGCCCAACCAGAACCGCGAGGGCGGATCCCAACAGGATCGGCGCCTCGTCTTCGACACGACGCGCTTCGTCTTCGAGATCGAAGGTGAGATGCCGTTCGACCTCGAGTTCGAGGCCGAAGTCGAGTTCGAGCACGGGGGAGCCGGCACGGAGATGGAGCTCGAATATGAGGAGTTCGGTGAGTTCGAGCAGGAGGTGGACAAGGGCGGGGAGGTGTTGATCGAGGAGCTGAAGATCGAGAAGACCTTCGCGGACCGGTACTCTGTCACCATCGGCCGGTTCTACGTCGCCATGGGCCTCCTGTCCCGGCTCTACCGTCCCACCGACTACCTGGCCACCACGCGGTCGGAGGCGGAGACCACGGTCATCCCTGCCGTCTGGGATGAGCTGGGCTTGCAGGTTCAGGCGCGGTGGCCTTGGCTCCGCGTGACGGCCCAGGTCGTCAACGGCCTCGACTCGACCGGCTTCAGCTCCCAGCGCTGGGTGGCCTCCGGCCACCAGACCCGGTTCGAGCTCGTGCGGGCCACCGACCTCGCCTTGGTCGGGCGTGTCGACGTCACGGCCCCTGATGACGGCTCTGTCAGCTTTGACGGCCGCGCCCATGCCGGGCAGCTCGAGCTGGGCGTTGCCGCCTATTACGGGGGCACGAGCCGGAACCGTCCCAAGCCGGACCTCGTGCGGGAGTGCTCGGACGGCGACCCCGCCGCGGTCGCGCCGTGCGGCTACCTGAGCGCAGCGCTCCTGTTGGTCGACGTACACGGGCACTTCCGGCTGGGTCCCGTTCGCGGGAGCGCGCTCGTGCTCTGGGGACACCTCGGGAACGCGGCCGCGGTCTCGAGCCGCAACGAGCGCCTCTCCAACGCGCTCAACGTGCTGCGAACGCCCGTGGCCGACCAGGCCTTGGCGGCATGGGCCGAGCTCGGCGTCGACCTCGCCCCTTGGCTGGACCTGGGAAAAGAGCACCGCCTCGAGCCCTTCGGCCGGGTCGACTACTCCGACACCCTGTTCGGCACCCGCGAAGGGCTCTTCGACAACCCTCGCTTCGAGCGCACCGTCCTCACCGGCGGCGTCTCCTACGCGCTCTCCCAGGCGCTCGTGCTGAAGCTCGATGCGAGCCATCGGCGCTTCGGCGCATCGACCCTCAACCCAGAGACCTCGGCGCGGCTCGCCGCCGGGTTCGTTTACTGAAAGGCAGGATGACAAATGCACAGGCTCCACATCGGACTCTTGACGGTCCTCGGCGGAATGAGCTGCAGCGACGACGGCGTGGTCGCGGAGGGCTTCAGCGACCCCCAGATCGTCGCCGACTTCGCAGACCAGGTGGTCGTACCGACATACTCCCTGTTGGCCACGCGCATCTCCGCGCTCGAGGCCGCGGTCGAGGCGCTCGCCGCAGACCCGACGGCCAGCAACCTCACGACCGCGCAGAGCGCTTGGGTCGCCGCGCGCGCGCCCTGGGAGCAGAGCGAAGGCTTCCTCTTCGGTCCGGTGGACACGTTCGGCTATGACCCCGCGATGGATAGCTGGCCCGTCAACCACACCGACCTCGACGCCGTCTTGGCCTCTGGAGCCGCCTTCACACCCGAGTATGTGGCCAACCTGCAAGAGACCCAAAAAGGCTTCCACACCCTGGAGTACCTCGTCTTCGGCGTCGACCGGGCCAAAGCCGTCGGAGACCTCACCCCCCGCGAGCTCGAATACCTGTCCGCCCTCGCCCATGAGCTCGCCACCGTCGCGGACGCCCTCGCCCTGAGCTGGACCGACAGCGTGGAAGGGCGACCGCCCTATCGAGACCTGCTCGCAAAGGCCGGACAAGCCGGGAACACGGCCTATCCATCCCTCACCGCCGCCGCCCAAGAGATCCTCGACGGCATGATCGGCATCTGTGACGAGGTCGCCAATGGCAAGATCGCCGACCCCTACGACGCCCACGACGCTACCCTGGTCGAGAGCCAGTTCGCCTTCAACTCGCTCACGGACTTTCAGGACAACCTACGGAGCGTCGAGAACGCATACTTGGGCGCCGTCGCCGCCGCAGGCACGAGCGGCCGCGGGCTCACCGCTTACATCGCCGGCCTCGACCCGGCCCTCGACACCCGCGTCAGGACCGAGATCCAAGCCGCCATCGCCGCCGTCGGAGCCATCCCCGGACCCTTCCGAGACGCGATCACCACTCCATCCTCGTACGACGAAATCGAAGCCGCCCAAACCGCCATCCGAGCCCTCCAGACGACGCTCGAGCGGGACGTTCAGCCGCTGGTGCTGCGCTGAGGAACCCAAGATGCGCACACCCAGCTCAGGATTCCTGCCCGCCGCGGCGCTCGGTTGGACCTTCGTCGCTTGCGCGGGTGGACCTGGCGCGAGCCCCGAACCCCCCCTGGCCGGCGGAGGCACCACCGTCGTCGATCGCTCCTCCAATGCCTACAGCTTCCCGGCTCCGAACCTGACCGCCTCGGATCTGTCGAGACACCTGGAGGGCGACGTGGCCTTCGAGGCCACCTTCGTGTCGGCGCCCGCGGTCGTCAATCCGGGTCTCGGACCGCTGTTCAACAACAACGCCTGCACGAAATGCCATATCCGCGACGGGCGCGGGCTCCCGGTCGCCGGCCAGGGCCCCCTTGGCAGCCCTCTCCTCGTCCGCGTGAGCATCCAAGGGGGTGAGCCGTCGGTGCCGGGGGGCGCTGCGCCGGTCGAAGGTCTGGGAACCCAGCTCCAGGATCACGCCATCTATGGAGCAGTGCCCGAGGTGACCATTCTCTTGACCTGGGTGGAGGTCCCCGGAGAGTACGGCGACGGAGAGCCCTTCTCGCTGCGGAGACCTGCTCTGGACCTTCGCCTCGCGAACGGCCAGGCGCTCCCCGGAGACGTGATGACCTCGCCCCGGATCCCGCCTCCCGTATTCGGCCTCGGCCTCCTCGAGGCGGTGCCGGAAGAGCAGCTCCTCGCCCTCGCGGACCCGGACGACCAGGACGGGGACGGCGTCTCGGGGCGGCCGAACGCCGTGTGGGACGTGTCCCGCTCCGCCGCGGCCGTGGGCCGCTTTGGCTGGAAGGCCAACACCCCGAACCTCCTGCAACAGGCCGCCGCAGCCTACGCCAACGACATGGGCGTGAGCTCGTCGATGTTCCCGGAGCCCGACGGCGGCAGGGAGCTCGACGACCCTACGCTCGAGGCCGCCACTTTCTATACCCAAACCCTCGCGGTCCCGCGACGCGACCCCTGGGATGGCTCCGAGGGCGAGGCGCTGTTCAGGAGCACGGGCTGCGCGACCTGCCACGTGGAGGAGCTCCAGACGGGCGATCACGAGATCACTGCCCTCGCCCACCAGACCATCCATCCCTATACCGACCTGCTCCTCCACAACATGGGCTTCGACCTCGCCGACGGCCGCCCGGACTTCCTGGCGTCAGGCACGGAGTGGCGCACGGCCCCGTTGTGGGGCCTCGGGGTCTCGCAGACCGTGCTGCCCTATTCCACCTTCCTCCACGACGGCCGCGCCCGCACCATCGAAGAGGCGATCCTGTGGCATGGCGGGGAGGCCGAGCGTTCGAAAGAGCAGTTTCGAGTGCTGCCGGCGAGCGGGCGCCAGGCCCTGCTCGCATTCCTCCGCTCCCTCTGACCCCCTGGAGCCGAAGATGAGAACACCCGAGGAACAGAACCGCGAGCTATGGCCTGTGCTGCTCGGCGCTCCGCTGCTCGCCCTCGCCTGCACGCAAGCGCAGACTCCCCGCGACGTCTTCGACGCCGAAGTGCGCCCTATCCTCGAACGCCAGTGCGCGGCCACCATCTGCCATGGCGTGGCGCCCGACGCCGAGCTCCAGGGTGAGACCATCGACTGGGATCAGCTCGTGTTCCGACTCGACGGAGCGGGCCGGTTCGCCGACCCCGATCGAGCGTACGAGGCCGCCAAGCGCACGATCGACACCGTCGAGGGGCCAGAGCTGTCCACGCTGCTGCGCAAGCCCCTGTCCGTGCGGCGCGGAGGTCTCGGGCACTTCGGGGGTGAGAGCTTCTCCAGCCCGAGCGATCCGTCCTACCGCGCGATCTACGGCTGGATCGCGCTCGAGGAGGGCGGCGGAGAGGACCCCGAGCCCCTGACGGACTCACAGGTGCTCTTCGCAAATACGGTGCAGCCCGTGCTCAGTCATGCCACCTGTATGACCTCACACTGCCACGGGCCCACGGCAGGCGGGATCCCGTACCGGCTCGACCTCGGATACGAGGGCCGATTCTCCAACGCGGCGACTCGCCACAACTACGCCGAGACCCTCGCCGTGGCCTCGCTCGACGGCTACCCGTTGCTCTCCCGGGTCATCCGAAAGTCCCAGCCCCTCGGTGCCGGAATCGTCCACAAGGGGCTCAACTTCGACTTCTATGCCGGGGAGCCGACCGACGGCGTCGCCGCCCTCACCCGTTGGATCTGCGCGGAGCGCCGTGAACGGAGCGGCCACGACTGTGCGGGCGCCGACGCGCTTCCCATCTCCGGGTTCGTGTATGTTCGCGGGCCGGTCGCATCAGGCCACCCGTTCGACCTCGACGTGTTCGTCCCAGGAAGCGACCTCTTCCTGGCCCGAGTCGATCCGCTGGTGGTGACCTCCACGGCAAATCTCACGGCATTCCTCCACCCCTCCGGGCCCGCCGACGTCCGAGATCCGGCCGTCTCTCGCGACGAAACCCAGGTGCTCTTCGCGATGAGGACGAGCCGACAGGAAGGTCACCACCTCTGGGTCCTCGAGCTTGTGACGGGACGAGCTCGCCAGCTCACCTCTGGCAATGGCGCTCTCCCAGGAGGCGGCATGGCGACCGACCGGGATCCCACCTGGGGACCGGACGGCAGCATCTGGTTCGCCTCGACCCGGGCCGGCGCGGTCG
This sequence comes from uncultured Myxococcales bacterium, assembly GCA_964463485.1. Lineage (GTDB taxonomy): Bacteria > Myxococcota > Kuafuiibacteriia > Kuafuiibacteriales > Kuafuiibacteriaceae > CAYXDO01. The sequence goes on along the minus strand of CAYXDO010000255.1, from coordinate 4,007 downwards.
CGGACCAGGGTGAGCGTCTCGACGCCGACCTCTATTCTCTGGACCCGAGCACGGGCGCGCTCCGGCGTTGGACCTTCACCCCCCACGTCGAGCGCAAACCGGTCTTCTTCGACATCGGAGATGAGGCCGGCGGAGAGGTCGCCTTCAGCGCCCTGCGCGACGCCATCCCAGACCAGGCGCGAGCCCACATCTTCCGGTTCCCGCCGAGCCTGCGCACCGAGTACCACCAGCACTTCGGTATCACTCCGCTCGCGACCCTCATTTACGATATGCGAGAGCTGCCAGATGGCCGGTACGTCAGCGTCATCGGGGAGCTCACGTCACGGTGGCAAGCCGGCGGGCTCGCGATCGTCGACCGGAACTTCGGCCCCGAGATCAACGCGCGCTCCCAGGCGCTCGAACCGGCCCTGGAGCTCTACCGGCCGCCGATGGTCACGATCGCGGATGGCGGTTACCGGGACCCTGCACCGCTCCCCGACGGTCGGATCCTCGCCGCCCACCAGGCTGACCCGGCGGCCACTGCGTTTACACCCCGCATCGAGCTCCTGGAGCTCGTGGAACAGGCTGATGGAGCTGGGCCGACCCTGAGCCGCACGACCGTGCTGCTCGACGAGCCGGGCGCCGCGCTCACGGACCCCGAGCCGATCTCCACCCGCGCCCCGGTCCGGGCCGAGCCTGCGCTGCCGCCGAGCGACGAGACAACGGCGATCTTCAGGCACCAAGGCGTGCCGATGATCCACGGGTTGCTCGCGAACCTGTCCCCCTCCGGGACGAAGACGCCCCTCGAAGGGGCCGCCTACGTGCGACTGGTCGAGCATCTTCCCCTCACGATCGCCGACCGCTCTCCCGTCCCCGGACAATCCGGCGGTACGTCCGTGGCCCTTGGGCGGCATGGCCCCGCGCGCATCTTGGCCGAGCTCCCCTTGCAGGTCGACGGCAGCTTTCAGGCCCGAGTCCCCGTCGGAGTCCCGTTTCGCGTCCAAGCTCTCGACGTCTCCCGGATGGCGATAGGGACCATGCACAACCGCTGGTTCTACACCCTTCCCGGCCAGATCCTCACCCAAGGCATCTCGGTCGCGGCCGGCATGGCCCGGTATGGATCCCGGTGCGCGGCCTGTCATGGGGATCCGGGTGGAGTCGCGCGCGCCCCCGAGCTCGAGGCTCCAGACGCGGTCACCAGCGCCTCGCGGTCCTCGAGCCGCCATGAGCGCCAGAATCCCAGGAGGCCCATTGGGCCTCCGGTCCTCGGAGCTCCGACGCGGATCGAGCTCGACTTCGTACGGGACGTTCAACCTATCCTGGATCGGCGCTGCGTACGCTGCCACGGGCACAGCACGCCCGCGGCCGGCCTCGACCTCTCCGGCACACCCACGGAGCGCTTCACGCGCGCCTACGAGGGCTTGCTGGCGTCGGGCGCGGGCTCGGGCGGCGGTCGCGCCTATGTCGATGACGGGGACGGCCGAGCGCGGTCGAGCGTCCTGGTCGAGCGCCTCAGCGGAAGAGAGCTCGATGCCCGCGGGTCCGTACCCACACCCGGAGTCGCGCACCCAGAGCCCCACGACGGCCCGGTGACTCCTGATGAGTTGCTCACGGTGGTCCGATGGATCGAGCTGGGTGCGACATTTCGCGGAGGAGCACCCCATGAGTAGGTGGGCAACTCTCCTGCTGCTCGGCGGCTGCGTTCCGGGAACGGAGACGGAGCCGCTGCCGCTCGCCGGCAGCGTCGAGGCCTATGCCGATCGAGCCCAGCCGGTGTTCGCAGCCCGCTGCGCCAACCCGAGCTGTCACGGCAGCGCCGAGCGCCCGTTCTCGGTCTACGCGGTCCACCGTCGGCGACTCGACGGCGCCGACGTCTATCTGGACACGCCGCTGTCGGACGCGGAGCTCCGCCACAATCTGCTCCAGGCGTCTGTTTTCCTCCAGGGTGTTGGGGATGCGTCGCAGTCCATGCTGATCACCAAGCCGCTCGGCGGCCACGCCGGAGTCCAGGTTTTCGTGGACACCGCGGACTACGACTACCGGCAGCTCCACGCGTGGATCGAGGCCGTGCTCGAGGAAGGCGACATCCCATGAGACGTCGACTGCTCTTGCTCGCGAGCGCGTTGGCGCTCATGGCTTGGCTCATGGCTTGCGGCACCGTGGCCCCTCACGAGCGCAGCCGCCTCGTGTCGCGATCGATGTTGGCCAAGCCGGTGCTCGACGCGGCCTTCGAGGCCCACGTCACCGAGCTTCGAGAGAGCGCCATCGGAGCGTCGTCCGGCGAGAACGCGTCATGCGGCTGTCGATAGCTTGTGTCCTCGCCGCCGTAGCCGGGTGCGCCTCCGTCAGGCACAAGGCTACATCCCGTGTGCACGTCTACGACGACCCGAGGCTCTCGGTCGTCTCTCCTGCGGTTCGAGACGACCTCCAGGTGGGCAACACACGCCTGTCGGCCGACTACTCGGTCGACGTCGTCACCGGCGCCACCCAGGCGCTCACCGTCGACGTCGTGTCCTCGGCGACCCGCTTTTCGGAGCAGCGCCACCAAGCCGCAGTCTCCGGGGCTCACGCGCTCTCGCCGGAGACGGAGGTCTCGGGGGGCTACACCTTCAGCTCCGAGCCCGATCACACGGTCCATGCGCCCTCGCTTGGCCTGACCAAGGAGCTGCTGGACTCCATGGTGCGGGCGACGGCGCGTTACCAGCTCCTCGTCGAGTCGATCGGCCGAGTGGACTCGGCGGCCTTCTCGTCCCAGGCGCTGGGCCATCGCCTCGATCTCGGGTGGACCCAGATCGCGTCCAAGACCACCGTGCTCACCGGGCTCGCGACCGCCACGGCCTATAGCTGCAGCGACGAGCTCGGCTGTTTCGCGAGCCCCTACCGCTATGTCGGTGTGGCTGGGCTCACCGGTGACCGGACGGCGGTGAGCGAACGCCACCCGGACAACAGGTTCACAGGGGCCGCCGCCATCCGGGTGGCATGGGCGTTTGCTGAAGCCAGCGCGTTGCACGCGGGCTACCGGCTCTCACGAGACAACTGGGGGGTCACCGGACATACCGGGGATGCCGCGGCGGTGATGGAGCTCCTCTCGAAGCGATGCCTGATCCGGGCCGAGGCGCGAGGGACCGCGCAGAGTGGCGCCTCGTTCTATGAGTCCTCCTACCGGCGAAGCGACGGCGAGGCCCCAGCCTACCGCACCGCGGACGCGGAGCTGTCCCCGCTCTGGAACGGCCGGCTTCTGCTGCATCTGGAGTGGGCCTTGGGACCCGTGCGCCTGGCCGCCGAGCTGGGTCGGATGTGGAACCAGTACCCAGACTTCCCTTCGCTGCCAACTCGGCATGCCTGGATCGGGGGTCTGGGGTTGGACGCCGAGCTCTGACCTGGGCAGGAGCTGGAAAGGCGGAAGCTCGTCGAAGGAGGGCAAGGCTGCCGGCGCCTCGGACCGCGGTTTCGAGGACGAAGACGGCGACCATTTGACCCGGCTTGGGGCGGCCTTCGCTCAACTCGGGTTCCGCGGCGGGTGCTCAGGCCAGCGGCGATCGTTCCTCGTCACCCTGGGGACGAAGCCCTACAGCTCTGCCTTGATTGCATCGAACGCTCGAGCGAGCCCGTCGAACCTGAAGGACTCAAGGCGACCGCTGAGAGCACGGAGAATGAACACGGAGGCAAGGAGAATGGGTTATGACCATCCGAGCAGGCATAGGTCGCGCTCACGACGACATTCTCAGGATCGGCGTCGTTGCCGAGGACTCCGGGAGCGCCGGTGATGAGGGTGTCATTTTCCGCGATCGCGCAAAAGTCTGGGTTGCGAGGGGCGCGTCAGGATCTCGGCGGCTGAGTTGATTGAGCTCCCGCTCGAGCCTCACGAAGCTCTGAGCGAGACCAACCGGGGTCCGAGTCTGAGTCGGACGTCTGAGTCGGAGGTCGGAGTCGGAGATCGGAGGTCGGATTCGGAGGTCGGATTCGGAGGTCGGAGTCGGAGGTCGGATTCGGAGGTCGGATTCGGAGGTCGGATTCGGAGGTCGGAT
>CAYXDO010000254.1:0-9821 GCA_964463485.1 uncultured Myxococcales bacterium | reverse complement strand
TAGGCGCAGGCAAGATGCCTGCGCTCCCAGGGGTCCGCGAAGCTTAGGCGCAGGCTCCCAGGGTCCGCGAAGCTTAGGCGCAGGCAAGATGCCTGCGCTCCCAGGGGTCCGCGAAGCTCAACCTCCGCGAAGGGAGACGCCCCGCTCACTTCACCGCGATCTCTTTACCCACTCGCTCGCTCAGCTCGATGAATCGCTCCGGAGCGCAGTCGCCGGTCGCCGAGGCTGCGCCCACGGTGACTTCTGCCCGCAAATCGATCATCTCTGCCATCAGGACACACGCCGATCCAAAACGGGTGATCTGGCTTCGCACGATGTGAGTTGCCGCGAGCGCCTGCCCGAGCTCGATCTGGCACGAGGCGTCGTAACATGACTCGTAACTCTCTTTTTTCAGCTCCCGGATCTGCTCTGCGAGCGCCTTCTCTTGGGCGCCGCGGTCGACGGTCCGGAATCCTCGAGCAGCCAAAGTCACCCTGAGTTGGTCCGTGATGCTCTTGCGCAGGCTGGTCTCGATGCCACCCGCATCGCTGACTTCCATCACCGCGAGGATTCGGAGCTCCGACGACGCTGCAGGAGCCAAAGGAGATCCGGAAGCCACCGAGATGATGTGCGCCTTGGATTCCTTGGGGACGCGGACGACCTGCTCACCCACCGCCCGACCGTCGGCGCCGAGCGCCGAGTAGACGAACGCGCTCGATCCATTGAGGGGCTCTGCCTTGGTCAACCGCTCGCCGTCGGTCCCCATGACGAGGTAGGCGATGAGATCGGCGGCGAGCGTGACGCCGAGGAACGCGCCGAACAAAGCGCCAAAGCTCTCGCCGCTCGCGGTCGAAGCGAGGACTGGGGTGCCGTAGCTGATGAGATCCACGCTGACGCCGACCCAGAACGGCCAGCGCGGGTCTGGGACTTCGTAGGTTTCGGTGACCGGATATTCGACGTGATCGGCGAGCGGCGCGCGCCCGAGGGTGGAGAGCACACCGTCTGGACCACGACGCTGAACGACCGCCCCCTCGAGCTCCGTGGTGATCGCGACGTCTTGTCGGCGCTGAACCGTGCGCGACTCGACGGAGCTCCACCCGAGGGCAGTTTGAAACGCAGCGCCGCAGCCCGTGAGCGCGAACGACACGGCAACTCCAGAAAGGACTCGGCAAGCTTTCGGGGACGGGGCGTCGCGCGTCACGGCCGACGAGTGTCCGACTTTCCCTTCCCGACGTCCACCGTGTCCACCGTGCGCGCGGTCTCTCGAGAGACCGCGCGTTCGAGCTCCTCGAGGGCGTCCGCGATACGGGGGCCGGCGCGAAGAAGGGCTCCGTCGGCAAATCGTCGGATCGATCCACTCTTGCCGGCAGGCGTGGCGGCGAGTCGTCTCACGATCGCCTCGTTTGCGATGTGGGAAGCGTCGAGCACCACGTCGGGAGCGTCAGCGACGAGCTGCTCGAGGCTGTATTTGGGATAGGCCTCCTGAATCTTCACCACGTTCTCGAGATTCAACATACTCATCAGAGTGTGAGCGAACGACCCCGGCCCAGCCAGGATCAGCGGCGCGGCGTCATACAGAAAAGCCGCGCGCTGCCGAGCACGTGCCTTCGAGCGCTCTTCCACCGCCGACACTCGCTTCGACAGCGACTCGATCAGCGCCTCCGCGCGAGCAGGCGCTCCACCCCCAAGCGCCGCCGCGATCGACCTCGCCGCGTGAGTCACGTCCGAAAACCCATTTCCGGGGACCACCAGCACCGGAATTCCCAGCTCGTCGATGCGCTCGAGGATCGGTCGGTTCGCGGCGTTGGGGACGGCGAGGACCAACTCCGGAGACAAGCCCACGATCGCTTCGATACTCGGATCGAGGAACCCACCCACCTTGGGGAGCTTCCCGACGTCCGGTGGATAGTCATCGAAGCGAGAGACGCCTACGACGCGCTTGCCTTCACCGAGCGCGAACACCAGCTCGGTCGTACTCGGCGCGACCGAGACGACGCGAGTGGGGACGGTCTTCGGGGCTTTGGACAGGAACGCGGGCGTGAAGCTCGGTGGATCGGAGAAGGGACTCGCGAGCAACAGCACGATCGCGAAGCTCGACGTCACTTCTTGACTCCCTTCTGGTACGTCCCGGTGAGTTTGACCTCGGCGAGAATGTGCCCCTTCATCGCGACCTCGACCTGAGCCTTGGTGGGCCGTTCGAGCCCGAGCACGATGTCGAGAGCATAAAGTTTGTGCACGTACCGATGACGACCGATCGGTGGGCACGGGCCCCCGTAGCCGGTCTTCTTCCAGTCATTCAACCCCTCCCGCGTGCCTGGAGGCAGCTTCTTGACGCCGCCGTCGAGGCCTGTCGTCGAGGGCGGGATGTCGATGAGGACCCAGTGAACCCAGGTCATCTTGGGGGCCCTCGGATCGGGGGCGTCCGGATCGTCGACGATCAACACGAGGCTCTTGGCGTCCTTTGGAACTCCGGACCAAGCGAGCGCAGGCGAGACATCGTCGCCCTCGCAGGTGTGGACTCTTGGGATCTCGCCTTGATCGACGAAGTGGCTCGAAGTCAGCGTCAGACTCATCATGACCTCCACGAGTAGACTGAGAACTGGGGTAGCCATGGCCTACTGTACTCTCCCGCGCGGCATCGGGAGAGACAAAACAACGGCGCATGTGACTCGCGCAAACTTCGCGGAGGCGCCACGTCGGCACGAAATTCGTGATTTCGGAAAGGGAACCAGAGACGCGAGCCCAGGCCGTTCAAGCGTACCGAATCCCGCGTATTTCGAGCTCGAGCTCTCCGGCCGGACGAACCACGGTTACGACGTCCCCCACGCGCTTTTCCATCAGCGCCCGGGCGATCGGCGACTCTGTCGAGATTCGACCGAGCTTTGGGTCGGACTCGTCGGGGCCGACCACTTGATAGGTCTTCTGTTCTCCGTCGCCGTCCACGACGTCGACCTGGGCCCCGAACCGCACCCGATCGGAAGCCATCTTGGCTGGCTCGATCACCTGGAAGCTCCCGATCAGCTTGGAGAGAAACTCGATGCGTTTGTCGATCTCGCGCAAGCGCTTCTTGCCGTAAATGTATTCGGCGTTCTCGGATCGATCCCCGAGCGCGGCGGCGTCCGCGACCTCCGACACGACCTTGGGACGTTCGATCCGCCAAAGTTGTTCGAGCTCTTCGGCGTGTCGCCGGTACCCCTCTGGGGTGATCATGCGTCGGCCTGTCGCCACCGCTCCCGAGATGCCAGGGCGGAGGTCCCGGGGCAAGGGGTGGCTCGCGCAAGTTTCGCGGAGCGCGGCCATGGCTGCCCTCCCAGGGTTCCCAAGCGTGCGCTCGATGCGGCCCCGAGCACGAGCGGGAAGAGCCGTCGAGGTCGACGGCGGGCGAGGGAGTCAGTAGGCTCCTCGCGCGATGGCAAGGACTTCCAAAGCTGCCCCAGCGAGCGGCCCCAAGCCTAAGGTCGCCCTTGGTATCCTCGGACCTGTGCTCGACGGGAACATGGGAGCCCGCCGGTTCGAACGCTGGCGTCCCACGGTGGGCTTGTGCCAGCAACCCGACCTGCCCGTCGATCGGTTGGAGCTCATCGTCGATCGGCAGTTCGCCAAGCTGGGTCGCTTCGTCGCCGACGACATCGAGCAAGCGGGCAAGACCAAGGTGCGAATCACCGAGGTCGAGATCGCCGACGCGTGGGACTTCGAGCTCGTATTCGCGGCGCTCTTGGATTTTGCCAGAGCTTACCCATTTCGACCGGAGGACGAAGAGTATTACGTACACATCACCACGGGTACTCATGTCGCGCAGATCTGCCTGTTTCTGCTGACCGAGTCGCGGCACTTCCCCGCGAGGCTCGCTCAGACGAGCCCCGGTCCAAAGGACGCACCGATGCCCGGCCGGCTCTCGATCATCGACTTGGACCTGTCGCGGTACGACCGCATCGCCGCGAGGTTCGAACGCGAGCGAGCGGAGGGGCTCGAGATCCTCAAGGCGGGCATCGACACTCGAAACGGCGGCTTCAACGACCTCGTGGAGCGCTTAGGGCGAGTAGCGTTGGCGTCCGACGATCCGATCTTGCTGACCGGATCGACGGGCGTCGGAAAGTCGCAGCTGGCGAGGCGGATCTACACGCTCAAAAAGTCCCGTCGCAGAGTGGAGGGTGAGTTGGTCGAGGTGAATTGTGCGACCCTCGTGGGCGAGGGTGCGATGAGCGCGCTCTTCGGCCACGTTCGGGGTGCCTTCACCGGCGCGGAGCGGGCTCGAGAGGGCCTCCTGCGGCGAGCCGACAAAGGCATGCTGTTTCTCGACGAGATCGGGGAGCTCGGGCTCGACGAGCAGGCGATGCTGCTCAGAGCGATCGAGGACAAGACGTTTCTGCCGGTCGGGGCGGACACGGAGTCGAAGAGTGACTTTGCGTTGATCGCGGGGACGAACCGAGATCTCGGCGCTGCGGTGAGGGACGGGAAGTTTCGGGAAGACTTGCTCGCACGAATCGACTTATGGACGTTTCGACTGCCGTCGTTGGTGGAGCGGCGCGAAGACATCGAGCCCAACCTCGAATACGAGCTCGAGCGGACGACCCTTCGCCTTCGCCGCAACGTCACCATGAGTCGGGAGGCTCGGGAGGAGTTTCTGAGCTTCGCCACTTCGGGTCGCGCCGTCTGGCCTGGCAACTTCCGAGACTTCGCCGCGTCGCTGACTCGTATGGCGACGCTCGCGCCCGGAGGGAGAATCGATCTTTCGACGGTGAGTGAAGAGACTTCGCGCTTGCACGAGACTTGGCAAGTCAGACTAGGGTCGGAAACCAACCTTACTCATACTCGGCAGGCCGCGCCGACGTCCCGCGGCCGCGAGCTCCCGGATAGCCACGGAGCGGCCGACGAGTTGCTCGGAGAGCGAGCGCGCGAGCTCGATCCGTTCGATCGAGTTCAGCTCGAGGAGGTGATATCCGTTTGCCGGCGGGCCAAGAGTCTGTCGGACGCGGGTCGCGCCTTGTTCGCCGCGTCGAGAACCAAGAAGGCCAAGGCCAACGACGCGGACCGACTCAGAAAGTATCTCGCGAGGTTCGGGCTGTCCTTCGACGCGGTGCAGGCGAAGGGTGATTTCGTTCGGTAGGCGACCAAAAGGCAAGGACCTCAGTCGGAAACCGGTGCGCGTTTTGGCGCCTCCTCCGGTGTGAGGTTCGTCCAGGAGGCGACAATCTCCTCCAGGAGTGCTCGATGGGTCGCTTCGGTCTCGAGAGTCGACACGAACGCGACGGTATAGATCAACTCGCAGCAGTTCGGAATGGAACGTAGCGCAACGACGTACTCGTGAGCCAGCCATTCCTTGCCACACGTGTGGTGGAACGAGATGCGCTCGGCTTGCAACGACCCGAGCAGCGCCGGTTCGCGGCGCGAGATCTCGAGTGTGCACCCTGAACGCAGCTCGGAGTCCAAGGCGTAGAAAAGTGCATCCGCTGCTGTTTCTCGGGCGAGAGTGTTGTAACTCCCGTCGACCCACACATGGGACCGGTAATGTTGGCTGAGGTTGATCGAGCAGCCATGGTTCGGATGGGGGGCCGGGTCGGTCCTACAGTGTAGGCCTTTGGGTATCCGGACCGAATAGAAGTAGTTTGGGTTTTCGTAGCGATTGTCGTCGGGACTCGGCGGTGGCTCCGCAAAAACCGGTTTCGGGAGTCCGAGCGCGGAAACCAATACCGTCCCAAGGACTTGCGTCATTTTCTCCCGCATGGGTAGACTCCCCGCCGTTTCTCCACGGACTCGTACGTGTCCTTGACCGCCGGACCGCTATGGCTTCGAAGAATTCCGGACACAACGTAGCTCGCCCGGAGGGACCGTCGCAGAATACTCATACCAAACCTCGTGGGGGTCCATCGGCGGAATGACTTGCGCTCGGCCTCCAAGACGGCGCGTGCCGCGGAAGAAAAAGTGGCTTTCTCTTGCGGTCACGCTGAGAGCTCACGTCGTTGGAAAGAGCGCATCGGACTTCTCCTCGTGCCCCTACTCCCACACCTACTCTTGAACCCAAGCTGCGCCGCATTCTCACCCGCGCCACTCGCCGCGCCGTTTGAACCGCGCCAAAGCGTCCCTCTTTGTTGTCGAGGTCCACGGCCTCGGCGTGCTCGTCGTCGATATCCTTGTCGAGCACTGCGTCCCAACCCGGAGGGAGATGTGAGAGCAGCTCGTCTCGGGCCTTGCCTCGATTGAGCGGCAAGCTTGCGGGCAAGATGAGTAAGTCGGTGCTCCCCTTTGCCCAGAGGTCATGAATCACGTGAGCCATGAGCTTGAGTACGCCACGAGCCCGCTGGAAGCTCTCGAGCGTCGACCAGCCTTCGTAGAGTCGGTCGAAGACTTCGGGGCGAATCGGATAGGCCTTCACGCGCTCGAAGAAGGCGGAGGCGTCTCGGTACTCGAGCGTCGCGCTGCCGTCCTTCACAGCCGTGATGTCGGCGGCAAACTCGGACTGCAGGAAGGAACCGTCGGGGTGGGGCACAGCTATTTCACGCCAAGACTTCATCATCTAAATCACCGACCAAGAGAGTGCTCTGAGGTTTCGCTTCTCACTGACCACCGCATGAGCGTCGATGGGCTTGAGCACGCGTCTGAGTGCGAGCTGCACCACCGAGGGCTCGATGGCACGAGGAAAGAGCTTCGAGTGTTGGTGTGGCTGTTCGAGGTGCAAGACAACCCGAAGCCGTTTCGCTTGCAAAGCCGCCTTCGCGAACTCGCGCTCGCGGGAGTCGTCTCCATTGCAACGCGCGGGAAGCAATGCTGCGAGAGTATCGAAGACTTTCTCAGCGACCTCGGTGTGCAGCGCCGCGGATTTGGTCCGCCGATGCTGCCGGTAGTCCTTCACCTCGAGGAACCAGAGGGTCGCCGAAGGGTCGAGCACGAGCAGGTCAACCGCCTTGATCTCGTTCCACATTCGGCCGAAGCGGTGACGATAGAAGCTCCAACCGTCATATTGGGTGTGATGCCAGTCGTCCGGGAACTCGAAGGTGAGTCCACCCACCGCGGCTTTCACGAGCGGCCCTCCGTGGCCATGAAGCGGTCTGACTGCTCCAGTTCCTCCGACAATGCAGCGATGTCCCCGATATCCTCGAACGTGGGTCCCTGCAGAATACTCACGCCCCCGTCCGCGGCTTGCAGCCCGAAGAAGCGCGTATCAAACGTCGACATCTTTCGCTCGCTCAGGATGATCTCGAGCTCTCGGAGGAAGAAGAGGCTGTGGGTAGCGACGAAGACTTGAACACCATGCTGACCGAGCTCGACGACGGCCCGCGCGATATCCTTGATGAGCTTCGAATTCAGGTTCGTTTCGGGCTCGTCCCAAAACAAGCACGCTTGATCGCTCAAGGCGCCCGTCGAGATCAGGCGCGCGAGCATGCCCAGCTTCCGGAGGCCTTCGGCCACGAGAGGCATCTCTCTTCGACTCCGGTCGGTCACGAGATAAAAGCGACCAGTCTGGTCGAGCTCGACCCTGCCGCCCATGACGGCCTCGAGGGGCGCGAGCAGACGCTGGAGCTTCTTCTCCATAGTGCCACGTTTGACGGGCGCTCCAAGGAGCACGCAGGTGTCTCGCCACGTCTCTTCAAACGGTAGCTCCGTGGTCTCGTAAAGTGAGACGAAGCCAGGGTAAATGGACAGCAACTCGCGAGTCGGAAAGAACGCCGGAGCCTTATCGAGCCAGAGCGCCGGAACCTTCGACACCGAAACTTCGGCGCTGCTCTCCACGCTGAGCTCAAAGGAAAGGCCGAGCTCCTTCTTCTCGTGTCTGAGCTCGAATTGCGCAGGAGGGACCGCGTGTGCGCCGACACCGTTCTTGGCCCCCTCGCAGGGCTTGGACCGCCGCACGAGTCCACCCAACTGGTCCGGCCGAAAGACTCGCACGAGCTTCCGGGCGACTGCCCCCTTCAGGTAGGTCTCGCTCGGTTTCTCTTCCCCGGAGTCTCGCCTGCCTTGAGCCTCGACCGCGAGGAGCGCGTAAGCCAGCTTCAATAGGTGAGTCTTGCCCGTGCCGTTTTCGCCGACGAAGACGTTCAGGTTTTGGCCAAACTCGAGCTCCGCGGACGAAAACGCCGTGAAGTTGATGACGCTCAGCGATTTGATCATGCGTCGCCACCGAAGAGGTCGACCGGGGCTACTGGTGATTGGCCTCCCGCAACTCCTCTTGTCATTTTGTCGAGAGCGATAGGGAGAACAGAGGAACGCCCGGCGGCATCCTGCTGGTGGGCCCTCCCAGTCGGTCCGTCGGCAGGCAGCAACTCAATTGCTTGGGCTACCCAGCCAACTCTCGGGCCGAGAGTTCCCGACGAAGTACTCAACGGATTGCCCTCTCCGAAATCCCAACTGATTTGGATTGCCTGTCGCGCGAACGTGTTGCGCAACTGAACCAAGCTTCTTGGTTGCGATGACGAAGTACTCATTCAGGACTTGGGTCGATAGCACGGCTGTTCCGGACCGCACGAGCTCGCGAATGACTGTTCGCGCTCGCTTCTGCTTCGGACCGGCGTCTCCATCGTCGGCGTAGATCAGGATGTTGGTGTCGATGAAGACCCGAGAGTTCATGCACGGCCCGAGTAGGCATCTTCCCGCCGGATGCGCTTGCCCTTCGAGTGACCCGAGGACCTCTTCCATTGATTCTCCAGCTCCTCCACGAGTTGTTCACCGCCACGATGCCCGGCGAGTGTCTCCAGAAACTGCCGAATGAGAGAGTTCAAGCTCATCCCTGCTCCTCCGCGACCTTCCGCGCCTTTTCGACCAACTTTTCGTCGACGGAGAGAGTCAGATTCATTTCCACAGGTTACGTGGGCACGTATCTCGTGTCAAGACGGCTGCCTCCTAGCGAGGGATAACGTAGGGGGCTGCAGACTGCCGTAGTCAACGCGTGATCCGCAAATAATTGCGGACACGGGACCGGGGCCGCCGCGGGGTGGGTCAGGGACCAGCAATCACGAAGTTGATGTATCGAGAGCCCGACTCCGGCTGTCGGCTGCGGTTGAAGCAGAAGATGCTCGCCGAGGCGTCCGGATGTTCGAGGGGCAGCAGGGCGAGCTCACTGACGGTGAGTTGGAGGCCGCGATGCGAGAATGGCCGGGCCGTCGCGGTTCAACCTCGCGCTGTGGTGATGGCTGCGGTCAGCGTCGTAGTTGGGTTCGTGGCTCTGATCGGCCACGAGCTCCGAGTACACGATCTTGCCCTCCGGACTCACCAATCACAGGCTTCGTGCCAACAGGCCGGTCTCTTCGACCGCTTCACGAACGTGACGTTCGGTTCCGACGCGAAGCTGCCCGAGTTTGGCAGCCGAATGGGCCTCCAGGTTCTCTTCGATGAATTGACGCTGAGCGAACTGAGGGTCGCGGCCGATCGTCGCCACGAGCGTCCCCGCCGCGAGCTTTGTCGGTCATCGCAACGATCATGCCGGTCTGGGCTTCGGGCTCGAAGCCCCACAGCTCAGTTGGGTCAAAACAGCGCGCAAACGCCACGCACAACTGGGTGCCAATTACGATCGCGGAGGCCTCCCGGTAGTACCGAGTCTTGTCGAAACGACGACAGGACAGTACGGCGATTATGAAACTCGCGGCCGCGGCCGTGAGAATATCGCCTAGACTGCCAACCTTTAGCCCTCGGAACAGGAACATACGACAGACGATCAAACACCAGCGTTGAGCCAGCCAGAGCATACAGGCCGGCACGGAGCCTGCGGCGGAGGAGGCGGAGGCTGTGGCGGTCGCGGCGGCTGCTCGAACCCTTTGTGGCACCAAATTGTCCTGACTGAGCCCACTCATTCATTCTAGCAGCCTGCGGGAGATTGGATTTGGTTTGTGACAACCAAATCGGAAATATAG
>CAYXDO010000253.1:0-9920 GCA_964463485.1 uncultured Myxococcales bacterium | reverse complement strand
CCCATTCGCCATCCAGACCGATAAACCTCAATCACCGGCCACCGACAATGAAGTCTGCGACACACCTACGCTTCGAGGTTGATGATGTCGGGGATGCCGATCCCAGCGCTGAAGGAGCTGCTCGGCCACTCCGACATCCGGACGACGATGCGCTACGCCCATCTTGCGCCGGGCTTCAACGGTGAGGCCGTGAAGGCGCTGGACGTCGAAACGGCGGAACTTCCGTCGAATGACACCAGCATGACACCGAGTGGAGGCTCGGTGCCGTAACTACTGGAAATCAAAAGAGAATAATTGGCGGGGTGGACGGGACTCGAAATCGCCGAAAACTTTCATAAAAACGAGGTCGGCACGCGCACTTAGCTTGATTTCGAGCCTTTTCCGACTGTCCAGTCCGTTCGTTTGATTCCGCATAGTTATGAAGCGTTCCGGAAAATCTTGGGCAGAAATCGGGCAGCCGCACCGAGATCAGCGACGGCGATGCGCAAGCTCATAAATGAATTGTAGAACGTCCTTCAATTTTTGGTCGGCGGCAGACGCTACCGATCCGCCGACGTACCGCTCGGCCTGCTGCTCCGTGAACAGGAATCCAAGGCGATTCACAAGCTTGTCGGCCCGGAATCGCGGATCAAAGTCGATTTGAGCGCCGAAGATACTTTTTAGGTTTTCAATGGTGGCGGATGCGAGATCGTCGTTCCACGCAATCTCTGCGGCCTCGATCAAAGCATCGGTTGGGAGAAAACAATCGCGCATCGCTCGAATTATCTCTGGCACAAGCGCGTGAACCATACTCAGGTCATCAAGGGCCCATCGGATGACTTTTGTACGCCACTCGGGGCGCGAAATCCCGTGGATTGTCTCGATTCGTTCCGGAGGACGCATCGCAGCCAAGGCCGCGCGAAAAAGGGCGGGGACTCCTTTGCCGCCGATTCCGTCGAGATCCCAGGACAGAACCTCGCTGGGGTGCGCAAGGCATTCGACATCCTCGCCGAAACTCGCGCCCCAGATTGAAAGCCACATACGAGCGGTAAATCGAAATGTTGCTTCGCTCGAATCTGACATGGCGTCACGAATCAAAGCCGCAACTTGTTTCTTTACAATGTTGGCCTCATTCTCCAACCCAGCGGCGCGACACATCTTGTACACCTGGTGGGTGCCCGAGTCCGACGCCAGTCCTGAAGAGAAGGCCTTGAAGGCCATCTCTGCCAGTTCACGGGTCGGTGAATGGTCAGAAAGCACCCATAGAGCTTGATCCAGAGTCATCGAAGAGCCATCGGGATTCTCCAGAGTCCTCTGAGCTCGAGCCACAATGGCCGGAAGTGCCTTTGGCAGTAAGACTGCCAGCGCACAAGCTCGCACGTTGAAATCTCCATCATCTAGCGCCAACTCTAACCGCGCAATTTGCGCAGCGTTCAAAGGCATCTGCCGTAGCAATTCGGTGGCGCGATGCTGACGGTGCTCCTTGGGACCCATTCCTAGCATGTTCTCGGGCACAGCTTCGTTTGTCGGTGTGACTACGAGCTCCACGAGATAGTCTGCGTCACCTTCCTCACCGAGACCAACTGAGAGTTCAAGGATGTATACTCGATCTGGATGATCACGATCCGCTAGCACCTGCTCCAAATGTCTCCGAGCCCTTATCGGATCGAAGCGATGAAGCGCTTGCACACCATATTGCCACGAGGCCAATTCGTGTTGGCTCCTCGTCAGCGCTTCGTCGATCCGCTCTGCGTCTGACTCATCCCCCCACTCGCGCAATAGCTGGAAGGACTGTGCAAGGCGGCCAGATTGTGAGGAGTTCACAGCATCACGCGCGATCTGGAGCCGAACTGCAAGAGGAGTCAACGGCCAAAGATCAACGTCACCTCCACTGATCGTGACCGGGTTGCCCGTGTTCGTCTCCACTAGCGGTCGAATCTCGGATATCAAGTCATGGTCCCCGACTTGCGCGAGCGCACGGCGCGAGTGATTTCTGTGCCATCCAGGCACTTGTCTCGCCCAGAAGCGCAGTCTCGCGAGAGCGGATGGTGTTCGAAGCACGGCCAACGCTTCGGCGGCGATTGCAATGGAGTACGAAGTAATCCGTTCATCCGCCTCCTTGAGCACCCGGCTCTCGACTAGGCTCTCACACCCCATCTCGACGGCGAGGCGCGCCATCCAAAACAAGTCGATATCACCCGCTGCATTGAGGAACGCGGTTCGGTCCGCTTCTGGAATCGCGGAAGCGCCTGAGAGCCAAGCTCGATCGTAAACGAGAGCACTGCGCTTGCCGAGCTCTTCCCTCCACGTGGCAGCAAGGTAGTCGGAGGCGAGGTAGCTGCAGATCGTCTCGTGCGGCAATTGAACAATGCCAGCCTTCTCATCCGGAATCGCGAAGCCGAAGTGAATCATGAGCAGCTCGGCATCTGTCGTATTCAGAGCGTCGGCTCCATAGACCCCCTCGGTTTTTATTTGCGCCAGCGAGCCGTTCAATAACGTACGGAACTCGGAACGAGTCCTATGCCTAACACCATCTCGGAGCCACGTGCGCTCCACCAGCCGCCGTGCGAGGGTGAATGTGGTTTCCGGCGGGACTCCGACTAGCTCGGCGGGCAGACTGCCAAATCGTTCATCCTCACGCTGCCGAGCCACATCGAGCACGGCCTCCAACAGACCTCGATGGTTCTCTGGGAGCGAGCCACGTTCTTGCCAGACTCTGAGCGCCGCTGAAACAGCTTGTGGTCGCCTAAAAAAGATGTCATCGCCACCCAAACGTAGCCATGCATCTAGGAATGCTGCGATCTGGGGCCGATCAAGAAGCGAAGATGCCAATTCGACCACTTCGGCGTTCCCGAGCAGGAGAAAGTGCCACGCTCTGATCGCGGGAAGTACAACCAGAGCCTTCGGCCCGGCATCTCGGCTTGTCACTACTATAGCGATGCGTCGACCGAGCTCACTAATCTCCTTAGCGATCGCGGGGAGCCGCGCTATTGGTACATCTTCGAGTCCGTCGAGGAGGAGGAGTAGACTCCCCGGAATCGCGCTCCAATGGCCATGCTGTACGCCAAGAGCCGCCTGGATCGCTGCATCAAGTGTCCCTTGGACCACACCAAGTTCCACGAGCACGGGGAGTGCCGCCTCCGGGTGTTCGCATCTGCGCTCTGAAAGCAAAGTGGAACGGGCACGCTGCAAGGCCGTCGACTTACCTGCCCCCCCATCTCCGATGAGCAGATGAATTCCAACGGTAGCCTCCGTCACAACGGACTCGACCGCCTGAGGACCATCCGCCAAAGGTTCTTGTCGAGGCCCGGATGATTCCGCGAAAGGATCGGCCGCAGACGCGCGACGTACCAAGCCAGGCAGCGGCCCTATCTTGCAACGCGGATCGACCCATCGCCGTGGGGCGGCCGCCTGACAAAGTTCGAGATAGCGTTGCTCATCGAAGTCGGGTCTGGGGTGCTCTCGCACTACGGTGTGCACCACAAAGGTTCTGTCGAAAAGATCCTGCAATCGACGCCAAACGAGTGCGAGTTGTCCATCGAACTCATGACCGCTCCAGACCGTCAGTCTAATCCGGTTCACATAGTTTCGAACCGTAAGTTCGACATCGATTCCGGCTTCGGACGCTCGCCTTCGGAGATTCTTAAGCGAGTTTTCACTCGCCTGCTCCAAGGCTTGCTCAAGGAGTTTTGCGCGCTTAGTGTCATCCAGGGCCTTGCGCAGCACATCCCTCACTTTTCCAGAACAGACGATAACGTGCTCGCCGATGGTCAAATCGTCTAAAGCAGAGTTTAGGGCCACCTTGGCGAGCTCGAGACCCACCTCTGGCGTTGAAATCGACTGGTGACGTTTGCACTGGATGCAGACAGTTTCTCCAGCCTCGTTCTTCGCAGAGGAGTCGAATCCTCCGTCTTTGCCGACGTCCGTTTGCTGTAGATCTCTCCAGCCGCGAAGGGCGCCGATCTCGTGCAGTGCGCCATGGATGAACGAAGCGAACGGCTCGGGCTCGAGCGCGTCGAAGGGCACTCGAAAACCGCTATGCAAAATAGGTCTGTCTGCCATGTTGATTAGGGTCCCTCAGCGTCCCTTAGCGTCCCTTAGCGTCGGCCGGATCTGGCCTGCGGCCAGCCTCTCTGCCAAACTGCTTTGAGACAATAAACGGCGTTCCGCTGCAGAGGCCTGAGATTGCGAGTAACTCTCGAAGCAGTTCCTCGATTCTCACGGCCTTGTTCCCTTCAAGTCCGGTCGAATTGCGGCAACTATCTTGTTGAAGGAGTCTTTCCCGAGAGCTGTCGGTCCAAGATTCGTTCCCTCGGTCGTCATCAAGAATCGGTCGTGCTGGTTGCCTCCGAGCCCGAGCTTGCGGTTCCAGATATTGACCCAAGGATCGTGTTTCCATACGTTCACAAGAAGCACGTTTCGTTCTTCGAATGCCTTGCGAACACGCGAATACGTATACTGACTTGAGGGTAGCTCGCGTAGCTTTTCCGGCCATCCGGATGTCGAGTGATAGCCATAATGGTCCGCGATAGCAACCGACTCACTCATTTGCGCCCAGAGTTCATCTGCATGCATGCTCGACGCCGCCTTTAGCGCCTGATAGATTGGATCAACAACGGCTCGCCAGTAGCGCGAAACCGACATGCACTTGAACCTCGGATCGAAACACAAGGTTCCTTCAGCTCGGCTCTCAAGCAAGTTCGATTTGAGCGCGACTACAAAATCCGGGTGGTCGCGCTGCTCAATCGCGTTCTCCGCTGAGAATCCCGGATTGCAGCCAAGAAGTATAACTCGGCACAAGTCGAGGTTTCCGAGATACGGCTCCGGAACCAATTCAAACCGAAGTCGGAACTTTTCATCTTTTTCGACGCGAGGCAACGCATGGAACTCTGAGACGATTTCCCGGTCCTGGCTTTGAAGCCATGAGTCTCCGTTCACTGGAGTTCGCCACGGGTTGCTGATGGTCATCGCCGAGGCTTGAATCCGTTTCGCCATGAAACCTCCAGAAGTCTTTCTTGTGCCTGACTAAATCAATTCGGGCGGCAAAATCGTACCCAGTAACTCGCGTCGTCCAAATGCCGTTTCGTGTCGGTTGCACAGTCGGAGACGAAATTTGTCAAGATGGCCAAATCGGCGCGCGCACCTGCCGAAGAAACCACATCGGCAGCCAAGACTAGGCGTTCCGGAGTCGGCTGGTGGCCAAGAAAACTTCTAACGGCTTCCATAATGGTCACTCGATCCAAGCCCATCTCTATCCATCTCCGACCCCAGTAGCTTGCATGAGTTCTGAGTTTTGGGCTTGCGCACAGCTCTTCCAGATGCGCAAGAATATCATTCTGCCGCGGCCGGTGTCGGCGCCGAGCGGACGCGTCCAGGCGATCTGACAAGAACTCATCGAACCATGTACCGTGTCCAGCCGACTCGCAAAAGTGTGCCAGTGATTCGAGATCGGATTTCGAGAGATGATCGAGGTAAGGCTCAAGGATGCGCAAATGCTCGCGGGTCAAAAACACTCGCTTTTGCCCGTCCATGAAGCCGAATTGGAAGGTGATGTGTGCCAGCAACGCGCCCGCATCTGGACAGCTCTCCAGAGATTCGTTGGCCAGCCGAACAGAAACTGGAGTTATATGAAAAAGAGCGGTTTGGACGAAGAGCGCGATGTATCCTAGCCTACTCCAGTGATTTCTCAGCAACTCCGAGGCGTCGTCGTGAGGTATCTTCATCATAAGTTGCGCACACAGAAAGCCAAGATTGCTGCACTCGGTCGTATACTCTCCCGTGGGAGGGGGCGTGACCTTCGCAAGAGACTCGTCGAGTATGCCCCTGAGTTCTGAACCCCAAAGGCTTTCGGCTCTGTCAAGTCCGCTTGCCACCTCGGCGCCTTCACTGAGTCGGCGGCGCAACTCAGGAAGGACGTCGCGGTCTCCCAATTTGGTCCGATACCAGAAAGCAGGTTCCCAGAGAGCCGAGTCTCTCGGAATGGCACGAAGTTCTGACAAGTCGGTGGGCGCTGCGTCGCGGCACCAAATCTGGAATGCGCATTCGCGAATGTGGGCTGGCTCGTGCTGCGCCTTCCAAATCCCTGCCACGGCATCACGTGTCGGGGCCGAAAAACGGGGGCGCTCGCTCCTGATCCGGAAGCCCCCGTTTGAACGCTCCGAACGGCTTCGTACGAATCCAACGACCGCCGCTGGCGTGTCTACTCGATGGAGCCAGCCCAACAAATCATCCGCGGGTTCGTCATTTGCCCTCAGAACCCGAACAAGGTCCTCCGTCGGTTCTTCTCGCGGTGGATGACTTCGTAACGCGAGGCCAACCTGTTCTGCAACGCGATAGCGAGGCGATGGCTTGCCAATATCGCTCATGGAATACCATATTTCCACTATTCTGCGAATGAGATCGGCAGATTCGTGCGTTCCGCAGCGCAAACAAGCCCAGAGTGTCACGCTGAAAATCGCCTCCCGGTCAGTGCAGTTTTGCCATGCAGAAAGCAACGCGGGCTCGAACCCGACGTCTCCGATTCGGGCGGCGAGAGCAAGCGCACCACGAAGTTGGGAGATCTCGGTTTCCGTCCGCAGAATGTCTCCGAGACCAGCAAGGAGTTGCGTCCGGTATTTCATTCCGTGGGCAATTGCCTGATCAAGATCGGCGGACCCGAATGCAATCATGTCGTCGAATCGTGCCAGATGCTTCACTCCACTTTTTGCGCATCCCTGGGCGAGACGGGCCAGCAGCCCGAGCGGACCCAGCTTTGTACCTTCCGTAATATCCAAAATTGAGCGAGTGCGGATACTCGTCATTGTGAGTTCAAAGGCGAATTTCGCAGACGGGAGGAGCCCTCCCGAAAATTTGCCGATACACCAGTTCCTGAGTTCTTTGACGAGTTCATACGTGTTTCGGCGATCCAGCAAATGCAGTGCTGCGAGAGGATTTCGGGCCACGAGTTTGCGAGTTCTCTCCACTGAGCTCGGACTTTGAGCTTCCGCTTCGGCGATCACAGACGCCCAATAGGGATCCTCTGTGAGTCGCTCGATTTCCGGGCGACCCGAATATCGGACTATCATTCGAGCAAAAATGCGGTCGCGAAGGCGATCGTGCCGAAAGACGACCCGCCGCTCAGAGGTCGGATCACCCGACAAGGTTTCGATGAAAAGGAGCCTTTGGTCCTCATTCAGGACTCGGAGGTGCTCGCGATCTTCTTCTGAGAGCCATTCCGAGACTTCCGTCCACGTAGGCGTGGGTTTGCTGTTTGAAAGGCATGCCAATGAGAACTTATCGAGGGTGGAAGTGAAGTCCTCGCGAAGCAGACCTGGCCGCCTCTCGGCAGCGCGTTCCAGAGATTCAACAACAAACCGGTCGAGCCCATCACCAGTTCCGTCGCGCTCGCGACTCCTGAGAGCGATTAGGATTGGATCAAGTTCGCTGGTATCGAGCTGGCGCAAGCTATCATTTGAAAGACGGGCGATAGCCACAGAAGCCTCAGTCTGTGTGTAAGAACCGAGTTCGACGAAAGCAGCCTGATTTATTCTTTCACCTGGATCAGAAGGGTTGAACACCCGGGCCCAGATCGACGGCGTACTGGGAACAACGAAAGTAACGGATGAACGAACAGCTGTTTTCTGCCAAGCAAGGAGCCTTCTAACGATTTCGAGCGGCTCGTTGGCTCTGCTCAAATCGTCTATCAGAATCACTGCGGGACCCAAGGGTGTCCACGCGCGAGGTTCGAGCTCCGGTGCCAATGAACGCAGAATTGCGTCGAGTAACTCTTCGGGGGTTCCGTGCTGCAACAGTCGCTCCGGTTCGCAGTAAACAATCACTCCTGCCGCCTCGCGCCCCAGTCTATCTTTCAGTACTTGATGTGCCATTACACTCTTGCCGACTCCAGAACGACCGACTAGAAAAACGACGACAACTCCACTGTTTAGTTTTGTTTCGAGTTCCTTGTATTTTTGACGCGTGATCAGAGAATTGACATCGAGCGCGCGCAAATGCCTTCCGGCGTGCATGGCCAGGCCGCGTTGACCAAGTTCTCGAGCGAGTTCGGTCGATAATCGATGCGCTGCTATGTTGAGGTATTTCTTCCGAAGCCATTGCCCGGCAGACTCATTGTCCAGATAGTCGACGATGCGTCGAACGTCCCAGACTTCAACGGCAATTTTCCCTTCCGCTGCGGCGTAGATCTCGGTCAGAAACGTCACATCAATAGAACGTACGGTAGTCAACGCTAGCAAGAATTTCGCGTCCGGGAACTTTGATCGTAGAAAGTCGGCCTTGATGATTGCCTTTTGGAGATCGCCGGGGCGACGTACATCGCCGCTGAGCCACTTTCTTTTGAGTTCTTTTCCGGCAGTGATGGTGTGGGCCGCGAAAACAAAGAGAGCTGGATTCGAATCTGGAATTCGCCAAAACCCGTCGACGGGAGCCGGAATCTCCTGTCCGCGCTCGTTAACTCCTGTGTGGATCAATCCTCGAAATTGTGGGCTCGCTCTCCGGAGCACGGCCGTCATCAACTCTTCGAAGGCGCCGTCGTCGGTCATCTCTGAGAGCGCAATCCTCGTGGTGGTGGATTCAACCATCGTGGTGCGACCCCGATGAAAGCGCCATTGGGCGTCGAGGGCAAGTGCGCAGGGTGGACGGGACATCGGCCCGCTCTAGCCGGGCTCTGATGCCGAATTTCGGGGACTTGCGGGCTTCGCGTCGCGAGCTCAAGGCAGCAGTTGGCAGCGACCGAAGGTCGTGCTGGGCAACTATTCGAAATAAAGGGGAAAATTGGCGGGCTCTGGTCTCCGAGTTTGGAACCGCCGTGTTGGAGACGGCCGCATGATTCAACCAAGCGTAGCAGTTGGAAGGCTCGGTCAGACGGTTGACGTCTGTACCTCGGAAGGCCAACACCCCAGGCATCGTCGCGTGCACCGATTTCCAGAGCGTCTGGATCTCGAAGACGGTCGTCCAACAATCCTGGCCTTGCGTCCGACGATCTCTGAGTACACGACCGGCCTTGATCGCGCTCTTTCAGGTACTGAGTCGAGTACTGCTTTCTGGAGGAAGGCTGGATGCCCGACTCCGCCTAGACTTCAAACACGAGCAGTCGCCCAGCGGTCTGAACACCGCTGGACGACCCCCGACTCGGCCGGTGCGAAGGAGGCACCAACCGATGCATCATACACCAACGTTCGAATTCTCATTGAGTCCTGGCGACGGTTCGAAGCGTCCTTGGAAAACGCAAACGGGTGGCCGCGGGAGACCAACGGCCACCGCCGACCGGACGGCCCTCGGTGCATCTGGCGAAGCGCTTGCCTTCGAGTTCTTGATGGGCCTGGATCGCGTCCAACGTGTCGTACTTGCTAGAAGATTGGGCTACAGTCCGTCGCGAGTTACTCGATGGTTCGGCGATGGCGCGACGGGTTCGCGAGCCCCGGCGCGACGCATCCTGGCCCTGGCCCTTCAGGATGCCTGGCACCCCCACACCCATGAGCCCACGATCGCTCAGTTCGGCAGCGAGAAGCAGCGAGGATTCAACCCTGACCCGCTCATGTCGCCTGTAGCCTGGTGGACCGATTCTGGAGCACGAGGACTGCGAAGGATTCTGGAGCAGAAGAGCGAGGGTGCCAATCAAGGAGCGACGAAGTTCACGGTCCAGACACTGGACTCGAAGATTCCATGGGACATGCTCACGGAGGCGACGCTGTCACATCCTCCAGCGGTCCAGAAGACAGTAAGGGTCTCGATCGATCGGCTGGCCTTCGTATTCGACGTCCCCATCCAGAAACGCGGAGAGTTTGAAGCTTTCGTCGAGCAGTCCACGAAGCCGAAGATGCCTCAAGCGGGCGTGTACCGGCCGTTCCGGAGAGAGCGTTCGCTGCCAGGGAGGATGGGGCACATCTCGTTCTTCATTGTCGGTGGCCGGTGATTGAGGTTTATCGGTCTGGATGGCGAATGGG
>CAYXDO010000252.1:0-9993 GCA_964463485.1 uncultured Myxococcales bacterium | reverse complement strand
GACGAAACCGTGGACGTGGGCGTGGAACCTGGGCGTGGAGGTGGACGATCCGAAATAGGCGCAGATCCGCCTGGCTATGAGTCCGAACGGCAACGCGTCGCACACCGATCGATCGCCGCAAGTCCTCGTTCTATCTATTTTTTTTCGACAAACTCCCCCCGCAGCGCACTCAGAGCCAGGCCCGGCTGCACCCAAATTCAGGCCGTGCCAAATTCAAGCCGTGCGCCAAAATCAAGCCGTGGCCCCCTGTGACCGATTTTCGGGTACGGCGAAAGGTCCTGACTTCACATTTCCCGGAAACGAGCAGTCCGTAAAGACACTCCTTGACAAGCTGTACTGCCGGTAGAGGCAGGGTTCGAAATGACGGAAGTATCGTTGTCGCTTGGACCCAGCCGGACCGCTGCCGAACGATGCAATCTACGATATTCGGGTACGACCGACCGCGGCGCCGATTGGCGCAATGGGATTTCGAAGTGTGCATCGGATCGGTTGCTCGGACGCAACGACTACAGAGGTTGTTCTGACCATTATCTGCTCCGATGTTCATCTGGAAGACCCCATGCAGCGAGGCCTGAGGATTCGCGAATGACCGAGGACGGAGTCCGCTCGGCTGACTTCGAAGCGCGAGAGCGACCGCTCCCGTACAGTCGACCGCGGGAGTGTTATGATGAGGGATGAACGTTTCCCGACCCGCGCTCGAGACCCTCGTGGGCTCGAACGGTGGATTTCTAGACAGCTTCTACCCTTACAAACCGTTCGTCCACCACGGACCCGTAGCGCGGTTCGCCGAGATCCTCGACTGTGCGCAGCTCGCCGATGCCCGAGCGACCATCTTTGCGACAACCCCTCCAATCTTGGCGTTCGAGAACAATGGGTATCAAGCCATCCTGCCTGACGCCAACGAAGCCATGGAGCGGTACGAAACGGGCGACTGCTCTCTTTATCTACCAACTCTCCACTCGATCTCGGTCGTTCGGTCGTTTGCGGAGAGGCTCGCCTCGGATCTCGGAATTCACCCTTCCTGGATCTACTGCGAAGGGTTCCTCGCCCGAGACGGCAGGAACGTGGGCCTTCACTATGACTTTGACCTGAATTTCAACATCCAACTCAGAGGCACCAAGGTTTGGCACATAGCCCGCAACACACACGTCGAGAACCCGCTCGCGACGTATGTCGCCGGCTCCAGATCGACTACGCCCGCGCCCAACTTCGCGCGCGCTCCGATGCCCAACACCATGCCGAGGTCCGCTCAGCGAATCGTGCTGCGGCCCGGAAGTGTCATCTTTCTCCCGCGAGGTTATTGGCACCAAACCGAGAACCAAGGTGAGTCCTTCGCGCTGTCGTTCGCGATCAAACCGCCGACTTGGAGCGCGCTCGTACTATCGGAGCTCGGTCGGAGGCTCGAGCGCGAGTCCCGATGGCGCGCGCACGCGTTCACGCCAGAGAAGAGCGACGCGAGCCCGGGAGCCATCGACTTGCAGTTGAAGGTGTTGCTCGACGAGCTCGCCGCGACGATCTCTGGAATGATCCCCGCCGAGGTGTTGGCCGCCCACCGAGCGGCGATGGGTCCGGTGCGTTTTCGCTGGATCACCGGCACCAACAGGAAGCTCACGAAACGCGAAACCGGGTGGGTTCTCGTCTGCGATCGAGACGGCGTGAGCCAAGGCGCGGAGCTCGACGATGAGCTCGCGCCGCTGATGGAGTGGCTCGTCGCTAGCCCGGGACAAGTCACCGTGGGGTCGGGTTGCGACGCATGTCCGAGCTTGTCACCGGAGCTGGTCGAGCAAACTCTGTTGCAGCTCGTGAGCGCGGGAATGTTGCAGGGAGAGTAGCGACTCCGCGCGAGTCTCTCCCCCGCGCCGCCGGCTTCGAGCGCCGCGCCCGGCGAGTCCCGGGTGACCCGCCCGAACCCGGGTGTGTCGAGTCTTACCCAATCGGGAAGCGGGTTGCCGCAAGGCGGCGCGACGATCCGCGCGCCGCCGGCGGTCCGGGATTTGCTCCGAGCCATGCGTGTCAGCATGGAGAAGACGTCTCGCGCTCTATTCGACCGCCCTCGCCATCCTCGTCTTCGGCTACCGATTCCGAGTAGCCGTCGCCTGCGTCTGGGTGCACAAGCGCCTCCCGCGACACCAGTCCGTGGCTGAAGTGGTCTCGCGGCACCAACCCACCATGGAGACCAAATTCCGGCCGGCCCTCGCCGAAGCAGGGATGAGTTGGCCGCCAAAGTCCATGCTCCTGGTCGTCTTCAAACGCGAAGCTCGCCTGGAGCTCTGGCTCACCGATTCGCCCGACTCACCCAGTTGGACGTTCGCGCGGACGTACCCGGTCCTGCATTCGAGCGGAGCCTTGGGCCCCAAGCTTCGGGAAGGGGACCAACAGGTTCCCGAAGGGTTCTATGAGCTCACGAAGCTCAATGCGAATAGCGACTATCACCTGTCCGTCCGCGTAGATTGTCCGAGCGCCGAAGACCTTGCTCACCGAACCGTCGAGGCCTCCGAGCTCGGCGGCGACATCTACGTTCACGGAAACAGCGTCTCGATCGGCTGCATCCCAGTCGGTGACCGGGCGATCGAGGAGTTGTTCACGCTCGCGGCGATCGTGGACGAGGGGCGCCGCCACATCATGATCTCACCGATCGATCCGCGCTCTGGTGAGCCCATGCCCAGAGCGGCGGAGCCCTGGATCGCCGATAGGTATGCCCGACTCATGAAGTCGATCATCTCGCTCCGACCCCAGACGCGACCGTAGCGCGGGCGACGGGCCGCACCCAGCCAGACGCGGGTCACTCGCGCTCGGCGGAGTCGGCGGGTTTTGGGGCCGGTCCCGGATCGCTTGGCGAGCCCTCTGGTTTGGGCTCCGGGTCTTTCGCGCCGGCGAGTCGCTGGAAGGTGCCGCACGCTTGGGCCTCGCCAAGCTGGCAGGACCGACGGAAATCGTCGCGGGCCAAGCTGAATCGCTTCAAGTGACCGTAGGTGCCGCCGCGCTCGCGAAGCGCGCGGGCGTCGTCCGGGTGGCGCCCGAGGTACTCGGTCCACATCTCCACGATCTCCTCGAGCCGGCCCTCGGCAAAGAGGGCATCGTCGAGCCTTACCCGCGCGTCGATGTCGTCCGGAGCTGCCGACACCTCGGCCAAAAGCGCCCCGACCCCACCCTCTTCGGCGACGCGACGTCCGGACACGCCTCGGTCCACAGACTCACTCCGATAGCCCAGCCCGCGGATCAGCTCGAGTCCTCGAGCGGCATCGGTGAGTTTGCTCGACCTCGACAACGCGACGAGGATGCCAGCGATCTTCGCAGCGTCCTGAGCTGTGCGCTCGTCCACGGGATCGAGGCGCCTCGCGGTCAAGATGTCCTCCGCAGCCTCCAGGTGCTTCTTGCCCTTCCAGAGCAAGCGCGCCCGTCGCTCGAACATCGACGCGCTGTAGGGGAACATTTCGATCGCACTGTCCAAGTCGAGCAACGCGCGCGGAACGTCATCCAGCCGAGTATAGACGGCCGCTCGCTGCTCCAAATAGACGAAGCTCGGACCCGCCGCGATCGCTTCGTTACACTTCACGAGAGCCTCCTGCAAAGCGCCCTGCATGTAGTTCAGATCGCATGCGAAGTACGCCTTCATGCCACGCAACGCAGCCCACCGGCGGCTCGTCATCTTCTCTTTGATTCGCTCGAGCTCATCGTCGATTGAACCGGCTTGTGATCCCCATTTGGGATGGAAACCCATCGCGAAGAGCTTCATCTCGAACGGGAGTGAGTTTGGAATCACCTCGTGCGCAAGATCCTTGATCTCCACGGCGCCCGAACCATCGGCGACGGCCATGCTGAGCAACCCTCGGAACGCTGGCGATAGCTTCGGACGAATCGAGAGCGCCTCGTCGAGATCGGCGCGAGCGGTGGCGAAGGCTCGACCCATGGCGTCGAGCTGCGCGTCGCTGGTCTGCGCCGCGAGCTTGGCCCCGCGAAAATGATAGCCAAGCTCGACGCGATGCAGCCCGCGCAAAAGGTATGGCACGAAGGAGCTCGGCATACGCGCCACGTATAGGTCCAGAAGTCGACCTACCTCAGGATCCGGGCTCGCGACACCATCGGCCGCACCCACGACCCAGAACTCTTTCTTGGGATCCGACTCCGCGAGCGCCTGAAGCTCCCCGATGAACCCATCGAGCGCATCGAAGCGCTCGGCGAACAGCGCGCTGAGCAGCGCCGGGACGTCGGGGGCGTGAAGAGGAAAGCCGTCCGCGTCGAAACTCTCTGCCCCCACCATGGGCAGCACGTTTGGTGGCGCCGGAAGCTCTGGCCGAGGCTCGGCGATCCGAGCCGGAGGCGGCGCCGCTCCAGGGTCTCCGGACCCGAACACAGCGCGGCGGGCCTTGCGACAGCCTGCGGAGGAACCCAGAAGAACCGCACTGATCGCGAGAAGAACGATCGACAAAGTTTGCTGTTTTCCCATGGAAATCCTCCCTGGACGCGCCGCAGACGCTACCACGGACCGAGGCGACTATCCACCCACGCTGAAGCGGGCGCCGAGTGCGTCATGCGTCAGCCTATTGGGACTCGAAGTGGAGGTCCACGTGGACGGCACGGTGATCCGAGAGGTCTTCGCCCGCTTCGTCGACGAACTCATCGGCCACCTGCCAGGACGAGACGCTCAGACGCACCTCCTCGCTGTCGCGGATCATGACTCGATCGATCCGCTCGTCCCCGCACGCCTTCTCTCTACAGGCGTCCCTCAGCCGTAAATCGGCCAACATTCGATCGATGAGGGTCGCGTCTTCGTTCTCGACGCGGAGGTTGGTGTCGCCGGCGACGATGAGTGCGTCGTCGGCCGCCGAGGACGTCAGGGCCGCTTGCAGCTGGGTGATTTGGTCGCTCCTCGCCGCACGGTCCTCGGCGTCCCGCCCTGCGTCCATGTGCAAGTTGACCAGAACCACCTCCAGATCGCCGTCCAAGCTCAAACGCGACATCGAGAAACCCTTCTCGGAGAGGCAGTCGTTTCCACTTTCGAGACCTCCGTTGCACGTTCGCCAAGCCTCCCTGTCGACCTTGGAGAAGGACTTCCTCGAGAGTTGATTCAAGCCGTCGTTCACGAGCTTCGTGGGGACCTTTGGCTCCGATCGATGAGGGTGGTCAGCTTTCGAGACTAGCTGCGCATGATAGGTGAAGTCTTCCTGCATCAACACGACGTCATACGCGTTGAGCAGCGGACTGATCTTGGGTGAGTTGACCTCAGGGTGGGACCCGCTGATTCCCTCGGGGAGCCCGGCCACGTTGTAAGTGAGCACGGAGAACGAGCCTTCCGAGCCGCAACTCAGCGTGCCCGTCGCCAGGAGCCCGATGACTTCCCATCGCGAAAGGTTACTCATCGAGGCCGTATGCTGCCTCGACGTCCCTGCATGCGCAAGCGACAGCTCGGCGTTGCCAAGCCTCGACCCGCGTACTACGCCGAAGCATGACCTTTTGGCGGGCGCCTTTCGCCCTGACCCTCTTGGTCGCCTGCAGCGACACCGACCCGCTCCCGGTCTTTCTCCACGCCGAGGGCCCAGACCCGGGCACCGAGCTCGCCCTCGTCGACTTCGCGGTCGACTTGACGCGCATGGGCCACCCCGGAGTGACGCGCATGTCGAACGCTCCGGCTTGCACCTCCGGCGAGATTCACGTTCACGTTCGAAACGACTCCGAAACTCAGCTCTCCGGATCCCCGCAGCGATTTCGAGTCGAGGAGGAGAAGTGCGAGGACGGTCGAATCCTGCGGCTCGACGGAGGCTCTCGCCTGAGCCGCCAGTGGGCCATTTACTCGGTGCTCGAACAATTGGGAGTCCGCTACTTTCACCCCGAGCAGACTCTGTACCCACGCGAGCTGGTCTGGCCGGACGCCATGGGCCGAGAGCAAGGGCCCTACTACCTCGATCGCGACATCCACGTGCACCGAACTCACCCCGTAGAGCTATCGCCGCCGCTCGACCCGGGCGGGCTCGACATGGCGACGTATCAACGTCGGTGGATCGATTGGAACGTCAAGATCCGAGCGACCAAGCTGGATGGCTACGACTCGGAGCTCGTCGGCGCCTACGCCTACGATCGAGGCTTTCCAAGAACGGCCGGCTTCAATCTCCTCAACAGCCAACAGGGTGGACGGCCCGTCCTCGATCCCGACGATCCGCGCTCCGAGGAAGAGCAGATGACCGCGGCCGTCGAAGAAGAGATGGCCCCGCGGGAGGGCCTGCCGGATCCCTCCGAATTCGGGTTCCAATTCAACCCGAGCGAGTTTACCGAGGCCGACGATCAGGACACCGTCCGCCGACTCACCTTCCTCGCCAACCTTTTCGCCGAAAGATATCCGAGCGTTCCCCTCTACGCCATCAATCACGGAACTCATCAGGAACCCACCGAGCACTACGGGACCCGTTTCTTCGACCTGATTCAGTTCGCCCCTCAGACCCTCGGCGCCCGGGTCCACACGCTGATGTTCTACGATCTCGAACGCGCTGCGCCGGTCTACGGCAACGAGAGCTTCCGGCACACACTCGAGTGGATTCGCGCACAATCACGACTTCGGCGCGTGCGTCACTATCCGGAGGCGAGCTGGTGGCTCACTTTCGACCTGCCGGTGCCGCTCTACCTTGCGACCGTCACGCTCGACGCACGTCAGCGCGACCTCGATCTCCTCGATGAGCTAGTGGCCACGGATCCCACCCAACTCTCCGGAGTCCACGGTCATGATCTCTTCAGCTCCGGTCAAGAGTGGGGATACTGGCTGATCGACTACTGCGTGGCCCAGATGACTTGGGACCGAGCGGTGACTGCGGCGGCGTGCCTGGAAGACTTCACGAGCTCGTTCGCGCGGGGCTCCGAGCTGCGTGCCATCCTCGACAAGCTCACGGCCGCCCAAGTCAGCGACCTGCGCGACCCAGAGATTCTGCGCTATCTGGTCGGCACCGACCGAGAGACGGAGGTCGCGCTCTCCGCAGGGATCGTCTTCCATCCGCTCCCTCCCTCCCCGGCCGACGTCCTCGAGCTCCCGGAAGATCGGTTGCAGGTACTCACCACGAAGAGCCTTCCGCGGCTCCAACAGATCGGCCGAGACGGAG
Source organism: uncultured Myxococcales bacterium (assembly GCA_964463485.1). Classification (GTDB taxonomy): domain Bacteria; phylum Myxococcota; class Kuafuiibacteriia; order Kuafuiibacteriales; family Kuafuiibacteriaceae; genus CAYXDO01. The sequence continues at coordinate 2,908 of CAYXDO010000252.1, read as the reverse complement.
CCTCCCTTTCCGAAGAGCTCGACGAGATTCTGGCCGCAGAGGCGCCCGACCGGGCGCCGTGGGTTCGCGAGATCGCCGACGGCGTTCGGGTGTATGGGTTACGGGCGGAGCACGCCTTCGAGGTGTATTCGACCGCCGTGGCTTTGCGAGCCGCGGTACGCTCGAGCGACCTGGAGGCGATCGGTCGGGCCTATGAAGGCGTGGTTCGAGCGCGAGCTGTGACCGAGCGCGCGACCGAGGTCGTGTGGCGGCGCGAGCGAGACTACCGATACCCCAAGGACCTGACGATCGCGGGCGACGAGACGGGCTCGCCGGGCGCCGTTCCGAACCTCACGATCTATCCCTACCGATATCTGGGACGAACCCATCGCATGTTTTATTGGCATCGGCCCGACGAACAGCTCGCGGCGCTCTTCGGTGAGGGCATCGAGCAGGTGAGCCTGAATCGCAGGGTCCTCCGGGTCGACACGCCCCTCTTGATCTCCACTCTGATCCAAGGGGTCCAGCAACTCTCGGTCGATTATGGCGACGGCACCCGCACCGCCACGCTCGCGCCGCATTCGTATTCGACTCAGGGGCGGTACTCGATTCAGCTCGATGCGCGACATTCGGGCGGAGCGCTCCATCACGAAGACGAAGTGGCCGTGGTCGAGCGGAGGTTCTTCTTCAAGAAAGGGAGCTTGAAGGTACAGTACCCAGAAGGGGCCGCGGCGATCGAGGGGTTGCTGTCCGGCTATGCGGTGGGCTTCCAGAGCGCTCCTCTCGAGAAGTGGATCATGGCGCCGGTGGAGGCCGGTGAGGTCGAGGTGCCGCGGAGCATTCTCGAAAGGGACCGCGACGGCCTTCTGAGCCCCGAGGCCGATTTCGAATTTCCGCTCACCGGGATCGGCAAGATCGAGGTCTACGGTGCTGCGCTCGAGATCGTGGAAGGTTCCGACCCCCGACTTCGCGTGTCAGGTACACTTCGGACTCAGGACGTCATCGACTTGCTGGTGAGCGTGGGTGGCTTCGAGCCTGAAGGCGCCCGGACTCTGATCGCGCGGATCCTGGATTTTACACCGGGCTCGCTGCCGGAGTCGGTACCGTTTCTCGTGGAGGCGAAGGGAAAGGAGGCACCTTGACGGGTCGCTGAGAGAGTCGACTTCTCGCACCGATCGAGCGCTTGCCGGGTGAATCGGGCACGGGCACGGGCGCGGGCGCGGGCACGGGCGCGGGCAGGGCATGAGTTTCGGAGCCTTTTTCGGCGACCTGTTATGTTAGTGTTAGTATGGGCCCCCGCGAGCTCGTGACTACGGGCGCGTACTCGGTTAGTGAGTACAGCTCCTTTTTCAGCGGCCTGGTTGGGCTGAGCGCGGATCAAATCTGCCCGGCGTCTTCTTGGGCCCTCAGGCTGACCGGAAACTCGCTCCGGAAACTCGCTCCGGAGACTTGGCCATAGGCGACGACCGCAGCCGCCTCGGGGATCCGGATTCGCTCATACTTGGAGAGCGCCGAGTCGATCGAGGCCTCCGCGGTCAGGCAGCGCGAGAGCGTGAGCGCGTCGTCCATGGCCATTCGAGCTCCCGAGCCAGTGATGGGGCTGGCCAAGTGAGCGGCGTCCCCCACGAGAACGAACCCAGGCCCGACCATTCTCCGAGGCGTGAGCTCGAAGACCGGGTGCGGCGCGATGGCGCCGTAGGTACGGGTCGAATCGATGATGTTACGAACCCACTCCGGCCACATCCCGGCGGCGGACGTCAGCTGATCGAAGAGCGCGACCGCGGCCTCCGAGCGCTCGAGAACATGCGGCGTTCCGCCGGAGAGGCGAGGGAGCTCGGACTCCGAGAGTGACTCATACCAGCCCCAATTCAGGAGGAGCTCGGCTCGGTCCGTTTCACCCGCCTGACTTGGGATTGGGTAGGCCACGAAGTGATGTCGACCGCAGGCTGCGATGTGCATGCGGTCTCGCAGCCCAAAGGCGTCTGCGTTCGTCAACGCGAGCGGAACGAGGCCCCGCCAGAGGACGTAACCTGCGTAGCTCTTCGACTCCGAGACGCCGGCGTGCTTTCGGAGGGACGAAGCTCCACCGTCGGCTCCGACGACGAGGTCGAAGCGCTGCTCGGCTCCATCGGCGGAGCCTCGGATCGCCACGCCCGAGTCCGTGCTTGCGATATCCACGGCCTCGCGGCCGAACAGGACCTCAGTGGTGGAAAGCGACTTCCTCAACCAGCTCCATAACGCACCATACGAAGTCACGGAGACGTTCACGCGCTCCTCGAGCTCGGCGCCACCCGACCAGACTCTTCGCGACCGGTGAACCAAGTGAGGCGGCCAGCCTTTGTCCTCACCAGCGACCAGGCCGGCGAGTCGCAGCGACACACCTAGGCCGCCGCCGCGATCGTCGAAGCCGCGCAGTCGACGCTCGAAGACGGTGACACGCGCGCCCGCCCGCTCGAGGGTGCTCGCTACACAAAGGCCGCCGAGCGATCCGCCGACGACTCCGACCTCGAGCTCTGATAGGTCCATCGAAGCAGGATGCCAGAGCCAAGCAGCTCGCGAAAGGCGGCAGTCCACGAACTCGGAAAACTCGGGAGAGCAGGGGCGCTCGCCACCATACTCAGCACACTTTCCCAGAAGTGAGTGATCATCGTTGCCGGATCGGGCGCGGGCATGGAATGAGTTGGGTGCAGCCGAGCCTGGATCTGAGTGCGCTGCGGGGGAGTTGGTCGAAAAAAGAATAGATAGAACGCTGACTTGCGGCGATCGATCGGTGGGCGACGCGTTGCCGTTCGGACTCATAGCCAGGCGGATCTGCGCCTATTCCGGTTCGTCCACCTCCACGACCAGGTTCCACGCCCACGTCCACGGTTTCGTACGGTTTCGTCCACGCCCACGTCCACGATTGACGCTCACGCTCACGACGACCGCC
>CAYXDO010000251.1:0-10394 GCA_964463485.1 uncultured Myxococcales bacterium | reverse complement strand
CGAAAATGCCGTGCCCGTGCCCGTGCCCGTGCCCGTGCCCGATCCTGAGGCAGGGTGAGGATTAGGCAGGATTATAGCTGGCCAGCCAGGACCGGGAATGGCGCCCAGGGCGGAGTAGGAAGGCTCAGAGCTCGGAGGAGGCTCGAAGGCGTTCAGTCCTTGTAGCCCAAGCGAACGGCCATCAGGTACAAGGTGCTGCCGCTGTTCGAGAGGATGAACTTGTCCCCCGGCTTGGTGACGTACTCACCATCAGTCGGAGCGCCGGAGAGGACGCCTTCCGGCGGCACACCCTGGTCAGTCATGAATTGGTCGGTACCACCTCCGGCCTTTTGCAGACTCATATACATCTTGGCCCAGCCGGGGGTTCCGGTTCCGCCGTCTTTGTTGGTTTTGCCATCGGGGAAGGAGTCACCGCAGGCGACGTCGATCCCCGTGAGCCTCTTTCCTGGTTCGAGGTCGACCTCGAGCCGTCCGTTCTTGAAGGCCCAGCCCTGAGGAAGCTTTCCGACTCCGGCTCCGCCGCTCGGGAGCTCGAGCGCGCCGGGGAACTTTCCGCCGTAAGACTGCCCGCCGGTGAGTTTCTTGCCGGCGCCCGTCTCGGGATCGCCGATCTTCGTTCCTTCGCAGAACGCGACCTCCGCGTACTTATCGGCCTTCGGGGGGAGCATCTGGACTTCGACCATGTGAACGAACACGGGGTCGTCGCCGAGGCTGCGGACTCGAATCGCGTCGACCTGGAGCTTCTTGGTGGAGGCTCCGCCCCCGTCGACGCCGCTGTGGCCGCGAATATGCCAGTCGAACTCGATCTCGTTCTCCGGATCGCCCGAAGATCGGGGCTCCGCGAACTTCGCTCCTTCCGGCCCCGAAGCGCCCCAAGGCCCGTTCCAATGGCGCCAGGCTTGGTTGGCCGGGAGGTCGGTCGAGTGCAGGTGCACGGCGGTGAGACCGGGCTTCGAGTCGTGTTTGTCACCGGGAGTGACTCCGCTGTCTTGGGAAGGCTCCTGGCGGTGGCGCAAGATCACCGTACGAACGGCCTTTCCGCGGAGCTCCTTGGGGAGCTCGAGCAAGATCTCTTCACCCTGCTCGAGTTGGCGGCCCTGGTACCCACCGAGGTTGTACTTGGCTGACAAGGACGTCTTGGCCGTGGGCGTCTTGATCATGTCGACGATCTTTTTGCCCTGCTCGGACTTGGCGAGCTCCGCGATCACGGCGCCGGGCTGCCCCGAAGGGATCGCGGGAGCCGCGGCGGCGAGGCCCGCGGCGATCGTCGAGTCGGGCGCGCCGGAGGTCGACGCCGGGCCAGTGGTCGACGGAGGCGCAGCCGGAGTCGTCGGCTGGGCGGCGTTCACGTTGGGGTTGGGACCAGCTGGTCCGATGGACGGCATGAGGCCTCCTAGCACCAGCGAACGGGTTTTGGCGAGGCGTTTCACGGACTCCCGATTGACTCGAGATCCGAGCCGTGAAACCTCGGCTCGCCCATGACCGCCGACCCGGCGACCGATGTCGACCCTGGCGCCGCCGGGACTCTCGCGCGGTGGCTGCAGTCCGGGGTCGCGCTCCTCGAGCGGCGATTTGGGCTCGCGCTCGCCGTCCTCGCCCTCCTGTCCTTCGCGGTGAGGGTCTGGTTCGCCGATTTCGATCAATTCATGATCAAGGATCCCTACGAATACCTGGTGCGGGCGATTCGCTTCGCCGAGGGGAGCTTCGAGCAGCGGGCGGAGCAGCACCTCGGTTGGCCGCTCCTGCTGTCGTTTTTCGTCGATCCGGACGCAGCCCTCCTCGAGTCGATAGAGAGGGCTCGCGCGCTAGGGATCGCTGTGAGTTGCCTGACGGTCGTCCCTCTCGGGCTCGTCGCCCGCAGAGTCGCCGGGGCGCCGACTGCGCTCGCAACGCTCGTCATCTACTCACTCTTCCCGCCGCTCGTGAAGTCCGCCTCGTTCGGGCACACCGACCCGTTGTTCGGTCTGCTCTTTCTTTCGTTCGTCTACGCGATCTTTCGAGCCGAGGAGCGACCGACTTGGTTGCTGCTGGCTGGGTTGCTCGGAGGACTCTCCTACTGGGTACGACCAAACGGCCTTTTTCTGCTGCCGATGTTGGGTTTGGGTTGGTGGGTCTGGCATCGCCGCCCCCACGGCTCTTCGCAGGATGGCTCTTCGCAGGATGGCTCTTCGCAGGATGGCTCTTCGAAGTATCTGTGGATCGGCCTCGCCGCGTTCGCGCTGGCTGCCGCGCCCTACTTCGTGTGGCGACTCGAGGCTCTGGGCTCACCCTTCGACTATGGCGAGAACGCGAAGTATCTCGTCGACAAACCCAGGGAGCTTTGGAACCCGACGGTCGCTGCGCCGACGTTGGCGGACTATTTCAGCACGCGCTCGTTGGGACGGGTGTTTCAAAAGTTCGTGGTCGGTGGGATCTGGTACGTGCTTCGTGACTACTTCTTCTTCGCCAGCTGGCCGTTCCTGAGTGCAGCGCTGGCCGTCGGTGTCCTGATGGGGCTGGGTGAGCGTCGCCGACGGGTCATCCTCGGACTCATCCTGATCTGGAACATCGGACTCATCCCCTTTTACGACGTCTATTTCTCTCAGCGGCATATTCTTCCGACGCTCACGTTGGCGTTGGTGCTCGCGGCCGACGCGCTGCTGCGTTTGGGTGGAAAGGCCTCCACCGCGAGCTTGGGGCTAGTGGTCATGTTCTTCGCTCCGTTCACCCTCGGCTCGACCGCCGAGTTGCTCCGAATGAAGGACGATGCGAGCAAAGGCGACGTCACCTCGGGGCTCGAGTGGGCCAGGTGGTCGATTGAGAATCTCGAGGGTCGCGTCGCGATCGGAGAGGGTCGCGATCTCGTCGACATCGCCGCGCGCGAAGGAGGCAAGCAGCGTAGGCTCGCGCCACGGTTCGAGGTCGTGCGTCTTCCGCCGTTCGACACGTCGACAGAAGCGATCGACTGGATGCGAGCGCACAGGATTCGATACATCGTCGTGGACGCCGTTCCTTACATGCAGAAGGGACGCAAGTATCTGAACGATCTCCTTGGTGAGTTGCCGCCGACCGCCCGCGAGGTCTTTTCGAACCGAGAGAACGAGCGAAGTCGGTGGCCCGTGCGAATTCTGGAGGTCACGACGGCGACGTCGGCAATCGGCTCGACGCCGATTCACGGACTCTCTCCAGTACCGTGATGCGCCTTCGTAGGACGGACGGCGCTTTCAGAGTCTCGGACAAGACTGAGTACAGGTCCCCGCAAATTCGTGACCAACGGAGAAACCACAGAGAGCACAGAGCCGAAGCCCACAGAGCACACAGATGATGGAATGAGCACTTCTCTGTGTCCTCTGTGTCTTCTCTCCGCGTCCTCTGTGGTTTCAGCGTGGTCACGAACTTCCACGGACGTGTACTAAGCCAGTCTGGGTCCCGGTCCCGAAACTAGCTCCCTGGTCCTTGAAGTCCGCCACGGCCGTGCAACACCGCTAGCGGTAACCCGCCTGGCTGGCGCCGCTTATCGGCGCGTCTTCGTGCAGCAGCACGGACCTTGGTTTGCCGTGAGCTGACGGCCGATGGCTGACCGCTTACCTTCGCCTTCATGAGTCGTGAGCTGATCCTCGAACGCATTCGCACCGAGCGGATTTGCGCGATCATACGCGCCCTCGAGGAGGAGGTCGCCCGCGACGCGATGGACGCCGCCGTCGAGGGCGGGTTTCGGTTCGTGGAGGTCACGTTCAACACACCCGGTGCGGAGCGGCTGATTACTCGGCTCGCGAAGCGGTCGGAGCTCTTGGTGGGTGCGGGGACGATCATGAACGTCGACGAGGTGGATCGCGCGGTGGGTGCGGGCGCCAAGGTGATCGTGTCGCCGATCTTCGATCCGGCGGTCGTAGCCGCGGCGGGCGCGCACGGCTGTGTGACCATCCCCGGGACGTTCACACCCACCGAGATGGTCACTGCGCGACGGGGCGGCGCCGATCTCGTGAAACTGTTTCCGGCGCCAGCGAATGTCGCAGACTTCATCAAGAGTGTCTTGGCACCCCTACCCGAGCTCGGGATCGTACCCACCGCCGGAGTCACCGAGTCGAACTTCGTCGAAATTCTCGACGCCGGCGCGGTGGCCGTCGGATTCGTACGCAGCTTGTTCGTCCCTTCCGAGCTGGCGAGCAAGTCTTACCGCGCCATCGAGACGCGCGCGCGGAGTATCGTCGAGAGAGTACGCTCTCCTCGAATCCATCACGGTGCCCAGCACCGGTCGGAATCAGGAGGCAGCACCGCTCGGAATCAGGAGCCAGGCACGGGAATCTGAATCGGGCACAGATCCGCCTGGCCATGAGTCCGAACGCGTCGCATACTGTCGTTGGAATGCTCACGAAGATGTGCCATTTTGAGGTTTGAGAGTATCGGCGGAGTGTTTTCGTCCACCTCCACGACCACGTATCTCGCCCACGTCCACGAAATCGTCCACGCTCACGCCCACGATTCACGCCCACGCCTACGAAGCCTGCCGAAGCCAACCCATTGGGCTGAGTTGCGGTGCCTCGAGCAAAATACTGCCGGGGATCGGCGCTGACCCCAAGTTAGGGGTGGACTTTGCGGGGAAAGAGACGTCCGCCGGTCGTCGTAGCAAGGCGTCGGCGAGCGAGTCCGAGACCGAGTCAACTCGTTCGCCCGAACGTCCTGCTCAGGTGGTTGTAGGCGAGCCCAGCGGAATTGATTGCGGCACCAAACGTTGCACGGTGCTCGGAGTCGATCGAGCTCCGCGCCACCTCGACGCTCGCCTTCAACAGCCGCAGGCTGGCCGTTTCGGTCGAGTTACGCGGCTTGTCGAGCTTCCCGAGCTGCGCCGAAACCGAGTCGAGAGTCGCGAGCCAATTCGAGGTTTTCATCAATGCCGGGGCCGCCGGTGCGTCCGCCTCGAGCGAATAGATGATCTCGCCCCGGTCCTTCGCTCGCAGGTACGCGTCCTTGTAAGTATTGCGCAGCTGCGGCCCGAAACTGATGGGAAAGACCGAGACCAACCCGTCCCACACAATCTTCCCGCGAAAGGGAACCAGCGTAGCTTCGACCGCCGCTCCGTAGCCGACGGGCACCGCTCGCCTCACGAGGTCCTGGACGCCGCAGCCCAGCCCGGAGACGCAGTAGACTCTCGTCGATCCGGCGAGCGGAACCATGATCGTCCCGGCCTTCAGCGCCCGCTCCACGAAGAATCGGTCATGTACCGCCTTCCGGCTCTTCGAGAACTCGTTCAAGTCCTCGGCCGAAAGGCCGTCTGGGTTGGCTTCGAGAAAAGCCTCGCGCAAACTTGGTTCTTCACGGAGACGCGTTCGAATGTCGGACTGGTCGGACCCACTCCAGCGCTCCGGGTCGACCTCCGAGTGAAGCCCCGTCTTCGCGCTGACGTATCGATCCACCGAAGCCCAGATTCGCATGAACGCCGCCAAGTCATCCGGATTGAGCTTCACGAGCGCTGTTTACGACACTCGGAACCCTCTCGCAACGCTTCGGACAGTGCCCCGTCATCCACGCACGAGACTCACACAGTCATTTGATGCCGCTCTGGGTGAGCGCGCCGTTTAGATACCCGGGATTTCCTCCGAGCGGAAAGCACCAGTCCCAAAGGCCGATCGCAGCCACGACCGCGGCAAGTCGCAGCGCCCATCGAGTCAGCCCCGGGCGCTCGCTGCTGATTCCGAGGGCAGCGAGCACGAACGCGAGAAGTCCGACGGGCACTCCTCTCCAATGACCCATGATCATCGACAGCCCAATCAGAGCGACGCAGAGCGCGAAGGTCTTGAGCGAACGAGCCCTCGCCTCGTCCGGCAGCTCTAGCCATCGATTGGGCGCCCTAGCGACCGCCCGCAAGACGAACACACCGGGCTGAATGAGCCGTTCGAAGGCCCGGGCGAAGGTCGGAGCCGACTGACTCGGGTACATGACCCATTCTCTGCTGGAGAGCCACCCGGATCAATCCCGGCCCAGACGAAACGGGTCCGACCCGCCCCGTTGTCACGCCCTCGACTTAGTCGTAGACTCCTCCGAGCACGGCTCCCTCGGGCCGTCGAGGAGTCGAGAGTGGTCTTGGTCAAAGTGCTTCTTCAAGTCGAACACATCGCCAATCGGCTCACAGACATGGATTGGGGCTGGTGGCCTTTCCTCCACCTGCGGCCCCGGCCTGAGCGGCCGATGACCAGCGCCCACGTGGCGAAGATGTCGCTCCATTTTGGGCCGATCCTCGGACTCTTCCTGGCAGCCCTGTTACCAAATCCCAGCGGCATCGGCAAGGTGAGTTGGACCGCACTCCATCTGGCACTAGCGTGTCTCTATTTCTTCGTCTTTTACCGACTCACCTTCGCCTATTGCTGGAATCGTCGCGCCGACAGACTCACGGGCTCGAGGCCCTGAGAATATCGGCCTGCTCTGCTCGCCGGTGTTGGCTCCGCGTGTCGAACACGAACACGCTCGGCGGCGAGCCGGTCTTCGTCGGAACCCGGGTCTCGGTTCGCCGCGTCGGCATGCTCCTTCTGCGCGGCGTCCCGATGGTGCAGATGCGCGAAGACTTCCCGCGGCTCGCGGAGGTGAGAACCTGTCGCCGACGCTCGTCGAGGCGAGGGCGTTCTTGCCCAACAGAAAACGACTTCTCGGACCGCCGCGCCGTGCTTGATCGTCATGGATCAGCAAATTCAAGCGCTTACCGGGTGAATCGGGCACGGGCACGGGCACGGGAACGGCATGAGGTTCGGAGCCTTTTTCGGCGACCTGCTAGTCCACGTTGGGGCCGTAACGGTTCGACGACACCCGGTCCCCCAAGCGTCGCGCCCGTTCGAGGGGGCTGGACCTAAGTTGCGGCGCTGAGTTGCACGCCGCTGGTTTTGCGCGACTCCCGCAAGGGATCTCCACATGGTCATGACGAAGACACGCGCGTCCTCACCAGACATTGGACTCGTCCGGCGCGGATTGATACGAACGCGCGATGGCGACCTTCCCCAGCGTGTCGCTCGTGATCCCTCTCTTCAACGAGGAAGAGAGCATCGACGAGCTCGTTCGCGAGGTCGTCTCCGTCTTGGACGACAACCGGCTCGAGGGTGAGGTCATCGTCGTCGACGATGGCTCCCGAGATCGCTCGTGGGAGAAGCTGCTGGTGCACGCGGAGCGCGAGCCTCGCTTGAAGTTGGTCCAATTCCGGCGCAACTTCGGTCAGACCGCTGCGCTCGTGGCGGGGATGGACCACGCCGTCAACGACGTCATCATTCCCCTCGACGCCGACCTGCAAAACGACCCGCGCTCGATCCCCGGGCTCCTCGAGAAAATCAGTGAGGGCTTCGACGTCGTTTCGGGCTGGCGCAAAAACCGCCAGGATGCCTTTTTCTCCCGCACCCTCCCCTCTCGAATCGCCAACGCGATCATCTCTTCGGTGAGCGGCGTGGTGTTACACGACTACGGATGCACTCTCAAAGCATATCGTCGTGAGGTGCTCGCGCCGGTGAAGCTTTACGGCGAGATGCACAGATTCATCCCGATTTATGCTTCGTGGGCAGGGGCGAGAGTCACCGAAGTCGCGGTGAATCATCGCGCTCGAAAGTATGGTCGGAGCAAATACGGCATCGGTCGCACTTTCAAAGTCGTCCTCGACCTACTCACCGTGAAGTTCCTCGGTTCCTACGGCACCAAGCCGATCTACTTCTTCGGCAGCCTCGGTTTTGCGCTGTGCTCGATGGGGACGTTGGCGGGCGGCTACACGCTCTATCAGAAATTCTTCCACGACGTCTACGCGCACCGGAACCCGCTGCTCTCTTTGGCCGTGTTCATGTTCGGGCTGGGGGTGCAGAGCCTGTTTCTGGGGCTGTTGGCCGAGATTGGCATTCGTACGTATCACGAGAGCCAGCATCGACCGATCTACTGGGTTCGCGAGCGGAGGAACGTTGCGGCGCCGGGGATTCGCGGAGGGACCCACGCGGGGGACGTGCTGCCGCCGGCCGCATCCTCGCCTCCGAGGTTGGGGCCCGGGGCCTAGGGGGGTCTTCATCTGCTGCAGCCGTGCCCGGGCATGACGATCCGCTGAGCAAACTGGCGAGTGGTCAAACAGGAGGCGAAGGGGGAGTCGGCTCGGACACGTTTCCGGCCTTCGCCGCCCGCGCGCGCGAATTCAGGGGCGGATAGTTGTCCTCGAGCTCTCTCCACCTCGAGCGCCACCTTTCGGCCTTCATCGTACCGGCGCACGAGTTCCGTATAGAGCTGATCGCGCACCTCCGCTTCGTCGCTCTGTTCCGCCGACGGCTGCGTCGCACTGACCGGCTTGAGCTGAGTCAGCAGCCAGTTGGAGTCGTCGGCCAACTGCTGAAGCCAGGCGTCCGAAAACGGATGCCGGTTCGCGAGCGCCGTCCCTTGCTGCCGGAAGATCGAGACACACGCGACGCCGTCCCGCGCCTCGTCGAGCGCTCCTCGGCCGCTCTTGATCCGGTCCACTTCGGTCGACTCCACCAGACCCAGCTCCGCGAAGATCTCGAGCTGAAGCAACGCCAAGCGACGCTTCGGCCGCTGCCGCCCCTGCACCGTCGCGATCTCCTTCTTGCTCGCCGGCGTGAAGACCTTGTCCTCCGCGAACGCCTCGGAATCGGGGGAGGACGGTGCCCGGCACCGCTCGGAATCGGGGGGCACCGCTCGGAATCGGGGGACGGTGCCGGAGCCCGGCCAATCGGGGAACGGTGCCGGAGCCCGGCCCAATCGGGGGAGGTGCCGGAGCCCGGCACCGCTCGGAATCGGGCGGGGGCACCGCTCGGAATCGGGCGGGCCGGCACCGCTCGGAATCGGGCGGGGCACCGCTCGGAATCGGGCCGGCACCGCTCGGAATCGGGCGGGGGGATGACTTCGGGCACTGCCTCGGATGACTTCGGGCACTGCCCGGAACCGGGCAGAATTGCGGGGGGCACTGCCCGGAACCGGGCAGAATTGCGGGGCAGAACCGGGCAGAATTGCGGGGACTGCTGTCCTGTCCGGAATTCGGGCACTGTCCAAAATTTGAGGCCCTCTCAAGCACGCTCGCTGACTATTCGGCCCTCCCGCGAACGTATTTCGTAGTTGAGCTCTTTGAGAAAATTCAAACCCAACAGACCGTCGATCCCGAACCCTTCCGGAAGATCGTGGGCGTGAGCGTCCAAATCCCGGACTTCGTACCCGAGCGCTCGGAAGCGCGATATCCGAATCATGTATCCTGGCTCCTCGCCGACGGCGGATCGGATTTTCGTGACTACGTGTGCCTGACGCGGGCTGTATCCGAGATCGTCCAAGACTTCGGGCCGAAAGAGAGTCACGCTCGCGCCGGTGTCCATAGCGAGTCTGATGATGCCTTCCGAGCGTGGTCCCCAAAGGCGAGCCCGAATGACAATGAGGCTCGCGGCTGAATCGAAGCGAGTGACTCTCACGGGAGAAAGAATGCGAGCTGCGGAGCGCGGACCGGCCCCGTATACACATGCGTGAAGCAATTGCATCGCTCTCGCAGGGGCCGAGTCTGATTCAGCACATCACGAGGATTCTTCGAGTGACCCAAACAAACGGCCGAAAGCAACTCGCCGTCGTCTTCGTCTCCGCCTTCGTACTCCATTTCGACGAGCACGACCCACTCGTTAGGATACCGCGTTCGGATTTCGTCCCAAGAGAGGCGCACGGCTTCGACGCTCACGCGGGAAGTTATGCGCAGATTCGGGCGTCAGTCAATCATGCGCACCGTCTCCCCAGATCATGCCTGCGCGAGCGTCGAGGGCAACTCGTTGGCCTGCTGGGGCTCCGGCACACGCACAACTCAGGCAACTCAGGCAAGGCAGCATGGGTGGGTTCTTCGAGCGGCCGCGACCCTACCCGGTGCCCGAGTGGGGTTCTCGCCCTGCGAGTTGATGGAAGGCAGCGCGTAGGAGATCAGTCACTCGTGTTCTCGACCATGGCCGCCAAGTACCCTCGCAGGCTGGTCACAACGGAGACAGTGCCGGCCGCGATCGACTCGACGTCCTCGAACGGCAAAAAGCTCTGGCTGACCTGGCCGGAGCGCCTTCCCAGACGAGAGCCCAAGCGTCGGACCCTCTGCCAGCATACTCAGCACGCTGTCTTCCGAGCCCCACGCGAGCGGCACGTGGATCGTCGTGAGTGTCTCGTGCATGCCGTCCGACACCGCCGCTACGAGCTCGGCAGTGCCCTCGAAGTCGGTCGCGGGCGTCGCGCGGAGTGCCCCATCGAAGTCGACCGCTGCGGAGACGAGCGATGTGTCGGCGGTGACCAGCCGAGCCAGCAGGATGTCGCCGTCCGCGTCGCCGGCTTGCTCGAGAATGCCAGGGGCTGGGCCGCGCGAGCCCCGAGGGCGGAATTCATGTGGGTGCAGCCGGGCCTGGATCTGAGTGCGCTGCGGGGAAGTTGTTCGCAAAAAG
>CAYXDO010000250.1:0-10427 GCA_964463485.1 uncultured Myxococcales bacterium | reverse complement strand
ACGATAGTATGCGACGCGTTCGGACTCATGGCCAGGCGGATCTGCGCCCTATTGATCTTCACTCCGCTCGAGGCAATCGTACTCAGTCCTCTCTCCGCCGATACAGATGAAGGCGGACGCCGCGGCACCACGACGCGTCGAGTCGGAGAGTCTTCGTCTTGACGAGTGACCCCACGTCGATCTCGCGAAAGGACGCAAAACAACGCAGGCGCGGAGCCCTCGCCACGCGCTTGGCCATGGCGCCCAAGAACCTCAGCGTGAAGGCGGTGGAACAGGTGTACACGACGGTCGCGTCGCCGAAGTCCGATTCGACGACGTCCTCGACCCGAAAGGCGACCCTCTTGGCTTGGACGAGCCCGAGCTTGCGCGCGCGGTGGAGTGCGATCCGAGACTCACGAACCCGGGTCTCGGACAGCTCGACCCCGATGCAGCGCTTGATCGGGATGGTCATCGCCACCTGGAGCACGACCTTTCCGAGCCCAGAGCCGAGATCGTAAAAGACGTCGCTTGCGCCGAGCCCGATGTGCTCCGCGAACAAACGCACCGAGCCCGGCGTCAACTCTCCGTAGACCGGCGAGCCTCCTGAGACACGAATGGTCTCGCGCTCTTCGTCCGGAATGCGAAAGCCGTCGGGCGAGTGTGCGTACACTTCACCCAACAGCCGCGCGCCTATTTCGGGATCCTCGCGGATGGTCCGCGCCACGACCGCAAGCTAGCGCAATCGGCTCTCTACAGTAAGCTTCTGGACGGCGCGAGCCTCCGAGGATCCGGAAGACTCCGCGCGGGGAAGCTTGTGGCCGTCGGAGCCCCGACGGCGTCGAGTCAGCCTTTCATTCGTTTTCGAAGGCGCTCGAGCCGCCGATCGAGCTCCGACTTGCGTGTGCGATACTCTTCCAACACGCGCCAGGTGCCTTCTGGCCAACGCGAGCGAGCGTCGCTCAACCACCGACCGAGCTTGACCGTGATCCGGTAGCCCTCGGCGAGCGCGCGCGCGACCTTTCGCAGCTCCTCGAGCTCGCGCTCTAGCGGGAACGGCACTCTGTCCCAATCTCGGCACCGCTCGTGCTCTCCATCCGGCGGCGTGGTGATCCAGTGCGGCGCATCGCCGAGGTCCCGGCCGCAGACTCGACACACTCCGCGCCGTGGCGCCAACACGTGAGGCACGAGGTCGATATACTGAACTTTAGATCAGTCGATCAACTAGAACTGACCCTCTCGCGGTGATGGGACTAGCGTACACTGCGCGCCGTGCGGTTCTTCAACACGGCCGGTCCGTGCCGAATCGGCCGGCACTACATGGTTCCGGCGCTCGATCGTCTACCGGAAGCCCGGCGCTTGATCGATCGCGAGGGCTATTTCGTGCTCCACGCCCCTCGGCAAACAGGCAAGACGACGACTCTCCTCGCGCTGGCGCAAGCGCTGACGGGCGAGGGTCGCTACGCCGCGATGCACGTGAGCTGCGAAGCGGCGGCGTCGGCCGGAGATGAGTTGGACCAAGCCGAGTCGATCTTGCTCAGTTTCGTTCGGAGCTCTGCTGAGATTCAACTTCCATCGGAGCTTTTGCCTCCTCCATGGCCAGATGCACCGGCCGGCTCGCGCGTGGCGAAGTGTCTAGAGGCGTGGGCAACGCGATGCCCCAGACCCCTCGTGCTCTTCCTGGACGAGGTCGATGCCCTTCGAGGAGAGAGTTTGAAGTCGGTGCTCCACCAGCTTCGAGCCGGCTACCCCCATCGGCCGACTTCGTTCCCTGCGTCCGTGGTGCTATGCGGGCTTAGCGACGTCCGCGATTACAAGGCCGCGAGCGGAGGAGATCCCGGGCGGCTCGGCACCTCGAGCCCGTTCAACATCAAGGTCGAGTCGCTTCGTCTGGCGGACTTCGATTTCGAAGACGTCCGCGAGCTGTACGGCCAACACACCCGGGAGCAAGGACAGCTCTTCGAAGAGGAAGCGGTGGGGCGGGCCTTCGAGCTGTCGCAAGGACAGCCTTGGCTCGTGAACGCGATCGCTGCCGAGATCGTCGACAAGCTCGAAGTCAGCGGACCGATCACGTCCGAGCACGTGGAGCTCGCCAAGGAGCGGCTGATCCTCGCGCGCGCAACTCATCTCGATTCGCTCGTCGCACGGCTCACGGAGCCTCGCATACGCCGGGTGATCGAGCCGCTGCTCTCCGGCGAGCTTACTCCAGTCGACCCGAGCTATGACGACGACGTCTCATACGTGCGGGACTTGGGCTTGCTCGCCCGAGGGCCGCCTCTTCGGATCGCGAACCCGATCTATCGAGAAGTCATCGTTCGTATGCTTGCGCTCCCCCTCGAAGACGCCGTGACGCTCGAGCCGCGGAGTTTCATCTTGCCCACGGGAGAGCTCGATTTTCAGGGTCTTCTGCGTGAATTCATCGAGTTTTGGATCGCCAACGGGGACATCCTGACCTCCCGTCAAAACTACCACGAGGTCGCGCCCCAGCTCGTGTTCATGGCCTTCCTCCAGCGCCTGATCAATGGAGGAGGGTACGTCGACCGAGAGTATGGCGTCGGCCGGGGACGAATCGACCTGCTCGTACGTTGGCCTTTTCGGGACGCGATGGGGGCGCGAGTTTGGCAGCGCGAAGCCATCGAGCTCAAGGTGTGGCGGAAGGAAGACCCGCTCGAGAAGGGCCTGGCCCAGCTGGACGGGTATCTCGAGCGACTCGGGTTGCGGGTGGGCACTCTGGTCATCTTCGACCGGCGTGCCGAAGCAGCGAAGCTCGCGGAGCGCACCAAGATCACGCGAGTCACCAGCCCGGCCGGTCGCGAGGTCACGTTGCTGCGGGCTTGAGCCCGGGTCAGAACTTGGGATCGAGCAGGCTCTCACCGGATTTGGCGAGCTCGGCCTGAGTTCGTTCCACGATCCCTTTCTGAGTGCCGGGGTCGAGGTCGACCAGACCCTTGCCCGTCTCTTTGGCCGTCTGCATGAGCGCGGCGAAGAGCAACGAACGCGTGAGGCCGATGTACCGCGGTGGGATGGGATCGTTGTCGTCGGTGAGGTTGATGACGAACCCGGCGTGGGCAAAGTAGAGGGACTGACCGTCGGTCGTATGGACCACGCGATCGATCTGAGTGGCCGACTCGTCCTTACCCAGACAGACGTTCTTGCCCTGAAACATGTCCCAAAGCTTCTTGTCTTCGTCGAGCACGGAGGTATCGAGCGAAAAGAGACCCTGGCGGAAGATCGTAATTCCTTCGGGGCCCTTGTCGGCGATGGCGGTGAACGGGTTGCCGTTCAAATACTGAAGGATGAGTTGGTTCGTGGCGTTGAGCTCGTTGTTGGCGCTGGCGGCGTTGAAGAGGATCGCGTTCTTCGGGAGGAACTGGATGTCGTCGAGGTGGATGGCTTCTCGGCCGGACGCGCCGAGCACCACGTGTCCAGCTTTCAGGGCCTCGGACTTCGCGGAGTGCGCGACGAAGCCGGCGGCCTCGGCGGCTTTCTGTCGCGCTGGATCGGGATCGAAGACGTGGACCTCGAAGCCGGCCTCTTTGAACTTCTTGGCGGTGCTCGAACCGATGGCGCCGAAGCCGAGGACCGTGACCGACTTGGTGACTTCGATGCCCTCCGACTGAAGCCGGGTGAGTGTGCCGGACACTTCCTTCCAAACCGAGTGGGCGATCGATGGGCTCTCGAACTCCTTCTTGGCCCAACTCTCGGCGACGTTCACCACGGGAGCGTCGAGGCCACCGAGCTCCTTGATCACGTTTGCGCCGCGCTGGGTTTGCTCGACGAAGCGGCACCGAGCCATCGCGTTGGGGAAGTGCGACTTGACCATCTTGGCCACGAGCCCGCCGTCGTCGAGAATCAAGACGGGTTGGTTGGTCGCTTCGGTCTCGCTCACGAGGCGCTCGAGCTGGCCGAGCAGCACCTTCTCCATGTGCCGCTCGTGGTCGGAGAACTCACTCTGCACGAGCGAAGGTACGACGAGCTGAAAGCCTCGGTCGACCAAAGAAGCGGCGACTTGCATCGAGCCCGAGTACGGCTTGCCGAGCACGGTCACGTCGGCTGGCAAAAGACCGCCCTCGACCGCGGCGTCGAGGAGGGATTGTGTGGAGGCGTAGAGATGTTGGAGCACCAACAACTTTGCGCCTTCGAACGGCTTCTCCTGGCGAGCCTTGGCGCGCAAGGGCTCGAGCGCGGCGATGGACGGGCTCGAGAGCGGCTTGCCGAGAAACTGGGAGATCCTGCGGGCGGGGCTCCGCCGTTCGTCGCGCTCGGCGATCTGCTGGCGGACCTCCTGGCCACGCTCGGGCGACGCAAGCCGCATCAACCCGCGGGCCTTTCTGCGGTGAACCAGGCCCGGCGAGATCTTGAGGGCGCCGCGATCAGCGAGCTTGATGTCGGCGCCGATCATGTTCTTCGGGTAGCTCGGCTTCACGACGGGCTTCGGCGCGCTTGCCTGAGCGCGACCCTGGAGCTCGCTCGCGAGCAGCCCGAACAACGTCGATGCTTTGGGCCCGAGCTTGGCGTTCACCGACTCGGCGTCGATCGAACCGTCGGCCTTGGCGGCCTTGGCGAAGTAGCGCGTCGTCGCGCCAGCGAGGTACAGAGGCACGGTCGACAGATCGTACTGATCGCTCCCGGCCAAGTGGGTCATGAACTTCTGGAGCGCTTTGGCCGGATTTGGATCGTCGACGTCTTCGATGGCCACGGACTCGGCGGGCTTCGGATCCACCTCGTCGAGACCGACGCCCTTACTGACGAGATCCTCGCGGAGCTCGCGCAGCACCGCCGTTCCAGGCTCGGAGCGCAAATAGCGGCCGATATCCTCGCGCTTGATCGGAGGCACCGGGCCAAACGATAGGTCCATGGGCCGCGCCGTGTCGAGCCCAAGATCCTCCCGGCGACCCGGCGAGCTGGTTGTGCCTCCAAGCCCGATCAGGGCTCACGGGTCGGGATCGCAAATCGAAAGACCGACCCGCCTCCCTCCGCGGATTCCACCCAGATGCGACCGGCATGACGCTCCACGATGCGTTTACACACTGCGAGACCGATTCCCGTACCGGCGTAGCGATCTCGATCATGGAAGCGCTGAAAGATCTCGAAGGCTCGCGTCGCAAACTCGGGGTCGACTCCGATTCCATTGTCGCGAACCGAGAAAACCCACTCGTCGCCGACGCGCGTCGAGGAAATATCGATACGCGGAGGAGCCTCACTCCGGAATTTCACGGCGTTGGCGATCAAGTTCTCGAAAACTTGAACGAGCTGAGTACGTTCACCCAAGACGGAGGGCAAGGGACTTCGAATGATCTCGGCTCGGCACTCCGAAATCGCCACTCGCAAGTCCGAAAGCGCATCGTCCAAGATCGAGCTCATGTCGCAAGGCTCGAACTGCCGAGTCGTCTCGAGCAGAGAATATGCCAAGAGGTCATTGATGAGCGCCTGCATACGTTTGGCGCCGTCGACGGCAAAAGCGATATACTCGTCGGCGCGCGCGTCGAGCTTGCCTCGGTAGCGCCGCGCCAACAGATCGGTGAAGCTGGCGACCATGCGAAGCGGCTGCTGCAGGTCGTGCGACGCGACATAGGCAAACTGTTGGAGATCCGCGTTGGAGCGCGCGAGCTCGCGCGCCTGCCGCTCGAGCACCTCTTGGGCCTTGCGATGATCCGAGATGTCGATCGATGACCCGAGTCTGCCGGCGTAAGCGCCGTCGGCGGTGAATCGGTTGACCGTCGATGCCAACATCCATCGATATTCGCCGTCCTTTCGGAGCAATCTGAACTCACACTGAGTGGCTCCATCGTCCCCCGATGGATGCAAATCGGTCCCATCGCGAGGGCGCGAAATCTCCTCTCGGCATCGTTCCCGATCCTCTGGGTGGACACATTCGAGCCAACCTTCGCCGAGCGTGCTCTGCTCCTGAATCCCCGTGAAATCGAGCCACGGTCGATTGCAGAAGGTCCTTCCTCCGTCCGCGCCGCTGAGCCAAATCAGGACTGGCGCGGTGTCGGCCATCATACGAAACCGCTCCTCGCTCTCTCTCAAGGCGGCCTCGGCCTTGTACCGCTCCGTCACGTCTTCGATCAGTCCATCGACGCAGGTCGCCCCGGTCGAGTCCACGCTCAGCGTACGACTCACGGATACCCAGATGGACAAACCGTCGGCGCGCGAGATTCGCACCACCTTGTCGGGAAGGCGCCCATCGAGGGCGATGGATTTCAACAACAACGGCCGCTCTTCCCTCGGGATCTGGAGCTCCGACAAATCGGCGAATCGAGCGTCATCGATCGATGCCAATCCCAGTATCTTCAAACAAGCTGGGTTGGCCTCCACCAACGATCCCAGGAGCGTCGCTCGGAACACACCGACGTTGAGCCTATTGAGCAGCCCGTCGAGGCGATTCTCGAGCTGGGTGGCTCGGCGTTCGGCCTCGGCTCTGAGCCACTCGGCCTGGCGCTTCACCTGCTCCGTCTTGCGAAAGAGGTCGATGAAGACGGTCACCTTCGCCCGCAAAACCTCCGGCGCGACCGGCGCGAAGATGTAGTCGACCGCGCCCAGAGAGTACCCGCGGCTCGCATGAGTCTCGGTGGCATTGATGGCCGTGATGAAGATGATCGGCGTGCGCTCCGATCGGGGCCGTTGACGAATCAGAGATGCGGTCTCGAAACCGTCCATCACGGGCATGTGCACGTCGAGCAAGATCAACGCAAAGTCTTGCCGCAGCATGAGCCTCAACGCCTCTTTGCCGGAATCAGCAGTGACGACGTTCTCTCCGAGGCCCTCCAAGACCGAGCACAGCGCCTTGAGCTTGTCGGGCTTGTCGTCGACGACGAGAATGTTGACGCGCTCGAGCTGGGAATCGAGAGCTGGCTCAAAAGGCCATGACTCGTCCGTTTTCACCCGGGAGCTCCCGGCCTATAAAGCCATGCACAGAGTAGGGAGATGAGCTTGTCGATGTCGACTGGCTTGGCCACGTAGTCCGAGGCTCCGGCCTCGATGCACTTCTCTCGATCTCCTTTCATTGCTTTTGCGGTGAGGGCGATGATCGGGAGAGAGCGAAATCGTTCCCTCTTTCGGATCTCTCTCATGGTGTCGTACCCATCCATCTCCGGCATCATGATATCCATCAAGACGGCATCCACTTTGTCCGGACGGCTCAGCACTTCGATCGCGTCGCGTCCGTTTTCTGCCGACAACACCTGCATCTGATGCCGCTCGAGGACACTCGTCATCGCGAAGATGTTGCGGACGTCGTCGTCGACCACGAGGACGCGGCGCCCCGTGAGCATAGTCTTGGTGGAGTAGGACTCCTCGAGCGCCTGTCGCATGCGCTCGGGCATGTTCGCGTGCACTCGATGAAGGACGAACGCCGTCTCATCCAAGAGCCGGGTCGGCGACCGAACGTCCTTCAAGATCACGGATTGCGCGAGTCGTTGGAGCCTGTGCTCTTCGGCCTTGTCGAGATCCTGGGCGGTGTAGACGATGACTGGAAGCCGACCATGCGGCCCCATGTGTTTGATCTGCTCGATCAGATCGAATCCCGAGATGTCCGGCAGCCCGAGATCGATCACCGCGCAATCGAACTGCTGCTTCTCCACGGCCTCGAGGGCCTCGGCGCCGCTGGCCACCGCGACGGTGGCCACGTCGGATCCGGTGCCGACGAGCTCGACGATGTTGTTTCGCTGGGCCTCGTTGTCCTCGACCACGAGCAGGCTCTTGACCAAACGATCCAGGAATGACGAAACTCCCTTGAATAACTCATCGAGCTGACCCTGGCTGACCGGCTTGTTCAGGGCCGCGATCGCCCCTCGCCGCAGGCCGAGCTCGCACTCTTCCTCGGTCGAAATCAGGTAGACCGGAATGTGACGAGTCTGAAGGTTGCTCTTCAAGTGATCCAAGACTCGCCAACCGTCGATATCGGGCAAGCGAAGATCGAGCGTAATGGCGTGAGGTTTGTACTCTTGCGCCAACGAGAGCGCCACCGTGCCCTGCGCGGTCACCAGCGCTTTGAATCCGCGCTCGTGTGCCATCTCGAGCAAAAACCGCGTGAAGCTGTTGTCGTTGTCGACGATGAGGATCGTTCGATCGCCTGCGTTGAGGTTGTCTCGATCGTCCCGAACCTCGTCCGGCATGACCAGGAGCGTGTTCTTGGCAAATGTTTCCATCGGGGCCGGAGCTACGTACTCGGGATGAGACTCGAAGGCCTTCGTGGGTTTCGTGGCCACGTGGGTGCTGGGCAAATACAGCGTGAACCGACTTCCTTCGCCCTGTCGGCTGACCAATTTGATCTCACCTCCCAGCACCTTCGAGATCTCTCGACTGATCGCCAGGCCAAGGCCAGTACCGCCGAACTTCCGGCTCGTGGAACCGTCTGCCTGCTGGAACGCTTCGAAGATGATCTGTTGTTTCTCCGGCGGAATGCCAATACCGGAGTCGCTCACCGAGAACGCGACCACCGTCTTCGCTCGATTCAGCGCTTCGTTGTCGGGATTCCAACCCGAGGTGCTGGTCGCGACCTGCACGACCACCGATCCGCGTTCGGTGAATTTGAAGGCGTTGGAGAGTAGGTTCTTGAGAACCTGCTGAAGTCTCTTCGAGTCGGTGTGGATCGTGCGCGGCACGTCTCGATCGACCTCGATCCGGAAGTCGAGGCGACGAGATTCCGCGACGTGCCGGAAATTTCGCTCCACGTAGTCTTGCAGCTCGTTCACTCGGAGCTCGCCGACATCGAGGCTCACGGTTCCGGACTCGATCTTGGACAGATCGAGGATGTCGTTGATGAGCGCGAGGAGGTCGTTTCCGGAGGCGTGGATGGTCTTGGCATAGTCCACTTGTTTGGGGCTCAGGTTCTCGTCCTGGTTCCTGGAGAGCTGATCGGAGAGGATGAGAAGGCTATTGAGCGGCGTCCGTAGCTCGTGGGACATATTCGCGAGGAACTCGGACTTGTACTTGGACGTGAGGGCCAGCTGCTCCGCCTTTTCCTCGAGCGCCTTCCTTGCTTGCTCGACCTCTTGATTCTTTCGCTCCACCTCCATGTTCTGGTCCGCGAGGAGCTTCGCCTTCTCTTGAAGCTCCTTGTTGGTCTTCTGCAGCTCGAGTTGCTGGCTTTGAAGCTCGCGAGCCAGGGACTGAGACTGTTTGAGTAGGTCCTCGGTTCGGGTGTTCGCTTCGATGGTGTTCATCACGATGCCGATGGATTCCATGAGCTGACCGAGGAAGACTTCGTGCGTCGGGCTGAATCGCTCGAAGGAGGCGAGCTCGATGACACCCTTGACCTGTCCCTCGAACAATACGGGAAGTACGATCACGTTCTTCGGGGTTGATTCTCCGAGGCCCGATGAGATGCGGATATAGTCGTGAGGGACGTTGGAGAGCAGGATCTTTTCCTTCTCCACTGCGCATTGGCCGACCAAGCCCTGACCCAGGCGATAGCTCGTGGGTCGCTGCTCGTTGAAGGCGTAACTCGCGAGCAGCGTAAGCCGCTGCTCCTCGTCCTTTTTGACCTCGATTCGATAGAACACGGCGTTCTGCGCAGTCACGACCGGAGCGAGCTCGGACAAGATGAGTCGGCCGACCGTCAGCATGTCTTTTTGGCCCTGGAGCATGCGAGAGAACTTTGCGAGGTTGGTCTTGAGCCAATCCTGTTCGCTGTTCTTGAGCGTCGTGTCCTTGAGGTTTCGGATCATCTCATTGATGTTGTCCTTGAGCGCGGCCACCTCACCTCGCGCCTCGACCTTGATGGATCGCGTCAAGTCACCTTCGGTCACCGCCGTCGCGACGTCCGCGATGGCTCGAACCTGAGTCGTGAGGTTGGCGGCGAGCTGATTCACGTTGTCCGTGAGATCTTTCCACGTTCCGGCCGCGCCGGGCACGCTGGCCTGCCCGCCGAGCTTGCCTTCGACACCCACCTCACGCGCGACACTCGTGACTTGATCCGCGAAAATGGCGAGCGTGTCCGTCATTCCATTGATCGTGTCAGCAAGCTCGGCGATCTCGCCTTTGGCTTCGACGGTGAGCTTTCTCTTCAGGTCTCCATTGGCAACCGCGGTCACGACCTTTGCGATGCCGCGCACCTGAGACGTGAGATTTCCAGCCATGAAGTTCACGTTGTCGGTCAGATCTTTCCACGTGCCAGCGACACCTTTGACGTCGGCCTGACCGCCGAGCTTGCCTTCGGTGCCGACCTCGCGAGCCACTCGAGTCACCTCCGAGGCGAAGGAGTTGAGCTGATCGACCATCGTGTTGATGGTGTTCTTGAGCTCGAGAATTTCACCCTTCACGTCCACGGTGATCTTCTTCGACAAGTCACCCTTGGCCACCGCGGTCGTGACGGCCGCGATATTTCGCACCTGAGAGGTGAGGTTGCCGGCCATGAAGTTCACATTGTCGGTGAGGTCCTTCCAGGTGCCCGCGACGCCCTTCACCTCGGCCTGTCCGCCGAGCTTGCCTTCCGTGCCGACCTC
>CAYXDO010000249.1:0-10638 GCA_964463485.1 uncultured Myxococcales bacterium | reverse complement strand
GTTCGTGCTCGTACTCGTGCTCATGCTCGTGCTCATGCTCGTGCTCATGCTCGTGAGATTTCAAGGGCTTACGGTACGGAAGCTCAAGGTCTATTTCCACCGCAGTAGAGACGCCGTATTGCGAGGGTCGGCCTCACGTCCGGCTGCCGTACTCAGCTCAGTGTTTTTCGTCGTGGAATTGAGCCTCTTCGGTGGAGCCCTTGAGCGCAGCCGTCGAGACGTCGGCGCCGATCACGGTGGTCTGCAACAGGTCGAAATAACCAGCTCCGACGAAGCTCTGGTGCTTGACGGCCTTGAATCCGATCTCCCTCTCCATGGCGAACTCACGCTCCTGAACTCTCACGAAAGCCGCCATACCCTCGCGCTTGTACGCATGAGCGAGCTCGTACATGCTCGCGTTGAGGGTATGGAACCCGGCCAGCGTGATGAACTGGAACTTATAACCGACCTCGGCGAGCTGCTCCTGGAACGTGGCGATCTGGCTGTCGTTGAGATTCCGCTTCCAATTGAACGACGGGGAGCAATTGTAGGCGAGCAGCTTGCCAGGGTACTTCGCGTGGACGGCCTTGGCGAACGCCCGGGCCTCTTCGATGTCCGGTGTCGAGGTCTCGCACCACACGAGGTCGACATACGGCGCGTATGCGAGCGCTCGGGCCGCGGCGTACTCGAGCCCGTTCTTGACCACGTAGAACCCATCGGAGGTTCGGTTGCCGGTGGTGTATTCGTGATCGAGGGCGTCGATGTCCCCGCGCAGCAACGTGGCGCCGAGCGCGTCGGTGCGTCCGACCAACACCGTGGGTACGCCAGCTACGTCCGCGGCGAGGCGCGCGGAGACGAGCTTCTGGATGAAGTCATGAATGGGTACGAGGACCTTGCCGCCCATGTGCCCGCACTTCTTCAGCGAGGAGAGTTGGTCCTCGAGGTGAACGGCCGCCGCGCCGGACTCGATCATCGACTTGATGAGCTCGAAGGTGTTGAGGGGGCCGCCGAACCCAGCCTCCGCGTCGGCGACGATCGGCGCGAAGTAGTAATGTTCCCGGCGATTCTCCATGTATTGGATCTGATCGGCGCGCATGAGCGCGTTGTTGATCTTCCTGATCACGGTGGGGACGCTGGTGACGGGATAGAGGCTCTGATCGGGATACATTTGGCCGGCGTCATTGGCGTCGGCAGCGACCTGCCAGCCGCTCAAGTAGACGGCGTCGAGGCCGGCCTGGACCATCTGCACCGCTTGATTGCCGCTCATGGCTCCGAGCGCACGGACGAGGCGCTGACTGTTGAGCAACGACCAGAGGCGCTCGGAGCCTTGGCGTGCCAGCGTGTGGTCGAGCTGGAAGGTGCCGCGGAGACGATCGACGTCCTTGGCGGAGTAGGGACGAAACACTCCCTTCCAGCGGGCGTCGGTCTCCCATTCCTTCTCGAGCTCTTCCACGGACTTGGGCTGGTATTTCTGGTACATGGTGTCTCCTTGGTCTGTTTCTGGGTAGTATCGATCCAACTCAGGCGGAGTGCCGGAGCAGATATTCGTAGGCCGACAAAGTGAGAAAATCGTCGAGCGACTCGCTCGTGGCGAGTCGGTCGAAGAGCGCGCGGGCGTCGGCGAATTTTCCCGACCGGAACCTCACAGAACCCACCTCCTTCTCGATGCGAGCGAGCTCCTCGTCCGTCCACTTGCGGACCAGGTCGGACGTGACCGTCTCACCGCTCTCGAGCCGAGCTTGGTGGCGCACCCACTGCCAAATCTGACTTCGCGAGATCTCCGCGGTCGCCGCGTCTTCCATCAAGTCATAGATGGGTACGCAGCCCTGCCCCGAGATCCACGCTTCGAGATACTGAATACCGACGCGCAGGTTGTGGCGCAGGCCCTCGGCGGTGCGGGTCCCCGCCGGAATCGAGAGGAGCTCCTGACGAGTCGTCGAGAAGTCGGTCCGCCCGAACCCTAGCTGGTTCTTCTCGGGCATCCTCGCGTCGAAGACCTCCCTGGCCACTCCCACCAGGCCGGGATGAGCGACCCAGGTGCCGTCGTGACCGTCGGAGACCTCGCGAAGCTTGTCGAGACGGACCTTCTCGATCGCGGCCTCGTTCCTCACCGAGTCTCCTTTGATCGGGATCTGGGCGGCCATCCCGCCGATGGCGTGCACGCCGCGGCGATGGCACGTCTTGACGAGCAGCTGAGTATACGCCCGCATCGAAGGCTGAGTCATGGTGACCTGCCCTCGATCCGGTAACACCGCCCGCGGGTCGGCTCGCCGCACTTTGATTCCGCTGAAGATGTAGTCCCAGCGACCGCAATTCAGGCCCGCTGAGTGATCCTTGAGCTCGTAAAGGATCTCGTCCATCTCGAAGGCCGCCGGGAGAGTCTCGATCAAGACCGTCGCCTTGATCGATTTCTGGGGCACCCCCAACCACTCCTGCGCGTCCACGAACACGTCGTTCCACAAACGAGCTTCGGTGTGACTCTCGAGCTTCGGGAGGTAGAAGTACGGACCGGAGCCCTTGTCGAGCAACGCGTTGGCGTTGTGGAAGACAAACAGCCCGAAGTCGAAGAGCGCCCCGGGCACGAACTCTCCGTCGACTCGCACGTGCTTCTCATAGAGGTGCCAACCGCGCGGGCGCACCATCAGCGTGGCCACCTGATCCTTGAGCTCGTAGACCTTGCCGTCCACCTCGTGGCGAATCGTTCGCGCGACCGCGTCCTTCAGGTTCAACTGACCCGTGACGAGGTTGTCGAAGGTCGGCGCAGTCGCGTCCTCGAAGTCCGCCATGAAGGCGCTCGCGCCCGAGTTCAACGCGTTGATCACCATCTTGCGGTCGACAGGACCCGTGATCTCGACCCGCCGATCCATCAAGTCATCGGGGAGCGGAGCCACCACCCAGCTCGACTCTCGAATGCCTCGGGTGCTCTCCAAAAAGTCCGGGTACTCGCCCCGATCGAATGCCGCCTGCCGAACCTTGCGCGCCGCCAGAATCTCTTTGACTCTCCCGCCGAAGCTTCGGGTCAGGTGAACGAGAAACGACCTGGCTTCCTCAGTGAAAATCGCATCGTAACCGCCGCGAAGCGGCGCCGTCACGGTAAACGCGGTGGCAAAAGTCTTCGACATCTGGACCTCCGGCGAGCGCTCCGAAAATAGGCAGCGCTTCGCGCAAGTCCAAGACTTTTCAGAAGAAATTCTGTGTCACATGATTTACTCAGTCCGGCCGAAAACTCGTAAATCGGAAAACGACGGGTTTGCCGGCTTCGATTTCTTTTCGACCAACACACGCGGACACCGCGGGAACGTCAATCACGCCTCAGTACACGACCTCGGAAGTTCGTGACCATGCTGAAACCACAGAGGGTCACGAATCTTCGGGGACCTCAGCGTCGCCGTACTCATCGGCGCCTACGAGACTCAAGGTCTGGAGAGGTCAGCGGAGATCGTCTTCGTTTGGCCGCTCTTGATGATCACGGAGATGGACTTCGACTTACCGGTTTCGCGATTGACGAGTCGGATGGTGTGTCGGCCGGGCGAAAGCTCGATACCTGCTTGCGGGGTCTGGTAAGGCCAGTCCTTTCCGTCGATCTCGATGGACGCCCAGGGCGTCGCAGCCACGTTCAGCGCGCCGTTGGCCAACTTTCGGGGCGGCGGAGGGGGACGGCGTTTGGAACGCTCTTCGATTCTTGGCGCGAACCCGGCGTCGGGTCGCGGGGGCGCCACACCGACGTCCGGTCGGACGTCAGGTAGCCGCGCGTCGGAGCCTCCCCTTGCGTCCATGGCAAGCCCACCATCGAAGCTGACGCGGGCGTCGACGGGAAGGGCCGCGTCCGCCGTCGGGAGTGGGTCCGAGGTCGTGGCCCCAACATCTCGATCTTCCCGAACCACCGAAGCCACCCGGGGGACGGAGGGATCGATCGCGTCGTTGTCGATCCCCATCATCGCGTAGGCGCCGCCTGCGATGGCGAGAAATCCGAGGGCTCCAAACAAGAGCGACGAAGCCGATCGACGGGGCGCCGAATCAAAAGGGACGGACGTGACGGCTTTGGGTCCGGACGCGACGATCGCCAGCAACATCGGATCGGCGATCTTGGTGTTGCCGGTGGACTCTGCGACCGCGGTCTCGAGCGGAAAAGAGGGAGCTTTGTCTTGCGCGGGTCCTAGCGCTGCGCGGCCGAGCACCGCGGCGCTGGCGAGCGCGATGCCCACTTCGTTCGGAGGCAACATCGCGGCGGTCGCAGCAAGGTCGAGCGGCACGGGCCCGGACGATCGTAGGTCTTGCGGCGCCGCCGGCTCGAAGCGACCCTCCGCTTCGTGGCGCGCGAGCTCCCGCGCGACCTCCGCGGCAGGCAGAGCCGGCGAGGCCGGAGGAAAGGACGGAGCCACTCCGCGAAACGCGACCGGATCCTCACGAGGCGGCGGCCCACGGTCGGTGACCTCAGGTCGGCTCGGCGCGGTCGCGCTCGACTCGACGCCCATGGGCGCGGCTGGGACGGCGACCCTCGCCGTCTCCCGAGCATCGAACACCGGCTCGTCGCGCTCTTGGCCAGGCTGGTCGAGCGCGTGGCTGCGGATCTCTTGCTGAGACGCCTCCTGCTCCTCAGAGACGACGATCCGGCTGGCGTCGAGGCCCTCGCTCCCGGTCAGCGAGAAGTCGACGACCTCGATCAGCGCGACCTCGTCTTCTTCCTCGCGCAGCTCGCGCTCCTCCTCGGACCGCTCCCAAGCGAACCGCTCACCCACGACGCCCGCGAGCTTCTCCTTGGCATCGCCGAAGCTCTGGCGCCCTAAGAAATCCGCGAGCGCGTCATGGAAGGCCTGGGCGTCGTCGAATCGCCGACCGGGGTCCTTGGCGAGGCACCGCGCGAGCAGCTCGTCGACCTCTTTTGGGACGCGTCGATCTACACGACTCGGCGGCGCCGGTCGCACGCGCTGAACTCGTTCGATGGTCTTGAGCGGAGTCCGCGCGCGAAACGGGTTCGCGCCCGTCAGCATCTCGTACAACAAGGTCCCGAGCGCGAAGACATCGCTTCGCGCGTCGACCCCGAGCCCGAGCGTTTGCTCCGGCGACATGTACGCGAACTTCCCGCGCAACGTTCCGGTCTGCGTTCGCATCCCGTGGCTCTCGTTCATGCGAGCGACCCCAAAATCGAGGAGCCTGACGGAGCCGTCCCAGCCGACCATCACGTTCCCTGGGCTGATGTCGCGATGGACGATCTGGAGCGGCTGGCCTTGGGGGTCGCGCAACCGATGCGCATGGCCAAGGCCCCGGGCAGCCTCGAGCCCGACGAACAGCGCGACCTCGAAGGACAGCGCTTCGCGCGCACCCTCCTCCGTGCCTATCAACGCGGTCAGATCACGGCCCCGCACATATTCCATGGCCAAGAAATAGCGTTCGGACTCCTTCCCGAACTCGATGAGCCGGACCACGTTCGGGTGGTCGATCGCCGACGCAATGCGGGCCTCTCGCTTGAACAGCTGCTCGCGGAGATCCTCGTGGCCCAATGACGGGCGCATCATCTTGAGCGCGACCCACCGCGCATCGCCGCGCGACCGAGCACGAAAAATTTCGGCCATCCCGCCCCGCGCGATTCGGCGGGTGATCACATAGGAGCCGAATGCGACGGGTGATCGAGACATTGAGGTCAGCGACGTGGACGAGCGCAGCTCGCGGGCAGAGGCCCTCTTTCTTGATCGAGGTTACCGAATCGCTGTGGCACCGTCCACGACCGAGGAAAGAGGAACCGGCTCGAGAGCGGATCGCTAGCCCGAGACCTCGGTGTCGTCGTCCATGACCTGCTTTGGGCGTGCTTCCGTTCGTTTCGGCTCCTCCCGCTTGGACTGCTTGGACTCGAGGACGGGCGAGGCCTGCCGAGCAGGCGGGGGTAGAGCGGCCTGCGGGGGAGCGGCCTGCGGGGGAGCGGCCTGCGGAGGAGCGGCCTGCGGGGGAGCGGCCTGCGGGGGAGCGGCCTGCGGGGGAGCGGCCTGAGTGTGCTCGTCGTCGACCCAGGACGACTTCGGGACGACCTGAATCGGAGCGGCGGGGCCTCGCGGAGCTCGCGCGGCCTGGGGCGCAGTCACCGCAGGCCTGCGCGTTCCCGGGAGCGCTCGCGTCGAAGCGCTCTTCGGAGGTTGATCGGACACTGGGATCGGTTTTGCCGGCGCACCCTGGCCTGCTTCCCGCGGGCCGCGAGGAGGCCCCACGCCGGGGCCGCCGAGGAGCCTTCCCTCGGCCGAGCTCGGCGCCGGCAAGGCTCGATCCGAACGCGGCTGGCGAGCGTCGGCCGGCTCGGAGAGAGGCGCGACCGCGCTGTCCGGCAGCGATTCGATCGATCGAAAGTGCATGGGGCGAGGCCCGTCCGCGCGCTCCAGCGGGTGCGGCTGCGCAGGCGGGTCCATCCTCCATTTCTTCCGGGTCGCGAGCGGACGTGCGGACGGCGGCTCGACCACAGGATCCACCGCGCCGGCGGTAGGCGCATATCCGAGCTTCTTGCGCGGCGTGCTCGTAGGCCACGGGCTCGCCGCCTCGATCTCGAACCCCGCGATGGAAGGAAGCTCTGCAGGAAGCTCTGGGACCATGATCGGAGCGAGGTCGACGCGGGACGACCGATCGACCTTGGGCGCCGCTCGCGCGAGGTCCTGCACCGTCACCGGCGCGCGCCTGCGGAGCGAGCTCCGACCGGCGATCTCCCCCGCCAACGACTCGACCTCGACGTCCGGAATCGGCCACGCGGCCACCCTCCGCGGGTCTCGTTCGGGCTCGGCTGGGCGCGAACGGCGCAGGTCCTTCTTGCCCGACTCCACGGACACGGTGAATCGATCGATGAGAGTGTAACCGGCACGCGATACTCCCGCGACCAGCACGCGATACTCACCCGAGGAATGAATTTCGAGCGCGTAGGTCCCGGCTTCTCGACCAGGCTCGAACCGGTAACCAGGCGCCCATCCGTCGGCCACCGCGAACCCTCGGACCTTGAACGACTCTAGGGGGAGTAAAACGAGCGGGGCATCGGTGTCGCTCGAGAGAGTAGCCAGCAAATCATCACGCTGGAAAACTCGTCCGAACCCGAACTTGGGTAGGTGACTCGGAAACGCGAATAGGATGTGCTCGATGACTTCGAGCGGATAAACGTCGACGATGCCGGTGGTGACTCCGAGCTCGCGCAGACACGCTCTCGAGAAATTCGGGTCTTTGGGACAGATGAGAATCCTCGCGAGGTAGTCGATGGTCTCGCCGCGGGTCGCCCCGGTCCACGCACGAAACGCCTCGGAGAGGAGCAACGCCTGGCGCGCATAGAGAGTCGGTTGAGGAAAGCGCCGCGCGAGCTCCGCCGGATCGAGCAAGCCGAGGTCCGCGGGACCTTCGCCAGCTTCGGAAATGTCGACGACGTCTTCGGCATCGGCGGCGTTCTTCGGCCCGAAGACCACCTTGACGGCGTGCAGCCCGGCCAAGGCGCCCTCGGAGCTCATCGATCGGGCCTCGGCATGTCGGAATCTTCTGCCGCTCCGAGGGCCCGCGCAAGCTCCTCATGACGCGTCCGACGCGTTTCTCGGCCGTTCGCGAGCGACTCGAGACTCAGTCGCTGGGCGTACCTAGGACCAACCGTCCACCCGTTCCTCCGAGGAGAACCACACCATTCTCGTCGGCTGCGCCGCGTTCGAAGGCAGTCAGCATCCGAAAGAACGCTCCTGCCGAACCCATCCAATTGAGCAACGTCGTAGGTCTAACCGAGTCCGAAACGGTGAGCACGGCGACCGCCGACGGGGGTCCGATGACCGCCGTGGGCGTACCCGCGGCGCCCCCGTTGGGCCGACTCGGAACGCCGTTGAATGGGTACAAAGTCACCTCGGGTCCGCTCGGTCTGGCGGACACCTCGAGCACCCGAGCCAAGTCCGGCCGCGAGTTGATCAACTCAGACGCCGCGAAGAGCGCGTGTCCCGGTCCGAACGCCCGCACTGCACGGATTCCCAGCAGCCGGCGAGAGGCAGAGTCGTCCGCGCTGGAAAGCTCGGCCGGCACGGAGATCCGTTCAGCGACGGGCTCGCCAAACGGGACGACGCGGAACACGAGCGCTTGATCTCCCACTACCCAGACGACGCCGTCACTCGCGTCCAGGGCCCTGATTTCCAGGCTTGGAACGTTCGGTCGAGTCTCCAACTCATTCGTGCGAGGATCGTCGAAGTCGACGGCGATCGGAGATATCTGGGCACCTTCGGCGCGAAGCAGGCCGAACGACTCGGTGGCGAGCACGTGAGTACCCGGTCGAGCTTCGACGATGGGTCCGATGGCGATGTTGGGAAGCCTCAAACACTCGGACTCGGCCGCGGAGAGCTGGGCCCGCAACAGACAAGTGAGTTGCCCCCGTCGAACCACGAACGCCAAGCCGTCGATCGAAGAGTCGACCGAAGCGCCGAGGATTCGATCCGAGGGCTCGAGACCGGGAATGCGGGCTCGTTCGCCCAACTCACCTTCCGGAGTGACGAGCGTTACGGTGCTGCTCTGAACGGCATAGAAGCCGCCGAGGGGCCTTCTCAGGACGGACGAGATGCCCTCGGGCTGGGTCTGGGTCCCGAAGACACGGGCGAGCGCTCCCCCCTCGAGCTTCCAGACGCTCCCGTCCAGATTCGAGAAAACGACGCGAGCTCGCGACCCACGAGCGTGATCGAACGCGCGCCGAGCGTTCATGTCGAGATCGGCGCGCCTCGTTGGCTCCTCGTCGCCACGAAGCTCGTAGGCGGATCCGTCGGCAAAAAAAGCCAGCGCCGAGCTCGAGCTCGTCGCCACGACGACCCGGCAATGCGATCGGTGACTCATCAAACTCGAACACTCGTCACCGGGTTCGGGCCACCGAGCGACGAGGAGCGCCCCGCCGGCGGCGCTGTTCACACACACGAGCGCCCGGTCGCTGAGCAGCGCGACGTCGACTCCAGTCGCCGACTCGCCGAGGTAGCTGAAGTCACATACCGACTCGGCCCCCTGGTCCACGAGACCAAGAGCCGCTTTCTTGCTCCCGACGACCGCAAACCGACCTGACGTGTCCAAGTCGACCCGGGAGAAGTTGTGGAGCTGTCGAGGTGCGGATTGAGTTTCGCACACGAGTCGTTGACCGCTTCGCTCACACCGAAAGAGCGCCGCCTTGCCGCTCTGCTGACCCGGCGAAGTCTCGCCCGCCACGAAGATTCGGTCACCCACGACCTCCAACTCACTGACCCCGATGGGTGTGGGACCGAGCTCCAACGGCTCGTGGGTCAGGTCGGGCCCAAAGAGGTCGAACCGCGATCGCGCCAAATTCCGAACGTCGTGGCTCGCCACCAAGAAGCTCCCGTCCTCCAGACCGGCGACCGATGTGATCGAACCTCGAAACGGGAGCCCCTCCCTTCTCTCGACTCGCCTGCCGGACTCGTCCACGATCAGCGCGATCCTCTCGGAAAACATGCCGATGGCGGCTCCGGCAAGGCCGACACTCTCGATGGGTTCGGCGTCCACGCGCGGATCGAGGATTTCATACTCGTAGGCGACCTCGCTCGGTGTGATCGGTCTGGACGACTTGCACTCATCCCCGTGACTCAGACGGACCTGAGCTCGCAGAGCGGCGACGACGTCCGGACTCACAGGCGCACCCTCCGAGTCCACCGCGTCCAAGAACGGCGGAATCGGACAGGGCTCTCCCTCAAACAAGAGCTGCGGGTTGGCTCGCGAGGGTGTGGAGCATGCGGAGCAACTCCCTTCACGAGGCTCTCGTTCGAGGGAGGCAAAAAAGTGCGCGACCTCCCCTGACCCAGCCGGCCGCTTTGGGTGTCCGATCCAGAAGTCGGATCCGTCGAGGGCGAACAGCGCCGCCTCTGAGTCCTCCGCGTCGAAACGAAACGGCTGCTGGAGCGATCCGATGGAGACTCGCTCGGCCCGACCGGCACTGTGAGCCACCGCGAGCACCGCGTCCCCGTCGAGCCTGACCGCGACCTCCGAGGAGCACGCGGCCAGGCCGAGGAGCGTGAGTTGCCAACGCAACTCGGCGGAAGGGAAATGGAAGGGCGACCGCATTCTCGCCTGCTTGAACAACCTTGCCAACCTTTCTGCCAACCTTTCACCTTCTCGACTGGAGAGCAATCGACACAGCAGCCCGGAGCTCGACGCGACGACGAGTCGGGCGGGTCTGCCGGTGTTCGTAGCGAACTATTCGCCGCATTCTTGGAGTGCAGCATCTCGTCACGTGGCTTCCTTCGCCTCGCGTGCAGGGCCTGCCGCTTCGGGCGGAGTTGGTCGCGCTGCTCGGAGCCCGAGCCGAGGTGTTCGCGGCCATGAACCGCTTCTTCTGCAGAGCGATCGAGAAGCGGCTGCGCCGGCGCGCCAGAGCCCGCGGAGTCAAGGGCGGCAAGGGCGGCGCGGTGACCTTCTTCCTGAGATTTTCGTCGACCTTGCGTGTGTTGAACGAAGCCGCTTCGCGGCGGTCTGAAGCCGTGCGTGCAGATGAGTCTCTGCTCGAATCGGAGTCAGTGGCCCGTGACCGATAACCAAGTCAGTGGCCGTGACCACGTTAGCGGCCGAGTTTGAGTCCGTCGCCGGGTCTCCGTCCCCAAGTCTGAGTCCGTCACCGGGCCCGAGTCCGTCACCGGGCCCGAGTCCGTCCCCGGGCCCGAGTCCGTCACCGGGCCCGAGTCCGTC
>CAYXDO010000248.1:0-11041 GCA_964463485.1 uncultured Myxococcales bacterium | reverse complement strand
TCATGCAGGCATCGACTTCGATATCGCAGGCTTGTCGTCGAATCTGTTGGCGAGCCGCACCGAACGCATTCGTTGGTTCCTGCCCGGGACTGCCGCAAATCGCGCTGCAGTCCTTCAGGCAGCTCATCACTCCGAACCCTCGGTATGCCAGAAAGAGCGCAACGCAGATCCCGAGCAACACCAAAGCCTTGCCAAAAGTGAGTGACTGTGGCCCGCCCTTTGTGCTCGTACTCATGCCGCGCCCATGCTCCCGGACGGCGGTTCCCTTGAAGGACGTCCGTAGTTTTTGACGTAGGCGAAGACTGTCGCCAGTGGGATGAACAGTCCCTTTAAGAGGGCCGCGATGATGTGGTCGCCAGCGTCTTGCGCGACACCCGAGGGCGTCGGTTCACTCTTCCACCAGCGGTCGTGCAGGGGCACGAGCGAGCCATGCATGTATCCAACGACGGAGAGGGTGTAGAGGACGGCGAGAGGCCAGGACCGGGCGAGGAGCAGAACCGCAGCGACAAGCATTCCGCCCGCGAGGGTCCCGAAGCTTCCAGATGAAACCCGTTTCGTGCCTGCCTCGAGGGCCCGTTCGATGGCCCCGGCACTCGCGTCGAACCACATGCCCATGATTTGAGCGGCCATAGGAGAGGCCTGCATCGCCGCTTTGGCGGCCTCGAGGCTCTTGCGCAATGCCATCGCACCTTCGCAGGAGATCGGGAGTTGGGGGGAACCGTGGATCCGTTCCAACTCCGCCGCGCGGGTCGGGTCACTCGGGGTGTGGAGATATCGAGCACCGTCTTCTTCGAGCGTCGCGAGGCACGCGATGGCGCGAACCGCGTCTTCTGGGGCGCCGAGCTTCGCGGCCGTGGTGAGTTCCTCGCGTCCCGCCGAAAACTCATGTTCGGCCAGAAAGACCGCGCTCGACAGCAGGCGTCCGGCAGCAAGGTCTGGCGCAAGCGAAAGTCCCTCGTTCAGCACCCGACGAGCTCCCGTGAGGTCCAGGGCGACAAACTGAGCGGTCGCCACCAGGAACAAAGCTTCGGCATCGCCCGAAGCTGCGGACGCGGCCTGTCGAAGCGCTCTGACCGCGGCGTCGGGCCGTCCCTCTTGGAGGTGGGTCAATGCCATGACCGCATAGGATTTGGCTTCGTCGGGATCAGGAGCCGAATATCCGCTGATTGGTTGATCTGCGTTCATGTTTCCTCCCTGGCCTGGACTACCGAATCGTGACGACGTTTTTGCCTGCTCGTACGCGCCCTTTGTCCTTCCCCTCCACATACAACGTGGCTTCAGAAGCAGAGAACTCGAGAACAGCGCGCCCGTGAGAATCTGTATATTCGTCTGAGCTTAATCCATGGCTTCCACCCAAACGAACACGGCGCTTCGTCGCTGCGTGGCCGCTTTCGGGCTGAACAAGGACCTCGAAAAACGGCATGATATGCCTCCCAATCAGCCCAGACTCGATGACGGCGTCGTGATCTGTGGTTGTCCACATACCGCTATTGCGCGATCTTCGTATTCCGTGCATAATATGTGTTGTGGCGGGGATGAGTCGTTGGTATGTTCTCGTGCCTTGAGCGCCCCACCCAAAGAGCTCCCCGCTATGACCGATTACGTCTTCCAATTCGAAGCGGACCTGCTTGCGCGTCAGCTCTCCGCCGACGTCGTGCGTCGATATGTGCGGGTGCTTGAGGATTTCCGCGCGTTCGTGAGCCGAAACGACGGACCGGCAGGGGCGCCGGATCTCTCAAAGGTCGGCCGTCGTCTGATCGAAGGATACCTGCGAGAGCAGGGCGCCGAGGGCTCGCGTTCAGCGTGGAATCGAAGGCTTTCGGCCCTGCGCGCCTTCTATGATTTCCTGTTCCGCAACGAGGTCATGGAAGTGAACCCGGCCCTCCGAATCGATCGGCTCAAGGTTCACGGCAAAGAACGGGATCCGCTTTCGCTCGATGAAGTCGTACGCCTCGTCGACGCCTTCGAGCGCAACTCAGGGGCGGCCTATCGAGGACGGAATGTGGCTTTGGTGCAGGTCTTCTTCCACTGCGCACTGCGCGTTTCCGAAGTGATTTCGCTCGACCTTACGCAGTTCGACCTTGAGCACAGACTCTTCCGCGATGTGCGCCGCAAGGGCGACAAGCGTCTCTCGGCGTTGTTCAACGATGTCGTAGCCGAGGCGATTGAGCGATATTTGCCGGAGCGCCAGGGGCTGCTTGGAAGCGAGCCAATCCCCGCGCTTTTTGTGTCCGACCGGGGACGCCGACTTTCGAAGCGGGCCGTGCAGGACCTGATGTCTCGATACGGCGAACTCGCGAACATCCACCCAACCGTGACGCCGCACCGGCTTCGCCACAGCAGCGTCACCGAGCTCGTCGACATGGGCGCACCACTTTCGGTCGCCCAGGAAATCTGCGGGCATTCCAGCTCGTCTACGACCGAGCGATACGTCCACGTCAAAGACAGCCGCCGGAGACGGGCGGTGGATGAACTCGGAGCCCGGTGGGAAGCACATCGAGTTTCGGAATCTTCTGGGGTGGTCCCAGGGGAGCGGGTCAACGGAACCGACTGCGCGGACTACGAAAACCGCGCGGAATGTCCTGAACGGTGTGCGAACACCGAAGCGGCCTGATTCACTTCGCGACGGATTCTTCTTGGACAATCGAGTACTTGGTCCCGGCCTTCTGTCCCGAAACGGAGATCGTTCCTCTTTCCACGAGACTCTTGAGGGCCGTGCGGACCTGGACCTGGTTCCCGCCGGCCTTGTGCCCGACCGACCTGGCTGGAACTTGCTTGCCGCCGAGCTCCGTCAGGATCGCGAGCACGCGGGCCTCGTATGTCTCGCGCCCTTCTTTGGTCCGAAGGTTGCCGGTGGCCGGCGACTTCGGTGCCTTCTTGGCCTCAGCAGTGGCCTTGCGGGCAGGCGGCGCCGATTCCTCGCTCCCGCGCTCGCCAGCGCCTGTGGGACGAAGCGAATCCACAACCTCGAAGATGTCGTTAAAGGAGGACTGTGGATAGTCGCGAAGGATCGCAAGGAACGCCTCGGAGACCCGATCCCGAACCTTGAGCCGCCACACGTCTTTCATCGGCCCTTCCATAGCACCTACGGATCACGCATCAAAAACAAATGAGGCAGCGCAGAGAATCTGCGCTGCCAGAAGGCCAAGAACAAATCAGTCGAAGCGAAACGCGGATCCGCAGGTTTCGCAAACGATGGAAGTTTCGGCCATCGTTTTTCGCGAGACGCGGATGATGAAGGAGCAATCGCAGACCGCTTTACGGCTGCGCGAGCTGCCTTCCGTATCTTCGTCGCCTGCGGTCGTGTCATCACCATCCGCCGGATCCTCGCTGCTCGTGGGCCGCGCAGTCACGAAGGACATGCGGTGAAGAAGCACAGCCTCAAGCCCCTCGATTTCGATTTCGTACAGCGTGCGTGTCGCGTCAGGCATCGAGGTCAAAGCGAAGCCGTAGTTGGCGACTTTCTCGACCGTGAGGCCGAGCTCCTGTGCGGACTTTTTGAACGACGTGTTGTGGTACTGGCTCGAGGGACTGCAATCCTTGATGCCACGCGCGAAGTTCATCGCGTGCGCGGCTTCGTGGATCAAGGTCTCGACGATGTCGCCGGCCGCACGGTTCAGGTGCTCCGCGACGACCACGACTTCGTGCAGAAGTCCGCAGCCTTGTTCCTTTGCGCTCCAACGAAGGGCAGCGAAGTGCCCGAGCACTTGGCGCCGACCTTTGCCTGCGGGAGCAGGCAGAAGCACGACACTCGGCACATCGGGATGAAGCTCGCGGATTCGCGACCACACGCTTGAAAGCGCTTCGATCAGAGGAACGCTGGGTTCGCGAATCTTCATGCAGCGACCCGTAGCGGGACGCTGGGCGATCGCTCCCGGCATGCGACAGCTTGAGCCCCCGCGAACAAGTCGCCTGGGTCCCCGAGCACGATCTGGATGCGCTCGACGTCGATGTCGAGTCGCACGAGCAGCACTGCGGCGAGCTGGAGCTCGTCGATCGTGGCACCCGGGGCGATGGTGAGAAGAAGGCAGACCGAGTTTCGTTTCATGCGATGCGTTCCTTTTTTCCCTTGAGGGAGTGTGGAGAGGGACCGAAGTCCCGATGTGGGAACGAACGTCAGCGCGTAAAGCGGACGCTCGTGAGGTCGAGGGACTGCATCCCGTTCACGAGCCAGCGCAGCGTGCGCGGACCCAGAGAATCGGGTTGAAGTCCTTCTGGCGAGTGCGCGATGCGAACCTTCGTGCGGGCGGCGAGAGCTGCGACAACCTTGGCTGCGCCCTTCTCTCCGGCTTCGTCGCCGTCGAAGTGGACGAGGACTTCGGAGGCCTGTGCTAGGAGGTCGAGCTGCTCCATCGAGACCTCGGCGCCCATCGAGGCCACGGCGTTTGGAAAGCCCGCTTCATAGAGCGCGAGGACACCGAAGAATCCTTCAACCAAGATGAGTCCGCGATCTTTCGCGTAAGCCTTGGCCTCGTGGAAATTGAAGAGCTCGAGGTGCTTTCCAAAATTCTTCGGGAAGCGGTACTTGCCGAGCTTCTCGATCTCCGAGGCCTTGAGACGACGCCCTGCATACGCGACGAGCTCGCCTCCCTGATTCTTGATCGGGAAGGCAACCATGCCGCGCAGCATTCCACGCGTGCAGTATCCGACGCCGAAGTGTTCCAAGGTCTCGTCCTTGAGGCCTCGCTCCTTCGTGAGATATGGATGCTTCCGCGTGAGCGGGAGGGTGAGCGCAAGCGGAGGGTTGCGAAGTACGTGCTCCCAACCCCCGGGCCCTTCCGGCGCCCCCTTCAGCTCGTCGCGTTCAGACTCCTTCGACGCAACCTGAGCTGTCGCGGTGCCCTTCGCAGGTGGTGAGACCGTCGAAGGCGGGGCGACTGAGGTCGTTGGCGCTGATGATGTCGTGGCTCCAGGCGGAGACGAGTCGTGATCGGAAGCGTGGCCGTCGATGAACGCATGCTTGAGCTTGAGAGCTGCCGCACGCACGTCGATGCCTTCACGCCGAACCACGAAGTCGAGCTGGTTCCCGCCCGCTTGGCATTTGGAGAAGCACTTCCACACGTTCTTCGAAAGGTCCGCGTGGAAGGCGCGAGGCGAAATTCCGTGGTGCACAGGGCACGGGCCCACGAGCTTGTCGCCCGTGCGCACGAGCCCTTCGATCCGATAGAGGCGGAAGATGACATCCTCGAGCGAAACGAGGCGTCGGATCTCCGCGAAGTCGATCCATTCGTTTCTGCTCATACGAGTGTCAGGTCCTTGTGATGGGTGAATGAACGATGCGTTCGAGAGTCCCGAGATCGGCGATCTCGACGACTTCTCATCCGCCCTCTGCGCGCGTGGTCCTCGTGCCTGCGAGGAGACCACGCCCGCCCGGATGCCCCAGGCACGGCGTTCGGGTCAGAACCGACTGGATGCCTCGGCTCTGTCAGAGAGGGCGGACGAGAAGAGGTTTCTCTTCACGTCCGGAAGGAACGAAGGATCTGGCGCTCGATGTCCGCTCGACGCCCCGCGAACCGTGCGCGCGATGCGCGGCGGAGCTCCTCGAACGCAACGATAGGATGGATGGCCATCGGATTTGGCGCGAGACTTCGCGCGGAGAAGGCCGTGCTGGTCGTCCCGTCGATGCAAAGCTTCACGGCCATCTGGAAACGGGGTTGTTTCTCGAGGTCCTTCGCGGAGAATGGCGGGAAGAACTCCGGCGCGAGTCTTGCTGCATCCTCGGCACCCATGCGGAAGGCCGCGATCGTGCCCACGTTCCCGAGCAACGCCTGGAAAAGGTTCGGGGTGAGCTGGGCGAGGTATTGATGGGCGACGACCATCCCGAGCCCGTACTTGCGGGACTCCGAGAGAACCGTCGCAACCGCGTCGGTCGCGAAGTATTGGAACTCGTCCGCGTACATGATGAACGGCGGATGCGGTCCCTTGCGCGAGAGGGCCGCAAGCTGGATCTGCGAGAGTAAGAGCGAGCCGAGAAGTCTGCTCGCATCTTCTCCGATCTCACCCACCTTGAGGTCCGCGAGCAGGATGCCACGCCCATCCATCAGCTTGCCGATGTCGATGCGCGATCGTTCCTGTCCAACGATGTTGCGAATTCGTTCGTTTGAGACGAAGGCGCCGAGCTTGTTGAGGACCGGGCTGAGCGCTTCCGCTTGGAACCCTTCCCTCCAGGACGGGAACTCCTTCTGCCAGAAGGACGCAACGACGGGGTCCTTGATGCCGGGGACGACATTTCCTCGGAGTTTCGCGTCGGTGAAGAAGCGATAGAGGAAGAGGAGTGAGGCCCGAGGATCACGGGCGATGGCGAGGATGCCATTTCGCAGGATGTGCTCGAGCCTTGGTCCCCAGCTGTCGGCCCAGTGCTTGTGGAAGACGGCGACGAGCTCGGAAGCGAGAAGTCCGTGGTCGGGATGGAGCTCGCGTCCGCGTCGGAAGACGTTGAAGGAGACCGGGTGGTCGGTGTCACCGGGGGCGAAGAGAACGGTGTGCTCGAATCGATCCTTGGGGACCATCGGCACCACCGAGCGAACCAGATCACCATGTGGGTCCAGAAGCGCCAGACCCCGCCCGGCTTCCAAGTCCTGGGCGATAAGGTTCTCGAGAAGAGTCGATTTTCCGGAACCGGTCTTCCCGAGAACCCAGAGGTGTCGGAGTCGATCGGCTTCTTTGATCCCGAATCGTCGGAACTCGTTTCTCCACGTCGTCTCTCCGAGGATGGGGACCGTGCCAAAGGGCAGGGGTCTTGGTTCATAGTGGTTTGTTGTCAAAAGAATGTTGGGTTGGTGGCGGGACGATGGAAAACGTCGAGCCCTCGGCGTCCGTCCAGATCGGCGAAGAACCGGAAGTGAGAAGGGTGCTCACGGGAACGCCTCCGATCACTTCGCTCCGAAACGAGCCGAACCAGAACAGACGGCGAGAGCCGGGAAGCTTTTGAGCCAAGGCCCGGAACGTCTCCGAGCGAGCCTTGCTGGTCGTTGCGACCAACACTGCGCGGACAACGCGTTGGTCGAAAGCCTGGGCGAAGAAGCCGCTGCGATTGAGCTCTGCGTAGCGAGTCAGCTTCTTCGCGACCGACTTGTTGCCGCCCGACGCGCCGGCACGAATGACCTCAACGTGGAACGTCCAGCGTTCTGTTTGGCCCTCGCGTTCAAGGCCAAAGGCCCCGTCGCTCACGAGAGCACCATTGAGGGTCGACCCGCGCGCACGCAGCCAGACGGCAAGCTTCCGACGCAGCTCGCTCTCGCTCTCCGACCCCGCAAAGCGGAAGTCAGTTCGGCCCCTTGCTGCATTGGCTACGCCAGCAAGGAGATCAAGCGCAGCAAGATCATGCGCGAGATAATTTGGGTTGGGACGTCCAGTCTCGATCGGCGCGTCAAGAAGTTCGCGGACGACGCCGCGTCCAACTTGGCCTAGACAATACAAAGGAACCGGCGAGCCACGGATCTCACCGTGCGCGGCGATGATCGTCACGAACCGGCGGTCGAGAAGCTTCGCGGCCCAGAGTTTTCGAAGCCGCGCCTGCGTCGTCCGACGCGAGCAACCGTTGAATACCAACGCACGCAAGTGTTCGGCCGTTACCAGTCGGTGGTTGTATACCGAGCGAAGCATCTCGCGATCCCGCGAGGTGAGAGCGAGGGGCTCCGGATCCTCAGGTCGCTGGAATCGGTTGGACATATGGTTGGTGGGCAAAGGAATGAGGGCTGGCGAATGCATTCTCTCGTAGCGGTTGAGGTTGGTCGTCGTTGGTTGTCGGTACCGCGCGTCCCGCGACGACCGGCCGAGTCTTCGAGGTCCGTGTCGGCGTCGGGATCGGCGCGGTTGCCCGTGCACGATCCTGTCGTGGCGACGAAGGAGCCCGACTGTTCGAGGACTCGATTTGGGTAGCGAGGCACGAGCCGGGACCCAAACAGATGTCGGAGAACAGTCGGGGTCCGCCCTCGACAGGTCGTGCTCTATTAGTCCGTTGTGTTTGTTGGTTGTCGTGGTTGCTCGCTGATCGTCGGGCTCCTCGCAATCCTACTTTGGGGTGCCATTACGACGACGCAGAGCTGCGGCCGCCTTCACCTCCGCGGGATGGAGAAGGCGGTATCGGAACTGGCCTGGTCTCCTGGGGTGCGGCTCGCGTTCGACGGGGATGCCGAGGCCGAGTGCTTCATACTTGGCGTGGCCAAACGTGTGGCCGACCCGACGAGCGAGCTCGGCGGTGTCGTGCCAACGATGATCGGAGAGGATGCGCAAGAGCTTGGTTCTCAACGTTTCGTGTTGGGGCATACGAAGAAGTTTGTTGGTGATTGATGGTGGTGCGCTGGCCGTCTTGCGGCCTGCGCGAAGGCGACGGCGAGAGCTGGAGCGATGAGGGAACTGTCGCGGATCGCGCGACCCCGTCGACAGCCGCCGAGGCGCTGGAGCAATCGTTCGTTGCTCAGAGTGTTCTGGACAATTTCAGCCACGGTGCCGAGCTGGCGCTGTATTGCGCCGACCTCGACGGCGATCTGCAATGGCGCCCGTCTCCAATGATCGATGATGGTTTGTTCTCCAACGAGCTTTGAGACGAGATGCCGGTCGATAATCCTCGTGATGGCGGCGAGTGCTTTGGGGTCCCGGAGACCTTTGCGGAGGCGTAATCGTCGAACCTCAGCGATTCGAGGTCCGCGAAGAGCGCAGAGGGCGAGGAACGGCGAGCGGTAAGCGATCCCAAGGATTCGCGGATCGGTCAGCTGCGTTCTGGGAGGTATCGATGCACTTCCGGGTCGAGGGCGTCCGCCCGACGGGATTCGATCTCGCCGCGGAGATGAGTGATCCAGTCTTGGTCGAGCAAATCGTCGATTGGAATATCCAGGGCGATCGACAGACGAATCGTCGATTCGAGGCTGGGGTT
Organism: uncultured Myxococcales bacterium; assembly: GCA_964463485.1. Taxonomy (GTDB): domain Bacteria; phylum Myxococcota; class Kuafuiibacteriia; order Kuafuiibacteriales; family Kuafuiibacteriaceae; genus CAYXDO01. The sequence continues at coordinate 2,166 of CAYXDO010000248.1, read as the reverse complement.
CGTTCTTCCTTCTTCGATGTCTCGCAGAGTCCGGACTGCGATTCCGGCGATGTTCGCGAGCTCTTCCTGCGAGAGTCCGTTCTCACCGTACTGCTGGCGAAGCGTGCGGACCGGGAACAATGCCAGATCGGACGCAAAGGTTTCCTCCTTCATATGTTGTTTTGAAAAGATTGATTCATGGGACCTCCCGGCGCCTGAGGCCTCATGGCGCAAGTGATCGTGCATCCATCTTACGAGGCTCGCGAAATCTTGTGACGCTGCAGGACCGGCAGAGGTCTGCCGGTTTCTGTGGATATCTCTCCGGCGGATGGTCACGGAATTGCCTCGCCGGTTTTGCAGCTGCCGGAGACGCGACGAAGCGGGCATGATGGATCGATGCCCGCTTCTCAGAAAAATAGCTCACTCGTCAAATCACCGATCCTCACCTCAGAGGATCTTGTTGAGCTTCGTGCGGAGCTCAACATCGAAGGTGCAGACGTGCAATTGTCCGACGCGGAGCTCATCGATTTGGCTCTTGAACTTATCAACCTTTTCGATGTCTTGTGGAAACCCAGTAGATAACGTCAAACTATCTATGTCTGAATTCACATTTTTCATGTATGTTCGCAAGTCGTCAGAAGCGGAAGACCGCCAGGCGCTATCGATCGAAGCGCAGTTGCGGGAACTTGAAGCCCTCGTCGAGCGCCGGTCACTCAAGATTAAAGGGCCGCCGATCATCGAGGCGTTCTCGGCCCGCCGCCCAGGTCGCCCGTTGTTCACGAAGATGGTCGAGGACCTCGAGCAGGGGCACGCGAATGGAATCGTCTGCTGGCACTTGAACCGGCTTGCTCGCAACCCCCTCGACGGTGGTCGGATCATGATGGCGCTCGCCGACCGGACCATCGAGGCGATTCACACGCCCGAGCGCGTGTATGACGGGTCCGGGGACGACCAACTCTTGATGTCGCTCAACTTCGGGATCGCCACCAAATTCAGCCACGACCTCTCGCGCGATGTGAAGCGCGGAATCCGCGAAGCACTGGAGAAAGGTCGGTGGCCAACGAAACCGAAGCTCGGCTACGTTCGCGACAGCGAGACGGGAATTCTCGTTCCGGATCCGCAACGATTCGACGCAGTCCGGCAGCTGTTTTGTTGGCGCCTAAACGGCGTGCCCGTCCGCGAGATCCTTGTTCGCGCGCGCGAAGAGCTTGAGCTCCGTCATCCCAAGATGGGTAGGTATGAGGGTAAGAATCTCAGTATTTCGGGTCTTTATCGACTCTTGGACGACCCCTTCTACATGGGCCTCATGCGATTCAATGGCGAAACGTACGACGGGACCCATGTCCCTGCGGTTACGCCAACCCAATTCCACGAGATCCAGGCGGGCCTGCGCTCAAACCCACCGCCGCCCAGGGCCAAACGACTATTCTTCACCTACCGAGGGCTCATTCGGTGTGGCTCTTGCGGTGCGATCGTGACAGCGCAGCACACAACCAACCGGCATGGCACGCGCTATACCTACTACTCCTGCGGAAGGAAGGTTAAGCGATACAGATACTGCAAAGAGACATCCGTGCAGGAGAAAACCATCGAGGAGGCGATCGTGGAAAAGTTGCGGATGTTCCAGATACGGCCGAAGTTCGCTGACAAGATCCTTGAGCTCGTCGAGCGCCAGAGAGGACTTCGGACGAAGGAGGATGAACAGCGGAAAGCCGAGCTCGGTCGAACGATGGAGCGGATTGACAGGAGACTCGAAGGTCTCCGAGCCATGTACGCCGATGGCCTCATCGGCCGGGACGAATTCGCGCTTGACCGAGAGAAGCTTCTTCACCAGAAAGCGGAGTTTGCTGAGCGTTCGAAGTCGAAGTCGAGCGACGTTCTCAAACCCTTGACCGACGCGATTTCTCTGGGGCAAAAAGCTGTTTTCGAGTTCGAAGCTGGCGATGCAAACAGACGCCGGCGGATCGTGGAAGCGGCGTTCTCAAACCTCGTTGTGAAAGACAAAACACTGCTTATTTCGGCCAAGAAATCACTCGATGTCCTGGCAAAAATTCAGCAGTGTTCCTCTTGGCGGGCTGTGCTTAGCGAAGTCCAAACCCTTATGGCATCACACGACGCCAGCGGAGATTACGGTTGTCGTGAACCACGCTCTCTGAGATTCTCATCCCATCGTCGATATGACGGGCT
>CAYXDO010000247.1:0-11050 GCA_964463485.1 uncultured Myxococcales bacterium | reverse complement strand
GACCTCCGATTCAGACCTCCGATTCAGACCTCCGATTCAGACCTCCGATTCAGACCTCCGATTCAGACCTCCGATTCAGACATCCGATTCAGACATCCGATTCAGACATCCGATTCAGACATCCGACTCAGACATCCGACTCAGACATCCGAGTCGGCACCAGGCACTGTCAGACTCGCAACTGAGGTGTCAGACTCGCAACTCAGGAAGCGCTCGAGCGCGACCCGCACGACTCGCGCTCAGTCGCTACCCAAAGTTCGAGCCTGCTGCCACCGCCGCCGCGAGCCGAGCACCCGATGCCCCGAGGTTCGAGCCGTACCCGAGGTCCGAGCCGTACCCGAGGTTCGAGCCGTACCCGAGGTTCGAGCCGTACCAATCACGGTGACTCGTAGGTAGCGACATTCGAGACAATCAACGGATCTCCGAGGCTATCGAGGAGCGGCGTGACCGTGCAAGATGTCGCGTCAAAGGTGACGTCGGCGACCTTCCAGAAGTCGTTGTAAGTCGGCCCCGCGGCGCCCTCTAGAACCACCGGCCCGAACTGAGCGGCGATCGTTCCGTAGCAGTAGATGTTCACATAAGCTCTCGAAGGTCCAAAACCATCGTCCGAGAAATAATGTACGCCAACTCGGTAACTCACCAGCTGCGGCGTGTAGATGTTGATGTTCTCTGGGCCACGTCCGTTCACGTCGTCGACGTCGAGGCTCGGGTCGTCGCCCGTACCTACGGCGCCCCAGGCCGGGCCCGTGTTGGTCCAGTGACAATCGTAGGTCCCCCACCATGAGTCGGCGAGCGGATGGAGCACGTGCAGGTCGAGGTCGGTCGGGTCGAGACCTTCCGGGACGTCCGGATTCCAAATCAACTCGACCCGGAAATCATCGTGAATCTGAACCTCGACGTCGACCTCGCACGACGTCGTCTGCACCGCGTCGTCCGTCGCGCTGTATCGCAGACGGTACACGCCCGGAAGCAGCGCCCGAAACGAAGTGATCCGTTGATTGGCGGGACTAGGCCGGGCGTCGGAACCAAACGGAGCGGAGAGGATCTCCCAGCGGTGGCTCGAGATTACGCCGTCGTCGGTCACTGAGGCCGTCAAGTTCGCCGTACCGTTCACGTCGACGGCGAGCGCCGCCGGGCACGCCACGACCGGAGGTGACACGCAGGTGGCCGCGTCTTCGTCGGTCGACCCGTCGCGGTCATTGTCCAACCCATCCCCACAGTCCGCGGGGCTCGGACAGGCATACGCCCCCGTCGCGCCCAAAGCACACACTCCGGTCTCGCAACTCACATAACTCGAGCTCGGGTCACAAGGCTGTCCCTCGCGAAGCTTCCCGCTGACTTGCATCGAATAAGGCCCCTCCGTCCCGGCGATCCCGTCCACCACGAGATAGTAATCTCCGCCCGGAACGTCGACGAGGTCGAGCTGCCGGTCGGCGCGACACGAGTAAGCCTGGCTGCACTCGCCCCGATAGAGATGGAGTCCGACCGCATGACTCGCCGTCACGTCCACTCGCAAGCTGGTCATCAGTCCCGGCAACGGCAGCGACCACATTCGATCGGCCGCCAAGTCATCGAAGCACCCGTAGGCCTGATAATCATCTCCAGCCCCCACGGTCGTGTCCGAGACGAGACCGTCGACCGGGATCGGCTGGGCCGCCAGGCACTGGATTGGGCCGGCGCTGACCGTCATTTCGCAGACCGAGACGTTCGCGTCGTCGTCGCGCGCCTCGTACCTGAGCACGTACTCTCCTTCATGAGTGAAACGCATCGACGTGACCTCTTCGGCATACGGAGCTGGGTAGCCGACGAAACCGGGCGGGCTCGAGATCAACGTCCACCTTCGAGCCTCGATCGACCCGTCGTCCGCGACCCGTCCAGCAAAGCTCGCCGTTCGGTCCACGCCAACCGACGCCGGCCCGGTACAAGTGAGCACAGGCGGATTGAGACAAGGTGCGTCTTCGTCGGTCAACCCATCGCGATCCGAATCGAACCCATCCTCACAGTCCTTCGGCGCAGGGCAGCCGAACCCACCGCTCGGCAGCGCCGTGCACCGCGAGAACTCACAACCAAGGTAAGTCAGGTTGGGATCACAAGGTTGCCCGGCTCGGAGCTTACCGCTGACTTGCATCCGAAATCCACCGCTCGCTCCGTCGGCACCGTCCACGATGACATAGTATCGGCCGGCCGGCGAGTTGGAGACTTCGACGCGACTCGTCGGACCAAAATCATCGTCGTTACACGACAGCAACCCTGAGGTCGTGCAGTCGTCGTGATAGATGTGCAGCGCGGTGTCGAAGCCGGACCCGCGCGTAGTCGCCGCCAGTGAGTACACTTCGCCTGGCATGTCGAACGCGTAGACGAGGTCGCGGCCGCCGCTCAGAAAACAGCTCGCCGCGTGATCGTCACTGGCCGCGCTGGTGCCTCCGCTCGCGTACCCATCTGGAGCCAGCGGGATCGGGTCGACGCAGTTGCTGACACCGACGTCCGTGCTCTGCGCATCAGGCCCGTCCGCGGGGTCCGCATCGGGCGCCTCGGCGTCGCTTGCGTCGACTCCTTCAACGTCCGCCGGCTCCGCGTCGTCGGTTGCCTCCGTGTCGGCAGCTTCGACGTCCGTGGGATCAGCATCCGCCTCCTCGACGTCCGCGGGTTCAGCATCGAGAGGCTCCGCGTCGGACCTCGCGTCGCGGAGACCTGCGTCGGACCTCGCGTCCTCGCGAACGACCGGGCGATCGGCCAGCTCGGCGTCTTTCGTGCCGGCGTCCGCGGGCGGCCCGCCGCCGGGCGTCTGACAGGTACGACTGACGCAAATCTGACCGGATTCACAATCCGAGTCTTCGAGACACTCGCTTCCGCAAGCCACCGAGCCGAGCGCGACGAGCAGCGCAAAATACCGCACGGCGGCACGATACCGCACTCTGGCCGCCGCGCGCACCCGATGGATTCAGCGCCAGGCGTCGTCGACGGGGCTGTGGCACTTCAGGCACATACGGGCGTTCTGCTTGCTCGCCACGCTGCCTCTGAGCCGCTCGGGATTGGGCCCGTGCGGATTGCCGCCCCTCGATCCGCCGCGAGCGCCCGAGCCATGGCACTGAATGCACCACTGCTCTTGGTGGCAGGACACGCAGCTTCGGGCGTTTCGTTGCACCGCGAACCCGTGGAAGTTGCGGCTGCGCGGCTCGAGCCAGCCGTCTTCTTCCATCGGATGCGGCCCGATCGGTCGCCCCGACGCACCCACCCGACCGGTCCGACGCGTCACCTCTAGCGTCGCCACCGAAGTCACCGTCGCGACGCCGCTCCGAATGTGACAATTCAAACAGAAACCTTGAAGGCGATGGCAGCTCTGACAGCTCGGATCGTCATGTTTCGCACGAATCCCGTGGAGCGCCACCCAATCTCCCGGGTGGTAACGCACGTCGCGCCCAAGCCCATCGTGACAGCTCAGGCAGTCGCTCTCGGTGTGGCAGCTCGAACAGAACGTCCGATCCCGACGAGCGGCGTCCTCGTGATCCGTCGCGAAAGCTCGATCGTGGATAGCGAACCCGAAGAAGCGCCGCGGTCGCAGCTGATCTTCAGGAAAGGACGTGAGCAAACGCCCGTCGGATCTCGTCAAGTGACACGTCCCGCACGCCGTCGGCACGCCGCGGTCCTCGTGGCAAGAGATGCACCGATCCATCGTCGGGTAGTCATCGCGCGAAGCCATTGCGCGCGTAGGAACTCGTCGATGGCAGTCTTCACAAGCCACGCTCGCCGTCTGGACGTGTGTCGCGTGTGAGAACACGATCCTCGGCGCGGGAATGACGACACTGGGCGCGATCGACGAAGTGTCGGCAGCGTGGCAGCGAGCGCAAGTCGTGTTCCCGAGCTCCGGCGCGAGCCAGTCGTCGTGGCACTCCTCGCAGACCTCATGCCCTGGAACGTCCACGTCGCTCGCGGCCTTCGAGTCGGCGACGTTCTGATGGCAGTGCTCACAGCCCACGTCGGCGCCCGCGAGCTGCTTGGCCTCGTCCGCTTCCCGAACGTGCAGCGCGTGATCGAAGACCAGCGGAACCGACTGCGGCGGAAAGATCAGCTCGTCGGGTCCGCTCTCGAACACGAACGCCCACGCCGGTAGGCTGAGCCCCAGCGCGAGCAAGGCGACGGCGGATCGCTTCACGGCGTCACCTCCACGAGGGTCGTGACGCGATAATTGCCATCGAGCACCGAACCGAACGTTCGCGCCAAGTCGAGCTTCGCGCGAAACACCGTGTCGATCCGCGCGCCCAGATTTAGAGCGACGGTCGTAGAGCGCTCCTCGCGTTGTACTGCGCCGGCGTCCACGTCCTCGTACCAATCGTCCTGGAAGCCCGTGAGTGTGATCCTCGCTCCGGCGGAGAGCTCCTCGAACACTTGCGCGCGTAAGAAGATCTCGAGCAGTCGATAGTTGCCTCCGTAGGCGTAGCGACCCCCCGTGTTCGTAGCGGCCTCGACGGAGACGCCACCGCCGAAGCGCGAACCGTCGTACGCGATCGATCCGCGCGGCACGTGACTGAGGCCCGACGCGTCGAGCTCGAAGCCCGCGCCGCCAAGGTTGGAGTCCGACAACGAGCCCTTCGGTCCGCCATGGAAGGCCTGAAGCGACCAGGAGGCTTCGAGCCACAGGTCTTCGAACGCTTCCAGCGATCCCTCGAGCCGCACTCGGTCGGTGTCGAAGACGTTGAAGACGTTGAAGATCGAGTCGCCGAGAAAAATCGGATGCACGCGCTCCGCTACAGCCTCTAAGTGAATCGAGCGCGCTGGGTCGTAGTTGACGCGTAGGCTCGCGGACTCCAGGCGCCCGAACAGGAGATCCCAAGCGACTCCACCCGACAGGTGCACGTCCACCCCGGGAATCGCGGCGCGAACGGAGAGCCCCAGACGCTGCTCGATCAAACCAACCTTCCGAGCAGAGCTCTGCTTGGTGATCTCGGCGAGGTCCGGATCGTCGACACCGAACACTTCGATCTCCGAACCACGAAAGGTCAGAGTCCGCCGAAACGCCAAGCCCGCCGACAGCGCAGCGCCAAAGTCGGCGGTCACCGAACCGCCGAGCGAGAGCTCGGCGCCGTCCGAAACCTCGGTACCATCAAAGCCGAGCGCGTCGGGCCCGAGCACCGAATCGAAAGGGACTGGCTGGCCGGCGTAGACGACGACATTCAGCCACCGTGCCGCGTGGAGAAACGCGCGAACACCGTCGAGTCGAAGCCAATCGAGCTCGTCGACGAGCAGCTGGCGCCCAAGTCGAAGGTCCAAGCGACGATCGAAGAGGGCACGCGCGTCCAGATACGCCGACAAGATCTCGGCTTGGTGGCGTCCGTCCACCGCGGGGATGCCGAGCGAAACGGCGGTGTCGCGGTGGAATCCGGTCCCGAAGTCCGTGTGATACCGAAGCGAGCTCACGACATCGAACGAGCCTTCAGAGCCGAGCCCGCGGCCTTCCAGGTCTAGCTGTTCGGAGAGTTGATTGAGATCGCGGAGCGGGCCCTCACCGTTGCCGAAGAGACGAAGCTGATAGGCGTGATAAACCGTGCGCGAAGAAAAGCCGAAGAAGGCCAGATCCGCGGACTCGCGCGGGACGATCGGGCTCGCCTCGGCGACGCTGGTCAGAAGACCGATCGACAGCCAGGCGACGGCACGCGCCACGACGCGTACTCAGCACTCGATCGTCGCGCTTGGCAAGAAAGTGTCCGCGCGGGCAAAGCGAGACTCACCTCGCGCCGGTCCTTCCGATCTCGATCTTGAAGGCTCGCGGCGTCGTCCCCGCAGCCGCAAAACACCAGCGATATTCGAGCGCCAAGATCGCGACGAGCGTCGGCCTCTCTTCGATCGGCACGGTCTCGAAGTCGAGCGCTCCGATGCGTCCGAAGCCCCGCAAGAGCGTCAGGGCCCGGCGAATGGAGTCGCCATCCCGGTGCCGCGCTCGAGGAAGCGTGAGGACCATCGACTCCAACGCGAGCACCTCGTCGCGCACGACCTCGAGATGCCGAGACAACGGCGTCGACCGAAGCCCCTCGGGGACCAGACCCTGCCGATACGGTCGCAGCACCGTCTCGGTCCGCGCGAGCCGTTGCATCGACCCCGGCGGCAGCGCCTGAGCAGCCTGCTCGACCCGAGCTTCCGCCCGTCGACGACGCGCGCGGCGGGCATCGGCTTTTTCGGAAGCGACGGTGGCAAGCATGTGGGCCAGTCGAGCAATCGGCGTGCGATCGCGTCCATGCCCGAAAACACGGACGAAATCGCCACGCGTGGTCCGCGCCGCTCGCGACCGGCGAGTCGGGCTCGAGGCCTTGTAAAGCCACTGATCAGCCCACAAGCACGTCGCTGAAAAAGGCTCCGAAACTCACGCCGTGCCCGTGCCCGCCCGATTCACCCGGTAAGCGCTTGAATTTGCTGATCCATGACGATCGAGCACAGCGCAGCGTTCCGAGAAGTCGACTTCTTCAGCGACCTGCTGAGTTTCGCGGACAGCCGCTGAGTTGCGAGAGGTCGTGGGTATCGACTCAGCCCAAACCTCCTGCAATCCACGATGAGTCGCGGCGTGAGGTCTGGCCCAAATCGCGACTCTTCGCCGCAGTCCCCTTGCGCCATGTCAACTTCGGGCGAGCCCCGATGGTCTATGGTCGACCCATGGTCAGCGCAGCCATCCCGCAAACGCCCGCCGTGGCGACTCCGATTGCACGAACACGGCCCTGGCACATCCACGGCCCGTTCTTCGATTCCTTCTGGGTCATCGGGATGCCCCTCCTTGCCCTCGGGGTCATCGTAGCCTTCTGCCTGCCGCGCGTCCCCGGACAATCCATCCTCGGCGGCTTGGGCACTACCCCCCCGCTGCTCCTGTTCTTCGCCGGCTGCGCAACTTACACACACATCAACATCACCGTCGCGCGAATCTACATGAACAAGCAGGTCTTCCATCGGTTCCCGAAGAGGCTCGTCCTCGCTCCGGTGTTCGCCTTTACGATCCTCGCGATCGCTCCGAGCCTCCTCACCACACTCATCATCGTGGCGTTGTTGTGGGACGAGTATCACTCGTTCATGCAGACCTTCGGCTTCGCGCGGATCTACGACTCGAAGCTAGGTAACGATCCCAACACCGGCCGGTACGTCGACATGGTGGCCTGCTTCGTCCTCGAATGGCTTCCCTACCTCGTCGCCGTGACTTTCGTCGCGCCGGACTTCAACGAGATCATGAACGTCGGCCCGGAGTACTACCTGCGCCGACGCGCTCGCTTCGTTCCTCCGGAGTTTCTGCAGTCATTCCTCGTACTCTTTGCGGTCGTCTTCGTGATCTTCTACGTCAGCTACTGGGCGCAAAAAGCCAAGGAGGGCTACAAGATCTCGAAAGCAAAAATCGCCATCTTGGCCTCCACGGGGATCGCGAACTGGTTCCTCGTCACGCACTACACACTCATAGAGGGCGGCGCGATGGCGAACATTTACCACGGCATGCAGTACATCGCGGTGATTTGGGTCAGCGAGCGGATGAACCTCACTCAGGTCTTGCGCACGAAGAAATTCCGATACGCCGGAATCTGGATCGCCTTCCTCGCGATCGCCATCCCCTCTCTCCTCTTCGCTGCGCTTCGGACGAACGGCGCGCTCATGCTGGCGATCTTCGGCGAGGGCATCGCTACGACCCACCCGATTCTCTATTCCGTCCTGAGCTTCTTCAAGGAGATGCCAGCCATCTTGTTCGCATTCTGGGCCACGACCTCACTCCTCCACTACTGGGTCGACGGCTTCGTGTGGTCCGTTCGCAAGAACGAAGCGGTCTGACGCCGGAGAGACAAATGAGCACCAACGACGAACCCAAGCCGGACTCTAAAAACCTACCCCTCGGGCATGACCATGCGCCTGTGCCCGTAAACAAGTACTGGGATGGGTCGCTCCACATCCCGATCATTCTGGGCGGGCTCGCCGCCATCATCGCGCTCTTGTCGAGCATCTGGGACGCTCGCTGACGGCGTGACGTTTCGGCCCGCAGGGCCTATGCTCTGCTGACTATCATGCCGAATGATGACCCGTCTCTCGTAGAACGCGGCCGTCGCTGAGCCCCAGTTGATCTCATGCTGTGCTTGACCGGAACCGAACGGACGATCGAAGCGCTCACGCGTCGCCTGTCGAGCTACTCCGACGTGCCCTTGCACGAAGTACGGCTCGACTTCCTCCCCGACCCATCGACCGCCTTTGGCCTCCCGCGCCGATTTCCGATCCTCTTCACTTGCCGCTCGAGCGCTCAGGGTGGCGGCTTCTCCGGCCCTGAAGCCGAGCGAAGGCTGATCCTCCACGCGGCGCTCGATGTCGGTCCACGGTTCTTGGACGTCGATTTCTGCGAGGACATGTCCCTGCACCGAGACCTCTTCGAAAAGCGGGGCCCCACCCGACTCATCGCTTCTCATCACGTCTTCGACCTGAGTTGGAGGTCGAGCGGCCTCCCGAAAGGGTTTGGTGAGACGCCCGCGGATGTGTTCAAGGTCGCCGTCGCGGTCGAAGACGCGGCCGACCTCACCGATCTGCTGACGGCGACCAAAGGCCTTGGAAAGCCGACGATTCGGATCGCGATGGGAGGCCCCGGACGACTGAGCCGCATCCTCTCGACGGTGATGGACTCACCCATCAACTTCGTCAGCCCGGACGACGGCCCCGGAACCGCCAAAGGTCAACTCACCCTCTCGGAGGCGCGCCTGCTGCGAGCCGACGTCACCGGTCTCACTCCGCTCGGGCTGCTGGGCGGCGAGAGCGTCGCCGCGTCCCCGGGCCCGCGCGTCTACAACCGACTCTTCGAGGCTCACGGTCTCCCCTTCGTGTACACGACGCTCGAGACCCGCCGACCCATCGAGACCATCGAGCTCGCCGAAATGCTCGGCTTTCGCGCCCTCGCGGTCACGATGCCGCACAAAGCTGCGGTCCTCCCCGTACTCACCGAGGTGCGGCCGCCCGCGGATCTCATCGGCGCCGTGAACACGATCCTGCTCCGAAACGGGGCTCGGATCGGTCTCAACACGGACTCCATCGCGATCCGACAGCTCCTGGCGCCGCATCGAAGCCGTCGCGCCCTCGTGCTGGGCGCGGGAGGCGCCGCGCGGGCGGCGGTGGTTGCCCTTCGAGACCTCGGGTGCCCGGTCGAGCTCTGCGCCCGTAACGCCGATGCCGCCAGCGCCTTTGCCAGTCGACTCGGCGCGCGACACATCCGCTGGGAGCAGCGCTTCGACGCCGAGTTCGACCTCGTCGTGAACGCGACGCCTTCACCGGATCCCATACCTGAGTTCACTCGGTGGCCCGGGCGCGTGCTCCTCGACGCGTCCCTCTCCGTCGCGCCAACTCCGATCGTCCAGACCGCCCGCAACTCCGGAGCCACCGTGATGACCGGCCTGTCGTGGTGGCGGGCGCAGGGCCAGGCCCAACTCTCCGCCATCTTGGAAGAGTACTCGGTACCCACCCTCCCTCCCCTCGAGAACGACCCATGAAGGACAGAAAGCTCACGCTCCAAGTCCCTTCCTCGAAGAGCCAAACTCAGCGCGCGATCCTCGTCGCGGCGCTGACTCGCGGCCAGAGCATCCTCCACCGCCCGCTCGATTGCTATGACTCCAGACACCTCCGCGCCTGCCTGTCGGCCCTCGGTGCTCGCTTCACCGAGTCCGGCGACCGCCTCGAGATCGGCGGCGGTGAGCTCCACTCACCCCTGACTCCGCTCGACTGCGGCGACGGGGGCACCACGCTGCGTTTCCTCCTGCCCCTGTCACTCATTCTCGACGGGCCCGTCGTCTTCGACGGATCTCCTCGTCTCCGCGAGCGACCCGTTACGCCCTTGCTCGACGCGCTCAGATCCCTCGGCGCCACCATCGAACACCTCGATCGGCCCGGCTCCATCCCGGTACGGATTACGATGAGCAAGGCGAGCCTGCCGAGTGCGCAGGCCGTCGCCTCGATCGAAACTTCCGAGACGAGCCAGTTCGCGAGCGGGCTCCTCCTCACCGCCCCGCGCTTGCCTCAGGGCCTTACGCTGCGTCTCTCTTCGACCCGAGTCTCGGTCTCGGCCCCGTACCTCGAGATGACCCTCGAGACCATGCGTCGGCGAGGGGTGAGTGTCGAACGGGCTGCGGAAACCTATTTCGTGCCTCACGCCGCCTACCGTCCCGTTGAGCTCGAAGTCGAAGGAGACTGGTCCAGCGCTGCCTTCCTGCTCGTCGGCGCTCGCCTCGCAGGAATCGAGCTCGAGCTCCCGAACCTCGATCCCCATTCGACTCAAGGTGACCGAGTGATCACCACTCAGCTCGACGAGCTCTCCCGGTGCCGGCCCCACACCTTCGATCTCACAGACTGTCCCGATCTCGTCGCACCCCTCGCAGTCGCCGCCGCACTCGCTCCCAACCCCACGAAAATCACGGGCGCAGCGCACGCGAGGCTCAAAGAGTCGGACCGACTGACTTCGCTCAGCGAAGGTCTCCGGACGGTCGGCGTTCGCGCACGAGAAACGCCCGACGGCCTCGAAATCGAACCCGGCGGTGAGCCCCGCCAAGGTCTCGTGCGAACGCGTCGAGATCATCGAATGGCGATGGCCTTTGGGCTCCTCTCGCTCGTCCATCCCGGGATCGAGGTCGACGATCGAGAGTGCGTATCCAAGTCCTATCCGAGCTTCTGGGAAGACTTGGCCCGCATCTCGGCCCACCGCGCTCACGTCGCTTCCGGGCCGATCTGTTAGAACCCGGCTCGATTCGGTCCCAAGGGTCGATGACGGCAAGGACGCCCGGGACCGCCAGCATCTTGCCTGCGGCTATTTGGAGCGAGACGAGTTGGTGCGAGCCCGTATGGATCGGTGGGACAAGGAGCGTACGGCGCTCGCGTTGGCCCCCGAGCGCGCCATGCGACTGCTGAAGCACGTGCAAACTCATCCGGTCCCGACTCATCCAAACTCCCGAAATGCCACGTTTTCACGAATACCGAAGTCGCTGGACCCCTACCCCGGAGGCCCTATTCAATCGGGCGCAGATCCGCCTGGCCATGAGTCTTGGAATGCTCACGAAGATGTGCCACT
>CAYXDO010000246.1:4237-11073 GCA_964463485.1 uncultured Myxococcales bacterium | reverse complement strand
GACGAAGCACGAAGCCCCGATCGCGATCAGCCTCTCGTGTTTCGCGCGGTTGCGCTGCGCTCGACGTTTTCAGAGGCCTGAGCGAAATCGTCCTCCACGCGGTGAGGGCGCCGCGTGAAGCTCGAGCTTCCTGCAAAGCCGGTTCCGCGCGAAGCTCGAGCTCCCCAGCGGATGGGCTCTGCGCTCTGTCGGCTCAGTAAGACGTCGGACGAGCCCATGTTGGCGCTCGTGCCGCCGCTCGAGCAGTTGGTGACGAGCGCGTTGCTTCACCGAGTTCACGGGGCGCTTCTCGCTCGCGCCAGAGTTCGACTTCGACGACCTGCAGCTCGTGGCGCCCACCGGGTCGGTGGGTTCGGTGTTGCTCGACGGAGCCCCGGTCACCGCGGCCTGGGTTCCCGATCCTACCCTTGGGTACTCGATGGCCAACGTGACCTTGCCGCTCGGGCTGCTTCATCCGTTGTCGCCGCCGAACGTCACCGCGCTGGCGTTCGCATCGCTGACCGGGCTCGGGCCGACGACGGTGTACCGGCCGCTGCCGACGACTTCGGCGCGGACGAGCTCAGGTTCGTCGCGCGGGATCTGACGGGAACATCGAATCTCGCAGTCGTCCCGAGTCAGGTGGTGGAGGCGCCGGACGCGTCCAACATCACCTCCACGCCCCAAGTCACGTCGGTCCTCGAGGGGGATGAGTTCGCGTATGACGCGATGGCGAACGATCCCGATCAGGGTCAAGCGGTGATCTGGACGCTGCCGTTGGCGCCGCAGGGAGCGAGCGTGTCGGCCTCGGGGCAGGTTCGGCTCGACGAAGCACCGATGGGCAGCCGGTTAGATCCCACGGGTGACTTCAGCTATCGCCCGACCGCGCCGCACGGAGCGCTGAACGTGACTGCGCGAGCGTTCGATCCACGCGGAGCCTTCGTCTTGCGGACCTTCGCGCCGTCGACCCGGTCACGGTGAGTATTACGCCGAGCAGGGTCGGGATCGGCCAGCTAGTGACGATCGTGATCTCGACGATCGAGCCCACGGCGGACCCGACGATTCAAGTGACGCTGACGCACGACGGGGTCCCCACGCCGCTCGTGCCGGATCAGTTCGGACGAATCGTCTACACGCCCGGAGCCTTGGGACAGTATGTCATCGAGGTCGTAGTGACCGACGGCTCGGGCAACGTAGGTCGGGCGGCCGACGCGTTCTCGGTGCCGGACCCGGAGAGCATGTCTGGCCTAGTTTTTCGACAATCGCGATACTCATGTCGCAGCCCGCCCTGAGCGCCGGCAGGCCTGGCGGTGTCATCGAAGCACCTTGCCGGGCTCGTTGCTCGGAGCATCAACGGGCTTCTCCTTTGGTTGCGAATTCGGCAAGCTTCGCGCATGAGCACGCAGGCCGAGCCTCGCTCCGTGGCCGGCGCCGGTCGCCAGAGTCCCTTGTCAGGCCTTTCACGCCTGGTTGTCTCGATCGGGCTCCTGGGGCTTTTCGCCTGCGCCAACTCGACCGAAGATCTGCGCGACCGAGGCTTCGCCGACGTCCTGGGCCTTGATGCGACCGTGCTCGATTCAGGGGCTGTCGTCGTCGGGTCACCAGATGCGGCCGTTGATGCGGCCGTTGGGCGCGATACCGACGGCGAGGATGTGTCGTCGACGGACCCATCCGAGGCCCCAGATTCGTCGTCCCTCGATGCGCAGACGTTGGGCGATTCGGGTGCGGTCGTGGGTCCGACCGTGGTTCGAGTTCTCACCATCAATCTGAAGCATCCGCTGACCGGGTTGGGGCCCGCGGAGCCGCGGCTCCAGATGGTGAGCGACATGATCGTAGCGACTCAGCCCGACGTGGTCGCGTTGCAGGAAGTCATTCGGGACCAAGGCTCGCCGAGCTTCTCGGAGCGGCTTGGTCAGACCACGGGATATGAGTGGACCTTCGAATTCGCCTACCGGGTACCGCTCTTCTTCGACGAAGGCCTCGGCATTCTGAGTCGATGGCCGATTCTGAGTACCGACGTCGCCGAGCTCCCTCATCGTGACCTCGTGATTTTTACGCGGAGGGTCCACGGCGCGCTCATTCAGGCGCCGTTCGGAGACTTGAATATGTTCTGCACGCACATGACCACGGAGGCCGATGAGAGCGTGAAGGCCGATCAAGCGCTCGCCGTGTTCGAGCACGTCAAGTCTCATTCGCTGAGATTGCCGGGGTTTTTGGCGGGAGATACGAACGCCGAGCCGGACTCGCTCGCGATGCGTTTTCTCCGCGGCGATGCCACTCATGAAAGGGAGACGGGAGACTTTGTCGACGCTTGGCTCGCGACCAACCCATCCGACGCTGGACTCACTTTCCCATCGGACTCTCCCAATCGAAGAATCGACTACATCTATGCGATTCCAGGGTCGGACGGCACTTTTCTGCCCACTCGCTGCGAGAGATTGTTCACTCTGCCGGTCAATGACACCTACGCGTCGGATCACCTCGGAGTCCTCTGCGACTTCGAGCTCCGCTGACTTAGGTGTCGACTTAGGTGTCAGTGACTCCGGGAATGTCAGTGACTCCAGGAATGGTCACTCGCGGCCGTCAATCGATCAATCGGTCGGTTCAGGCAGGGTCGCTTGCCGCACCAACGACCCCGTTTGCGTGAGCATTTGGGGCGTCTCCCCGGCGGGACGCATCGCCGGGGGCTCGATGGGTGCATCAACGGAGCTCAGAATCGAGCTCCCAGGCCGAGCCCGAGCTCCACACCCGATAAACTCAGCCCTCCCAGGTCGATCGGCTTCCCCTCGAGTCGCTTCGGATCCGGGTCGCCGTCGATGTCCGGCTCGAGGCCGTCGAACGCAAACGCCGACACCAGCCGGTAGCCGGCCCGCACCGAGACCCCGAGGCTCGCGTCATCGTCGGATCCACCCACCGGAAACCTGGCCTCGATCCCGACGTTGGCCCTCAACCCCACCGAGAACGCCGTATCCGCCAGATCCACGCGGCGGTTTGGCGTAGTCACCGACAACTCACCCAAGTCACCCGTCAAGCTCACGCGGCCGAACGCGACGAAAGTCTCGTTCAGCTCGAGGAATTGCACGAGCCCGGCCCGCAAACCCAGTACGCTGATCGACAGGTCGGCGTCCTGCACCTCTGACGCCGAACCCAAGGTGCCGAAGCTGACTTCGATCGCCAAATCCTCGAGGAGCGCCCGCCCGCCAAAAACCTCGATCCCTCCGAACACCCCGGCCTCGGATAGCAACGTCGACGACCCGCGGTGTCCGACCAAGCTCACACCCTCGAACCCCAACCGCCAGCGGGACTCGGCAAAGACGATCCTCTCCTCCTTTTGGATCTCAGACCCCGGCAGGGCCTCCGTCGGCGTCGGTAACTTGGGGCTCCCGGACGAGCCCGCGGCGCTCGACGTGTCGACCTGACCCAGAAGCGCCGACATGAATATCAAGGCGTTCATGGAAGCTCCTCCCGACCTCGGTCGAACAACGAACCGAGCACGAGCCCGTCCACCCGAAACGCCAGGTCCCGCTCTAGGCTCGTTCGCGCCACGAACGAGAAGTCCCCGAATGGATCGGTGTGTCTCGCGTAGATGTACCCACCCACTCGACCGACCTCCACGATCTCATCGTCGAACGGGAGACCTTCGATCACATCGGCCTCCCCGATCACCACCAGCGAACCCGTGGAGCCCGTGAAGCTCTCGTCGTCATCGCTGTCCGGAGCCGCGCCCGAACCCTGCCGAGGCACGGTGACTCCCGCGTAGACCTCCCCTCCGAAGTCAGCCACCGCGGAGAGACCTCCGCCGATCCCAATGGGTCGCAGGTCTAGCTCGAGCCGGGCGCCCCGCCGCTCCGCGCGCACCGCGGTGATGGCGCTGATTCCCTCGCCCCGATGCTCGAAGTACGCGACCCCGTTCCCGAGCCTCACCTCGCCGGATACCCCCGAGCTACTCAGCTCGTCTTGCCGCACTCGGTCTGCGGTCGGATCCCACGCCGCGACGATGGGTTGCCCGAGCCCTGCCTCGCCTGCTGCCCTCGCGTCGTGGATGAGGAGTGTCGAACCATCCAACTCACAAATTCGCCCAAATCGACGAGTGAGGCGCACCGTCTGGGTCGAGCTCGCATCCCCATCGATGGAGAGGATCGCCGCGACGCTCGCCTCGCCGTCGTACACCGCAGCGATCTTCCCGGCCAGCGCCGGGCTCTTGGGAATCACGAAGTCATTCAAAGTCCCGCCCGACGGAGCGAACAGGAAGTTGATCGAACCGCTGATCCCTTCTCCCGAACTCTCGATCGATATGACGATCACATCCGACGTCCCTGCCGCGCGGACGACGAGCGCCTTTCCGTCGGGCATGAACTCAGCCTCCACCGGCGTGAGTTGTCCGCCTCCCGCGAGCTCGAAAGGTACGTCCAACCGACGGTTCGGACGAGCCAAGTCGATGATCGAGACGCCCGTGCCGAGCAGCACCGCGGCCATCGTCGCCTGTGCGTCGAACACCACCGAGCGGGGCGCGAGCGACTCGCTCTCGATGACGACGGACTGAGCCACGTCGGCCCCCAGCTCGACGACCTCCAGCTCGTTCGGGTTGCGCGCTGCCGGCGCGCCAGGAGCGGGGCGACCGTCTCCCAAGTAACTCAGCACGGCATGCCGAGCCCCGGGCGCAACCCAGATTCGATCGAACGCCGCACGCAGCGGAATTCGGCTCGCCGCCCCAGAGACTGCGTCGATCGCGAACAGCTCGGGCTCGAGGCCATCGTCAGAGATCGCCAACAACTCGGTTCCGGCGATCGCCGTGGCTCGTGCCCGGTTGGGTAGAAGGTGCGAAGTCACCGACTTCGTCTCCGGAGTCACGCTCGCGACGAGGCCGGCCAAACGATTGACGAGGACGAGGCTCCGATCAGTCACGTACGGTCCGTCGGTGACGAGCGGCTCGTCTAGGAAAGGTTGTCGGTCGAGACAGCTCGAACAAGCGAGAGCCGCGAGTCCTAGCCTCGGAAGCTCGATGAGTTTCATGAAGTCTCCCTGCCGCGGCGCGGCCGCGACGTTCCTCTGCGACGGTGAGTCGCCCAAAAGCTCGCTCGAGCCATGGGGACGATTTGAGGGTGTGGCTATCATCGTGCGCTCGAGATGCCCGCGTTGAGCTGGAATCCAGTAGCGGTCTCGAGTCGTCGACTCTCCGCGTCCAAGAAGCTGATTCGTCCGGCCGGATGGACCTGCGTCACCCAGAAGCGCTCTGTGGGCCGTCCTGAAACCTCCGGAAGCGCGCCCGCAAACTCCGGCGCGGACGCCAAGTCATACGCGTTCACGATGAGCGTCGACAGACTCACCGTCTCGAAGCGCTTCGCACTCACCGCGTCCAGTCGAAACGTCATCGCGGCGGTGCGCCCAGTCGGTGAGAAGGTGAGCTCGGCTGGGGGCACCGAACCCGTTCGCTTGAGCTGCGACTCCCCGGACGCCAGGGTCACCACCGAGTACCCTTCGTCGAGATCGACAGCGCGCTCGTATGGGTCGGCGTTCGTGCTGGCGGGGTTGGGTCGATGCACCACCACCGCCGTCGCACCGTCGGGAGAGAGCCCAATCTGTCGCACGAGCTTGTTCAAGCGGTCGAACACCCGAACGCCGCCGGTCGCGAGGTCGACCCAACCGAAGCGCTCCACGTCGTCCTGAGTCGAAAACACCGCCGCGAACTGACCATCCCTCGAAACTTCGACCTGGCCCGAAATCACCGATTCGATCGGCACCACCCTCACCAAGTCTGGGTTGGTCAGCGACTCCGGGAGCGGAAGCACCGCCACCTCGCTGCTCGCTCGAATCGCTACAACGGCAGACTCACCGCCAGGGACGAGGTCGAGGTCCGTGGGTATGCCGGGCAACGGCACGATCGTGATCGTCGACGTATCGACCGACAACACGCCCACGCCTCGCTCGCCGAACGAACGAATCAAGAGATACTCGGCGTTCGACCCTCCTACGACCTCACGCCCGATCACCTCCGCAAACGCGTCGGGCAGCCGAACACGCCGCGCGCGCTGGCCCGGATCGGTCAGCTCGACGATCGCGATCTCGTCCTTGCCCGCCACGATGGCAAACATACCCTCGGAGGTCTCGCGGAAGAACACGTTCGTATGGCGGTAGCCTGCCGCGACCTCCACCGGCGCTTCGATGCCCGAGAGATCCACGATCGTCACCAAACCCTCTGCGCCCTGATCAGGAACGTCGTCCCCGCCGGTCCATGCGACCGCATACTCACCCCCACGTGATACGGAGAGATGCGTGAATCGCCGCCGCAGCCGGAGCTCCCTGGACGTGATCTCACCGCTCGAAGCTCGGCTCACGATCGTCAGGGCCCGGCCCGCCCGCGAGAGAATCACGGCAGAGTCACCTTCGGAGACCGCGAGCGCCACCGGGTCGGGTGCGACATCAACGGATTCGATCAGCAAAGTCTCCGGATCGATCACCGCGACCGAGTCGGACTCGCGAGACAGCGCAAAGAGGACCTGTCCCGTCCCCACGGGGCGCGCGTCGATCTCCGCCTCCGTATCGGGCGGCAAAAGATCGTCCGGGCTGACACACCGCGCCTCGACGCAAATCAACCCGGCCGGACAATCCGCGTCCCGCCCGCAACCGCCGTCGTTTGCGCTCGGAGCGCCCGGTTCGTCGAAGCGAACAGCCGCCTCGTCCGAGGAGCCACACCCCAAAAAAGACATGGCCACTCCGAAGAACGCGATCGGGCCACGAAGCAACCTGTTGCGCGCCGAGGCGCGGACGGGCCGCGGCCCGCGCCCGTGCCCGATCCGGACGCGGTCGATCCGGACGCGGTCGATCCGGACGCGGTCGATCCGGACGCGGTCGATCCGGAC
>CAYXDO010000246.1:0-4137 GCA_964463485.1 uncultured Myxococcales bacterium | reverse complement strand
GCGGTCGCGACGTCGCATTTCGGAACCTTTGTTCATCGTCATCATCATCGCCTGCCCGAAATCATCGCCCGCCCGAAATCCCCGAATTGAGTTGGAACCCCGTCGCCGTCTTGAGCTGCCGACTCTCCGCATCCAAGAAGCTGATTCGTCCTGCCGAATGCGCCTGAGTGACCCAAAATCGCTCGGTGGGCTGCCCCGGAACCTCCGGGAAGGTGCCAGCGAACTCGGGCGCGGAGGCCAGGTCATACGCGTCCACGATCAGCGTCTCCAAGCTCACCGTCTCGAAGACCCGAGCACCGGCCGCGTCGAGCCGCAAAGTCATCGCCGCGGTCCTCCCGGTTGGGGAGAAAGTGAGCTCCGCCGGAGCAACCGTCCCGGTTCGCTTCAGTTGTGACTCTCCCGAAGAGAGGTCCACTACCGAGTACCCTTCGTCCAGATCGACCGCTCGCTCGTACGGATCGGCGTTCGTGCTGCTGGGGTTGGGGCGATGGATCACCACGGCCGTCGCGCCATCGGGCGCGAGCCCGATCTGTCGCACGAGCTTGCGCAGTCGGTCGAACACTCGGAGATCGCCCGTCTCGAGCTCGACCCACCCGAAACGCTCAACATCATCCTGAGTCGAAAACACCGCCGCAAACTCACCGTTTTGCGAAACCTCGACCTGTCCAGGAATGACCGAGTCGATCGTCACGATCCTCACCGCGCTCGAGCTGGTCAGAGACTCGGGCAGCGGAAGGATGGCTACCTCGGAGGTCGCGCGAATGGCGGCTACCGCGGACTCGCCGCCCGCGACCAGATCCAGGTCGGTGGGTATGCCGGGGAGCGGCACGATGGTGATCGTCGAAGTCTCCACGGACAACACGCCGATCCCTCGCTCGGCGAATGATCGAATCAAGAGATACTCGGCGTTGACTCCCCCGACGACCTCTCGGCCGATCACCTCGGCGAACACATCGGGAAGCCGAACACGCTCGGCGCGACGGGTTGGATCGGTCAGATCGACGATCACGACCTCGAACTTGCCGGCGATGATCGCGGAGGTCCCCTCGGCCGTCTCACGGAAGAACACGTTCGTGTGCCGGTAGCCCGCCGCGACCTCCACCGGCGCTTCGGCGCCCGAGAGACTCACGATCGTCACCAAACCCTCCGCACCCTCGTCTGGGAGGTTATCTCCACCGGTCCAAGCCACCGCGTACTCACCTCGAGGCGACACCGAAACGTGGGTGAATTGTCGCAGCAACGGAATCTCCTTGGCGGCGAGCTCGCCGCTCGCGGCCCGGCTCACGATCGTGAGTGCGCGGCCGGCCTTCGAAAGAATGACGGCGCTGTCGCCCGCGACTGGAGCGAGCGCCACAGGGTCGGGTGCGACATCCACGGCCGCGATCTCCAGCGTGTTCGGGTCGATCACCGCGACCGAGTCGGACGCCCTCGAGAGCGCAAACAGGACCTGTCCGGTCCCGACCGGACGGGCTTCGATCGACTCCTCCGTGTCCGGAGGCAACAGATCGTCCGGGCTGACACACCGCGCCTCGACGCAGATCAGCCCAGCCGGGCAGTCGGCGTCTCGACCGCACCCTTCATCGTTCTCTCTGCTGGTCTTTGAGTCGCCGACCCCCGCGGAGATCGGGCCGCTGTCGGAGCATCCGGCCCCGAGAATAGCCAGCGCCGCCAGGGCACCCGCTCCCTGCTTCAGCATGGCCGTTTGTACCGCGTTCGTGGGCGCGTGGGCGTTGTTCGTGTGCAAGATCCCCAAAATATCGATGCGTGCTAAAATCCTAGCGTTCAGTTCGATTTCAGGTCGGTCGATGATCGAGACTTCCACGTTCCCTCGTATCCTGCTGCTCTCGATGCTCGCGGCGTGCGCGCGCCCTCAACCCGAAGTGAAGAAGCCCGCGGAGACCCCGGTCGATCCGGGCCCTCCCTACGGCAGAGTCTTGGCCGTGGATCTCACCGACGCCGAGAGATCACGACTGATCGACGACCTCGCGTTGGGCCTGGCCTTCGTGAAATACGACGGGCGGGTGCTGTCGATGCTGCCTGGGTGTACATCGCGCGGAGAGTATGGTTTCGTCCGGTTCGAGCCTGAGCTCTCCGTTCTCGTCTTGACCACGCAGCGGGAGCTCGGGCTCAACTTACCGACTCGCGCGTCTCTTTTGGAGCGCCAGACCGGAGGCCTGCGAGAGGGTGCGACCTTCGACGTGGCTTCGCGAACCATAGGCCGCTGGACCGCGACCGCTGGGGCCCGGCCCGCCGGAGAGCGGTGTCGGGGTGCAACTCATTGGATCCGAAGCGCCGACGTGGGTGTCTTCGCAGCCTCCGTGGGGTCCGAAACTCAGCCGAGACTTGCCGACGAGCTGATCGCGGCCGGCGGTGAGCTGAAGGGCGGGGACGTCAGCTCCTGCGGACCCCCTTCGAGCACGCCCCCGCCCAGCTGCGCGCAGCCGATTCGCCTCGAGCTGGTTCGCATCGGTGAAGAGCTCAGAGGAGACACGCTCGGCATTTCCGGCCCCAGCGTCGTGCCGTGTGGCCCGGAGGACACGGCGCTCGTGAGGCCCCGCCAGCAGGGCGCTGATTTCGTGGCAGGTCCTCCGCGGCCCCGATTTCGGCCCGCCGACGCCATCGTTCGCACCGAGACCGGATGTGTACAGCGAGACCGCGCCAAAAGTTACACCTGTGACCCGAGCGACGAAAAGGAGTGTTTCGAACAATGCGATCGTGGGAGCGCTACGAGTTGTGAGTTGCTCGGTGTCCTGGTGTCCGCGTCGAATCGCCCGGAGAGTGATCGTACGTATGCCGCTCGGTTGTTCGACCAGGCGTGTGAGCTCGGCTCGTCCAGCGCTTGCACCAACCTCGCGATCGCCCACCGCGACGGTACGGGACTTGTCGAGGATCCCGAGCGGGCCAAGGAAATTGCGGATCGTGTCTGCCAACGCGGACACGCCCGCGCCTGCGCAGTGCTCGGAGCGCTGCTCGAGTCCGAAGGCCACGTCGATCGTAGCTACGCCTTCTTTCAAAGAGGGTGCGAAGCCGGCTCGGCGCTCGCATGCGGTCGAGTTGCCTTTCGACTAAGTATCGGTCTCGGCGTGAAACGAGACGAGTCGCGGGCCGAAGGGTTTGCGTTCCGAGCCTGCGACGGGGGCGACGGGGAAGGTTGCCTCGAGCTCGGATACTCGTTCGAATTCGCCGGCGCCGGGCGCCTCGATGAGAACCGCGCCCTGAGCTTCTATCGCCGAGCCTGCAACACACGTTCGGATCGCTGCAGAGATCTCGCGATCGCCTACGACTCCGGCCGAGGGATCGACCAGAATCAAGGTCGCGCCCGCGAGCTCTTTCGACGAGCCTGCCAGTCCTGGGACATGACCTCGTGTACTTACCTGCAGATCCTCGGAGACCCAGACGGCAAAGTCGGAGTCCCGAAGAAGGTGGCCTCAGCTCAGCTCGACCAAGTCACCAAAGCCTGCGCGGCTGGTCGGGCCCGCGCGTGTACTCGGGAGGCGCTCATGAGTTTGTACGACCGAAAGAAGGCAGCCCCGAAGCTCCTCGGCGCCTGCAAGTCCGGAGACCCTTTCGCCTGCCATGTCGCAGATCTCGTAGGCTTCGTGGAATGAGTCGTCATCGCACCAGAACCGCGCAAGGCTGCGGGCACCCAGAGCCGCCGCGCCGAACGCGCCCAGTGCGCGAGCTGAAGCAGCGCCTGCATTCGTGGGTGGCGTTTCTCGAGCGCAATCAGCGCTCCCGCATCGAGAACTACAGCCCGAGGACGCGGGCGGCCCATGCTCTGTCCCCCGTCGTTGGAGGGCCGCGTTCAGCGTCCCACTGTTCGAACAGCGCGTCGAGATCGTCCTTCCGGAGCCGATCTTCGAGGGCGGAGTTGACGAGCGCGCTGACGGACTTCGCTCGCCCAGCTTTTACCGCCCGCTTCGCCCGCTTGACGAGGTCCGGCTCCAAAGCGACCGTGATTTTCTCGGTTGCCATAACTTCTTCATAACCCGGCCTAGCCGGTACCATAGAAGATCGACAAGGCGGGGCTGGCGTTCGAGTCGTTGCCGTTGCCGTTGCCGTCGCCGTCGCCGTCGCCGAATCCCACTCGATCCGGTTCACCTTCAAGCGACCAGCAACTCCTCGATATTCCATCGG
>CAYXDO010000245.1:0-11211 GCA_964463485.1 uncultured Myxococcales bacterium | reverse complement strand
GGGACTGGCGCACGAAACCGCCGGACGGTGGCTCAAACTCATGCCGCCGCCGAAGGTTCTGCCGGGCGGGAGTTCGCGAGATCGCCGTTCTCGATCCGATCTTCAACGCGGGCAGTCGAAGCGTCGAGATTCTGCGGTCGTTGGCCCTCGGTGGGTTCAAAGGGCGACTCTCGCTCCAATGTAGAGCCGAGTTGATCACTGCCGAGTTTTTGGACGTCGCCCAGATGCTTGATGTCGTGCTCGAGTTCGGGTTGCAGACGATCCACCGCAATGAGGGGGCTGAAATCGATCGCGTGAATGACCTCGAGAAGGTCGATCGAGTCTTGGCCGAGGTGAGGCGGCGATCGATTCGTCACGAGGTGTCTCTCATCTTCGGTTTGCCGTGCCAGACACTTGGGTCATTCTCTTCCTCCGTGCAGTGGTGCCTGGAGCGCCAAGTCCCGGTTATTAAGGCCTTTCCGTTGATGCTTCTTCGAGGTACGCGACTCGACCAAAAGAGAGACCGGTGGAATCTGCGGGAGTCAGGAGCCAGCATGCCGATGGTGGTCTCGTCGAGCTCCTTCGACCGAAGGGAGTGGGAACAAATGGCGAGAATCGCCGAAGCGCTGATCGCCACGGAAGGGGGGCATCCATCGGATGTCGTGGCTCTCTTGCCCCTTGCCAAGTCGCTCGAGCCCAATTTGCGTCGTTGGTCTTCCGACGACTTGGAGAGGGTGGCGTGACGAGCGGCCGACCGTGGTTTGGATGGCGTTGGCAAGACGACCGTCGCGCAAAGGGTCGCCGCCGCGATGAATGCGGTCTTTCTCACCACACCGTCTCCGAAGCTTCGCGGTTTCAGAGAGGAGATCGTCTCGAGCTTTGGGGCGAGCCAGGAAGCCGCCCAACTGTTCTACTTGTCGACGGTGTTTTCGGCCTCGAGGGAGGCTGAGTCGCTCCTTGATCGAGGATATAGCGTCGTGATCGATCGGTATTTTCTATCCACGCAAGCGTACGCCGAGTACCGAGGCTCGCTGCTGCGAGTTGACCACCTTCAGGCGTTGCTGATGCCCGCAGATCTGACCGTCCTCCTTCACGCCCCGTTGGCTACCCGTCGCGCTCGCCTGCTGCATCGAGGTTCAGCAAGCGCGGCAGACGCAGAGACACTCTCGGCGAGCGCCGACGCTCAACTGCGCGCTTCGCACGCCTCCCGATTAGACCTTGCTGTCCTGGGCCGAGTGTTGGAAGTCGACAGACCAGCGAAATGTCGAGCAACTCGCGCAATGCGTCTTGGCCGAGATTCGTACCGTTATCGACCAGGCCTGCTCGCAGCAGTTTTACGCCTCTATGGGTACGCGTCCGACCAGCGCTTGCTCGGGGCGCTGACCACAAACTGACGATGAAGGCCGCCACCCTCACCTTAACGGGCTCCCACTCTTCGATCCGCGGCTCTGCGCGGAGCCGCACGCGTTGGAGGCGGAGCCTCGAAGACTTGGCGGCCGCGGCTCGGGCTTGAGGAAGCATGGCGCTGGCCTCGAGCTCGAAGCGATGGCGAAGAAAGTCATCGACCGGAGATTCCGCTCTTCGAGCGTTCGAGCCGCTCGACCGAAGCCAGTTGAGCCGATTTCTCTGCATTCGCGTCCGCTATCGCGGGCGGCACGCATGCTGCCGAGTTGGGCGCTGCGTCCCCAGAATGACGGCGGAAGCGCCAGGGCTCGGAACGTGGTACGCGGGGACGTGGCCACCTTCGATCCGTATCGTTCCCCATTTTTCAGAAAATCGCTGTCCAACAAAGCTGCGCTCGGCCTCGACATCCATCCGCTCGAGCGCGCCAAGCACAAAGCGTACTTTGAATCCAAGAACCCAGGTGGCTATCAGCACGAGCTCGGTGCCCAGGATATTTTTTTGGACGATATCGGACTCCTGGCCCGTGAGCAGTTCAACGGCAACGGGCGCCTCTGCGATCTCTATCTCGGCTTCGTGAAGTATCTCCTTGACCGTTGGCTCATCGCCAGTCACCAGGTCTCGCGTCAAACTCCTTGGTGGGGAAAATATTTCAATTCCAAGTTGAAGAAAGCGAACGCGGGCGAGCCTCGCAACGTCATTCGACTACTGGCGGATCGAGATCTTTCGAACCTCGAGTTCGACGCATCGGAAGCGTTGCACAACTTAGAGAAATCCGCAGCACCGCATCGCCTTTTCGACGAAGACGGATTGCCAAGGTCCCTTTTGACGTTGTTTGGCCAAGCGGACGATCCGAGCGGAGCTGCACGCGACCTGGCTGCTCGAAGAGATTGGGATGCCTGGATGCTGCTTCACGACCGCGAGATTGGCCCCCGATTCGACGATGATCCCTGGAGGGCGGACCTCCGTGGCGTTGTCGTTCCTGAGGGGCTTCCAGAGCGCGTACGAGAGTTCCGCATCCTGCACCCACGAGAGTGCACTCCCGACTTGCCTGCGCGCGTCGGTCTCGAAAAGACGGACAAGAGGATCTACGGCGCGGTGCTTCGCGACCAAGGCTCACTTCCAACGTGCATCAGCCACGCAATCTCCATGGGACTCGGCGTTCTCGCACGGCGCAAAAGTCCGCCGAGACCGATCAATTTCAGTCCTTTGTGGATCCATCGGGAGGCTGGGTTCAACCCATTCGGTGGCGGCCAAGTGAGTCGGGCGATCGAAGCTATCCGAGAGACGCTGCCGTGCGAAGAAGCGAAGTTCCGGTATCCCAGGCCAGGCGCCGAGCAGTCGGAGTTCGTGGACTCCGTGTTCGAACCCGAAAACATGGATCAACAGTCCAGCCGGACGGCGTTGACCGAAGAGCTCGGTCCGCCGCTGATTCAAAAGTTGGAGCCGACTCAGATCAGTCACATTAAGGCACTGTTGGCTGGCGGCTGGGTCGTCGTCCTTTCCACGCGTCTTACCGATGAATTCCTCTACCACGGCCTGAAGCAACTCGGCGTCGGGCTCCGCCCTCTGCCGGGTCAGCGGTATCGACCTCAAGGCCACGCATGGCTTCTCGTTGGCTTTGATCACGTGGACGGCCGAAACGACTGGAAATATCAAGGGCGCTTCTTTGCCCTCAACTCATGGGGAGAAGACTTTCCGCAGAGGCAACCGTTTGGGCCGGGACTCTGCTCGTTTCCCTTCTCGATGCTGTTGACGGGAGCTCTTGAAGCATTCGCACTTCGGCTCAGAGAGTGAGACAGTGCTCGAAGACCTGGCTGCAACGCGCGGCTCGTTCGCGGACTCCTTCGACACCAGCCTGGATTTCGTCTTCGTCTTTCTCGTCGCTTCACGTCGTCTCCTCGAGCCTCCCCCGTCAAACATCGCTCTTGCCTGCGGAATCGCTCGGGCCAGGCGTAGAATTTCCGAAATTTCTCACCTACCTACTCCCACGGATTCCACCAACTTGTTTTCAGGCCGCGAGGTCCGGTCTCGATCATCAAGACATCGCCGTCGTCGTGCATGAACCCGCCGCAGCACGCCACCGGGATCTCGTACGAGTCTTCATCGACGAACGATTCGTGGAGGTGCCCGCTCACAATGAGGTCGACCCGGTGACTCTCGAGGACCTCCCAGAAGGCATCGGCGTCGACGAGTCCATGGTCAACATTCGGCGGGTGGTGCATAGAGATGATGACCTTCCGCGACGACACCGACCTTAGACGCAAGGTCCGGTCGAGCGCCTCCAACTGGTCCTCGCCGAGCTCACCGCGTTCCAATCTCAGCAGACTCGGCGAGGTCGAGTCGAGCCCGATGATCGCAACCTCTGGGAACAGCTTGTAGAACGGGAAGTAGCCGACGCCCTTCGCGTTTGCGAACAGTTTCGGGAACCGTCGATAGAACTGCTCCGGGTCCTCATCGTGCCATGCAGCGCCCATAAATTTCGTGTCATGGTTACCGGGTACGACCGTCGTGAAACGACCGTCGTTCCACCCAAAGCGGGTCAATGTCTTGCGAAATAAAGCGAAGTCCTCGCGAGTTGATGGTCGCCCATAAGTGCTCACGACATCGCCGGCGACGATCAAATGATCCGAATCGAGCAGATCGAAGAGTTCGCGAAACCACTCGTGAGCCAAATAGTCCCCGACTGGGTCGGATAGGTGAATATCCGAAACACAAGCTATCTTCACGTCACTCCTCCGCGATTTTCAATCGCCTTCGGTCCAAATGAGAGCTAGCCCACAACAGCGACGACCGGTGAGGACCGCATCGGCCCGATCGACAGCGCCACTCACTGCACGGACGTCCAACCTCGCGGCGGAGACACCTTCGCGTGAACTCGTACTGGCCGGTGACCAGCGAACCCACCCGGTTGGCATTCTCCATCACCTTGCCCAGCGCCACACCTTGACCTTGCCCGTCTCGGGCACGAACACCATCTGTTGGTAGCTCTCGTCGTTGCAGACCGGTTCAACGTCGAGACACGCGGCGACATCGTCGATTGTGCTCGTCCCTCCAAGTCCTTGCAGCGCCTCTTTCAACGCCGCCTCCCGCGCCTCGGAGTATGCGAGCCGAGACATCTCGTTCGTTTCTGGGTCTGCGTCATCAAGTGGCTCATTCCGGTACGCGAACTCGGTCGTCGCGTGGTGATTTGCCTGCACAAGGATCCGACCGCTCATCCTGCGTACCGAAACCTCCTCGCATGTTCGTTCGACGACGCAGGCCTCGCCGCGCTCGGTTCCACATGTGACGATGCGATCCCAACGGCGGAAGTTCGCGGTCCTCGTTGCACGTTCTGTGGCTCGGATGGGTGAGCGAGGTCTGACCGCTGGCTGAGATCGGATCCGCGAATCCCATCGATCTTGCCGATCTATATTCTGCGTCGCGGTCGTGCGTACCCCGCTGTGATAGGGCGGCGCACGAGGAGAAGACGGCAGGGTCCACGGTTGGCGCCGTGGACCCTACCAAGCTCGCGTCGGCCAATACCGCAAGGAAGGACCCCGACGCGAGCCACTGAAGCGTGACACGCTATCATGCGGTCCCTGGCCGCGCAGCTCCGTTTCTTGTTGCCCCTTATTGGGCCGCGCCAGACGGGACGATGACGGCTGTGCTCCCTGGAGGCTGCCTGCGCGCCGACGCGGATCATCCTTGCCTCCTTCGAGTCGACTATTCACGCCAACGCAAGACCGGGCCTTGCTTCCCGTTGGCCGTCGTCCGGTGTCGGACGCACGACTGTGGTTCGACGATCTACCCACCGGGTCACGTGCCGTATGGACGTGTAGCGATCGCTCCCGTCGATGCACAGGGTGAGCTGATCTCGAGCCCGTCCGAGTCCCAAACCGCGCCTCGACAACCCGACTGGTCACTGACGGTCTTCGCCGGCGCCCTCGACGCCGCTGATGGCAAGCTCTGGTTCGAGGAGACTGTGCCACACCAGAATATCGGCAACTCACTACCACCGCAGCCAATCACTCCGCCGCCGACACCCGAGGCACCACCCGAGAGTCTCGACCCGGCCCTTCGTCGGAGGACCCAGGGGCGTCGCTTGCTGCTCAGCGCCAAGGTGCTCGGCATTGGGCCGGACATCAACGAACGCGAGCCTATCGCCCGCGTCCTCGGCGTGCCTTGCCTCGTGCTCAATGATGCCGCGAAGGACTTCGGCGAGGCCCGCCTCTATGCCGATAAGGGCCGCGTCGTCGTCGGCGTGCTGCGCCACTTACGAGCCAACCGCGGCCTATGTGATCACCTTCTCGCCGCCGGCGTCACCGCCGGCCTCTGGGGCAATCCGCTCCGATGGGACCCTGGAGGCGCCGAGCATTCGTCCTCGTTCCGTCGGTCCGCGAATCCTCCGTGAGGATCCGCGGACCTCCTCCCGAGACCCACGACTTTGCGGGGCGAAGGTGACCCAGGATGGGGGCTACAGATCGGTTCGTGCAGAGCACCGACCCGGATCCGCTGCCCAAACGTCCGCCGCTGTTTTTTTCGCCCGAGGCCCTGCTTCGTTATCAGGTCGTCTCGCAGGTGCTCGCTGCCGTCTGCGGCGGCAAGCGTCTCAGCGTCGCCGTCCGCGAGGTCGCGGCGCGCACGCATTTTAGCTTCGACGGTCAGTATCGAGTTGAGAAGGTCAGTCGGCGATCGATCTATCGCTGGCTTCGCGCCTTCGAGGCTGGTGGCCCGAGCGCCCTCGAGCCGGCTATCCGCTCCACCACACTCACCTCCGTGGTGCTACCCACGCAATTCGTCGATTTCCTCCGCTCCGAAAAGACCGCCGACCCGGACGCCAGCATCCCAGAAGTGATCCGCCGAGCAATCGAGCGAGAGATCTTGCCTCCGGACGACCCGCCTGATCGCACCACCGTCTTTCGCGCCGCCACGCGCATGGGTCTGCCGCTCACACGTCGCGCCTCCAAGCGTGACA
The DNA here is from genome assembly GCA_964463485.1 of uncultured Myxococcales bacterium. Lineage (GTDB taxonomy): Bacteria > Myxococcota > Kuafuiibacteriia > Kuafuiibacteriales > Kuafuiibacteriaceae > CAYXDO01. The sequence goes on along the minus strand of CAYXDO010000245.1, from coordinate 4,874 downwards.
CGGACATGCGCCGGTTCGCCTACCCCCACCGCATGATGATGGTGCTCGCCGACGGCAAGCACTTTCGCGCCGGCATCAATCACACTCGTCGCGTCGTCCTCTTCTTCATCGACGACGCCAGTCGGTACGTCCCCTTTGCGGTCGTCGGCACTTCCGAGTCCACCGAGCTCTTTCTTCGAGGCCTTTTCGAAGTCATCCGACGCGTCGGTTTGATGGACATCATCTTCCTCGACAACGGTGCGGGCTTCATTTCCCACGACACCATCGCCGTCTGCGCTCGCCTCGGTGTGCATCTCATCAATGGCACCGCTGCCTACCCCGAAGGTCACGGTAAGGTCGAACGGTTCAATCTTACTGCCTGGCAAGATCTCTTGCGGGCGCTGACCGCGCCAGGAATCGACGACGAGCTCGCTTCGCTCGAGCTCCGCATCAACCACTACCTGGCCCACCAGTACAACACGAGGACTCATGAGAGTCTCGAGGGTCTCTGCCCCAGCGATCGCTGGACCAAAGACGACCGCGCTCTCCGCTACCCTACGGACGACGCCGACCTCCGTGACCGCTTCCTGATCACCGAGACGCGCTTAGTCTCCGCCGACAACGTCATTCCGTTCGAAAGCAGCCACTACGAGGTCCCGCGCGGCCACGCCAAGACCCGCATCCAAATCTTCCGCCAGACTCTCGATGGCACACTCAGTATCCTCCACGACGGCAAACGCGTCCGACTCCACAAGGTCGATCTCGTCGCCAACGCCATCGCGCGCCGCGCGCCCGAGCTCACACGTCCGCCGGCTCCTATCGCTCCACCCATCACCGCCGCCCAACTCGCCTTCGACCGCGACTTCGGGCCCGTCGTCGGGCCCGACGGCGGCTTCATCCCGCCCTCGGGCGGCCACAAGGAGAAATAGACTCATGGACCTCAGAAGCACCTTTGGATTTCACACCACACCCTTCACCCGAGAGATTCGGACCGAAGACATGATGTCCTTTCCCTTCCTCGAAGAAGGCATTGGCAGTGTCATGAAGACTCTCGACAAGCGCATGTCTGCGGCCATCATCAGCCCGGCCGGTGGCATGAAAAGCGCGACTCTCCGCCAAATCAACGCGCGTCTCTCCGAGGCCCGCTACCGCACCCGCTACGTCAAGGTCGCCAGCCTCAGCAAGCGAGACATGTGCCGGGAAATCGCCGCCGCATGCGGCATCGAGGCCGCAGGCTACTTTGGCAGCCTCGTCCGAAAGCTTCAGGAGCGCTTCGAGACCGACTACGCGACCGATGGTCTCCGACCCGTACTCATTCTCGACGAGGCCCACGACCTCCGGCCCGACGTACTCTCCATGCTCCGAGTCATCACCAACTTCAAAATGGATAGCCAACTCGTCCTGAGCTTCGTCCTCGCTGGACAGCCGGGCCTGCGCGACATACTCGCCCGCGACGACCAGGAGGCCATCGCCCGCCGCATCGTCTGCTACGTCAATCTGAGGCCCCTCAGCCGCGACGAGACTCACAAGTACATCACTCATCGTTCGACCATCGCTGGCGCGAACAGCTGCCCCTTCGACGAAGCCGCGGTCGACGCCATCTACGAGATCAGCCGCGGCAACGCGAGGACCATCGACAATCTCGCGCTTGGCGCCATCGAGGCCGCCGCCGCCGCCAAACTCAAGGTCGTCTCCGCACACCACGTGCTCGAGGCCAGGAGGAGCCTGTGGCCATGACGCACGAAGACGAGCTCCCCACGTCCAGAATCGCAGACCTCTGCCTGGCGTCCATCGAGCACCGATGGCTCATCCGTAATCTCTTGTCGTCCGAGACCGTCGGTTTCATCGGCGCTCATCCCAAGCACGGAAAGACATGGCTCGGCTTGGATTTCGCCGTGAGTACGGCCTCTGCTTCGCCCTGTCTTGGACACTTCGCCGTTGACGATCCGGGACCGGCGCTCGTCTACCTGGCTGAAGACGCACTCCCGATCGTCCGCGAGCGCGTCGCGGGCATTGTCGCCCATCGCGGCCTCGACCTCGAGCGCCTCGACCTCCACGTCATCACCGCGCCGAGCCTCCGCTTGGACCTCGAGGCCGATCAGGCTCGTCTCGCGACGACGATCGATCGCCTGCGGCCCAAGCTGCTCCTCCTTGACCCCCTCGTCCGACTCCACGCCTGCGATGAGAACAGCAGCATGGAGATCGCGGGCATTCTCGGCTTTTTGCGCGATCTCCAGCGCCGCCATCACGTCGCCATCGTCCTCGTCCACCACCTCGGTAAGAAGGCGCGTGGCCAACTCGGCCAAGGGCTCCGAGGCTCGGGAGACCTCCACGCATGGGGTGATGACAACGCATACCTTACTAAGAAAGACGGCGACATTCTCCTGACTCTGGAACACCGCTCGGCGCCGCCAGGCGATCCGATTCGACTCCGACTCGTCGCCGACTCCGACGGCGCTCACGCGCACCTCGAGGTTGTGAACCTCAACGCATCGCCCGGAGGCTCGTCACCGCCTGCGGCCAACCGACCGCCGCTGGCAGAGCAGATCCTCGATGTCCTCAGTCGCACAGGTCAACCGGTCCGACGAACGGCCCTTCGTGAACAACTCCGCGTCAATAACACGAAACTCGGCGACACCCTCACCGACCTCGAGAGTCGAAAGCTCGTCTCCCACACGGACCGCGGCTGGGCCTTGCCGCAGCCGGCCCAACTGACATTTCTCCAACCCGACCAGCCTCGGTAACCCGTCGAAATCACGAATTTATACTCGTTCAACATAGCGAGCACGCAAAGTCGCGAGGAACTTGGCGTGTCGCAGGGAGTCCGTCCATGTGGAAATACCGATTCAATCCAAACGTCGTGGAAGCGGAACACGAATATCGACGATCCGAACTATGGCGAGAGCTCTTTGAGCTGTCCGCTCGCCTCGACAGCGTGGTCTGGGAGCTCTCCCGTCACGAACGGAAAATAACGCCGGGTCCGTGGCAGGACCCTCTCCAGCTCATGTTGCCGCTCAAATTTCACGACGAATGGGCTCAACTCAGGCGACGGTACAACTCGACCGACTCGCAAACCGACGCCCTTTAGGTTTAGGTTTAGGACTCGAGCCAGCACGCTTCGAAGGTCGACATTCTCGCTCATCCCGCCCCGCGACAAATTCTCTCGATGGGCGGCCAGCCAAAACTCCATGATTCGCCGCCCTTGCGGCGCACCCACCGTATCGTTCCATCGCGACCCCAGGGATCCGTCGGAACGATACGCCGGAACGACCTGTGGATGGAGCACCTCGCAGGCGCGCTTGGCACCGCTGCGTCGGCCCCAATTGCCCCAAAACTCGCCTAGGACTCGTTCGAGTCCGCTCGAGCGAGTCCCAGCGAGTCGACAAGCGCGAACGGAAGTCAGTCCACGACCAAAAACCCGAGCGCGCGTCAGCCGGAACGGAACAAACGAAGTAACGCCTAAACGAAGGACCCCAACAGCCTGACCTACGCCTCGCGAGCATTCGCGGCGTTCCGACTCAGGGGCGAGGCGCGCGCGTGCCAGTTCCGATGCAACGAGGCGCGCCCGGGGGCGTGCAACGCAACAACAAGAGCAAGAAGGCGAAGCCGAAGACCACCGGATGCCTCTCGGAAGCCAACAAGTACCTGAAGAAGCGAAACGAGAAGCCACTTTCGGAAGGCGACTCGAAGAACCTCCAGCGCTATCGCGAGGTAAGCCGAGGGTTCGAGAAGCGCAAGATCCTGGACGAGAAGAAAGACTCGAATCCTGGGCTCGCGACCTTCGTCGCGATCGCGTCGCGCGTGCCGGAAATCAAGATTCTCGGGACGGGGCCAGGGATTGGAGAGGAGTGGGACTCAACTCCTGCGCCCGATACACCGGTCGAGGCCACTGAAAAGGAGGAGTGACGGGCTCCGTGAGTCTCTGGCGCACCAGAGCTCATTCACGCAGGTCTAGTCTAGTTCCGGATCGCTGTCCCACAACCCACAACCTAGAGTCGCTCAGCGGGTGATTACATCAATCCACGGGCCCGGGTTCGTCGGATACTGCGCCGGAGGTGGCACGCCCATGCCGTGGTCGATTCGCCGAGCTCCGGTGTTTCGGTTCGCGTACGGGATCTCATTCCGGATATCTTGGTGGGCCTTGCTGTTTCGGTCCACGATGTCTTTGCGATCTTCGACCTCGACGCGATCGCGCGGAGGGTTGGCCGCCCAATACTCGTTCAGCGCCTTGACGCGCGCGCTGTTGTGCGCGTCCGCCAGGGCCCACTTGCCCTTCTTCCATGCGTCGTCTCGCAGCTTCTCCTCGCGTTGGGCCTGATGCAGCTTGGGGTCGACCGGGGCGGGCGCGCTGACCGCGGCTGTGCTCGTGGGCGCGCCCTTTGGGGCGTTCGTCGGATCAGGCTCGAACGCTCGCTGGAGTCGCGCCCGGAATTGCGTGGTGACAGGGTCGGCCGCGCTCACCTCGCGAGACGCCAGGGACGTCGCCAGCTTCGGCTTCTTCGAGGTTGGCGGGTCGGCGACCGCGGAAGGCGTCAGAGTCGAGGACTCCGGTGGTAGTGACGACTTCGACGGAAGGTCCAAGGCCGAATCACTGTGGCGCGCCTGGAAGGTGCACTCGTACTTTGCCGAGATAATCATTTCGTTCGCCTCCGGCTCGCTGGATTCGTCGATCTCTCTGGGTTGCTGAGCCACCGCAACCAGCAGACTTCTTATCGGCGGAGGCGCCGGCGTTGTCGATTACCGGCGGCTCGTAACGGCTTTGCCGAGCGAACGATCGCCCAAAGCTCATTTCCGCGCGGTGAAAAACGAGACGGCGCACCGACTGTTTCCCCAAATCAAACGGGCGCAGATCCGCCTGGCCATGAGTCTTGGAATGCTCACGAAGATGTGCCACT
>CAYXDO010000244.1:0-12024 GCA_964463485.1 uncultured Myxococcales bacterium | reverse complement strand
CCCAGCAGGATGAGGGCCTCCTGGACGAATGGAACGCGATCGTCGGAACCGAGCCGATGGAGAAAGTCACGGCGGCGTTCCGCGCCCCGTGAGCCCGTACCTGCGTTCAACCCGTTGGTTCACGATGCGTTGGAGCTGAGTAGTTTAGGCAGAGTCGGATTGACTCGAACAGAGTTGCGTGGGCGCCCTCGCTGTGAGACGAAATATGTCACAGCGCTACATCTTCGGCTTGCCTTCGAGTCTCCGACGCGCTTCTCGGTCGAGTCATGGCCGAGTCGACGAAGAAGGAACACGACGTTCTTCGCCCAAGGTTCGATCTCACTTCCAAGGAGCTTCTTTTGGCCTCGCTTGGACCGTTGGGACGCCAAGCTGAGAAGGAGTATGAGATCGCCAACTTGGGGATGGCGCGGATAGACCGCGTGGGACCCTCTGAAACTCATCGAACGGTGAAGACCTCAAAACGAAGCCTCGCGCCCCCAACTCGAGACCGGTCAAGACCGCCCGCGGAGCTAGGCGCTGGGCAACGTCCGAACGAGCCGGAGCTCTCGAAGCTCGAGCCCGCCGATTGGGGGCAAGTCGAGACTCATCACGAGGACGAGCGGGACGGCCATCGTCTCACGCCGCCTTGTTCTCCTGCCTCATGCGGTCCAGAGCTCGAAATTGCTCGGAATATTCCTGTGACCGCTCCGCCGACTGATCTTTCAGGTCGTCGATGGTCTCCTCTCCGCCGTAGCCGCCCCGTCCTCGGTCGATGGGCTTGGGTGAGCGCGGCCGGCAAATACACGAACGCGGGCGGTTGAGCCAACTGAGTCCAATCCAAGGCCTCGGAATCACTTTTTGGCAGGGGGCAGCAGGACTTGATCGATCACGTGGACGACGCCGTTCGAGGCTCGAATCGAGGCGACGATATTGGCGCCGTTGACCGTGTATTTTCCGTCTTTCACCCCGATGGTCACTTTGGCTCCGTTGGCCTGACCGAGCACCATGCCGTCTTTCATCCACTTCGTCTCGTAGACGGACGGAGTCACGTGGTACTGGAGCAGCTTTTCGAGGTCCCCCTTTTTCTCCGGCTTGAGAAGGTCCTCCACCGTGCCCTTGGGGAGCTTGGCGAAGGCCGCGTTGGTAGGAGCGAAGACCGTAAGGGGTCCCGGGTTCTTGAGTGACTGCACGTACTCGGCGGCCTTGACTGCGGTCACCAGAGTCGTGTGGTCGGGCGAGCCGACCGCGACATCGACGATATCCTTGACGTCCTGGGCTAGCGCCGTGGACGCCAGCATGAGTTGCGTAGTCAGCACCGCGCTCGCGGTCAGCCAGCTTCCATTGAGCTTCTTCATCGGTTCGTACTCCCGCCCGACTTTGTCGGGCTCGTCCTCCAAATTGCCTCGCGATCCTTGCCGTGGGCGCCGCCGGACTCGCGATGTTCGTCCGGCGCCTACTGCTTGAGCGTACGAAGGTAAGCTCGGAGCGCCTTCACGACTCCGGGCTTCATGTCGAGATCTGGGTTCGGCGGCATGGCCGGGCTCTTCCCCACCGCGGCGCCGCCGTACACGACGATCTTCTCGATGTGTTCGTCAGTCACTTTTGCCTGCCACTCCGGGCTCGAGAAGCTCGCCGGCTTGGGCGTCAGCCCCGCCGAAGCGGGCCCGTCACCGCCCCCTTTGGGCCCGTGGCAAGGCACGCAGCGCGTCGAAAAAATCTCGACGGCCGCCTTCTGGTCGTCCACGGCGTTGGCCACCGGCTCGGCTGGCTTGGGTGCGGCCGCGACCGGAGGAGGCAGAGGGGGTTCACTCGGCTTGGGCTCCGAAGGGCACGCGAGGAGCCCGCCGAGCATGAACGCGGGCAGCCCGAGCCGGCCCGCCCAGCGGGCTGCCCGGTCGACCACCCGAATTTGGGAATCATTTGCCATCGAGGTCATGAATTGTTACTCCTTTGCATGATGCGTTTCGTGATCACGCTCTGTTTCATCGGACTCAGTGGAATTACAGGCGCGCCGGTAGGTGCAGGCGAGGCGCGGACCAAGATCGTGGCCCACAGCGAAGTCGCCGCCGAAAGTGATGGCTGCCTCGACCATGCGGTCAAAGAGCTCGGCATGTCCGCCAAACGCCAGGAGGCTCGGCGCGCCTGGACGATTGGCCCCCAGTTCCTCCACTCATCGGTCGTCACCGGCGGCGCGCTCGAGCTTTTGATCGATCGACAACCGACGGGCTCCAAGATCGTCGTGACCACCAGCTTTCCGGCGACCTCGCGGTCCGAAGTCGACGAAAAAGAGATCGAGTCGCGTGTGGGTGCGATCGCCTCGAAGATGGCCCAGCTCTGCGGAGTCACTCGGCCGGTCGTTCGCTGCGAGGTCACTCCAGCCTCGGGACCGGCGCGAGCCTGTCGCTTGGATTGAATCATCACGACGCCAACGCTCGCTTTCGTCCGACGATCAAGTGAACCGCGGCCAGCAACATCACGCCGGCGACGAAGACGAGTAGGTAAAAGCTGCCTGCCTGCGGGAGTGAGTACGTCTCGAAGTTGGCCACCGACTTGTGCCCGAGGACCACGGGCATGAATGGCTTCACCTTGACCGGCGCCGTCGGGTCGAGATCGTGGCCGAAGACCCACAATCGATAAATGAAGCGCCCGAACGCGAACAAGGAGATGTAGGTGGTCATCACGACCAAGTCGATGAGGTCTCGAACCACACCGATCGCAGCGACGCGCAGCCCCATCAAGATCAGCGCCCCGAAAGCGAAGGGGATCCAATCGAGATCCGCGGCGGCCGCCGCGTCGAGCTTCCTCATCCCGATGTAGTGGTTGAGAGTGTTGATCTCGGCGATGTGTTGCCCGTCGTCTCCGGCCTCCAGCTTGTAGGCGTAAATGTCCATGTAGAGGCCGTTTGGATACTGAGGTGCGGTCATGGCGATTCGCCAAAGGGGAGCGGCGAAAGACATCGCCAGCGGAATCACGAGAATTGCCAACACGATGCGGGACCATCCGAACAGCGGTCGCGAAAGAAATTCATAGAACTTATCGAGCAATAACTTCACGGTGACCTCCAAGCCCCCTCAAACGATATCCATCCGCTCGAACGCCGAGCGCGCGGCGAGCCACGCTGCGCCCCCGACGATGAGCGGCCACGACACACCGAGCGCGAAGAGCCCCGCGGCTCCCACGCGATGAGCCAAGTAAAATCCGATCGGGCCGAGGACCGATAACTCGGATGATGCCCCGACGAGCAGCGCCATGCGCGCGGCCTGAATCGGATTCACCGCGGCGAGCAGGAAGACCACGGCCGGGCTGAGTTGCCATCGAAGCATCACCGCCAACAGCCCGAAATCCAGAAAGAGCGCCCCGAGCGCCAAGACGCCAAGCGTCCAAATGACCGCTCGAGTCTGACTCTTGACGAGCGTCGAGATTGCGATCCCGAGCCCGACGTAGGCCGCGATCAGCGAGGCCGAGATCGCCATCGCCTGAACGAGAAACTGCCAACTCATGTTCTCCCCGAGCACGGCGGTCGCGACGACACCCATGATCGTCATCAGCATGAGGAGTGGCAAGGTCAGCACCAAGTATCGAGTGAGGGAGATCGCCAGAAAGTACGCGCTCCGCCGAACAGGCTGAGTGAAGAGGAGCTCCAGCGTGCCGTCCTCGCGCGACCGATTGATGGTTTGTGCAGTGGCAGTCAGCCCGAGGAGCGGGAGCAAGAACAGGAGGGTGTGGATCATCGCCAGGAGCACGCGACCCATACCCGAGAACCCGATGACCGTGGACTCACGCATGCCCACAAAGACGAAAGTCACTCCGAGGACCCCGTAGAGGACCACCGAGAAAATGATCCAGCGGGATCGAAGGGCCTCCGCGAAGTCCAACCGCGCCACCGCCAGGACCTCTCCGAGATAGACGTTCACTTGGGCCGGCTCTTGCGTTTCAGGACCCGCGCGACCGCGTCATCCCACGACATGGCCGTCGTCGACCCGTCGACCGCGCCGAGCCCGTAACTCATCGGCGTGGGGGAGGCCTCGACGAACCGGGTGATTTCCTTGGAGATCCAACGATCGTCTTTGAAGTGATGAAAGTAGACGGCGTGAATGGGGTCCGAGTGCCTCGTCATCCAATCGATCAGACAGCCGGGATCGTCGAAATTGAGCACTCGGCCGTCTTTGACTTGGATCTGGCCGGCGAAGGCCGGCTCACCGACGTGCATTCGGCACTGAGCACATGCCTCCTTGTCCCACACGACCGGAACGACGGCGGTGGGGAGCGCCTGGGCGCGCACCAGGAGCCATCCGAAGCCGCCCGTGAGGCCCACGAGACCTGCGAGACCGAGAGTGATGAGCTTGGACGTTCTCATTCGGGAGCTCCTGTGGCCTGGGCCGTGCGAAGGTGGGCTTCGACAGACTCCACGTAAGCACGTACTGGGCCGTCGAACGACACGCGACCCTCTTTGAGCTCGATGACCTGTTGGGCGAGGGTCTGCTCTCCATTCTTGCTGCTCGAAAACTCATCGAGGCGGTGCGAGCAGAGGATCAAGGTGACTTCGGAGCGCAGGTTTTTCAGGAGAGACAGGAAGCGTAACCGACCGAATGCGTCGAGGCTGGCGGACGGTTCGTCCATGACCAACAGATCGGGCTGGCTCGCCAAGGCCAGAGCAAGGAGTGTCTTCTGCTTCATGCCGCCGGAGAGTTGGCGGAAGGGTCGGTCGAGGATCGCGTCGAGGTCGAGGTCGATCGACGATGCGGACAGGCTCACGGCCTGACGGGTCAAGCTTCGAGTCGTGCACACGAGCCCGACCATCTCGCGAACTGACGCGGAGAGGGCTGGGGCGACCTGGGGCACGTAGGCCAACCGTCGAGCGAGCTCGACTCGGTTCGAATAAGGGGACTTGCCGTCGATGGACACGGAGCCCTCGCAACGGACGAGCCCCAGGATACAGCGAATGAGCGTCGACTTTCCGGAGCCGTTCGGACCGACGAGCGCGACTTTTTGACCGCGCGCGAGCTCGATACTCACGCATCGGAGCGCCTCGACCTTCCCGAACCGTTTGGAAGCGCTCCTCACGTCAATTCGCACGTTCGACTCTCACGCGAGGGGTCGCATCTCGGACCATGGGGTGCGTGGCCAACAGCGGCACCGCCCGGCCAGCCACCGAGACGAAGGCCAAAGCGAGCGTGCCCCGGAGGAACGCCAGGTCCGGGTAGCGAGCCTCCAGCGACGAGGAGAGATCGTCGAGCTCGTAAGGAACGTCGCCGACACCGTCGTCATCCAAATCGTAACCCGCATAATCGTCCCAGAGGTTACCGGCCCATAGGATCGAGAGCGCGTCGCCACCGCCTTCCACCCGGACCTGAGTGAAGTTGTCGGCGAACCGGTTGTCGCGGAGCTCGACGTCGTGGGGAGCGCCGAGAAAGGACATGCCCACGTCGGAGAGTCGGATCTCGTTCCGCTCGAAGCGGTTGGTGTCCCCTTTGGCGATCGGAGAGTTGTCGGTAAACACGCCGATCGAGTTTCGAATCATGCGGTTGTTCCGGATACTCAAGCGGCTCGACTCCTTGAGCCCCAGCCCCATGCCGGCGGCACCGATCGACCCGAGCATCTCGTTGTGCTCGACCGCGAGGTCATCGCTGTACATCGCGAACACACCGACCTCGTTCGATTCGAAACGATTTCCCCGAACTTCGTTTCGGTGACTGTACATGAGATGGACTCCGTACCGCCCCCTGCTGATCTTGTTTCCTAGGACGCGGTTGTGGCGAGAGTACCAGACCACACAATCGCGCGCATCCTCGACCCAGTTGGCTTCTACCAGACTTTCATCCGTTTCCCAGAGGCGGATCCCGTCTCCGCGCATGCCGAGCGCCGACCCGCCGACTCCGTGGACGCGGTTGCCGATGACGCGCACCTTCTTCGCGCGCTCCACGAGCACGCCAAACACCGAGTTACGAACGGTGACACCTTCGACGCGAGCTCCGGTCCCAGAGACTTTGACAGCCGCGTCGAGCACGTCGAACCTCCCCCCGCTCCCGTCGACGGTCAGCCCGAGGAGCGCGCTGCTGGACGTCAGAGTCACCGTCGTTCCGAGACCTTTCGACCGAATGACCGAGTCCCGATCCCCGAACAGAGTTACTCCGGCGGGGATCTGGACTCTGCCGTGAAATTCACCCCGCCCCATGCACAGCGCGTCCCCAGAGGAAGATCTCGAGAGAGCTTCGGACAGATCCGCGGGCAAGACGTCTACGCAGTCGGTAGGACGCGTGACGACTTCATTGTCACTCGGACCATACTCTGCCGGAGGAGCGGCCGCACAGGCCGAGGATAGGAGGAGATGGAGCTCGATGCGCCGCACGGAATTCGGAGGGTCGGAGGCGCGGCAGAGTCACCGCGCCTCCAGGACCATCATTTCTTGGGCTCCACCAAGAAGTAGCCCGCCATCTCGAGGTGCAGAGCGGAGCAGAACTCGGTGCAGTAGAGCGGAAAGACGCCCGCCTTGTCGGCTACGAACTCAACCTCGGCGTGCTCTCCAGGCTCGATGGAGAGGTTGATGTTGTAGGAGTCGAGCGCGAACCCATGAGTTGCGTCGTGCGCCTGCTCGAGGCTCGTCAGGTGAAGCTTGACCTTGTCTCCCTGCTTCACTTTCACCACGTCGGGCGTGAAGTGGCTGCGGATGGCGGTCATGTACACGTGAACGCCGTCGGCCTTCCGCTCGATGCGTTCCTTGCCACCCTCGACCGCGTTGGGATGCTTCTCCTTTGTGATTGGATCCATCCCCGCGGGCTTGTAGATGTCCCACGCCTTGATCTTGTCCGCTTTGATCATCTGGGCGTTGTGAGGTTCCCCGAGCGGGAGGGGCATGTCATAGACGAGCTGCATCTTTCCACCGTTGTCGGTGCCGGTCAGGTCGATGAGTTGGAAATTCTGCGGGAGGAGCGGACCTACGCTCGCAAAGCGATCGAGGGCCCACTTGTTCATCGCGATGAGGTACTTGCCGTCGGGGCTGACGGTGTCACCCTCTGCGGCGACCAGGTGCCCGATGTTGTACTGAGTCGAGATCTTCTCTACCAGCTTCAGCTCCTTGACGTTCCATTTGGCCACCTTCGTCTCGATGAAGACGGAGGTGTACGCGAAGCCGTTGGGATCGAAGGCGGTGTGGAGCGGCCCGAGCCCGATGTCGACCTGGCCTCGGATGGCTTCTTCGTAGGGAAGAATCGGAACTCCGTAGGGATCTCGCCCCGTGTATTTCTTGGCTTCGACGAGCGCCTTGATTTTCGCGAAATTGTACACGGTGACGTGAGTATCGAGCTTTCCGCCGACGACGATGTCCTCGCCGTCCGGTGTTACGTCCAGGCCGTGGGGGCTCTTGGGTTCGGGAATGAAATGCAGGAGGCCCTCGTCCAGGGCCGTCTTCAACCGAATCACCCGCATGCCGGAGACGGTTTCGGTCTTGCCTGCGGCGACCACCTCCGCGGCCTTGCGCCAGTTGATCACGTGCATGTAATCCATGTCGTTCTGCGAAGCGCCGGACTCGAGCGGAGGCTGCCCGTCGAGCACGCCGCCCGTCGCGCGCTCCGTATTGATGGAGTTGCAGAAAGCCCAGCCGTCGGAGGTCAGCTTGCCCGCGTCGGCGAGATCCTGCATGTAGGGCGGAAACTCGATGGCGAAAGAGTCGGCCTGAACGATGCGCCGCTTCGCCCGGTCGAACTTCCAGAAGATCATCGCGCCGCGATACTTGTCGTTGTAGTCCTTGAGGTCGGCATACTCACCACCGAGCGGCGCGGCGTACTGAGAAGTCTCGATGACGTAATCGGTGTTCGGAGTGACGAACGCGCCGCCGTGCTCCGACTGAATCAGCTCCGACCCTTGGATTTGTTCGGTCTGGAAGTCCTTGAGGTTGACCACGGCGATGCGAGGGTTGGCCTTGTCGTTGACGAAGACGAACTCTCCGTCGTACTCGCCATTGGTCTCTGACAGCGCCGGGTGGTGCATGTCACCCCATCTGATCTCGTGTCCTGCGCGATTGCCGCCCTTCAAGACTTCCTCCGTGGAGATGTCGCCGTAGCCGTAGCCCTGCCACGGTTCCGGAGTGAATACCGCGACATACTTCAGGATCCGCATCGACGGTACTCCGATGACGAGCATGTTGCCGCCGTGGCCGCCCGAGGCGAAGACGAAGTACTCGTCCTTCTTCCCGGAGGGAGTGTACGTCTTGAGCGCAGAGGTCACGTCCGCGTCGGACAGACCGCGCTCTTGCATGAGTCGCGCGACAGCGCTCCCCGCGGCCGCTCCGCCCGAGCTCTGGGCCGGCTTGTTACCGGAGGGTTTGGCGTTGGGTCCCACGGGACCGGAGCATCCGGAGGAAATAATGGTCAATGCGGCCGCGACCTCGGCCGCCACGATCGTTCTCTTGCGCATGCACTGTCCTCTCTCACCCCAATGGGGCGGCCTCGTCCGTGCAACTTCGCGACCAAGATCTCAGGCGCTGAGTTTTCGCCGACTTCGGGAAGGTGCACTCGCCGAATCCGCGCCCTCGGGTGACTACGCCGAAAAACCTGCGCGCGAGGCTGCCCATCGTGCATGGCTGTCGCAGAGATTGCGATTTCGTCAAATGCCAGACGTTTGCGAAGCAGTCTCGTACCCGAGGGGCTGCACCCCGCGCAGAACGAGCGAACGCGTTGACGGCGCGACTCGTCTCGGCTCGTTCCACCGTGGAACAGGCGTGCTCCAAATGATCGCAGGGCTCGCGAGGGCGTGAGGACATCGCAGCGGGAACGAGGCGCGGGCCTTTCCCGGTCATCCCCTGTTGAGTTCCGAATACGGACCGAGTTTCATCTTGGGATGACGTCGTCCGACGGTTCGGTGTTGCTGCCAGGTTTCGCTCGCGCATTGCTCGACCCTTCGATTCGCACCGTGATGATTTGTGGGTGCGGCGGCGGCTTCGACTTCCTCCATGGGTTGATGCTGTGGCCCGAGCTCGAGAGGCTCGGCAAGTCGATCGTCCTTGGAAGCTACTCGTTCGGAGATCCGCGAAAGATCGGGAACGCAGAGGTCGTGTTCGAGCACGGGTCCGTCCTGGCGAAGAGGGTCACCGCGTCCTCGATCCCTGCGCCGCACTATGCTCCGGAGGTTCATGCCGCGGGGTTTCTCGACGAGACGTACCCGAAGGACGCGCCGCACCAAATTTACGCGTACTATGCGCGCGACTTTACCGTACCCATACTCACCCGACTGTACGAGGGTCTCGTGAAGGCGCACGACGTGGACGCCATCGTGCTGATCGATGGAGGCTCGGACTCGCTCATGGCGGGAGACGAGGAAGGACTCGGTGACCCGCTCGAAGATGCGGTTTCGATCGCGACGGTTTCCGCGCTTCGCGGTCCTCGGGTGAAGATCCTCGTTACGGTAGGTCTTGGAACCGATCGGTTCAATCACGTGTCGGACGCAGCGACTCTTCGCGCCATCTCCGAGCTCACCGCTCGAGGCGGGTTTCTCGGCTCTTTGGGGCTCGAGCCGAACGCCGCGCCGATTCGCCTGTATCGTGAGTTGCTCGAACACTTGGACACTCGGCATTCGTTTCGCTCCGTGCTCGCTGGGAGCATCCTTGCCGCCGCGGACGGATGGTTCGGGGGCGAAAATGTGCCCCCGACGCTCGCTGCGAGAGTTCGGCCAGGGGAGCTTTTTCTTTGGCCGCTGATGGCGACGATCTTTGCCTTCGACGTGACGAAGGTGGCCGAAAGGTCTCTCTTGACGAATTGGATTCGCGAGAAATCGTCGGTGCCCGAGTGTTACGCCGCGATCATCGAGGGTCGCGAGAAGCGGGGCGTACGGGAGGTAGAAAATTTACCCCGGCACGAGGAGTTTCGAAACCCGAGGGGGAGGTTCTTCTGAGTTGGTGCTGTTCCGTTTTGGAGCGTCATTTCGTTTGATTTTCGAACGCGAGGCGGAGATCGGTCCCAGAAGGTAGCCTCGTCGCTGGCCGAAGAATTGCTGGGGCAGCGGCATGCCAACTTACAGATTAGCCATGGGATGGATGCTCTCGGCGGGCCTCGCGGCCTGCGCGGGGGACACGGGCCCCGAAGGCCCTTCGGGTCCGGCTGGGCCGGCAGGTCCGACGGGAGCTGCGGGAGCGAAGGGCGACGACGGCCTCCAAGGATCGGCCGGGCCACAAGGGCCCCAGGGTCCCGCGGGCGCGGCAGGAGCAGAAGGACCCGCAGGCGCGGCCGGCGAGGTCGGTGCTCGAGGCCCGGCGGGCGCGGACGGGGCGACCGGAACCCAGGGTCCAGCAGGTGCGGACGGGGCAGTCGGACCCCAGGGGCCCGCCGGACCGGCAGGGGCGTCCACGGGTCTCCTCAGCGGCGCGGTGACCGAAGCGGTGGCGCAGGCGCTCGTGGCCGATGCGGTGATTTCTTTCGAACCCGCAGGCGCGGCCTCCGTGCTCACGGCCGCAGACGGCACTTACTCCGTTACTCTCCCCGCGGGCGTCTACGCGGTCACGGCGAAAAAGGGGTCTTGGCCCGCCGCAGTCGGCACCGCGAGCGTGCTCGCCGGCCAGGCCGCGACCGTGAACCTCGAAATTCAAGCGTGGAATCCGCGCAGTGATATCTGCCTGATTTGTCACGACACCCTCGATTCGCGGGCCGTCGCCGACTACAAAGCCAGCACGATGGCGCAGGAGGTCGCGTGCCAGGACTGCCACGGCACGGACCTCAACGGCGGCCCAGGTCACAACCCACGCCCGTCCCCGGAGACTTGCCGTGGATGTCACCCCGAGCAATACCGCGGTCACCAAGCCAACCGACACTCTGTCGGTTACCAACGGACCTTCGAAGCAGGGCGATTCGACGACCTGCCGCCGTGCTCCTCGAGCGGAGACCTCGCCTCCGGAGGCGTGGCGACGTGTACGAATTGCCACAACGTCGAAGACAAATGCGACTCCTGCCACTCACGACATACATTCGATGCCGCTCAGGCACGTGATCCGCTCGCCTGCGCGACCTGCCATATGGGTCCAGATCACCCGCAATGGGAGATTTATCAGGCGTCGAAACACGGCGTCGTCTACGAAACCGAGGGTCCGGGAGCCGCTCCGACGTGCTCGACCTGCCACATGGCCAAGAAGCGCACCGCTCTGGACGGGTCGACCTATACGGACCACGACCTGTCGTTTGGAATCGCCTACGGACCCGTCGGCGGCATGCCCTCGCACCGTAGCATCCGCCGTGGAGGTCAGCTACCCTATGTACTCAACGCAGGAGTCATCGAGCAGAACCCATCCTTCGACCCCGCCGCCGCGGTCGATGTGGCCGGCGCCGACAGTAACCCAGACTCGGCTTTCGCCGATGACCTCGACGGAACCATCGTCCAAGTCGTGGATCCCGCGGGTGTGCTCAGCGCCCGACGCCAGGAGATGTTGAGCGTATGCGACGCGTGCCACGCTCGGAGTTGGTCCGAGTACCGACTCGATGTGGCGGACGGCATGCACGACAATGCTCACATGGTCGTCGACGAAGCCAACGACATCCTCCGGGCCCTCTACTTCGACAACCTATTGCTGCCCCCCGTCCCCACCGGAATGGAGCGGCCACCGAACCCAGACGCGGCGATCGGTACTCTGGTGCTCGGCGGGCCGATGGTCTACCGAAATCTCACGCACATCGAGCGGCTCTACTTCAAGATGTACAAATACGACTTCGTGAAGACTTGGCACGGCGCCTATCACGCGAACCCAGACTACGCCCACTGGTACGGCTGGGCCGAGCTCAACCTCGGCTTCGCCGACATCTCCGATGCGGCGCTCGAAATTCGACGCGACTATGCGCTCGAGTACGCGATCGAAACCGGCGCATCGACCGTCTGGGAGGTCCCGCACCAGGGCGTGTATTGGCAGACCGGATCGATGAACGAAGTGTACGATCTCTTCCCAGCCACGTCGAACACGGTCGACGCGAACGGCTCGGGCACGCCCACCGTCTACACCGGGCTGACCTTCCACTGACTGAGACCCCCACCACCGGCTAAAGCCGGTGGGTTCTGGCTCCGTCGACTGAA
>CAYXDO010000243.1:0-12220 GCA_964463485.1 uncultured Myxococcales bacterium | reverse complement strand
GGCGAGATACGTGGTCGTGGAGGTGGACGAAAACACTCCGCTGATACTCTCAAACTTCAAAAATGGGACATCTTCGTGAGCATTCCAACGATAGTATGCGACGCGTTCGGACTCGTGGCCAGGCGGATCTGCGCCCGAATGATTGCCTCGGGTCCCGCTCGTGGGTACCCGTCCGACCGGTCCGATGTCAGCGGGGCACGAAGTGCCAGATCACGGTCCTCTTCTCGTCCTGTCCGCCCGCGCCGCCTGCATAGAACTCGTCTCCCACCGTCGACACGCCGACGTGATCGTCCGAGATCGACACCAACTCCTGGCACAGCCCCACGCCCGGCCGGAACACCTGGGCGCGGCCGCGATTGCCGACCGCGACGAACCCATCGAGGAAGGGTGCGATGGCGCGGATCGAGTTCTGGTTCCAATCGGCGAGCAGAGTCCAATCGCCACTCCTTCGTACATAGAACCGCCCAATGTCGGAGCCCACCACGATCCCGACCGGCGTCGCGGCGATCGCGTTGAGCTCCTCATTGCCATCTCCAGCTCGTTCGTCGACCAGGCGTCCGTTCGACAGGTGATCGACGCGGTTTTTGGCGCCTACTCGGAGTACCTCCCCGGGGCCGATCCACGCTACACGAGGGTCGCCTTCTTCTCCCGCCGGGATGATCTCTGTCGATCCTTCACTCGTCACCCGAATCAACCCAGACCGATTGTCGGCGACGTAGACTTCATCCGCAGTCTCGCTCCCGCTGAGCGATACGATCGTGTTGCCCGTTGGAATCGGAAGGCGCTCGATATCTCGCTTCCCGAGCGCGGAGAGCTCGACTCGTCCCAGAAACCCATCGGTTCCCGCGAGCCATAGGTGTCCGGCCCGGACCATCGAGGCCCTGAATCCAGCGCGAGTGCCAGTGGCCACCTCGGTGACTTCGTCCTCCTCGATGCGAAAGAGGCCGTCGGTGGTCGAGACGAGCACGGACGCTCCGTCGAGCTCTCCGACGAACCGAACGCGCGCCATGGCCGTGAGCTCGATCGGGCGAGCCTCGAAGGGTCGGCAGAGTTGGGCGCGACAGATGTCCGGCATGGTCCGGTCGACGAGCACGGCGGGCAGCTCGGGAGACGAGCGCCACGACGAGTCTCCCGGCGAGAGGCTCGAGACCGAGGTGAATCCAGGCGGGATCGGTTGTCGCGCCCCCGACTCGTCGAGTTCGATCGAGCCCGTCGGGAGACAAAGGTCGGCAGGCGATCGATCCCACGTGACAAAATGAAGAGTCGCTTCCGAGCCAACCTCAACGACGAGATCGCTGGGCACGCCTTCGAAGACCTGGACCGATCCGAGCGTCTGATTCTCCGCGACCGCCACCAGCGCGGTTCCAATGGTCCCAAGCGGTGGACCCAAACGAAGTTGGTCGACCCCGCACGAAGCAGCGGCGATGAGCCCGACCGCAAAGGTCCCGCCGTGACGAGGCACGCGCGTGAGCCTACACCCGGTTGCCTTCCGATTTCGAGAGCGTCACTCCGTGGCCCTGCGCTCGATCCGCGCTGTCACTTCGAGACGGCCTGGCCTCGGGCCGGCGCGCACCGATACCCTCTTCATCGAGTCGATGAAAGCTCCAAAACCCATGCGAACGACGGTGAACGCCATCGGCGAGGGACCTGGTTCGCCTCGAAGCGCTCGCGCCAAAAGGGCCTCGAAGACGAGCGGCGGAGACAGCTCGACGACGACGGGCGAGTCGAGGGCGGGCTTCTTCGACCCCATCTCCAGACGGCGCTCCTCCCCTAGAGCTACGAAGAGATGCTCATCGGTCACTTCGGTCTTGGCGCCTGGATACGACGCGGCGACGAGCTGTACCAGACGGCCGAGCGCTTCCGCTCGCGCGACCCTCTGCCGCTCCTTCGCAGGCTTCGAGCTCAGCGATACCGCGGCTACGATACCGTCCTTCGTCAGCGTCGCGCCCAAGTCACCTCCGAGCACCGACGCGTCCTTGGTCGTCGCGCCCAACCTACTGGCCAACCGACGAATACTCTCGGCGCCGAGGTGAGCAAACCCAGACGCTGCGGCGCTCGAGGTCTCGAGGAGCGCCAGGGCCTTTCCGCCGCTCGGAATGGTCCCGATCGCGAGCTCCGCGCCCACCCGTGGCTTGAGCTCGAGACAGATCTCGAGGTCGGAGCTCGGCCACCACATCGCGAAATTCGCGCCGGTGAACCATTCGCCGAGCCGACCTTGGGCTTCCTCGAACGCCAGGTCGCCGTACACTGCCGGTCGGTCTTTTTGGGCTGCGCAAGCTGGAAGCTTCGGCTTCGACCGCTTCAGATCCTTCGTGAGCTCCTTGGGATCGTGGGCCTTGCGTCCGATCGCGATCCGCCCGATCGCGATCCGCCCGGGCCCGTTGGCCCGAGTGAGTGCGACTTCTCCCTTTCCGGACGTCCCATCAAAGGTCTCCGGGTCCTTGACGGTGCCCTCGAGCACGATCGCGGCGCCGACGTAGACGTCCACTCTTCGACTCGTGTCGAGCCCAACCCGAGCGAGGCTCTTCGCGTCGAAAGGGTCCACGACCAAAGCGAACCAGCGCGCGATCTCCTTCGGGTCGAAACGTCGGTCGGCGAGCGACACCCAGGCGAGATTGTCACGCAGGCGTGGGAGCTCGGCGGGGTCCTCGATCACCACGCGCGCCGCCGGAGGCAGCGCGGAAGTCAGCGCGATGAGTAGAGCGAAGGTCACGCTACGTGCAGAAGCTCGTCGTAGAGCTTTACGAACTCCTTGCTCAGCTTGTGCTTGGGGTCCATGTGAATCAAGGGCTCCGCTCGATCGTGGGACTCTCTCATCTTGATCGAGGCCGAGAGGTAAGTCCCGAACACCGGAAGCCCGTCTTCACGCAACTCCTTCACGAGTCGCTTGGGGAGCTTCGCGCTCGGTGAGTACTGATTGACGACGATGCCTTCGACCCTGAGCCCGCGGTTGTGGTCTGCTCGGATCTCGCGCACCGACTCCATCAAACGTTCGATCGCGTCCTTGGCGAACGGGTCGCAGTCGAACGGAATGATACACCCGTCGGACGCGATCAGCGCGGAGAGTGTGAAGAAGTTGAGCGCCGGCGGCGTGTCGATGAACACCGCGTCATATTCGGCCAGGTCATCGAGCATCTCTCGGAGCTTGTAGATCTTGTGTTTCTGTTCGAGCCGCTGCTGCATGTCCGCGAGGGCCGGGCTCGACGCGACGAGGTGGAGGTTGGGAAAGCGCGTCTCGACGACGAAGCTCTTTGCCTTGGGCTTCAAGAGGCTGAAGCCCAGCGAAGCCTCGAAGAAGTCCGCCACCGACGTGGTCACGCGCTTGGAATTCCGACCGAGCAGGTATTGGGATGCGTTGGCTTGAGAGTCGAGGTCTACGACCAAAGTCTTGAACCCGCGCGCCGCGCTGATCGCCGCGAGGTTGCACGTGATGCTCGACTTTCCGACTCCGCCCTTTTGATTGAATACGACACGTCGCATGGGTCCCATGAACGCTTCCTCGGATCCGCCGTCAAATTTCTGATCGAAAACCATCGACGAAATTGCGCCGAGCGAAGCGAGGCTGCCGCTCGGCCGGATTCACTCCCGCCGGGGACCGACCAATTGCGGTGAGCGAAGCGAACCTGCCGGCCGGTCGGATTCACTCCGACCGGGTGCCGACAATTTCTGCGCGCCAGCGCGCGGCCCGAAGTATGGTCCCTCGGTGCGTCGCACGGCCCTCGCGTCGGTGCTCCTCTTCTCGTTGGGTTGTCGATTCTCCCAGACCGAGGCCGCCGAAGCGCGCCTCACGAAGTTGCCCGCGGTTGTCACCGGAGCGGCGGTGCGGCCGGTCGGCGATCCGCGCCGCGGCTACGGATCCGAAAAATCGAGAGAGACCCTCGCGCGCCTGTCGCGCATGGGCGTCAACACGATCGCCGTCTTGATCGAAGGCCGCATGAAGGGCCTGGCAGACCCCGACATCCAGTTGCCTGACCCTGACACGCGCAGCGCCGTCCGCGAGGTCTTGAAGGACGCGGCAGATCTTGGGCTCGCGACGGTGCTCGTCCCCCACCTGTATCTGGACGATGGCGAGTGGCGCGGCCGCATTCGTTACGACGACGCGCGCGCGAAGGTCTTCTTCGCCGCGCACCAAGCCTTCATCGTCGCCGCTGCGGAAGATGCCGCGGCGGGCCGTGCTTCGTTGCTGTCGATCGGTGTCGAGCTGAAGGCGATCTCGTCCACGCAGCAGGGCGCCGACCACATGCGCGCTCTCGCCGAGCGCGTGCGCTCGGTCTTTTCTGGGCCGCTGACGTACAGCGCCAACTGGGATGAAGCCGAAAACGTCGCGTTCTGGGATGTCGTCGACGTGGCCGGTGTCAACGGCTACTACCCACTCGAACCCGACGTCGAACGAGGCGCCGAGGCAGTGGCCCGACGACTCGGCACACTCGCCGACATCGCGAAGCGCGAGGTGCTCGTGCTCGAGGTCGGCTACCGATCCGGGCCCCTCTCCCACCTAAGACCGTGGGAGTGGCCACAAGACGTCCCCGAAGACGTCGACGCGAGCGCTCAGGCCCGCGCCTGGGCCGCCGTCCTCACCACTTGGCTCCACACCAAAGGCGTGCGCGGACTCATCGTTTGGGTCGTCCCTACCGATCCGGATGATCCAGCCTCGGAGCCACCCAACGGCTTCAGCCCGATGAACAAGCCAGCCGAGGAAGTGATCGCGCGAGCTTTCCGCGCCAAGGCACCGTAAGGAAACAACTCGCAGCATTCCTGATCTCCTCGACAGCCGCCGAGGTCCCGAAAATGCCGTGCCCGTGCCCGTCCGTGCCCGTGCCCGTGCCCGTGCCCGATCCTGAGGCAGGATGAGGATTAGGCAGGATTAACGGGTCGCTCGTCGACTGACTCACTCCGACGAGCGCTCGACCCCGCCAGCCGCCAGCCGCTTGGTCCGATCGTACTCATCGAGCTGTCGGAAGAGGTAGCCCATCGCGATCGCGAGCACGCCTAGGTCATCGAGATAGCCAACGAGCGGTAGGATGTCCGGTAGGACGTCGAAGGGCCAGATAGCGTACGCAAGCGACGCAACTGCGATCACCCGCGCGAGCTTGGGCGCCTTGGGATCCACGAGCATCCTGAGGAACGTGCGAGGGCGTAGGAGGAGAGGCAGGACCTTCTGAGCGCTCATTTCGCGTGCCTTCTAACCACCACGAGACCACCCGTCGAGCAGCTCGACCACGGAGCGACCCAAGCCATCGAGGTCGTAGCCACCTTCGAGCGCGGCCGCGATCTTGCCGCCGGTCCGACGCTCCGCAAGGTCCCGCCACAAGAGCCCGAGCTCGCGAAAGCCACGCTCGGTGATCCGAAATCCACCGAGAGGGTCGTCGTAGAAAGGATCGAACCCCGCGGACAGGATCACGAAGTCCGGCGAGAACGACTCCGCCGCCGGTATCAGGACCGACCGACTCACCTCGAGCAGAGTCTCGTCGTCGGTCCCTTCGGGCAGCGGCACGTTGAGCGTCGCTCCTTCGCCCTTGCCGACCCCCGTCGCTTCCTTCGGGCCGGTGCCCGGATAGAAAGGCCATTGGTGAGTCGACAAATACAAGACGTTCGGATCTTCGTAGAAGATCGACTCCGTGCCGTTCCCGTGGTGCACGTCGAAATCGTAGATGACGATGCGCTCCGCGAGGCCTTGCGCGCGTAGCGCCTCCGTTGCGATCGCGACGTTGTTGAGCAAGCAGAAGCCCATCGCGCGATCCCGCGTCGCGTGGTGGCCGGGCGGACGGACCAACGCGATCCCTGGCGGTGCCTCACCCTTGGCCACTCGCGTCGCGAGCTCGATCGTCGATCCCGCCGCGAGCTCCGCTGCCTCGACCGATCCTGCGCTGGTGCGGGTGTCAGGGTCCAAAGCGGCGACTCGACCGCGGGCCCTCTCGATCGCAGCGATCAATCCATCGTCATGCACGCGGGCGATCTCTTCTCGTGTCGCCGGTCGCGCGAGGAGCTCCACCAGCGTCAGCTCCGAGGCCTCGAGCGCCCGGTCGATGGCGCGAAGGCGCGACGGAGACTCCGGATGCGCGCGGCCTGGATCGTGATCAAGAAACCGAGCGTCGCGAATCACCGAAATGGAAGTCACCCCGCGAGCCTGACTCCATCCTTTGGCCAACGCCAGCCCGCCGGGAGCTCCAGGACCAACGGCGGATCGAAGACCTTCGCCCTACGAAACGGCGCCACGCAGGTATCTGCTCGGTGGGGGCTTTCCAAGCCAGAGGTGATGGGCTAAAGGCAGCGCGTGAAGAAGTGCGAGAGCCTCGTTGAACTGTTCCTCGAGCGAGTGAAGGAGACGCCAAACACGATGGCGTTCCAGTACCCCGTGGGGGAGGGCTGGAAATCGCTGACGTGGAAGGAGACCGAAGCCCGCGTCCGCGCGATCGCGATGGGCCTGCGGTCGCTGGGCGTCCAGCTCGAGGACAGGGTCGGCGTCATCGCCAACACTCGCTACGAGTGGATCCTCGCCGACCTCGGCCTCATGTGCGCGGGAGGTGCCGCGACGACCGTCTATCCGAACAGCACGTCTGACGAGTGCCAATATATCCTCTCCGACTCTGGCTCGGTCGTCGCGTTCGCCGAAGACGACTCTCAAATCGCCAAGCTCGTGGCCGAGCGCGCCAAGCTCAGCGGTCTGCGCAAAGTCATCAACATCGATGGAAAGGCCGGCCACGACGGCTGGGTGATCACGCTCGCGGAGCTCGAGGAGCTGGGCAAGCGCTACGACGCGGAGCATCCCGACGAGTTCGGGAAGATCGCCACGAGCGTGAAAAAGGACCACCTCTCCACGCTGATTTACACGTCGGGAACGACCGGCCGCCCAAAGGGCGTCGAGCTCACCCACGACTGCTGGGTGGCCGCCGCCGAAGGCATGGACGCCGTCGGCTTCCTGTCCGCGTCGGATCATCAATACCTGTGGCTCCCGTTGTCGCACTCCTTCGGCAAAGTCATGCTCACCGGGCAGCTCCAAATCGGTTTTTCGACCACCGTCGACGGCCGCATTCCCAAGCTCGTCGACAACCTCGCAGTCATCCGGCCGACGTTCATGGCCGCCGCGCCCCGCATCTTCGAGAAGGTCTACAACAAGGTTGTCACCGGCGCGCAGGAGGCCGGCGGCGCCAAGTGGAAGATTTTCTCCTGGGCCGTCAAGGTCGGTGAGCAAGTGTCCAGGTTGCGACAACAAGGCAAAGAACCCGGCCCCGTTCTCGGAGTGCAGTATGGCCTCGCCGACAAGCTCGTCTTCTCGAAGCTCCGGGCGAAATTCGGAGGCCGTATCAAGTTCTTCATCTCAGGAAGCGCTCCTCTGTCGCGCGAGATGGCTGAGTTCTTTCACGCGGCCAACGTATTGATCCTCGAAGGCTACGGCCTCACCGAGTCGAGCGCCGCGAGCTTCGTGAATCGACCGAACAGCTACCGCTTCGGCACCGTGGGCCTCCCGATCGGGTCCATCGAGCTCAAGCTCGCGCCCGAGGACGGAGAGATCTTGCTGAAGGGCCGCACGATCATGCGCGGCTATCGCGGCATGCCTGACGCCACCGCCGAGGCCCTCACCCCCGACGGATGGCTGCGCACCGGTGACATCGGTGAAGTCGCCGACGGATTCCTCAAAATCACCGATCGCAAGAAGGATCTCATCAAGACCTCCGGCGGTAAGTACGTCGCGCCCCAAAAGCTCGAGGGGCAACTCAAAGCCCTCTGCCCCTACCTCGGCCAAGTGCTCGTACACGGCAACGGCCGAAACTTCTGCTCCGCGCTGGTGACCCTCGATCCGGAGTCCATCAAGAAATGGGCGGACGAGCGCGGCATCGGCAACCTCAGCTACGAGGAGCTCAGCAAACACGCTCAAGCCCTCGAGATGATCCAGAAGGCCGTCGACGAGCTGAATTCCAAACTCTCGAAATTCGAGACGATCAAGAGGTTCTCGATCCTCCCGAAAGACTTCACCGTCGAAGGCGGCGAGCTCACGGCGAGCCTCAAAGTCAAGCGGAAAGTCATCGAGGCACGATACAAAGACACCCTCGACGGCTTCTACTCAGGCGCCCTCGCGGACGTCTGACCAGCGCGATCGGCATATCGGCATTTGCGTTCGATGTTGGTAAAGAGGGGCTCGAACGAATATCATTCCGAATCGTCCACGCCCGCGCCCACGTTTCTCGCCCACCTCCACGAAATCGTCCACCTCCACGCCCACGGTTGACTCTCACGCTCACGACGGCCAGCGGAGAAGTGGCGAATATTCGTCATACCCGATTCCCACCAGACCGATCGGCATGCACGGTTGCGGCCCGTCGTCCGCGCCGAGTAGGCTCTCCTCGTGGCGCTCGAAGTTCAGAAACCTAGCTGGGCGAGGCGATCGCAGATCGCGATCGGGGCGCTCGTCTTGCTGATGGGGTCCGCCCAGGGCGCTCTCCTCGCCTTGAAGGGCGGAGGCGGTGCAGGGGGCGGGCGCGCGTGGTTCGGAGCGCTCGCCGTGTTTGGGGGCGGGCTCGGCTTCATTCATCGATCGCCCGCAGGTCCCTGGGCTCGTTGGATCGTCACCGTGTTGGCTGTCTCTGTTCCCTGGATTTTCGTCGCCGCGACCCGCTAGCGATGTGCTAACGATTCTGGAGTGAGCAGGAAGCGCTCGTCGAAGAAGGCTCCCGAAGAAGCCGCGTCCCCTTCATCGGCCGAGCCAGGCGGCCCATCCTCTCTCCTCAAAGCTACCCTCGTCCTCGCGACCTTTGGTGCTGCCGCCTATTTCACCTCGGTAGGGTTCGCCGACGCCTCGGTCGGTCGCGGCCGCCTCGCCGGCAAGCTCCTGAAGGTCGAAGCTCGAAATCAGAACCCGCTCCCGTTCACGCTCGAGAGTATGTCCGGCGGCAAAGTCGCACTCTCCGACTTCGCCGGAAAGGTCATTTTCCTCAATTTCTGGGCAACCTGGTGCCCGCCGTGTCTCGAGGAGATGCCGTCCATGCGGCGCCTCGAGTCCCGCTTGCGAGGCAAGAACATCGTGATGCTGGCGGTGAGCGCCGACGAGTCTTGGGATCCCGTCAAGAAGATGTTCGAGACGGATCCTCCTCCGTTCAAGGTCCTGCTCGATCCCTCCGGAGAGCTCGCCAAACAGTACGGCACCACGATGTTTCCGGAGACCTACGTCATCAAGGATGGGCGAATCATCGGCTTCATCGAGGGGCCTCGCGACTGGGATGACTGGTTCGCCGACGTCTACCTCGACGCAGTCGTTCCTCCGAGCTGAGCTCGTGGCGAACGCGGAAATCATCACCATCGGCGACGAGCTCCTTTCCGGTGAGACCGTGGACACGAGCTCGAACGAGCTCGACAAGAAGCTGGAGGCCCTTGGCTGGTCGGTCGTGCGTCACACGACGGTTCGAGACGTCGAAGAGGACATCGCTGAGGCTTTCACCGCGGCCGCCGCCCGCTCGGAGCTCGTGATTTCATCTGGAGGTCTGGGACCCACCGACGACGACGTCACCTTGGCGGCGTTGGCCCGGGCGCTCGGGACCAACCTCACCCTGCACGCGCCTACCCTCGACGCCATCGCCCAGAAATTTCGTTCGATCGGCCGCGAAATGACGCCCAACAACGAACGCCAAGCCCGCGTTCCTGAGCTCGGCGAAGTGATTCCGAACCCAGTCGGCACAGCGCCGGCCTTTGTCGCTCCCCTCGGCCGCGCTCGGATTTTTCTGCTTCCCGGTGTTCCGCGCGAGATGCGCTGGCTGTTCGATAACGCCGTCGCGCCCGTGATTCGTCCATCCGAGTCGGAGTCTCCCGGACGGTCCGCAAGGCCGATTCATCGGCGCACCCTCCGAGTCATGGGTCTAGGCGAGAGTAGGCTGGAGCATGAGATCCGCGCGGTGACGGGCGCGCATCCGTCGGTGCGGTTTGGGTACCGAACTCTCGGCGCCGAAAACCACATCAAGCTCGCCGCGACCGGACAGGGCGCGTCCGAAGCCATTGCCCAGGCCGAAGCCGCGATTCGTTCGATCCTCGAGAGTCGCATCTTCGGCGTCGACGATCAGGAGCTGCCGGTCGTCGTGGGTGAGTTGCTCGAGGCCGCCGGCCATACCGTGGCGACCGCCGAGTCCTGTACGGGCGGACTGATTTCGACGCTCCTCACCGATCGATCGGGCTCGTCGAAATACGTTTTGGGCGGGTTCGTTACCTACGCGAACTCAGCCAAGCAAGAGCTCGTCGGCGTGACCGCGGCGGAGCTCGACACGCACGGGGCGGTCAGCGCTCCCGTCGCATCGCAAATGGCCGTCGGAGCCAGGGCGCGCTTGGGCGCCACCTGGGGGCTTTCGGCCACCGGCATCGCCGGGCCGACCGGAGGCTCTCCGGACAAGCCCGTAGGAACCGTCTTCATTGCAGTCGCCGGACCCGAAGACGTCGCGGTGCGACAAATCCGACTCCCTGGAGATCGAGCCCAGATCCGCCGCGGCACGGCGCTGTCGGTGCTCGACCTATTACGCCTGAGGCTTCTCGGCTAGAGCGCTGAATAGGTTGAAGCCCAACGATTTCCTCTTCGTACGCGTCTTCGTGCTCGCGCTCGGAATCGTAACGCTCGCGCCCGCGCGCGAGGAAGGAGCAGCGGTCCTCCGGGGCTCTCCCGCGGGCTGACGAAATCGGGCGTCCGTGGCAGCGTCCGCCTGTGTCGAAGCGACGCGCGAAAATTCTCTGCACGATGGGCCCCTCCGTCGACGACGACGCGAAGATCGCCGCCCTCATCGAGGCCGGAATGGACGCGGCTCGGATCAACCTCGGCTACCAAGAGCCCGCCGTCCACGTTCGCTGGGTTCGCCGACTCCGCGCCATCTCGGAGTCTCTCGGACGCCCCATCGCCATCATCGCCGATATTCCAGGGCCCAAGGTGCGCGTCGGACACCTCGTCGGTGGAGTCGTCGAGCTGCGGCGAGGCGCTCAGGTCGAGCTCGTCCCGAGAGACGGATCCACCCTCGGATCGGCGACGAAGATCCCCGTCGATTCGGGTGTGTTCAGCGATGAGTTGATCCGCGGCGATCGGATCCGACTCTCCGACGGTCTCGTGGAGCTCGTGGTCACGGAGGCCCGAAGCACCAAAGTCACCGCCGAGGTCGTGCACGGCGGCACCGTGCTCGATCGAACAGACCTTCACTCGCCCGGCTTGCCCCTGCGATCACGCGCAGTGACGGAAGACGACTGGCAACACATCGACCGAATGGTCGGGGAAGGCGTGGATTTTGTCGCAATCACTTACGTCCGTGACGCCACCGATGTGCTGGAGGTGCGCGAGCACTTCGAGCGGCTCGACGTGCGGACAGGAATCATGGCCAAAATCGAGCGACCCGAGGCGTTCACCCGCCTCGACGGGATTCTCGCCCGCGCGGACGCCGTGATGATTCGCCGCGGTGACCTCGGCGCGCAAATTGAAATCACTCGCATGCCCTTGGTGCAGAAGGAAGTCGTGAGGCTCGCCAACAACCGAGGCGTTCCGGTGGTGATCGGAACTCAGATGCTGAGCTCCATGGTCACCGAAGCCAGGCCCACCCGCGCAGAAGCGTCCGACGTCGCCAACGCCATCGCCGACGGTGCCGACGGGGTGTCGCTGTCGGCGGAGACGGCGATTGGCAAGAATCCACTCCTCGCCCTGCAATTCATGGATCGCATGGTGGTCGAAACCGAGCGCGAGCGCTTCCTGCGAGTCCGGGCGCACCGAGTCGAAATGCCCTCTGCCTTCCCCGACGCAAGCGCGAGGATGGCGTCCGAGGTGGCCGTCGAGTCTGGCGCTCGGCTCGTGGCCTGCGTGACGCAGAACGGACTCACCGCCACCCTCCTGGCGAAGTACCGGCCAGACGTCCCGATCGTCGCCTTCGCCCTCGACTCAGCGACCCGAAGAAGACTCAGCATCAGCTGGGGCGTCGAGGCCGACGCCCTCGACCCAGCCGAGACGGTCGACGAGACGGTGAGGCGGATCGAGGAGCGGCTGCTCGCCAGCGGCCGAGCCCGACGCGGCGACAGGCTCGTCATTCTGCTCGGAGCCTCTCCTGACAGGGGAGAGGCGACCGACACCGTTCGTTTGCACGAAATCCCAAATAGACCCTAGACCACGCGCGGCCACCTCGCCGCGGTTCCTACTAGAACTAGAGCGCCAATCGGCTTGGAGCTCATAACCCGGCCTAGCCGGTACCATAGAAGATCGACAAGGCGGGGCTGG
>CAYXDO010000242.1:0-12345 GCA_964463485.1 uncultured Myxococcales bacterium | reverse complement strand
TCTGTGTCTTCTCTCCGCGTCCTCTGTGGCTTCAGCATGGTCACGAGCTGAGGACGTGTACTCAGGCCACGTGACTCCGAAGGACCCCCGCGATCCGCTCGATTTGCGCGTCGCTCAACTCACCGTACACCGGAATTGAAATCACTTCCCCAACCGCCCTCTCAGCCTCCGGACACTGACCCGGCGCGCCGCCGAGCTCGGCGAAACAGTTCTGCAGGTGCAGCGGCACGGGATAATACACCGCACAGCCGATCTTGTCTGCCTTCAGCTTGGCCTCGAGCTGGTCTCGACGTGGGACT
Source organism: uncultured Myxococcales bacterium (assembly GCA_964463485.1). GTDB lineage: Bacteria > Myxococcota > Kuafuiibacteriia > Kuafuiibacteriales > Kuafuiibacteriaceae > CAYXDO01. The sequence goes on along the minus strand of CAYXDO010000242.1, from coordinate 12,046 downwards.
CGGACGGTATACTGGTTGTAGATATGATGCATGCCTGAGAGCCGAAGGGGAGCGACGATGCCAGGTACGCCCTCGAAGAGTCGATCATAGACGGCCGCGACCCTCTGGCGCCCCTCGGTCCAACGAGCGAGGTGCGGAAGCTTCACTCGGAGCAGGGCCGCTTGGAGAGTATCGAGTCTCGAGTTCATCCCGACTTCCTCGTGATGATACCTGACTTTGCCACTTCCGTGGAGCCGAAGGGACCGAACTCTCTCCGCGACCCTCGCGTCGTTCGTCAACACCATCCCCCCATCCCCCAAGCAACCCAGGTTCTTCGACGGAAAGAACGACAGGGTCCCGGCGTCTCCCACCGTTCCTGCTGCTGCGCCATTCTCCCTCGACCCGACGGCCTGCGCGGCGTCCTCTACGACTCGCAAGCCATGCCGCCTCGCAAACTCCAACACCGGACCCATCGGCGCCATCTGGCCAAAGAGATGAACGGGCATGATGACTTTGGTCTTGCCCGTGAGTTTGCGCTCAGCGTCGACCAGATCGAGGTTGAAAGTCCTCGGGTCGATGTCTGCAAACACCGGACGAGCTCCGAGTCTCGCGATCGCTCCCCCCGTGGCGAAAAACGAGAAGGTCGTCGTGAGCACGTCGACCCCAGGGCCGACGTCGAGCGCTTGGAGCGCAAGCACCAGCGCGTCCGAACCGTTCGCACAGGCGATAGCATGATTTACACCGAGATAACGCGACATCTCCGCCTCGAAGGCTCCGACGTCCGGACCCATGATGAAGGCCTGCGCGTCGAGCACTCGGTCGAAGGCTGCGCGCAGCTCCTCGCGGATGGGCGCGTGCTGCGCAGCAAGATCGAGCATGGGTATGGCGCTCATGACTCGGCCAGGTTCCTCGCGCCCCGACCAGCCGTCAAGGGCATTCCGCCGCGCGCGCGAGCTCAGACCAGCCCTTGACGGCTCCGATCAAGCCTGCACGTCATACCCCGTCGATGTGCGGAATCGCCGGCATTCTGAGCTTCAACGGGGAAGCGCCGCCCGTCCAAAAGCTATCCACCATGGGTCGGACGCTGGCCCATCGTGGGCCCGATGGCGCGGGCCTAGAAATCCTCGGCCCATGTGGCCTCGCCCACCGGCGCCTCTCCATCATCGATCTCTCCGCGACCGGGCACCAGCCGATGAGTACTCGCGACCGAGGCTTGTGGCTGACTTACAACGGCGAAGTCTACAATTATCTCGAGCTCAAAGAGGAGCTCCAAAAGCTCGGAAGTGTGTTCGCGTCCACGAGCGACTCAGAGGTGATCCTCGAGGCCTACCGCGCGTGGGGGCTCGGGGCTTTCGAACGCTTCAACGGGATGTGGGCCTTGGCTATCTGGGACGTCGCCCAGCAGACCCTCATCCTCTCCCGTGACCGCCTGGGCGTGAAGCCGCTGTACTTTCGCAAGAGTGACCACCGTCTGATCTTTGCCTCCGAGATCAAAGCCCTCCTCGCCGCTGAGCCCGAGCTCGTGGAGCTCGACGAGGCGACGATGGCTGAATTCGTAGAGTATCCGGTCGTAGGTTCGGGAACGCACACGTACTTCAAAGGGGTGGAGCGCTTCGAGCCCGGAACGTGGATGCGCGCACAGCGAGGCGGAGCAGTCGACCAAAGACGGTACTGGACATTCCGACCTCCTCCGCAACCGATCGAAGTCAGCGAACAGGAAGCTGCAAGCAAAGTCCGCGATTTGCTCGCCGACTCGGTTCGCCTTCGCTTTCGCTCGGACGTGCCCGTGGGAACGTGCTTGTCCGGCGGTCTCGACAGCTCCTCGATCGTCGCGCTCGCCAAGCTGCGACTGGGTAAGGCGCCGGAGTCATTCTCCGTAGTCTACGACCAACCGGGATTCGAAGAAGGTCGCTTCATCGACGTGATGGTCGAGAGGATGGGTCTGGTGGCCCATCGAACCCATCCTGACGCGAGCGACCTCCCCGAAGTCATGGAGCGCTCGGGCTACTTCCAAGAAGAACCAACCGCGGGTCCGGGGATATACTCGCAGTGGCACGTCATGCAGCTCGCGCACGGGCGAGTCAAAGTCCTGCTCGACGGCCAAGGCAGCGACGAGATCTTCGGCGGCTACTTTCCTTACTTCGACGCGTACGTCGACGCCCTCAAACGAAGAGCAAAACACCTCGACCTCGAGGCGATTCGCGAGCTCTCCACGGTGGGTCCGAAGATCAAGGAGCTCACCGGAAAGAATTCCGTCCACATCGCGCTCGACCCCCGGACCAAGCTGGAACGGCTCGAGACGAAGCTGCGAAGGCGCGCCGCATACGGCCGCAATATCGCCAGGGCGAGCCTGCGCGGATGGCTCGGTGGCTCACCCTTCCTCACCAGCCTCCTTCGGCCTGACCCTCCGCAGAATGCCGCCGCATACTCGTTCGTGAACGCCCGAATTCGGCCCGGCTTCGTCGAGCGTCGCAAGGTCCCAAGACTGACCGGAGACCCGCTCACGGATTTGCTTTGGGATCAAACCACCCGAACCTCGATCCCCGGATTGCTCCACTACGAAGACCGTAACTCCATGGCCTTCTCCATCGAGGCCCGAGTTCCCTTTCTCGACTACCGCTTGGTCGAATACGCCTTTCAATTGCCCCACCGATCGAAGCTGGGCCAGGGCCGTACCAAGGCCGTCCTTCGCGACGCAATGGACGGCATCCTCCCTGAACCCATCCGCCAACGAAAAGACAAGAAAGGCTATCCGACGCCGTTCAGCCTGTGGCTGCGACAACCGAGGCACCACGAGTGGGCGCTCGATCTGCTGCTATCGCCTCGCGTTCGACAGCGCGGGTTGTGGAACCCCAAACGAGCTCAATCGCTGTGGGACGATCACCTCGCCGATCGCGCCGACAACTCGTGGCCCTTGTGGCAAATCATGTCCTCCGAGCTCTTCCTCCGGCGCTTCGTCGACGGACCGTTCCGCCCGGAACCCCCGCCCAAACACGCCGTCGCGCATTCGGAGCACTCAAGGGTGTGATCAGCGTCGGGCACCTGCTCGAGCTCACGCACTCTCCAGGGCCTCCACGACGTGCTCCCCGGCCCTGCCGTCCCCAAACGGACCGCCGCGAGGATCAAATCTCCGACCCGCCGTCGAGAGCGCTCGCACCGACTCCTCGACGATCCGATCCGAAGACGCTCCGACCACCACGTTTGCGCCGGCCTCGACCGTCTCGACCCACTCGGTCTCGTCCCGGAAAGTCACGCACGGCACACCAGCAAAGTAGGCGTCCTTCTGCAGACCTCCGGAGTCCGTGAGTACGAGCCGAGCACCCAACAAAGCGCGAATCATCTCTCGGTATCCCAGGGGCGCACAGAGGACCGTGTTGGAACCCACCGACGCACGCACCCCCGAGTCACGATCGATGATCGACCGGGTGCGGGGATGGACGGGCAGCAGCACGGACGCGGGTACTCTCCCAAGCCCTGCCAGAATTTCGATCAAACGGTCCGTCGAGCTCGTGTTCTCCGCGCGATGCAGCGTCGCGAGCGCATAAGGCTCGTCACCGCTCCTCGCGAGGCCGGCGGCGGCCAAGACCGAACCTAGATCGAGCTCGTCCATCGCGCTGCGCGACTCGGCAAGGAAGACGTCGAGCATCACGTCGCCAACGTTACGAACGCCCGAAGTGATCCCTTCCTTTGCGAGCAGTTGCACGGCGTTTTCAGTCGGGCAGAGGAGCAGCGAAGACACGTGGTCGGTCACGACTCTGTTGATCTCCTCGGGCATGGCTCGGTTGTAACTGCGAAGGCCTGCTTCTACATGAGCCACCCGAACCTGGGCTTTTGCGCCCACGAGCGCGCCCGCGAGCGTGGAGTTCGTGTCACCGTAGACGACCATCCAGTCCGGTCGCTCTGCCTCCACCACAGGCTCGAGTCGCTCCATCATGCGGCCCGTCATCTGACCGCTCGAGCCGCCGGCCACGCCGAGGTTGTGGTCCGGTTCTGGAATTCCGAGTTGCTCGAAGAAGAGCCGACTCATCTCGTAGTCGTGGTGTTGGCCGGTGTGGACGAGGATCTCCGTGTGTCGGCGGCGCAGGTGAGGAGACACCGCCGAGCACTTGATGAACTGGGGGCGGGCCCCCACGATGGTGAGGATGCGCATGACTCAGGAAGCTCCGAGATAAGACTTCTCGACCTCTGCCGGCGACGCATCCAAGACGATCGAGCCCTTGTCCATCAAGAGCGCCCGCGTGCAGAGTCGCTTGAGCTCGCCGGGGTCGTGCGACACGATCACGACGGTCGTGTCGCCGGTGACCATCTCCTCCATGCGGGCCATGGATTTTTTCTTGAAATCGGCGTCGCCGACCGCCAACAACTCATCGAGGAGCAAGATGTCCGGCTTGAGGACCGACGCCACCGAAAAGCCCAGGCGAGCCTTCATTCCTGACGAGTAGGTCCTGAGCGGTTGGTAGATGTGCGGACCGATGTCGGCGAACTGAATGATAGGCTCCATGAGCGAGGCGACTTCGGTGGGCGACAAACCCATGATCGCCGCGCTGAGCTTGACGTTTTCGTACCCCGTGAGCTCCTCGCGGAAGCCGGAGCCGAGCTGAAGGTTCGTGACTTTGCCTTTGGTCGTGACCTTGCCTCGGTCGGGCCGATATGCGCCCGACATCACCCGCAGCAGCGTGGTCTTTCCAGACCCGTTGCGACCCATGATTCCGACGGTCTCGCCTTTTCGAATCGTGACGGAGATGCCGCGGAGCGCCACGAACTCTCGCTCGGCCTTCGGCTTGGTCTGTCCGCGCACGCGCATGAGGAAGGCTTCCTTGACGCCCGCCGCGTGATACTCCACGAGCGGAAAGGTCAGCCACACCTCGTCCAAGATGATGACCGGCTCAGCGGCAGCTACGACGGGCGAGCTCACAAGAGCTTCACCGCCTGCTGCTCGAGGCGGGGGAAGAACGCCGCGCCGACCCAGAGCATCCCGAAGGCGAGCGCCGCGGCCACGATCAGGTGCTCGTCAGCGAGGCCAGTCGGTCGATTGAGAATCGCGCTCCGCGCGAGCGTGAGGTAGACCGCCACGGGATTGAACGAAAAGAGGTACCGGAGTCTGTCGGGGACCATCTCGATGGGATACACGGCAGCCGAAAAATACAGGGCGATCCGAAGAATCACACCGAGGAGGTAGCCCACGTCTCGGTAAACGACGTTCGCGCAAGCCACCATGAGTCCGATTCCGGTGGCGAACGACGCCATCATGAGTATCGCCACGGGCCAAAGAAATGCGGAGACTCCGATCTTCACGTGAAAAACGAAGAGAAAAGGGATCACCGAGAACATGGCCAGGACGAGCACCACGGCGTTCGAGGTCGTGTTCGCCAGAATGTACACTTCGCGAGGGATCTGAGCCCGAAGCACCAACTCGGCATTGGCCCGTAGAGCCTGCGCGGAGCCCAGGATCACACCACTGAAGAAATTCCACGGCAGGAGCCCCAAAATGACGATCAGCGGAAAGTCTTGACCACCTCGCCCTGCGAGAGTCACGAACACGAAATAGTAGATCCCGACGACCGACAGGGGCTCGAGGAGGCTCCAGAGATACCCAAAGACCGTATCTCGGTATTTGATTTTGAGATCTCGGACGATGAAGTTCGCGATCAGATACCGGTGCCGTCGCGCGAGGCTGAGCAAACGAAGCATCGGAGCGGTGGTTTGTCGGCCGGGCGTGGTCGGCTGTCAAGCCCGCCCCCGACTCTCGCTTCGGGCGTCCCCCGCGACCCCGGAGTCTTCCCGAATGGGTACGGCCCGGCCTTGGGTCTGGGACGGTCAGGGACGTTCGGTGCGAAACCGATCGCGACTCAGCTCAGCCGGGCGCGCGCGTCGAGCGCGATGGCGCCCTCCGGAGAGACTCTCACCGGATTCAGATCCAGCTCCAAGAGCTCGGGGTGATTCGAGGCCAGGGCCGACACCTTCCGCAGCAAATCCCGGAGCGCCTCGAAGTCGATGCGGGGCTGTCCGCGCGCTCCCTCCAGCAGCGGTTTGGCCTTCAGCCCGGCGATGAGTCGGTCGATCCCTGCTTCAGAGAGCGGCGCGAGCTCGAACGTGAAGTCTTTGAGCACCTCCACGTAGATGCCTCCGGACCCGAGCATGACCATCGGGCCGAAGGTCGGATCTCTCACCACGCCGACGATCAGCTCGTGACCCTTGGGTGCCATGTTCTGGACTTCGAACCCATCGATGGTCGCGCCGGGGACTTTGCTCTTCACGCGCTCGAGCATGTCGGCGCAGGCTTTCTCGAGCTCCTTGGGGCTCGAGATACCGAGCGCGACCCCTCCGGAGTCACTCTTGTGGACCACGTCCGGGGAGCGAATTTTCAGGGCCACTGGGTAGCCGAGCGCGTCTGCTGCGGCCAGCGCTTCGGTCGAGTCACTCACCATCCGTTGGCTCACGACTTTCAGGCCGGTGGCGCGGAGCGCTTCGAGCGTCTCGGCGCCGACTCTGCCCTCGGGGCCTCGCGGGAGCTTCTCGAGCGCCTGCTCGACGAGAGACACGTCTACCGACACCGCGGTCGTCGACTCGAGCTTTCGTGCCCGAAGCTCGCCGTAATCAGCCATCCTCGCCAGGGCTCGCGCCGCCCGTTCGGCCGTCGGAAAGCTCGGAACACCGGCGTGCTCGAGCAGCCGATGGGCATCGGCCATCTCGGCCTCCCCCTGAAGCGAAGCGAGCACCGGCTTGCCGCCGGACCTCGCGACGTTGGCAATCACCCGAGCGATCTCGGGCGCGTCGGTCATGCCCTGCGGTGACGCGAGGCAAATCACACCGTCGACGGCGGAGTCGGCCATCACGATCTCGAGCGCCTTCTGATATCGGTCGCTCCGGGCGTCCCCAAAGAGGTCGACTGGGTTCTTGGCGCTGACTTCAGGAGGCAGAATCGCGCGGAGCTTCGCGAGCGTCCCCTCACTCAGCTTCGCAAACTCGAGCTTCAAAGGATCTGCCGCGTCGGCGGTCAAGATGGCCAGACCGCCAGCGTTCGTCAGCACGGCGAAGTTACGACCCTTGGGCAAGGGCTGCGACGAGCCGAAAGTCCGTGCCAAGTCGAGGAGCTCCTCCTGATTCTCGACCTCGATCACTCCGGCCTTGCGGAACGCGGCGGAGTACGCGGCTCCAGAACCCGCCAAAGCTCCGGTATGAGATGCCGAAGCTCTCTCTCCGGTGGCGCTCTTGCCGCCGCGCAACATCACGATCGGCTTGTCGCGCCCTACCCGCGCGGCGACCTCGAGGAACCTCGGACCGTCCTTGATTTGCTCCACATAAGTCGCAATCACCTTGGTCTGAGAGTTACGGCCGAGCTCCTCCAAGTAATCGGAGAGCTCGAGGACCGACTGATTCCCCATGCTCACGAGCGCAGAAAAACCGGTAGCCTGCAGGTCGGAGAGGGACGCCGTAACGATGGCACCGGACTGGCTGAGCAATCCCACCCCTCCGGAACGCGCCGCGCCGGCTGAGTAGGACGCGTTGATTTGTGGAGTAATCACTCCGACCGAGTTCGGTCCGACGACGTTGAGCTCGTACTTCTTCGCGATGGCGACGAGGCGATCCTCGAGCGCCCGACCCTCCGCGCCGAGCTCCTTGAAGCCCCCGCTGATCACGATCGCGTTCTTCGTCCCCTTCTCCCCCAAAGCTTGAAGAGCTTCCGGGATCTGGGCCGCAGGGATCGCGAGGATCGCCAAATCGACCTTCGGGAGCTTCGACGCCGAGTCCACCGTCGGCCGATCGACGAGCCCCTTGGCGCTCACGACGTGGACCTTGCCCGCAAAACCTTCGAGGCTCTTCAGCACCGTATCGGCTACGCGGTTCGAATCTCCGGTCGCACCGATCACCGCGACCGAGCGCGGAGCGAACAGGCGGGAGAGCTTGGAACGGTCGGGAGCTTGAACGAGGCCTGGACCGTGGATTTTGGCCGCCCCGCCGAGCTGAGTATGAGTGGGTCGTGCCGAATCGGGAAAATAGCGCGAGAGCAAGCTCTCCGCGATCGCTCGATCCCGAGGGTCGCTGAACACGCCGGACAGCTTTTGGGCGGTCCGCGCTTCCTCGACCTCGAGCGCGCCGGAGACTTTGCCTCCAAAAAGCCCGAGCCGATCGATCGTGTCGAGCACGAAGCGCTCGCGCTCGGAGAGCCCCGAAAGCTCGGTCGAACCCACTTTGATAGCCACGGGTCAGCCCAACGTCGGCCGAGTCCAGATCCCGCCGGTGATTTCCGGAGGATCGACGGCAGCTCCGGCCTTCATTCGGCCGTCGTGGGCGTCCAGCTGCTTGGCGCAGTAGGCCTGAATCTCGTCCCGGGTCGATCGATCGATCGAACCCTTCTTGAAGACGCGCTCCACGACGTCAGTGACCAGGCTGAACCGGTCACATCCGTTGCGAGTCATCATGTCGAAGCGCGTGGTCGTGCTCCCTTCGTTTTTGTAACCGTGAGTCGACACAGTCCGCTCGCGACCCGTGAACAGACCCTCCGCGGTCCGCGCGAAGCCGCCGAAGTTGTAGACGACCGCGGCGTTCTTCGGGAACAGCCGATCGAAGGTCGCGGTCTCCAGCACAGTGGCGTCGGTACTCTCCGCGCCCTTGCGCCCGTGGACCGCGAGGCGCTTCAAGGCCAGGTCGTCCTGGTCCTTGGGGGCGCGCAGCTTCAGCGGCTCTGCCACGTTGACGGTGCTGAATCGGATCGGCTTTTTGCCGTCCTTCACGAGCTTGTCGTTGAACGCAAAGAGGATCTGCGAGGCCGCCAAGACCTCGTCGGTGTGGTACCCACCGGACGCCGCCAGCACGACGTCTGGTCGCTCCTTCTTGGGATCCACACTCGAGGCGAAGGCCCACGCCGCCGCGCCCGTATCCGCGAGCTCCTTGGCCTCTTCGGGCTTCAGGAACTGCGCCCGAGGCTGCTTGTCGGCGACGATCGCGGCGACCTGACCCTTGCCCGCCAGAGCCTTGGCGAGGTGGAGAGTTGCCGTGTTCGCCTCCGGAGGCATGTACACGGCGACCTGCGCACGAGGCTCCGCGGCCAAGTCATCCACCAGCCCAGGGTTCTGATGCGAGAACCCGTTGTGGTCTTGTTCGAAGGCGATCGAGGAGAGGTGCAACACCAGGTTGGGAACCGGCGGACGGAAATCAGCCGGATTTCCTTCCTTCTTGGCCGTCGCGTTGGCCTCCGCGGCCTGCTTTCGGAACTTGATGTATTGCCGAATCATCGAGGCGCTGATTTGAAAGAAAGCCTCGTAATTCGAAATCACCGCCTGGCGACCGCTGTTGACCATACCCTGCGCCATGGAGGTCAGGTACTGCTCCGAGAGCGTGTCGATCACCTCGCCGCGCGGACCGCTCGTTCCGGGATGATGCTCTCCGCGCGGCAAGTTGAAGCGGCGGCCGAGGGTGTCGACGGTCTTCTTGAGTCGGTTGGATTCCGCGGTGTCTGCGGACAACAAAAACGCCTTGCCCTTGTTGTCGACGAGATAGTCACGAAGGTACGCGTCGATCCCTTCGTTGCCGCCCCGCTGGTCCTTGCCTCGCGCGGCGAGCTCGACGAGATACCCATCGGCCGCGCGCCCTTTCAACGGATCGTCGACTCGCCCGACCGCGAGCGGCGCTGCGCCCGAGCGCAAGTCGCCAAGAGGCATGACCTTGTCGGCAGCTCGCGAGAGCTCCGGGTTGGTTTCGGGCAACAGGCCGCTCGGACCCTTTCCACCAGTCAAGTCGGACAGCCATCGCTCCAGAATGTCTCGCGTGCCCTTGTCCTTCGCGGTGAGGTCCTTCGCCGACAAGATGAGTTGGTGAGACTCGGGCGCGCCCTTGGTCGCCTTGCCGTTCACGAACGCGGGCGCGTGCCCGCCGCCCTTGGCCTCCCGATACACGATCATCGGCGTCTTCTTGTCGCGGAGCTTCTGCTCGAGCGCCGACACTTCGCCGTCGAGCTTCCGCAGCCTCGCCTGCCCGAGCTCGTCATCCGGAGCTAGAGACTTGCGGAGCGCATCGGCCTGCTGCCCCTTGTCGTCGAGCTCCAGCGCGAGCTCCTTCTTGCGACCCAGATTCCAGACCGCCTGCCGCACGTAACGCTGCATCACCGCGTTCGTGAGGTCCGATCCAGCCTGCCGAAGATCTCGAACTTCCTTCTCGAGACCGCTCACCCGAGCGTCGAGCTTCTTGTCCGGCGTGCCTTTGGACTCGTTGTCCTTCTGCTTGGCGTACAAAGGCTCGAGCTCGGCGGCCTTCTTGTCAGCCCGCTTCATCGGCTCGTTGTCCTCGGCGTTCACGACGAACGGCGCATAACCGAGTCCGCGCAGATAGAGCTTGAGCTCCGCGTCCGTGCGGGCGGAGATGATGGCGCTTCCGGAAATGCCGAGGCCGTTGGCGTGAACCATCGGAAGGACCAAACCCTTCCGGAAGTCATACACGGCGTTGTGATTCTCGATGGCCGCCTGAAGGGGACCGGCCTCCGACTCCTTGTCTCCGATCTGCCCGATGATCAGGGCCTCCGGATGCGCGAGCCCCGCGCCCGCGGCGATGCCGAACGAATAACCGAGCTCGCCGCCTTCACTCACCGACGGGACACCCGGAAAGACGTGGCTCGGCAGCGGGCTGTGCGGACGGCAGAAATCGGCGATGAGATTCTGAAGCCCCGTCGCGTTGCGCGGGTATCGGTCCGGATAAATCTTCTCGAGGCTCCCCTCGAGGAACAACAACGCGAAAATGGCCGCGGCGCCATGACCGGGACCGGTCACCACGTGCGACTGCGAGACTCCGATCTTGTCGAGCAACGCAGCGACGGAGGGCTCGTTGAGGGCGGCTTGGGCGTTGACGTAGGTCCGACTGATCGCGGTTGTCGCACCCACGTGGCCGACCATCTTCTGCTTGATGTGCTCGGGCAAGAGGGACCCTGCCGGATACTCACGAAGGTAGGTCATGGCCACCGCGAGCGCGTTTGCGGCGTTCTCGACCGTACCGATCGCCTTGATCGTCTCGCCGAACGCCGGATCGGAGCTCAGGCCCTGGTGGGCCGCCTTCACCTCCGCTCGTTCGAACTTCTCCTCCGCGGCGTGCAGCGCCGCGAGCGCCTTCTCGACGGAGACCTCTTCGGGGCTGCGCAGATCCGAGGGAGCACTCCTCGAGGGGACGGACAGATGTGGGGCGTTGGGGGAGATCTTCGTCATGGTGGGACCCGATCCCTGCCTACTGCGGCGGGCAGGGCTTGGCAATGCTTCCGGACGCCGAAGGAGACCGCTGGCTGCGAAAAGTTTTCGCTCCGTTGTTGCCTACTTTCTGGGTTGCTTCCGCATCGCGACGCCCGCGGTTCGAGCACGAGCGCGAGCACGCGCACAAGCGCGAGCACGAGCACAAGCGCGAGCACGAGCACGAACGAGCACGAGCACGAACGAGCACGAGCACGAACGAGCACGAGCACGAGCATCTCCTTGGTTCGGGACTCGGAGAGGTTCGCGAGCCATTTCCAGCGCGCTTCGCGCCCACCCTCGATCGATCGAGAGCTTCCCGCACAGTGAGGCTTTCGATGAATTTCGTAAGCATGGATACGACGCGAAGCAAGAGCTCCCTTCCCGGCTGGGCGTCGGAGCTCTTGAGTTTCCTTCGGGCGACGAGCACGTCCAAACACGCGGCACACTCCAAGGCAGAACCTCTGGAAATCTCCAGATAGCGGGATCGATCTGGCAGTGATCTTTTTCCGTTCCCCTCAGCGATGTTCAACCCGATGGATGTGCTGGCTTCATCGAGATGTTTTGTTGCGCTGAGTCTCGTCCTCTTGAGCGTTCCTTCCAACAAATCGCCAACCCAGGCGGCAAAGGTGATAGCTAGCTGGTAGACGTCCAACCTCTCGTGATCGAATGCATTGTCTCGCACGCGTTCTGTATCGTGACTGTCGACGCTCAGTTGCGCAGATTACCTTCGAAAATCATTTGGGTGCAGCCGGGCCTGGATCTGAGTGCGCTGCGGGGAGGTTGGTCGAAAAACGAGTAGATAGAACGCGGACTTGCGGCGATCGATCGGTGTGCGACGCGTTGTGTTCGGACTC